>JAOAPV010000119.1 GCA_025463055.1 Candidatus Acidiferrum typicum
AGCTGGGCAACCATGTGCTCGGAAAATTTCTTGGTCCGCGCGTACGGATCGTAATCGGAACGCGCCCAATCAATGGACGCATCTTCGGTTACCACTTCGTTGCGCCGCTGGCCGGCGACGGCCACAGTGGAAACGTGCGAGTACCGCCGCAGCCCTTTGTGGTCTTGCACGCGGCGCGCGAGCTGAATTACTTCCAGCGAACCGCGCAGATTCACGTTTAGGCACTGCTTTTCGGATTTGCGGTTTAGCGAAGCGGCGCAATGAATGATGGAATCGGTAGAGTCCGCCAACGAGCCGTAATCATCATTCGACAATCCGAAGCGCTCGCTCGTAAGGTCGCCGCGAAAGATACGCACGCGCGAATTGATGTGATCGAAAAACTCTGGAAAATCGAAATGGAGCTGCAACGATTGCCACAAGCGTTCGCGCGCTTCCTGTTCGGAGTTTGCACGCACCAACAGATTCAGCGAGTCGCTATGATCGCGCAGCAGCCCGGCGACCAGATAGCTGCCGAGATAGCCGGTCGAGCCGGTTACGAAGATCGCCATAAAGGGTCGGACGACGGAGCGCTGCTGGGACTTGCGGTGGCGCATGCGGCTTGCGCCGTCCAGTCAAGTTCGCGAGGCGCGCGCGCCTCCAATGGACGCCCTTCCATCAGGGGATAGCACCAACGGCGCAGCGCCGGAATATGGATGTTAATCCAGTAGTCCCACCAGTCGATGGATTCCGGATCGAATGCGAAGAGAGCGCGCTCTTCAGGAGAAAGTGCGGCGGAAAGCAAGCGCGCATTTTCGGATTCAAACACGTGCTCGTTGTGCAGGATGAACGGCTCATACAGCTCGATAAGCTTTTCAGCGCGTAGCAGATCGCGCTCCTGCCGGGCCAGCGGAGCTTTCTTCACGTGGAGCGTTACAGCAACGCGATTGATGCGAGAAACGACCGCTTTCTGCATGGGAATAGACAATCGCTCATATCGCTGCTTGGACACTGGAATAGTCTCGAACTTCACCTTAAGCCAGTGCTCGATGCCCTGTTGCGTACGGTAGTGTTTGCGGTGAGCGAGCGCGGTGAGTTCGATGCTGCGCCCCATGTTCACGGGATTGATTGCGGACGTCGCGAGCTGATACATCCTGGCGTTGCGCCGCGCGATCACAGCGGCGGCGATCAAGGTCATGCCTCGGCAAACCATGTCGACCGGAATAACATCGAGGCATTTGCGCTCGTTCGTGGGAAGCTGCCGAAACGTGGTCCCCAGCAGATAGGACAATGGCCCGGAAGTATTGATGCCTTCATTCCATCCAGAGAACGGCGAACGCATTGAGCTTTCGACAATCGAAGGCCGAACAATCGCGATCGGCAAATCCCCGCCATGGCGGGTAAGGATCGACTCACCTAAGCTTTTCGTGAATGTGTACGTATTTGGCCAGCCAAGATGCTGCGCTCGGCGCAGGCCCACGCGCAGCAAGCGATTGCGCGCCCAGCGAACACGATTCCGCTTTAGTACGCCATCCAGTTCCTCCGCGGGGACAGCGGATGGATCTCCCGCGCGTCCCAAAACTTGGCGGCGTAAAGCCCGAGTTAGCTCCTGGTTCTCCGAACGCGCTTCGATGCGTCGAATCATCTCGCGCAGCGACTCGATTTCGCGCTCCGCATCAAAGTTCGCATCCTGAGCGGGATTGTAATTATCCTGCAGCCCTTCCCCCACCCGCCCATCGCGCATGCCAACTACATAACAGGTGGAAAGGTGCATCAGACCTGCATGATCGCTCTTACCCAAAAAATCCAGGAGGTGCATGGCGGAATCGACGTTGGAGGCCAAAGCTTCGCGCAGGTCGGGATTAAAATCGGTCAGCCCGGCGCTATTCACAATCAAGTCCAGCGATTTCGCCAATCTTGCTTGCGTCGCTTCGTCCATTCCCAAGCCGGGTTGGCTGACGTCGCCTTCGACTACTTCCACTTTTTGCTTTAGAAACGCGGCGAGTTGCCGACCGTGCCGCCCCTGCAGCGTGTCAAACGCCGGCGACTCTTCAAGGATTTTTTCAAAGCGGCGTTGCGCGGAGGTGGTGCGATTGCGCCGGATGAGCAGCGTAATCTTGCCGATATTCGGAACGTTTTCGAGCAAATCGACGAGCCAGACTTTTCCGATGAAGCCGGTGACCCCGACTAGCAAAATGTGACGATTAGCCAGCGTTTCGCGTACTGCGAGCCGCTTGACGCGCGGCACGTCCCCAAGGGCGGCAACCGCTCGTCCGGCCGGCGGCTCGGGACGCGCTGTGCTCTGTTTGGCTCGATCGAGCGCGGACTCGCCCCAGCCGAGTTGCGAAATCAATTTGTTGCTCGGTAGGCGACCATCGGTAGTGCCGCTTGCGATCCAAGCCAGGGGTCCGCGCGGACGCACAACCGGCGAAAGCAGGCGCCCCGTCGCATAGCCATCGCGAAACTCCAAGCGATTGGAGACAAACGAGGAGATACCGAAGTGGTGTGCCAGCGGCCTGACCACGTGTTCGAGAAGCTGGCTGACCAGCACAATCTCTTCACCGCTACGCACCGCGGCAATTAGTTTCTCGGCCGCTTGGCGACGCAAGTGCGGCTTCAGCACATAATGGAAATACTCTTCGCCTAGCAGGTCTAGACGGTCTTGGCTGACGCCCCGCAACAACGTGTGCAGCAGTCGCGTGGCGAACGTGCGGCTCACCACGTAAGCGAAGGGTCGCAACAGCGCCATGGCGGCCATGCCCAAGCGCCGCGCCCAGCGTTCCGAAAAACTCTGCGAGTTCCAGGTGAAAAATCCGACCAGGCGCATAGCGCCCACTTCAAACAGCGAGCCTTCCACGCGCCAATAGGTCACGCGCCGTGACGCACCGTCTCCCGGAGCGCCTTTCAATGTGGCGATGGTTTCCGTCATAACCAACAAACGATTATCGAGCAAGTGCACGCACCGCAGCTATCCCGAATGTTCCGGACGCCTGAATGTAGCAGAGATGTAGGCACCTGACTGACCGGAGGACAGCACCCTGAAGCTAAACCTCCGTACCTGGGCCAATCGTCCCCGAAGTAGGTGAGCGGTCACCTAGTTGGGAAGTGAAAAAGTAGCATCCTCGGCGGGTTCTCGCAAGGCGTGTGCGGGCTGGCGAGATGCCGAAGCAACAGAGATATGCCCTGGAAAGGGTACGCGGTCGCGTAGGCTAAACGCCCCAGCCGTAGCGCTCGGCGTGCTCAAGTGTGCGCTGCATCTCTTCGCGGAGCATTTCCGTGAACGCGGAACCTGTGACGGTGCGCGCGCCACTTTCGGCGAGGTCCGGGGTGCGATAGCCACCGCTCAGGACTCGAAGGAGCGAATGCTCCACCCAGTCGGCTTCCAAGGATAGCCCAAACGCATCACGCAGCATCATAGCCACGCTGAGAATCGAACCGATCGGATTTGCCGAGTCCGTGCCCGCCAGCGATGGCGCGGAGCCATGAATCGGCTCGAAGAGCGGTGCGCCGGACCCGAAGCTAGCAGACGGAATCACGCCGATCGAACCCGCTAACGCAGCAGCCGCGTCGCTCAAGATGTCGCCAAACATATTTGTGGTGAGCAGTACGTCAAACTGCGAGGGCCGCAGGGTAAGCTGCATTGCGGCGTTATCGACGTACATGTGCTCGAGCCGGATGCCCGGGTAGGCCGTGCTCATGGCTGTGACCGTGCGGCGCCAAAGTTGCGAACTGGCCAGCACGTTGGCCTTGTCCACCGAGCAGATGCGCCGCGAGCGGCTTTCGGCCCGCTCAAAGGCAAAGGTCGCAATACGCTCAATTTCCGAAGTGGAATACGACTCGGTGTCAAACGCGCGCTCAATGCCATTTTCCACTACGCTTCCGCGCTCGCCGAAATAGATCCCTCCGGATAGCTCGCGCACGATTTCAAGATCAAGATCGCCGAGCCGGTCGGCTCTTAATGGCGAAATCCCGCGCAGCGGCTCTAACAGCTTCACGGGGCGAACATTCACGTAAAGCCCTAGTCCCTGTCGCAATGACAAGAGACCACTCTCGGGGCGTTTACCAACCGGAAGAGCATCCCACTTCGGCCCGCCGACCGCGCCAAGAAAGACCGCGTCGGCTTTGTGGCATGCATCGAGCGTAGCGTCCGGAAGCGGCGTTCCCGCGGCATCGATCGCCGCGCCGCCAATAGGAAATTCCGCAAATTCAAACTGATGATGGAATTCGTGTGCGGCTTCGCGCAGGACGGTAACCGCGGCCTGAGTGACTTCTGGGCCGATGCCGTCTCCCGCGAGCAATACAATGGTCTTCTTCATGACAAACCCCGATCGACAAAATCATCGTACTTGCGGGCCGCTTGCGAAAGTTGCGGCTAGCTTGCCAACACAGGCAGGTTCAGAACTTACGCCTTTTTGAAAGCTCAGGCGGTCGATGCTGCTTCCGCGGCGACGGCCACTGCTCCGCGGCGAATCACTTGATGCGCGATAGCAACCAAGTCGCGGTGCCGAACATCCTTTTGCTGGTCCGCGAGAGCAGTGACCCTACGGTAGACTTCGGCAAGCTCCCCATCGCTCGGCTCGTAGCCAAGATCGCGCAAGCTCAAGCGCAGCGCATTGCGGCCGGAATGCTTCCCAAGTACCAGGGAGCGTGCCGGTACTCCCACTGTTTGCGGGGAAATGATCTCGTACGTCAGCGGGTTCTTGATAATACCATCCTGGTGGATTCCCGCTTCGTGCGCAAACGCGTTCGCGCCCACTACGGCTTTGTTGGGCGCAACTACCGCGCCAGTAATTTCAGAGAGCATACGGCTGGTGGGGAAAAGTTCCTCAAGGTGGATGCCCGTGCTAACTCCAAAACTCTCCTTGCGCACGGCCAGTGCTACTACCACCTCTTCCAATGCGGCATTCCCGGCGCGTTCCCCGATACCATTGATTGTGCATTCAATCTGGCGAACTCCCGCACGCACGGCGGCCAGCGAATTGGCCACGGCCATACCTAGGTCATCGTGACAGTGCGCACTGAGCGTTACACCTTGGGGATCACCCAAATATTCGCGTACATGGCGAAACATCGCGCCGTATTCTTCCGGCACGGCGTAGCCGACGGTGTCCGGCAGGTTTAAGACTGTGGCTCCGGCGCCCACCGCTACCCGGCACACTTCGCACAAAAACTGAATATCCGTGCGGCCGGCATCTTCGGCGGAGAATTCCACTTCGCCAACGTGCTGCCTGCCGAAACGGATCATCGACGCAATGGCCTCGAGCGCTTGCTCGCGCGACATATTGAGTTTGACGCGAAGGTGCAAATCCGAGGTAGCTAGAAAGATGTGCAGCCGGGGGGCAGCCGCGGGCTCCAGCGCCTCAATCGCAGCGCTGACATCATCTTTCCTTGCGCGAGCCAAAGCCGCAATCGGCACATCCCGCACTTCCGTGGCGACCAGGCGCACTGCATCGAGATCTCCGCGCGAAGCGATTGGGAAACCGGCCTCGATAACGTCCACGCCAAGCTTGGCCAACTGTCGCGCCATACGGATTTTCTCCGCCGTATTCATGGAGAAGCCCGGCGACTGCTCGCCGTCGCGCAGTGTAGTGTCAAAAATGCGTAGCGAGTCCATAGAGTCTCCCTAGGGTAGATAAACAGACGGGGGACCGGTGGGTCAAATTTATCTTTATTCTACTTTTGATAACATTGTCTTATACTTGCGCAAAGGGACGGTTAACAGGTGGACCTCGGCGAACTCCAGGTGTTTCTGACCGTTGCTCGGGAAGGCAGCTTCTCACGCGCCGCTGAACGGCTATTCCGCACCCAGCCGGCGATCAGCCTCGGTATCCGCAAACTCGAGGACTCCCTTGGCCAGCCGCTGTTTGTGCGCGGCTCGCGGCCGGTGCGCCTCACCGACGCCGGCGTGCTGCTCAAGGAATACGCAGAGCGGCTGCTGAACCTTCGTGACGAAGTAAAGAAAGGGCTTAGCGAGCTGGAAGGCCTGAAACGAGGCGAGTTGTCCCTCGGCGTGAACGAAAGTTCGATTCATGCGCTGCTTCCTGCCCTTTCGCAATTTCGCGAACTGCATCCCGGGGTGCAGGTGCGCGTCCATCGCATGTTTTCGCGCGATATTCCCCACGAAGTATTGAATTATCGGCTCGACGTAGGGGCCATCTCCTTCATACCGCGAGACACACAGTTGCAAGCCACGGAAATCCGCAAGGATGAGCTGACCCTGGTGGTGCCGCTGAAGCATCCGCTTGCCAAACGGCGCGAGGTGGGCGTCGAAGACCTGGCCAACGAAACTTTTATCGGGCACATCGTGGAGTCGCCCTACCGTCGCCGAGTCATCGAGCTTTTCGCCAGAAATCGCACCGCGCTCAACATGCCCATCGAAATGCCCACCATCGAGAGCATCAAGCGCTTTGTGCAGATGGGCATGGGCGTAGCGATCGTCCCGCGGATGTGTGCGCAGTGGGAGATCGAGCATGGCTGGATGAAAGAAGTGAAGGTGCGGCAACTCAGTCTGCCCCGCCATGTGTACGTTGTTTCGCGCCGCGGTGCGCGGCTTCCGCATGCAGCGGCGGAGCTCATGCGCATCCTGCGCGACGGCCAATAATCCGCTTCTTGCCGGCGCAAGGCGTGCGCCCAGAGCCATTCTCCGGTATGCTGCGAAAGTAGTGGATTAGCGCGGCAGAAAAATCATGACCAGCGGACTGGCCATCCTCGCCATCGGTTTCTTTCTGGGAATGCGGCATGCCACCGACCCGGACCACGTCATCGCCGTCTCCACCATTGTCAGCCGAGAACGCTCGATCGCCAAAGCCGCATTCATCGGAGTTTTGTGGGGCTTGGGCCACACGGTGACGATTCTGGCTGTCGGCGCCGCGATCATCTTATTTGGGCTGGCGATTCCCGTTCGCGTGGGGCTCACCATGGAGTTTTGCGTCGGCCTGATGCTGATTCTGTTGGGCGCGCTGAATCTGGCTGGCGCGATGACGTGGATGAGCAATAAGTTTTCTCCTTCGCATCCGCAAGTCGCCGGAGAGCACGCCCACCTTCACGAACACGGCGCGAAGATGCACCTACATTGGCATTCGCACGCCCCAGAGAGCGAGCATCACGGCGAAAGCCTCGCGCCGCCGGCCGTTCTCGAGCGGTCGTTCGCAGGCCTCGGCCTATACCAAGCGATGCGCCCTCTGTTTGTTGGTATCGTGCACGGCCTCGCGGGCTCTGCAGCAGTGGCGCTACTCGTCTTGAGCGCTATCCGCGAGCCGAAGTGGGCAGTACTCTACTTGCTAGTTTTTGGCGTAGGGACTATCGCTGGAATGATGCTGATCACCAGTGTGATCGCGCTTCCCTTCTCCTTCGCGGGATACCGTTTTGCCTGGTTGAACCGAAGCTTGGTCACCGGCTCCGGAATCTTGAGCCTCGCGTTTGGTCTCTTCGTCTGCTACCAAATCGGCTTTGTCGACGGATTATTCACCTCGCACCCTAATTGGAAGCCGAGCTAGGCGCTAGACGCCCATCAATCACATGATGCACTGGGATAAATTCCCAAAGTGGGAATTTTCCCAACCTTATAAATTGCACTTAAGTTAACTAATATCTTGACTATTCAAAACTCTCGCCGTATCTTGCCGCACAGGTCCCTCTCGGAAAACTGATTCAGCGCCGTTCCCTTCGGCCGAGAAAGAACTATGGCCCAGCAAGCGCCCCTCTGTTCCCTATGGCTTTCAGTGTCGAATGCACTCTGCTTCGTGCGGCTACTTCTTCTTGAGTTGGCGTTTGCAGCGGCTGTCCCCGCCCAGGCTCCTCAGCAGCAATACGTGTTCAATTCCGTACCCATCACCAACGCCACCTCGCAGGTGGCCACGTACGTGAAGAACGGACAAACCGGCGCTCTTTCTGCAGCGACCGACTCGCCAATTGCCGAGAGCCTTCCGGGCGGCGCAATGGCCATCGACGGATTGGGCCGCTTTCTGTTCGTGATCAACACCAGCACCAGCAATATTTCGATGTTCCAGATCGATCAGACCAACGGAAGCCTCACGCGGGTTCCGGGCTCACCATTTTCGACCGGACCCACAGAGAACCCCAGCATGGCTGCCAAGTCTCCCGTGTATCTGGCAGCGGAAAAATCCGGCCAATTTCTCTACGTGGGCTATCAGTTCGGCAATCTGTCAAATAAGGGTGCCATCAACGAGTACTTGATCGACGCCGCCAATCGCCAACTGGTTCCATTATCTGGGCAACCAACGACGGACATCGCTTCCAGCCCTATCGGCATGGTCACGGACTCCAAGGGCCTTCATCTGTATGTTGGTCTCGGCCTAAATCGCGCGACCTTAGTGCAGGATGGCGGCACGAGCGTTTACTCCATTGATCCCGTGACCGGCACGCTCGGATTAACCGGCACGGCGGGAAGCGGCGTGCCCGCGGGACGAAGTATTGCCATCGATCCCCAGGGTCGCTTTTTTTTCGATGGATCGGGCACGACACTAGGGATCATCGAAAGCGCTCTCATCTCACCAGCAGACGGAACCGCGCTCACAGGAATTTCCAGCGTAACCTCCGCAAGTCAAATTCCGGCGGCCATGCTGACCGACAGCACCGGCAAATTTCTCTACGTGCAGGAAGGCACCGCGTCCGTGGTCTACACAATCGACCAGACCACCGGCGCGCTGGCGGTTCCCCCAAGTCCACTCGCGGTTTTTACCTTTAACCCGGTTAGTGCCACCGCGGATCCGCTAGGTCCCTACCTCTACTCGGTGCAGGGCGACGGCGTGCACGGATTTTTAGTCAATCCTCAGAATGGCACTCTCTCCGAACTGCCCAGTTCGCCATTCGGAGGGAGTGTCGCGCAAGGATCGCTGGCTATTACGGGCGCTCCGGTACAAGCAGTCAGCGGACCGGCAGCGGCAATTTTTCCGTCGTCAGAAGATTTCGCCAGCGTAACGGTCGGGCAATCCAGCGGCTCTAAGCTCCTTACGCTGACTAATACCGGTGGCCAGGCGCTCGGCCTGACGTCCATCAGCGTCACGGGTTCTAATCCTGCTGATTTTGTTGCGACTCCCAATTGTTCACTCCCCACGGTTCTCTCGCCAAATGCCACTTGCACTATCAGCTTAGTTTTTTCTCCCAGCGCTACGGGGGCGCGACAGGCAAGCTTGGCGGCCGCAGACAATGCGCCCGGCAGTCCGCAATTGGTCCCCCTTAGTGGTATCGGCGCAGCTCCACTCCCGGCCGTCACTCTAGTTCCGGGCAGCCTGACCTTCGCGACCACAACACAAGGAAGCACGAGCACCGCGCAGACTATTACCGTCACGAGCGTAGGTCCCGGATCACTGCACGTTTCTTCCGTGCTGCCCGGCGGAGCAAATCCCGCGGATTTCCAACTCTCCAATGCTTGCTCGGGGGCGTATCCGGCGGGTGCTACTTGCAGTGTCGCGGTGACCTTTTCCCCGTTGGGGGCTGGCCAGCGTAGCGCCACCATAACAATCAATGATGACGCTCCGGACTCTCCTCAATCCGTACAGCTGATGGGCACAGGCGCAACGCCGCCGCCCGGAACGCCAATTGTGAAGCTGACTCCGACCAGCATCTCGTTCGGCACGGTTACGCAAGGGGCGGCCGTGGGCGCTCAGATCGTTACGCTGACAAACTCAGGCACAGGACCGCTGCATATCGCTTCCCTAGCTCTTGGCGGGACAAATTCGAGCGACTTTAATATCACAAACAATTGCACCGCCGCAGCATACGCAACTGGTGGAACGTGCACCATCGCCGTGTCAGTCTCGCCAGTGGCAATCGGTGCGCGCTCTGCATTGATTACGATCACGGACGATGCGCCCAGTTCTCCCCAAACGATCTCCCTGAGCGCCAGCGTCAACCCCGCCTTTGCAATTTCGCCTGCGGCTCCCGGCTCGACTTCCGTTACCGTAACTGCAGGGCAAACGGCCGCTTTCAGCCTGCAATTGACGCCTGGCCCAGGTTTTGCCGGCGGCGCTTCATTCGCCTGCTCGGGCGCACCGGCACAAGCCATATGCACGGCTCCGAATGTGCAGTTTGCGGGCGGGACCCCAATTTCTTACGTGGTGAATGTAGCCACGACCAAGAACACGATGATTGTCGTTCCTATGCAGCTTCCCCATTTTACTTGGTTGCATGTACTTTCGTTGGTGGCGTGCTGCGTAGCTTGTGCGGTGTTTTTTTACGGTTCGAGGCTGCACGCCTTGAACTGCATGGCGGGGCTGATGCGGGCTGCGGCGCTAACTATCGTGGCAGCCCTTTGCGTGTTCGAGGCAGCAGGTTGTGGCGGCGGAGTTGCCTCCGTAAGTCCGCAGAATATTCCCTCGCCCGTGCCGCAAGTGACGGGCACGCCGCTAGGAACGTCGACTATCACGTTGACGCCCTCGGTGACTACGTCGATGGGCGCCCCGTTGGCAGGCGTAGCGCCAATTCAACTTACGCTCACAGTGCAGTAGTTTGTTTGCCTAGCTCTAGTGCGCCACGGAAATGCGGTAAATCACCGCGGCGCCATCATCCGACACTAATAGGGAGCCATCCGGCGCGGTGGTCACGCCGACAGGACGTCCGTAGACCGTGCCCGACGACGGATCGGGCACCAGCCCGGTCATGAACGGGACTGGATCGGCGGAAGGCTGCCCATCCTTAAAAGCCACGAACGCAAGCTCATACCCTGAGCGCGTTGAACGATTCCAAGATCCGTGCTCCGCGACGAACGCGCCGCCCCGGTAGCTCTCGGGAAATTGCTTCCCCGTGTAAAACGCAAATTGCAACGGCGCAACGTGCGCCCCCAGCAAAACATCGGGCACAATCGCCTTCGCCACCAAGTCCGGACGCTGCGGCTTTACGCGTGCGTCGACATTGTCGCCGATATAGCTGTAGGGCCAGCCATAAAAGCCGCCGTCCTTCAAGGAAGTGAGATAATCGGGCGGCAGGTTATCGCCTAACTCATCGCGCTCGTTCACACTCGTCCACACCTGACCTGTTACGGGCTCAAGCGCCAAACCCACGGGATTGCGCAGCCCGGTGGCAAATTGCCGTGCGTTCTTTCCGTCTGGATCGCAAATCGTAACGGCGGCGCGAATCGGCTCCTCGCCAGGGCTGACATTCGACTCGGATCCAACACCCACGAACACATGTTTGCCATCTTTCGAGAAAACAACGGAACGCGTATCGTGCCCGCCGCCTGGCAGATTCATTAGGTGCTCAGCTTCGCCGAGACGCTTGGAGGTCTTAGGATCGTATTTGAAGCGGACCAGCTCTTTCATCGCCCCGACGTAAACGTAGTCATCGTGGAAGGCGATTCCGAATGGTCGCGATAGGCCCATCGCGAAAGTCTCGCGCACCTGCGCCCCGCCGGTGTTCTGAGGGTCTCGCAATACCACGATTTCCCCAGCGCCCGTGTCTGCAACAAAAATATCCTGGTTTGGCGCAACAATTAACCAGCGGGGCCTCTTGAAACCGGTGGCAAATACATTCACTTTGAATCCCGCCGGGACGGTCGGAAGAAATCCCTGTGCTGGACTCACCTTGTCGGGACCGTTCGCTGATGATTTCGTAGCGTACGGCTGTGCAAGCTGTGGCTTTTTTCCATGTGTCAGTTGCGCCTTGAGCAATGCTGGAGCAAAAAGAAGGACTAAAGACCAAGCGATAACCTGGATCGACGAACGCATCATCATCTCCCTCAAGTGGCTAGCGCCCATAGCATGCCCTATATCCGCATCCCTTTTCCAGTTGTGCCAAGCTACGATCGAGTGACTACAGCGTGGTTCAGAAATCCGCCTTACGGCTAAGATGGATTCATGTATCATTCCGCTATCGCGGGATCATTCGATCCGCACGTAAAGTGAGGGATGATGAAAACGATTGCTAGTCTCGTGTGCCTTACGGTTCTGACGGGCGGAGTGGCCGGGGTGCACGCCCGCAGCGCCGCTGCTTCCAAACCTGTTACCGTGGAAATTAAAGACGCGCAGGGTCAAGGCGTTGGAACTGCCGTGCTGAGCGAAGCTCCGCACGGAGTCAAAATCAAGCTGGACGTCAAGGGCTTGGCGCCGGGCGAGCACTCTCTGCACATTCACCAGCACGCGAAATGTGAAGCGCCGGACTTCAAGTCTGCTGGCCCGCATTTCAGTGGCGCCTCCGGCCACGCCGAACACACGGGTCTGCCGGCTGGAGACATTCCGGATTTTTCGCTGATTGTGTCAGCCGACGGAACCGGCCATGCGACAGTGGTTGCGCCCAATATCACGCTCGGTACTGACGAGCATTCCGTTTTCAGCAACGGGGGCACCGCGATCGTCATTCACGCCGTCTCTGGAGGAGGTTCCAGCACCGCTCCTCCGCGCATCGCCTGCGGCGTCATCAGCAAGCCTGAATAGCGCGTCATCCAGCGTCGCGCCGCCGGCGTATACTTCAGTAGCAGCGTTGTTGGGCTGCGCTTCGGCGCATCCCAGCTTCGCCTACTATAATTGGAGCGAAACCGTGCGCAGTCCCACCGTTGGCCGCACTTTAGCCATCGCCGCTATCGTCGCTTTTTTCAGCTGGAACGCCGTCCGGTCGATCGGTGCTCGGCCCGCCGCGGAGCCGCGCTACCCTTTCCCGAAACCGGCCATCGACGCTCCGCTGGCGACCAGCAAATCCCAGCAAACTGCCATTCTCGCCGGCGGGTGCTTCTGGGGCGTGCAAGCCGTTTTTGAGCACCTGAAAGGCGTGCGTTCCGTGGCCGCGGGTTACTCCGGCGGCCGTGTCAGTTCTCCGAGCTACGAGATGGTCAGCAGCGGCCTGACCGGACACGCCGAATCTGTCAGCATCACTTTCGATCCGTCACAAATTTCGTATGGACAGATCTTGATGATCTTTTTCTCCGTGGCGCACGATCCCACACAACTGAATCGGCAGGGTCCGGACGACGGGACTCAATACCGGTCCGCGATTTTTTATTCCAATGAGGAACAGCGGCGTATTGCAGCGGCCTATATCGAGCAGCTGGATGCCGCGAAGGTGTATCCCCGTAAATTTGTCACTGAGGTTTTTCCGTTCAAGGCGTTCTTTCGCGCTGAAGATTACCACCAGGACTACCTGCAGACCCACACCGATCAACCCTACATCGTCTACAACGATCTTCCCAAGCTAGAGCATCTCAAAAGGCAATTCCCCGACCTGTATCGCAACTAAGCAATCGTCCAGCAATACGCCGCGACTGAGGCAGCAACTAAGCAGGGCCCGGGCGCTCCGTCACAGCTCCCTCCGCTTTCGGAGGCAACGCCGTCTTCTTTCCGCCCCGCGCCTCGCCGTCCAGCAGCGCTGCCAATCCGTTATACGCGTAAATTGTCGGCGCATGATTCTGCATTAGTCCACCGGTGTCCGCCGTCGGCCCATAATTGCTGTGGAAATCGCGCCCCAGCATCCGCAACATGGCCATCTGCTGGCCGCGATGATGGGACGTATGCGTTAGCCGCCGCGTCAGGACCCAAGCACGTGAGCGCGCGACATCGAAAAACTTAGTTTCTTCCTCGAACCAACTCGCCGGCTTCCCCCGCAGCGCCTCCAGCCGCTTCCCGCTATCTTCCGCATAGCGATTGATGAATTCCAGTCGCGTCTCCTGAGCAGGCAGAGGCGGCGCACCCACATCGATTCCGATCATGGTGCGAAACCACAAATCTTCGCTCACACACTGATGAACCATCTGTTCGCGCACGCTGCGCCCGCGACGGTCATCCGCTCGCGGACGCACCGGCAGATCCTCGTCGCGGAATTCACTCCAAACGCTGACTACTTTCACGCGCTCGGTTTCATAGGTCTCGACCAAGAATTCGTAGAGCATAGACAATCTCCCGGAGCGAAATCTCGAATAATCTTCGCTCCCTATCCGCCGGGTCTGCGCGACAGAAACGGCGAGCGAACTGCCCTTGCACACATCAACAAAGATGCCTATCAAAAAGAAAAGGAAACATGCCGGTCATAAAAGAAAAAGAGGGTGAGCATTTCTGCCCACCCTCTTCAACTGTCTCTAATCTACGGCGAATGTTCGCTCGCAGTTACCTGCTGCAACTGCGGCTTACCGGTCGAACGTCGGTCACCGTCAGATGGCCGTGCTCGTTCGGATTATCTTCCGTCTTGTCCTTCGCTTTTTCCTTGGCGTCGTGCATCTTTTGGTGGTCTACCGTGCCGGTGACTCTTACAGTTTGCCCCACATAGTCACGTAGGCTTGCCCGATCGCCTTTTAGTTCCCAAGTCGAGCCGTTATCCGACATCAGCTCGTAGTCGTCGCCATGCTTTTGCAGGCAACCCGTCATTTCACGGACTTTGTCTCCCCTATCGCGGTCGCGATCTCGATCTTCCTGCCGGGCTGTATCATTTTGTTTCGCCGTGCTCGCGATTCCCGCTGTCGGCAAAAGCACCAACCCTGAAAGAGCGAAAAAGCTTAGCGTTAGTTTGCTTATCATCAGTTTACTCTCCTCGTGAGGAGCCACGTTTCCGGCGCTCCTCCTGGCAACATTGTTTCATTTCCGACTCAGGCATGACATCGGGACAAACACGCACCCCACGCTGAAATCCGCATTACATCACCCTGCAAGCCAAACCCCTTTACATATCCGAACTTATAGCAACCTGCCGCTGCGTCTCGGTAAAAGGCTTGACTTTCTCCCGCGAGCGGGAGTATCTACCCCTTACGCGCACAAGCTTCCTCCCAACCTACGGTGCGCGCACGTCCAACGCTCTCTGGAGGTTTTCCAATGTCAGCAAATGTTCGTCCCATTCCCGAAGGCTACCATTCCATTACCCCGCAGCTAACCTGCCGTGACGCCGCGCGCGCTATCGACTTCTACAAGGAAGCTCTCGGCGCTAAGGAAATCGTGCGCATGGCCGGTCCCGGCGGTAGGGTGATGCACGCCGAACTGCAGATCGGTGATTCTCGTTTCATGATCGGCGATGAATTTCCCGGGATGTCCGTCGCGCCCACCCCATCCACGCTTCACTCCTACTCTCTTTTCGTATATAGCGAAGACGTGGACAGCACGTTCAATCGCGCCGTAAAGGCCGGTGCCCGCGCGGACATGCAACCCAACGACATGTTTTGGGGAGACCGCTACGGTAAGTTCACCGACCCGTTCGGTCATCAGTGGGGCGTAGCCACCCACATCGAAGATGTTTCTCCAGAAGAAATGCAACGCCGCTCCGAGGAATGGTCCAAGCAAATGGCCAAAGCCGCAGGCCAATCCAGCTAAGCAGCTTTGCTATAGACATCCCACCTGCATACCGCGACCCGCGGGTGGGATGTTTGTTTCTGAGAATCGCAAGTTCCGCAGGTCCCGCGAATATGCCGTTTTGTTCCGTACGTTTCCGGCCGTGCTGCCCTTGAACGCCGAGCATTTTTTTCCCCTTCTGCACACCAACTCACGCGAAAATGAGTAGGTATGTTTTCCCAGAATTCCACTGGATGTGAAGGCGCCTTGGCCCACGAGATTCCCGTACCTGACCACGTTCAGGCTACACACCGAGATTTGCTCGTTGAAAGATTTCCCAAATGGACCGTCGCACATTGGTGCATCGTCGTTACTGCCGCCAGCTTCCTTCTATTGACCGTACTCCCCGAAGGCCGCCTCAATGAGTTCGAGGTGTCGTCCGGCTCCGAAGCCGTCCTTGTGGCTCGCTCTCTTGCCGCCCATACTACTTTTGCCGACCCTTTCGCCACGATGAAGACAGGCCCAACGGCCCACGTTGCCCCGGTGTATCCTTTTCTGTATTCCTTGATCCTCCGCGCCTTTGGAACTGGCCACACCGCGCTGCAGGTCGCCTGGGCTTGCAACGTCTTTTGCTTTGCCCTCCAAATGGGCCTCCTGCCTTTGCTGTCGAGCCGCTTGCAGCTTGGCATCCTCCCCGGGATTGTCGCCGCATTTTTGGGGACTTTCTCTCTCCACTCTCCCATAGACACTCGTTGGGAACCTTTCCTCGCCGGCCTGCTATTGCTCTTAGCTTTCCTCGCCACCGAGCGAAGCCTCGTGAGACGGAGTCCCTCAGGGACCCTCATAGCCGGAGTTTTGTGGGGCATTTCGATTCTGACTAACCCAGTCCTCATTTTGTTACTCGTCGTCTGGCCCGTTTGCTGGATTTGCGTGCAACCCTCACAAGACCGTGCCAAGTGCGTCCGCCGTTCCATCATTATTTCAGGTTTAGCTTTACTTATCGTTTCGCCATGGATTGTCCGAAACTATGCCCGCTTCGGCACTTTCATTTTCGTTCGCGACTGTCTCGGCCTCCAACTGCAAAATGCCAACACTTCGTGTGCCGCTCCCGCTCTTCGCGAACACATTCAATCCGGCTGCCATGCTCGTAGCGGCCCAAACGCCAATGCCGCCGTCGCTGCTGAACTTGCCGCCGCGGGGGAAGTCCAGTTCAATCGAACCAAGCTACACGAAGCTTTGAACTGGATGTCCGCCAATCGCAAAGGCTTCTTAATCTTGACTCTTAAGAGGCTCCGTCTGTTCTGGTTCCCCAACTTGGACGATCTTTGGCAAACCGCACTCGTCTGGACAATCACGTTGCTCTCTTTCGCGGGCGTCTGGCTGATAATTCGCATGAACCCGGCGGGCTATGTAATCGGCATCACATGGCTGGTATTTCCGCTCATCTATTACTTAAGCCCATTTGAGGCTCGTTATCGCTACCCCATCTTTTGGACATCGCTCCTTCCTGCCGCATACGCTCTTGTCAGAATCTGGCAGGCTCTCCCCGTATTGCACCCCTCCCCGCGTAGTTCCACAGCCTCCTGACGCACGTCTCAATCCCCTACTCCGTGGTAGTATTCGCCGTGGCTCAAAGAAATAATCGCAACTCACTGGCGCTTTCGGCTTTTGTTCTGTTCGCGGTGAATGTCCTGAATTTCTACGATCGCCACGTTCCTGGCGCGCTAACCGAGCCCATCCGCAAAGAGTTCCATCTAACCGACACGCAGATCGGTCTCCTCGGCAGCGCCTTCATTTGGATTTACGCTTTGGTGGGTCTGCCTCTCGGCCGTATTGCGGATTCTGCCAGCCGCAAGAAGCTGCTGGCCATAGCCATCGTGATTTGGTCTTCGCTGACCGCGTCCGCCGCTTTTGCCGCCAGCTTTGGCGTGCTGCTCTTTTCACGCATCGGCGTGGGCATTGGCGAAGCGGCCTGCGCACCTGCCGCAACGAGTTGGCTCGGCGATCTTTTCCCGCCGGACAAGCGCTCGCGCGTCCTCGCCCTGTTCATGTTCGGCGTACCGGTCGGCGGCGCACTCAGTTTTTTCTTCAGTGGACCACTCGCTCAAGCCTACGGATGGCGAGCGGCAATGGTGTTGGCCGCCGCGCCTGCGCTGCTCCTCGTTCCTGCGCTGCTGCTTCTTCCCGAACCGCAGCGCGGCGCCAGCGAGATTCATCCTTCTCCCCTGTCCAGCGGCTCTATGTGGACCATCTTGCGCATTCCCACTCTCTGGTGGATTATCGCTTCCGGAGCGCTCTTGAATTTCAATCTGTACGCCATCGCCGCATTTCTTCCAGCGTTCCTGAGCCGCGTTCACGGACTGTCACTCGCCTCGTCCGGGGTCGCCAGCGGCATCGTCTACATCACGGGAGGTCTTGCCGGCGGCCTCACCGCCGGATATCTGGGCGATGCCATAGTCCGTCGCCGAAAGGATGGCAGACTGCGAATCGCCGCGATGACTTCCCTCGCCGCCGCGCCTCTCGCTTGTCTCGGGGTACTCCAGCCGCGAGGCGCGCTAGTTCTCGCCGTTGCTTCTCTCACGCTGACCTACTCCCTGCTCACCAGCTATTACGGTCTGGTTTATTCCGCCATTCAAGATTTGGTCGCCCCCAACCAGCGCGGCGCCACTATGGCGATCTACTTCATGGCCATGTACATGTGCGGCGCTTCGTTCGGGCCGCTCCTCACAGGACGCCTCAGCGATTTTCTCGCCCATCGCGCCGCCGTCCTGGCAGGCTCCGCTACCGTCGCCGAAACTTTTCGCGCCGTCGGCCTCCAACAAGCTATGTTGATCATCCCGGTGCTGTCTGTCGCTTTGGCGTTCGTCCTCTATTTCGGCTCCCGCTCGATGCTCACGGATGTTATCCACCGCGAAGTGATGCCAGCGACCTCGCATTCGCTCGCCTCTTCTTCTGCATCCAACTAGCAGGTCATTCGCCGCGCGAACTTCCGCTAATGCCGGTAGATTCGCACGTTCAAATTTCATTTTTTGTTTGCAGGGCTCCGCTTCTGCGGAATCGCAGTGGAGGAACTTCATGTTGAAAAAATACGCCCCTTGGATTCTTGGTGTCTCTCTTGCTTTTTTCTTAGTGTCACCGATTGCGCATGCCAAGCATTGGATCTTGCTCGGCACCGCGCATGTCGATAAAAGCGAGGACCACAAAACCATTCATGTGGGCGACAGAGCGGGCGAGTTTCGCAAAATTCAACTCCGCGTGAATGGCGGCGCTATCGATTTGCAGCGCCTGGTCGTCCATTTTGGGAACGGCACAGAAGAGGAGCTTGCCGTGGCTGATCGCGTTCGCTCTGGCGGAAAAACGCCGGAACTCGATTTGCCCGGTGAACGGCGCACGATTGAAAGCGTGGAGCTCTGGTATAGCAAAGAGTACGCGGACACGCGGCCTGAAGTCAGCCTTTATGGCACGCGGTAGGCAAGGATTGCCTGCACAGAAGCGTGCGGAGATAGGCGCAGCATTGTTTGCTGCTGCGCCCGTCTATCCCGCCTGAGTATTGCTGGTTAATACGTGTGTTGATTGATTTTTTCAGCCGCTGCGGAAATAGGCTCCGCATTCAGCCGCGAAGTCGCGCGCCAATCCACTTCGGTCAGATCCACGGAACCCTTGCCTCCGCTGGACAACACATAACTCAAGCTGCCGCCGTTAATCCGGTAGTTCGTCACCGCGTAAACATTCTCGGACTTTAGCGCAATCAGGCGCACTCGCGCAGGCTGGCCGGTAACCACTGAACTTGTGCGGACCATCTGCGCAGGCGCCCCTGAGGCGACCGCATCATTGGCAATGGCAGCGTTAGTAGCGCCAGCCTCTGCCGGAGTCGCGTTTTTCGCTTCATAGCCGATTTCGGAAATGTCGAGCGTGCCATCGTTGTTCACTGGACCGTTCGCCGGCTTCTCCGAATTCTTCAGCGACACCGGCTTGCGGAACGATTGTGAATGATACGAGGCCGGCGCAGGTGGACGCTCATAAGAGCGTAGGGAGCCGCCCGGTCGCGGCACATCGATGTCATCCATAAGCCGCACAGTGATTTGCTCTTCGCCTTTCAATGCAGGACGCGGGCCGCGCGCCGGCAGCGTCAAAACCTTCCACGGCCACAGCGGAGGTATCAGCCATTCCACCGTGTCGCGAGTCGCGTGCCCTTTTCCGACAATGTCGCCCTTCTTGTCTACTTTGTATCCCTTTGCCGCGACGATCTTGCTAGGCACAGGAATGTCGCTATCCGGGAAACCGATGCGGTCAAACTCAATCTTCAGATAACCCTTCCCCACAAAATGGCCCGGCTCTTTGTCCGCTTCCAAATGCCCACCCAAATAACTGCCGCGAGGAAACACCGCCTTGCCGAACTGCCGCAGGGCGCTCAGATGGCAGATGACGGGATCACCAATATCCGCAGTCTTCGAGGAAAAGTTTGGTTCATCCATCGTGCAGCGTAGCAGCGTGCCCGCGGGCACAAGAATGTCCTGCGCCTTCGTGCTCGCCGACACACCCAGAAACAACATATAAACAGCCAAATACGCAATACTTCGCCGCATGTGCAACCTCCCGGTTCGCAGGCCAGGCAGAACGTGCTCGAGACGCAGGTACGGGGACGAAAAACCGGAAGACGAGCGTGAGGAGTGCACTGCCAAGGGCCCATCCAATGTTCGCGTGTTCGCGCCGCGAATTTTCTTCGAGGAGCGTAGTCGCAAACTACTCCTCTCCGCGTAAGCTTTTCAATAGGCAAGATTTACGCAGTTTTCGCTTGATGACCCATGCGCTCAACAACACCAATGCGTAAACCCGCAAACACTCGCCTTTCATAAAAGTTGCGCGCTATAGTTGCCGGTCCCTACAAAAATAGTGACCAGCGAGAGGAGCGTTCATCAACATGAACTTCCACGGACAAGTCGCATTAATAACCGGTGGCACCTCCGGAATCGGGCGCGCCACCGCGCATGTGTTTGCGCGGGAAGGCGCGAAAGTAGTGATCGCCGCGCGCAATGCGGAGCGTGGGGAGCAAGTCGCGAGCGAAATTCGCAAGCTCGGAGGTGAATCTTTTTTCCTCGCTACCGACGTTTCCAAATCCAATGATGTCGAAGCGCTTGTCCGGAAAACCGTCGGGCGTTTTGGCCGGCTCGATTGCGCCGTCAACAACGCCGCCGCGTACACTGGCGCGTTCCTTCTCACCGCGGATTTCACCGAAGAAGAATTCGATCACACCCTGGCCGTGGATTTGAAAGGCGTCTGGCTCGGCATGAAATTCCAGATCCATCAAATGCTCGCGCAAAATCCTCCGGGCGGCGCCATCGTGAACACATCTTCAGTGAACGGACTCGGCGGCGCACCCATGGGCGCGCTTTATTCCGCCGCGAAAGCCGGCATTCTCGGCCTCTCAAAATCCGCCGCGCTCGAATACGGCACTCGCGGTATTCGGATCAACGCTCTCGCAGCCGGCGCGTTCGACACACCCATGCTCAATAATGTCTTCGACCGTTCCACCGGGGGAGATCCCGACGCCCGCAAGAAGGCCGAAGAAGGCTTTAAGGCCATGGTCGCCCTGGGAAGAATTGGTGATCCTCGCGAAGCTGGTGAGGTGATCGCATGGCTCTGCTCTGACGCTGCTTCTTATGTCACCGGACATACGATGATCGCCGACGGCGGGCTGAGCGCGCGTTTCCGCTAAGTCCTTAGCGCGAGCACTTACTGAGTTATTGCGGCAGGATTCCGGTTCAGCAGGTCGGTCAGGTCGTTGACAACGCGCGGCGCTATTCCTTTGAATACATTTTCGTCCGCGTCTTTACTAAGATCGTATTTTGTCAGAGGAACGTACGGGCTTAGCGTTATCACCGCGCCCGGTCTGTCTTCGTTTCCAGGCAAAGGCGCAATCTCGTATAGCGCCTGCTCTGGTTTTGAGAGGTTCGCCACCGCCACGAGTGCTTCCATTTTGCCGGAGTCCGTAGCGCTGCGAATCACCGCGCGTCGCCAGTGATTTTCCTCGTCTACTTCCGCGAACAATCCGCGAATTTGCACGCCGCTGTCCGGTCGCGCATCGC
Organism: Candidatus Acidiferrum typicum; assembly: GCA_025463055.1. Classification (GTDB taxonomy): domain Bacteria; phylum Acidobacteriota; class Terriglobia; order Acidiferrales; family UBA7541; genus Acidiferrum; species Acidiferrum typicum_A. The sequence continues at coordinate 21,260 of JAOAPV010000119.1, forward strand.
CTTCATGCATGCGCGTTGCGGAGTAGCCCGCCTTCTGCAAAGCAATAACCAGCTTCGTCGACATCAACTCGACAAGGTGGCTCGCCAGATTTCCCGGATCATCTTCCGGCTTCTGTATGCCAGACTGCGGTAGCTCCACGTCGATGTCGAAATCGGAAACATACACCGGAGGTTTCGGCGGCGATGATGTCCGCCCGGTGGCTGGAGCGTTATCAAGCCCATACCACATCGCGCCGAGAAGAACCGCTACAAGGAATGTTGCGCTTCGGAATGTTTTCATAAAATGCTCGCCTCTCGGCCAGTCATTCCCAGAGTACAGAAAAGCCCGGACAGCCGACAGCCGAAAATAGAGAGGGCGCCATCCATACAGCGATGGCGCCCAGAAAATTCCAGTGAATCCCTGAGTTAATGAGGGTGACTGACGGCAGCTAAGGGCATTGGCAATGTGGAATCCTGGATAGTGAGCATGTCCGTCCGCGTCTTGTCCCATTCCCGAAGCGTTAAACCGTGGCTGGCAAACATGCGACGGATGCGAACCGAATCCCACCGCAGCACTTCCTCCAGCACGGGCACGAGCACGCTCATGGCGTTATCGCTCAAAACGGTGCGCCGCGCAACTTTCGTAATGTACTTCGCTTCAGAAACGGCAATCGTCAATCCATCGTGATGATTGACATGCATCATTACCGGCAAGTCCGAGCTGCCATCGCCCATGTAAATGATATGGTCGTGGCTGATGCCCAATAGCGCGCGAATCTCTTCGAGCACTGTGATTTTGCCCCAACCTGCGGAAGCGCGAATGATCGATTCCACTTCCCCGGTCGCATCGTTGTAACGAAACCGTGTACCAAAAATGTGGTCCGGGGGCACAATGCCCTCGAGCGCCGACACGATGATTTCCTGCGGCGCCGCAGAGATGACATAAAACGAAAATTTGTAGTCGTCGGCAAGACTGTCAAGTGCACGCGCAAATAGAGCCACATCGTGCTTCAAGCGAATGCGCTTGCCCGTTTCGATTAAGTCGTCGCGGCGAACGCGCCGGAACTCCGGATCGTGCAGAATCAAATAGCTGAGCTCCGCGCCCTGCTGCACCAGGTTCATTTGCGAGAGGCCCTCCACTTTGTCGTGGAAGCCGTGAAATCCTATGAGTTCGCTCAGTACGACCCCCGAGTCGTTAAAACTGAGCGTCTGGTCGAAGTCGCTGGCCAGAAGAAACTGCTTTACCATGTTCTAGTACTCCTCTTTCTTGGCTTACATTTACACCTTACCCGCATCTGGGCCGGGCACCCTACGAATTATTTTAATGGGTGCCATGCGTATATATCGTTAATGTTTTGTGAGCATTTCCTTAGATGCGCCCAAGGGGTAAACGGTTATAAGCAAAGGCTTTGCCTCGGCAACGAGGTTCCGGAGTATGGGATATGAGCAAAGCCCCTCGGGCGAAGGTAAGGTGAAAGTCCCCATGAGCATCCCGACGGAGGGCTTTCGGACTAGGAGATCGGCTCCGGATTACCCGACTTTGGGGAATTAGGCTCGTGTGCCGAGGCCATTTGGAGTGATGGGTATACCTTGCTGGTCAGAAAAAACCTTCCGATGCTAAATTGTGTCGAGACGCTAAGCAAGGAAAGCCATGCCATTTCTCATTTCCAAGATGAGTAAGCAAGGACGGCAGGAACTGCTTCGCGATCTCAACTATCTGAACATCGCTGAAATCAAGTCATTCTGCAAACAGCACTTGAAGGACTTGACGGGCGGGGAGTTTGAAGATGGAGCCATCGCCAGAATTCTTGCTCGAAGATTTTGGTCCAGAGGTCATGCCCCCACATTTAATGAATATGCATCTGCTTGGCTGCAAGCCCGCAAACAGCACAAGCGGCCAAATCCAGAGTGGGCTTTCTTGGCGGACAGGGCAGACAAGAGGGCTGGCACTGATTGGAAGAAGATGCGAGCAAGAAAAGCAAAGAAAGTCATGAAAATGCTTGCCAAAATCAGACCAATAAAAGATGGATAGGTTTTACTACCCCAGAGCACGCCCAACCTCAGACGTATCCGATCCTAACGCGAAGTCATCGAACCATTACACACCCAAAAGGAGCATGTAATGGAAAAAAGACATTTAGGAAGAAACGGTCCGGAAGTCTCTGCGCTGGGTCTCGGCTGCATGGGCATGTCCGAATTCTACGGCGATCGCGACGATAACGAATCGATCGCGACGATTCATCGCGCCATCGAACTTGGTATCAATTTCCTCGATACAGCGGATGTTTATGGCTACGGGGACAACGAAATTCTGGTTGGCAAGGCAATTCGCGGCCTTCGCGACAAGGTCTTTCTCGCCACAAAATTCGGCATCGTGCGCAGCAAAACCGATCCCAACGCCCGTGGCTTCAACGGAAGTCCCGGCTACGTGCGATCCGCTTGTGACGCCAGCTTGAAGCGACTCGCCGTGGACGTTATCGACCTTTACTATCAGCATCGCGTCGATCCCAATGTTCCCATCGAAGAAACTGTGGGCGCCATGGCCGAACTCATTCGCTCCGGCAAGGTTCGGCACATCGGCCTGTCCGAGGCTTCCGCACAGACCATTCGCCGCGCTAACAAAGTGCATCCCATCGCTGCGCTGCAAACCGAGTATTCCCTGTGGACGCGCGATCCCGAGGACGAGGTCTTGCCCACAACGCGGGAACTTGGCATCGGCTTCGTGGCCTACTCGCCGCTGGGCCGCGGCTTTCTAACTGGACAAATCAAGCGATTTGAAGATTTCGCTCCCGACGATTACAGGCGAAACTCTCCTCGCTTTCAGGGAGAAAATTTCCAGAAGAATCTTGAGCTAGTGAAGCGCGTCGAAGAGATCGCCAAAGAAAAAAAATGCACGCCAGGTCAGCTGGCTCTCGCGTGGCTGCTCGCCCAGGACGAAGACATCATCCCGATCCCCGGCACAAAGCGGCGCAAATACTTGGAAGAAAATGTCGGCGCCTTGAAAGTTAAATTGACGCCACAAGACCTGCGGCGCATCGACGAAGTCGCGCCGCACGGTGCCGCCGCCGGCAAGCGCTACAATGAAGTTATGATGGCCGCCGTCAACCGCTGAAGCATCGAACCGCGGACGGGCGGAGCTTTATCCAGTGAATGCGAGGGAACCGCTGCGCCCTAATCTCGGCAATCTGCTACCCTTTACGGGTTATCTTTCTCTTTTCTCTCCAGTCGAAATAGCGAATGAACGTCCTTGAAAATTGGTATTGCTCCACATCGTTTTGGCGCTGGATGACTCGCGCGCGCTTGCTGCCCTGGCTCTTGGGCAGCTCGGATTTGGGTGAGCACCTCCTGGAGATCGGGGCTGGGGCGGGTGCCGCCACGGCCGAATTGCGAAAACGCGTCCCGCACGTAACCAGTCTCGAATATGATCCTGTGGCTGTCGTTCGGCTTGCCCAAAAAAATGGCACCGGTGCGGGAGTCGTGCAGGGTGATGCGGCCGCGCTGCCCTTTGCTGACCGCACTTTCTCTTCCGCCGTCGCCGTTCTTGTATTGCATCACTTGCGGTCCAGAGAAGCGCAGGATCGCACCTTCGCAGAAGTTCGCCGCGTGCTCCAGCCGGGCGGTCGCTTTTTTGCCTTTGAAATCTCAGAAGGGTGGTTCAACCGGTTGATTCACACCAACAGCACGTTTGTGCCAGTCCAGCCGGACGCGCTCGCCGCGCGATTGACCTCCGCCGGATTCGCCGCCGTCACTCTGGATCCCCGCCCCGGCGGATTCCGCTTTACCGCCTCACGCAGCGCCTGATTTGTTCAGGAGATTATCGGGTGGGAGTCAAGGAACCGACTTCGCTCCGCGCCTGCATCACACGTAGGATGGAATCGCGCGTGATCATCCCGATGATGTGCGCGCCATCGTTCTCCGTGTCGGTCACTACAGGCATTTGATTCACATCCGCGGAAACCAGTCGCTCCAGCAAACCCAGCAGAGGCTCCTCAGGACGCGCCCACAAAATTTTGTCGCGCGGAATCATCACGGCCTGTACAGACATGTTGCCCCAGTCATTGCGCGGAACGGAATTCAGCGCATTCACATTCATCATGCCCATCAGTCGGTCGTCCGTGGTCACCAGATGGCAACGGCGCCCCGTGCGAGCCACTTCCTGCCCATACTCTTCCAGAGAAATGTTTCGCGCCACGGTAGGCACTTCGTGGCTCATGACGTCCGCCGCGTGCAGTCCGCTGAGGGTTTCCCGAATCGCTACCTGCGCCACACTCTCCTGCGCGGCGTTCAGCAGGAACCAGCCAATAAACGCGAGCCATAGACCCGAGGTCCACTGCCCCTTCATCGCGTACCAGGCCCCGAAAACAATCATTCCGTAAGCCACGACTTTCCCGCTCATGCCGGCAACTCTGGTGGCACGCGCGAAATCCTTCGTCACTCCCCACACAATCGCGCGGAAGACTCTCCCGCCATCCAGCGGGAATCCCGGCAATAGATTGAAGAGAGCAAGCGCCGCGTTTGTTTGCCATAGCCACGCCGCAAGCGCTCCGACCATTTCCGCGTACGGAAAAAACAGCGTCAAGCTGTAAAAACCACACGCGAGAGCAAGGCTCGCAATCGGTCCCGCAATCGCAATGTTGAACTCCTGAATGGGCTTAGCCGGTTCGCGCCCCAGGCGAGCGACACCGCCGAACACGAACAGCGTGATCGAGATCACACGAATCTTGTAGAAGCGAGCCACCACGCTGTGCGACAGCTCATGGAAAAGAACAGAAGCAAAAAAGAGCAGGCTGGTTGCGATCCCGACTGACCAGTGCTGCACGGAAGTCCATTGCGGATGCTCCTGTGTAAACTGCATCGCCAGCGACATGGTAATCAGCACAAAAATTATCATCCAGCTCGGGTGTATGTAGATAGGTATCCCGAGGATGCGTCCGATGCGAAGTCCGGGGCTGGTCGGCATTCTGCGTTTCGCCTCGCGCGTAACTGACTCTGCGGCCATGACTGTCTTTCACTAATACACTACCTCTGATTCACCGCGGCACCAAGCGGACGCGCCCTGTCAATGCGTCCCCGTCACCACGCCGTGTTCCAGATGCCACGAACCATCCGCCTTACCTTAGTCGTAAGTCTTTCGTTTTCAGCAGCGTTTGTGTGGCGTGCGCCGTGCCATATCCTCTCCCGTACGCGCGGGAGGAACGCACTCATGTGGATCTTAGTGAATCTGGCCATGTTGGTTATGGCGACGGTGATTGCCGGCGCAGCCGCAGTAACCGTGTATTGGCTCCTGCTCCGCGCCACCTTGGAGTTGATGCGGCCTGCCGCGGCTTCTGTCGCGGTGCGGCAGCGGCCGGCCACACGCAATGTTCTATCCAGGGAACGGAGCAAGTAGATGCTGGCCCTGAAATATTTGCTGGTCATTCTCGGTATTGGGCTCTTCGGCAGTTCCGGAGCACTGGTTGTTTATGACATTTACCTATCCTCGCAGTTGCGCCGCCTGCTTGGGCGACGTCGTCGGGATGAAGCCACTGGCGACTTCCTCCCGGAAGCGAACACGGAGCTTGGCACAAGCGCAAGTGCGCGTGCTACAGGCTAAGGCCGAAGCGGATTCCATGCAGTACACGCTGCCGCTGAAGCAGAAGCAGATTGAACAAAGCAAGCTGGAGGCTCAGGCACGCAAGGAAGCCCGCGGAGGACCCGGAGGACGGTCCACCCCTAGCCGCTGCGCAAAAGCGCTCCGGCCGTCGGCCTTAGGTTTGAGCAGCGAGCACGGCTAGACCTGCCCCGCTGCAAGAGTTCAGAGTAGGCACGCCGCTACCTGGAGGCCAGCCAAAAACCCCTGCGGGTGGCTCAGTGTGCGTCGCTGGAGTGAGGAAGCAACGGCATCGGTGGATGCAAAGAGTTCATCGATGACGAGAACCAGGACATGGCAAGCACCGCCGCGCTTGACCATACCCTGCCCCTTCTCATACTGCCAGCGCCGCGTACTGCGCCACCCGGCTGGCGCACCTGGGTTGTTGTTGATTCTATTGGGCGAGCGGGATTTGCCATGCCGAAAAGAAAAGCCCCACCTCGCGGCGGGGCCTCTCCTATCCACTTCAATCGGAGCTACTTACTTGCCGAAGCGGTACACCAAGCCGCTCTGGATGCGCAGGTTATTCTGCTTTGCGCCGCCAAAGTGCGTGTACAGATACTCGAACTGGATGGCGCGGAAAGCCAAGTGACGCGTAACTGTGAAGTCCGCGCCGCCACCGAACGTCATCGCGAACGCATTCGTTGACGCAGACGGGAAACCAGTTACGCTGGCAGTAGCCCGCTCGCCACCGAACAGCACTTGCGCGTACGGAGTCACGCGTCCGTAATTGCGATACGAGAAGCGCGGCCCGAACAGATAGTTGATTTCATGCGACGAAGCGCCCGTCGGCAAGCCCGTGACCTTGCAGAAACCGACATCGCCGACGATACCGACCCAGCGATTCACGTTGGCCGCGAACGTGCCTCCCGCACCTTGGCAGTTAGCGCTTGGTGCGCCCTGACCTGGACTGATTCGGACATACTGATATTGTCCGGAAACTTCCATGCCCCGGGTTTCTTGGGCCTGTGCGACACTGGTCGCGAGCAAAGCGAAACCGAACAGAATGAACAGTTTACGCATTCTTTCCTCCATTAAGGACATCCCCACTAGGGGTAGTACTATTACTATGATCTCGAACCTTGGGCGAGCCAGCAAGCCACTTATTTTTTGTGTTTCCCGAGGGTAAACAGTGGAAGAAAACTACCATTTTCTTGCATCTTCCGACCTTCGGAACAGGCGTGAGCCGATCGGCTCTCAGGGGTTTGCCGAAGCTTTATGCACCTTGCTCGCTGGAAGTGCCAACTTGTGGGGAGGTTCGGGTCGAGAAGCGGTCCCGGTAGCAAGATCGGTTCAAGCAAGCTGTCAAGCCCTCTCCCGGCAAGTACCGATGTACTGTTTTCGCTTCGGCAATTGTGGTACCTTCATGCCATTGTCAGGTGTTCGGGGTGAATTCAAAATAGCAGTTGTGTGGACCTGGTTCGTAGCTGGCTTCTCCGCGATTTCATCGGGCCACTTCAGAGTTCTGTTTACACGGTCGGTCGTTATTTCGGCGGTTAATTGCAGGTAGTGCGACGAGAATTACTGCGGCTGCGCTCGCGCGGCGGCCGCAATACGAGGTAGCTGTCCCCATGGCGATTATTCACTTTCGCTGTAAAGAGCGCCGCCGCACGGTGCGGGTGTTGCTGTCCGTGCCTCTGCGAGTTAGCGGGAAAACGGAAATCGGCGAGAAATTTGCAGTGAAGGCGCTGTCGCACTCGGTCAGCCTGCACGGTGCGTCCATCGAATTGGAGCAGGGCGTGGTGCTCGGCGAGATCCTCGAACTCGAAAACGAAACCACAAAAGAAAGAGTCGAAGGTAAGGTTGTATCCATCCGCCGGGCGCGCGACGGCAAGCGCTACGTTGCCGTGGAATTCACCGAGTCTGATCCAAACTTCTGGCACATGGCATTTCCTATGCCCGGCGCAAGGCCAATGCGTCGCCCCATTGCTTCAAAAGTCTCCTCGCTGTAATTCGCACAGGCGGGCACCCGATACCTCCTCACCACCGTTCTATATTATCTTTTGTGGGTGCCCCCTCCGCGAAGATCGCTTGCCACCCCGCGAAAGTCGGCCGGAAAAATCCCGCGAAAAATCGGGCTGATCTCCGATACGCACGGATTGTTGCGCGATGAAGCCCTGCAAGCATTAAGCGGCTCCGATTTAATCATTCACGCGGGCGATGTGGGCGATCCCAAAATATTGGAGGCTCTGGGGGTGCTTGCGCCCACGGTGGCCGTGCGGGGAAATGTAGACACGGCTGCTTGGGCGAAATCCCTCCCAGAAACAGCGGTGGCGGAAGCAGGGTCCATGCGCATTTATGTGCTCCACGATATAAAGACTCTCGATTTAGATCCAAACGCCGCGGGATTTCACATCGTGGTCAGCGGTCACTCTCACAAATTCGGACGCAGCGAGCAAAATGGCGTCGTATACATAAACCCTGGGAGCGCAGGTCCGCGTCGATTCGATCTTCCGATCACAATTGCGCGGCTAGACTTGAGCGTGACGCCGTGCAGTGTTGAGTTTGTTGATCTGGAAAAAGGGCGTACAGTGAAGTGAGGCGCGGCGGTCAGAAAGACTCTGATTCCTTCAAGGCACGCGCCACGGTTAACGGAGTGCGAAGATGAAAAAGAAGCAAAAGAAGGGCGCCAAGAAGCCAGCCACGTCGAGCAAGAGCAGAGTTTCAGCGAAAGCAAAATTGAGCGCGAGAAGCGTCTCCAAAAAAAGTACCACCAAGCGCAAGCGAGCAGTGCGTAGGAAACCCGTCCGCGAGAACGAAGATGTGATGGGAAGCCAAAGCGTGGAGACCGTGCCCTTGTCCGCGGTACGGCCGAAAGCGCGGTCCGCCCGCGCCGGCGCGTCAGGTGGTGGAGGCGGCGATTACAGCGGCCTTTCCGTCGTGGCAGGCGCAGATTCAGAAAGCCCGCGAGAGTTGCTGGAAGAAGGGCAATCGTTTGAGGCAGGAATAGTGGAGGCCGTGCAAGACGCTCCCGACGCGGACAAAGGCGAGATACGAACGCGCGAGGTTCCCGAGGACGACATCCCGCCAGAGTACGACGACGACGGCCGTCCTGATACAGGCGACTGACTCGGAAGCGTTTCTGAGTAAAGCTGCAGCGTGCAGACTTGGTCAGCGTAGCGCTCGCGGGCGCCGCAAGCAGCTAGGCCTCTGCCGCTTCAATCGCTCTGCCTTCTCGTCTCTGCGCCACAGGGTGAGGCGCGGTAATCACCAATAAAACGGCAGTCAAAATCACCGCAGCGGCGATGATCGTGCGCAAGTTGATCGATTCTCCAATAAGCAGCCACCCAAGAAAAAGCGCCACCACCGGATTCACAAACGCATACGTTGCCACGCGCGTCGCTGTGCTTTCCTTCAAAATGTAAATGTAAGCAGTGAATCCCACCATCGATCCAAACATAATGAGATACGCCAGCGCCGCCCAAGAACGCGCAGACACGGCGCTTAGATGAAGAGCCGCAACTTCGCCGGACGCTATTCCCGCAATCCACAAACAAACTCCGCCGGCAAGGCACTGCATCGCCGCACCCATTAGCGGTGAGCCGGAGAGTCCGCCCGAATGTTTGGAGTAAACCGAGCCGCTGGCCCACGCCAGGGAGGCAATCACTAGAAGTCCAACGCCCATTGGATCGACGCGACTGGTTCCTCCCAGGTTCTTAGGCCCGACCAAGAGAGCCAGTCCGCTAAAACCCAGCAGCAACCCGGCAACCACGCGCGCTCCCGGTCTAGTGCCTCCCGGTCGCAGCCAATCCACTAACACCATCCATAGCGAAACCGTCGCCACCAGCAGCGCCGTAACTCCCGAAGGAACCGTGCGTTCCGCCAGGCACACGCCGCCGTTTCCGACCGCCAACAGCAAAAATCCTGTAATGAACGACATACGCCAATGCGCCGCGGTTGGACGCACTCCGGTTTTCCAGCGCAATATGGGATAAAGAATTAAACCCGTCAGCAGATGCCGAGAACCCGCCAACAGAAGTGGCGGGAATGACTCGATTCCCACGCGAATCGCCAGGTACGTCGATCCCCACACCACATACACAAGCCCAAACGCGACAATGACCAACGTCGAGGTTCTTCCGCCCGTGGGAGCTCCAACGGGAGGTGAGGGTGCAGGATTGCGTTCGAGCATGGCCGTGGACATTTGGACCTATCGCAAAGACAACGAACGTAGACGACCCAAGGCGGCTCGTCCAGCACCATATTGGATTCGCAAATGATGCAATCGCGTTAGAAATCATCATGACGTCAACAGAGCGCAATCGCCTAACCCGGTACTATAACTAAGCGTTTTAGGTTAAGACACTTCCGCGCTTTTCCACAGGTTGACCTTCCTCCTCTTTCGTGGCACTTTAGCGCCCCACTCTCCTAGGTCGAAACAGTTGTCGGGCTTTTTTTTTCGGGTCCAAGTAATAAGAAGCCGCATCTCCTGAGGGCGAGATGACAGCGAAAAATCGCGCAAAGCATCTGTTGCCTTTGCCGAAAGACAATGCCGCGAAAATTCGAGCGATGCTTGCCGCCGTTCCGCAAGTAATCTCTAGCCCTACGCTAGCGCCGACGCTCCGTCTAGCCGCGCACCCTTCCGAAATGCAGCCTCGCCGCTTCGCCCGTGTGCCCACTCACACTGTCGGCGTTCACCCCGAGCACCGCGAATACCCTCGAGCCACCTTGAAGCTCCCGTTACGGCTGCGCGGCGTCAACAGCATCCCCGAGGAAAATCCCGTCACGCTCGTCACCCGAGACATCAGCTCAACCGGTGTGTATTTCCTCTGCCCGAGGCCGCTCCCCATCGGAGCTTCACTCGACATCGAGGTCATTCTCGTCAGCAAACCTATGGGTCATGGCAACGTAGTTCTGGCCACCAGAGCTCACGTGCAGCGCCACGAACCCGCATCCATGCCTGGATGGTATGGAATCGCCGCTTCCTTCGATGACGTGCAATTCGATCGCGACGATCGCGTCCCCGCCCGCTTCCTCAAGCCTTAATTGCTTTTTCATTTCGTTCGCGCACAATTTTTGATGCCGCGATCCCAAATTTTCCACAGCCCCCGCGCTTGCTGTTCTGAATACTCTTGACCTAAACTCTGCCATCCGCATTTTCTGTATCTTGAGTCATCTCAAGATTGCTCTGTCCAGGGGTGAGGGGAAAGTGTCAGGGGGAATAATGAAAACGTTAGGGTGTGCCTTCGTTGTATTCGTGTTTCTGCTCGCGTGTGCCTCGTCTGGTTTCGCACAATCTCAGACCACTACGGGGACCGTCCAGGGCGACGTTCTCGACGAGCGCGGCGGAAGTGTGGCCGGCGCTACCGTAGAAGCCAGGAATCTCGACACCAATTTCACGCAAACCGAAAAAACAAACTCCGATGGCCACTTCGCTTTTCTCAGTCTCGCCCCCGGCCGCTATCAACTCACCATCAGTCAACCTGGGTTTGCCAGCATCCTCCAGCAAAATGTGAACCTCACCGTCGGTCAAGTCATCACCATCCCTGTGACCATGAAGATTTCCACCGTATCCCAGCAAATAGTTGTCTCGGACGTTCCAGTCGTCGAAACCACCAAGACCGAAAACTCCTCCACCCTCGATGAACTCGCCGTTGCACAAACTCCCGTACTCGGCCGCAAATTTGAAGACTTGCTCACCTTGACGCCCGGCGTCAGCATCAGCCAGGGTCCCGACGGCGATGAAATCAACATCAATGGCCAGCGCGGCATCTTCAACAACATCAGCCTCGATGGCGGTGATTACAACAATGGTTTCTTCGGTGAGCAAATGGGCGGCCAGCGCGCCGCGATCGACATCACCCTCGAAGCCGTAAAGGAATTCCAAGTGGTCGCTAGCGGTGCCAATCCGGAATTCGGCCGCACGGCCGGCGGCGTGGTCAACGTGATTACCAAGTCGGGCGGGAATAGCTTTCACGGCAGCGCCTTCGAATACTTCCGCACCGAAGCGCTCACCGCCGCCACTTCCGACGGCAAGCCTCTCGATAATTTCCGCCGCAACCAATTCGGTGGCAGCTTCGGTGGCCCGATCATCAAGGACAAGCTCTTCTTCTTCGCCGCCACTGAGGGCATCCGCGAAAATCTTAGCCGCAAAAATCTCAGCGCTTCTCTCGGCCCGGCCTGCTCCGTGGCCACTCCGGTCGCAGGAGTGAATGACGCTGTGATTAGCGCAAGCCCTGAATGCCAGCGCGTCGCGCTTCTCAACTTCTTCAAGACCGCGCCCTTCCCATCGGGTATCAAGAACTCGGATGAAGGGCTTCCTATCGATCACTCCGTTCGCAATGCCTCCGTTTTCGGCCGGATCGACTATAACCTCAACCCCAAGAATCAAATCTTCGGCTCCTACAATTTCGACTGGTCTAAGAACCCCAACCAAACCTTCGACGTCCCAACCTATGGCACCTCCGCCAACGGCATCGAAGGCCCTTCGAAGATTCAAGCCGTCAGCACCAATTGGTTCAGCACGCTTTCCAATAGCATGCTCAACGAAGCGCATTTCACGTACGCCCGCGAAGCCCGCCCTCGGCTCGCGGTCAACCCCTCCAGCGTCCCTGATACGGCAATGGGTTTTGCGACTAATTTCCGTTTCGGCCAGCCCTTTTTCCTGGAACCTGCCGTTGACGAACTCTTTTATCGCACAGACATTCGCGACAACTTTTCCGTCATCAAGGGCAAGCACACCTGGAAGTTCGGCGGCGAATGGATTCACAGCCGCAATTCCCAAATCTTCCGCGGCTTCTTCACCGGCCGCTACATCTTCGACAGCGTAACGGGCTTCTTGCACTACGCAACACCCGGTGGGCCAGGCTTTGGACCTACTGCGGCGGAATGCGCCGACGGTACATTTACCGACATTTCGTTAGTCACCGGAATAACTCCCACATCAAACGGCAGCTGTCCGAATGGCAGCGCATTCACTGGCGGCCCGCTCCTTCTCTATCTCCAGCACGGTCCCACCACTACCGGCGAAACTCTCGATCAATCCGGCAAAGCGGACTTCGCCAACCAAGACTACTCGCTCTTCTTTCAGGATACTTGGAAGGTGTTCCGCAATTTCACGCTGAATTACGGTCTCCGCTGGGATGCCCAGACTTTCCCCGACCCTACCATACCGCCGTCGCAGACCGCCTACGGCTCCAATCTCAGCAATCCGAATTTTCCGTCCACCGGCAAATTGCCCAATCAATACAAGGAATTCCAGCCGCGCATCGGTTTCGCTTGGGACGTCCGCGGAAACGGGAAATCCGCTCTGCGTGCAAGCTGGGGCATTTTCAATGCTCGGCAGAATATGCTGACCCAGGTCGGACCCATCACTACCAACGGCGTTCAGCAGCAGTCAATCGCCGCCGGTACTTGCCTGTTCAAGTTCCCGGTCGGCAATACTACGCAGTGCGGTGAAAACTCAGCCGGAGGAGCTCCACCAACCTACCCCAGTACGGTTCCGGTTCCCCTGCTACCTGCGGGTACTTTCCCCTTCCAGCCCGGCGTTACGGTCTTCAGCAAGGATTACGCCAACCCGCGCATCTACACCACCAACGTTGGCTACGAGCAGCAACTCGTCGGCGATTACGCAGCCTACGCAGACTTCACCTTGTCTAAGGGTGTTCACCTTACACGGTTCACCAATCCCAATGCGGGCACTGGGTTTACGCTCCCGACCACAGGTCAGGACACCGTCAACTACGTTGGCGTTCACAACGTGTTCCCGAACCTCGGTGACATCACCGACACCGTGAGTTCCGCCAAGTCTCTCTATCGCGGCGTGACCTTTGGCGTCCGCAAGCGCATGAGCCACCGTTTCCTCTTCGACGCCAACTACACTTACTCAATCGACAAAGACGATGATTCTAACGAACGCGACCCATTTACATTCCGTTACGCCAACTTGTTCAATCTCGCGGCGGAATATTCCAACTCCGACCGTGACGAGCGCCACAAATTCAATTTCTACACGGTCAGCAATCTGCCCTGGGGTTTTGACGCCGACGTCCGCGTGCAAGCGCATTCCGCTCAGCCCATCACCGATGTCGCCAATCTCAATCCCAGCGGCGCGCCCTGCAGCATCACTAATTCCAACACTCGCTTTGTCGTTCCTGCTGGCAGTGGCACTGCTGTCGATTGCGGCCGCAACCATCTTCGCAAAGACAACGCCTTCTTCACTTTCAACTTCGGCGTCGCCCGCCCCATTCACCTCGGCGAGCGCTTCCGCATCGTTCCAAGAATCGAAATGTTCAACACTTTCAACAACAAGAACAACATCAATCCGCTATCGTCGCCGCAGCTTTTCGACTTCAACGGCTTCCTGCGCGTCGGCGTAGGCGACCCGCGCCAGGCCCAGCTATCCGTTCGCCTCGAGTTTTAAGAGGCCTCCCGCCGGTAGGGGCGTGGCACTGCTGCGCCCTTCTCGGCACGATTCCAACATCACGTCTCTCAAGTCGAGAGTATTTCCGCGTTTGCAGGCCGGAAGCTCCAGCCCACCTTCTGCTACTCTGTGCAAGGTCACCGATGCCCAACGCAACAATCCAAGGCGTCCTCTTCGATTGGGACGGCACGCTAATCAACTCCTACCGCGCTGATTCCGCCGCCTACCTCGCCATGTTTCGCGAAATGGGTATTCCTTGGACCCTCGACGATCTCGCCCGCCACTATTCCCCCAATTGGTATCGCGTCTATCGTGCCGCAAAATTGCCCCGCGCGCGTTGGGACGACGCCGACCGCGCCTGGCGCAAACAGTACGCCACGCATCGCCCAAAACTTATGCCCGGAGCCCGCCGCGTCCTCAAGCATCTCCGCGCCCGCCACCAACTAGGAGTAGTCACCAGCGGCGACCGTGACCGCGTAGTCCGCCAGTTGCGCCTATTCCAGCTCACCAATCTTTTCGCCTCGCACGTTTGCAGCGGAGACACACGTTACCGCAAGCCGCATCCCGCCCCTTTGCGACTTGCCCTCCGTCAAATGTGCCTGGATCCCGCCGACTGCGTCTACGTCGGCGATTCCCCCGAAGATCTCGAGATGGCCCGCCGCGCCGGAGTCCGCGCGATCGCTGTCCTCGGCCCCTTCCCCACCGAAACCCGCCTCCGCGCCGCCAAACCCGATCTTCTCCTGAACTCCATCACCGAGTTACCCGAGGCGCTCCGTCGCATAGCGTAGGGGCGCAGCTTTATCCCGAGCGCAGACGAGGGAACACTGCGCCCGATCTTGGCGGGATTTCAACTACTTCGTCGCTGTTCCATTGGGAGTGCGGCGGTCTTGCCGCCGCTTTTGAGGTCGAAGCCCCAATTAAGAAATTATCCGCCTGCTGCAGCCAATCACATCTACGGTTTCGCAGCAGCAGGCGCCGCCGGTGCTGCAGCAGTCCCCGCTGCCGGCAAGACTTTAAAATCCGTCCACTTAATTACTACCCGCACCGGCACGCTAACATCCTTCAAATGCACTGTGTCGTCCGATCGCGAATAATTCGGAAACCAATATTTCCCGTCCACATTCTCGCGGTAAGTCTCAAATAAAGTGAACGGCAAAGTAGCCGAACGCACCTCGCCAAGTTCGTTAACCCATCTCCCGTAAGTCTTCACCACTTCCAAATATTTCGCATCCACCCACACAAGCCCATCCAAATACGCGTGCGTCCGATCCAACACTTTCGGCTTCACCTTGAAAATGTAGCAATCGATTTCGTCCACCGACTCTTCACCAATAAACTTCAAATCATATTTAGCCAGTTGGCTGCTGCTCAGCGGAAACGCCGGGATCCGGTCCAGCTCCTTCACATCCTCGGTTTCCAAATTGAAATAGCGCAGCGTTGACGGCGGCTTCTGCACCACTTTGCTAATCACCTGCCCGTTCGCCGCTCGCGTCGTCTCCGTCACCATTAAAAATTGCCCAGCCGGCTTGCCATCATCCCCGAACTCATCGATTCGAATCGTCTTCCGATATCCATAGTTCGGCCGCGCCGCGATAAATTCGTCTTCCTTCTGCGAAAATCGCCGAATGATCTCATCCGGCGGCAACGACGGCGGCGCGGCGGCCTCCGGCTCTGTCCCCAATCGCCGCACATTATGCTCTTCCGAAGGCGCCGGCGTAAGCGGCCCCTGCGCATCCTGCGCACGAGCCCCCAATCCGCTCATCCCTCCCGTAAAAATGGCAAAGATAAAGATCCAAGCAACGCACCAAAAACGTGCACCCGTAGCGGCCGCCGACCGTGGCGGGCGCTTTTGCGTAAACCCAAAGATAGCTTCAGCCAAAGACTTCATAACTGGTTTGGATGCTCTGCAACCGCCGAGACGCCGCCTCGCCTTCCGCCCCCGTAAAGCTTACAGCAAATGCTTACAATCCGAGGTGCATCGCAATGGATGCTAGCGCCCGACTCTCTGCTACAATCTACCGTTTTGTGAGCGAGCACAAACAAGCCAGGCGTTACTTCATCTCGGGAAATGTACAGGGTGTCGGCTTCCGCTATTTCACGCTGCGCGCCGCGGAACGCCTGCAAGTAAACGGCTACGCGCGAAATTTGCCGGATGGCCGCGTCGAAGCCTACGCCATTGGCACGCCTGACCAGCTCACCAAGCTCCGTTCCGTTCTCGAACGCGGTCCCTGGGGCGCCACCGTCAGCGAAGTCAAAGAAGAGCAAGCGGCCATCGATTCAAATTATGACGACGGGTTTGTAATCAATTACTGAAGCCAGGAGCCTCTCCGAATGGACGATCTAAAAAAGCTGATCCGCGAAGTCCCCGACTATCCGAAGCCGGGGATCCTCTTCTACGATTTAACCACGCTGCTAAAAGACAAAAAAGGTTTCCACTGCCTGATCGACCGCCTCTGCGCCCATTACAACGGTCATCCCATCGACGTAGTCGCCGGCATCGAAGCCCGCGGCTTCATCTTTGCTCCCGCATTAGCCTACAGCCTCGGCGCCGGCTTCGTCCCCGTGCGCAAACCCAAAAAGCTCCCGGCAAAAACCACGAGCGTCTCCTACTCTCTCGAATACGGCACCGACACGCTAGAAATCCACGAAGACGCCATAAAAAAAGGCGATCGCGTAATCATCTGCGACGATCTCCTAGCCACCGGCGGCACCGCCGCAGCCACCGTAAAGCTAGTCCAGCAATTAGGCGGAGTAGTGGAAGGCGCCGCCTTCGCCGTAGAACTAACCTTCCTCAACGGCCGCAAAAAACTCCCAGGCCTGGACGTCTTCTCCCTAATCCAATACGACAAATAAGTTTCGAGTGCGGCGTCTTGCCGCCGCTTTAACGGCTTCAACGTAGTCATCAAATTAATCCAATCTGCGCGATCGCCGGCCCGGCCCCCTTGCGGGTTTATTTCCCCTTCCTCTGCCGCACCGCCTCAAACAAAACCACCCCCGCCGCCACCGAAACATTCAGCGACTTCACCGGCCCCACCGTCGGCAGCGACACCACAAAATCGCACCGCTTCCGAGTAAGTTCATGCAATCCTTTTCCCTCTCCGCCAAGAACAATCCCAACCGGCGAAGTGTAATCGGCCTGTGTATAACTCTTCTCCGCCCCCTCATCCAACCCAATCAACCAGTAACCCGCTTCCTTCAACTCTTCCATGGCCCGCGCCAAATTCGTAACCTTCGCCACTGGCAAATGCGACAGCGCCCCCGCCGAAGCCCGCTCCACCGTATCCGTCAATCCCGCCGCCCGCCGCTCCGGCACCACCACTCCATGCGCCCCCGCCGCCAGCGCCGTCCGAATGATCGCGCCCAAATTATGCGGATCCTCCACACCATCAAGCAAAACAATCAAGCCTTTCTCGCCCTCACCGGGCCCGGCATTAGCCGCCGCAAGAATATCCTCAAGCGTAGCCGCAGCTCGCGCCGCCGCCAGCGCCACCACGCCCTGATGATCTTTCGAATCCGCAAGCCGATCGAGCTGCCCGCGAGCCTCAAAACGCACCGAAATATTCCGCCCACGCGCCAGTTTCACAATCTCTTCCACGCGCGTATCCTGCCGCCCCCGCGCAATCACAATGCGGTCAAACGCCCGCCCCGACTCCAGCGCCTCCCGCACCGCATGTATCCCCGTCAATCGATCCACAGTAAAAATCCTTTACTAAGTAACGCGATAAGCGCGATCGCTCCCCAGCACCCGTAGCGGCCGCCGACCGTGGCGGGCGCCTTCGTCAGCACGACCACCGTCCGATCAATCCAGCCCCGCGCAAAATTCCAAAATCCGCTCCCGCGCCGATTTCACCCGCACCGCAAACCCCGCACCAGCCGCCTCATCCAAAAGCAAAATCACCCGATCCAATTCTCCTTCACCAGCCCGCCCCGCAAGCGCCAGCCGAATCGGATGAAACAATTCCCGCCCCCGAATATCCAGCCCATCCTTCAGCGCGGTAATAATCTCCTTAAATCGATCGGAATCCAGCCCCGCCCCCTCCAACAAAAGCAGCGCAAGCTGCCGCAAAACATCCCGCGCCGCGTAACGCGAAAGCACCGCATGGCTCTCAACGCGACTCAGAATCTCCCGTGCGTCGTAATGAAAGACAAGCCCCAACAATTCCGCAAACGCATTCCGATCCGCCGCCTGTGGCCCCAAAATCGCCGCCGCACGGTCGCACCAGGTAACCTGTTCCGGCGACAACTCCCCCACAACCCAGCCGCGCTCCGCAAGAATCCCCACCACATCCGCAGCAGTAAACGGATTCACTGCAACAGCAGGCGAGTTCCCCATCTCATCCGGCATGATCTATAAATTGTACGATTCCCCAGCGTTCACCGACACGGAGTTCGGTCTTCTTAGCGCCGTAGGTGCGCCACACATCAATCGCTAATAACTGTGTCGAGTGCGAGTCAAAGCTCTATCGTCCCGCAAGCGTCGCCACAACATGCGCCGCAATCGCTTCCCCGCGCCCAACCGCGTCCACCCCTTCATTCGTCTTCGCCTTCAAATGTATCTTCTCCGCCGGCACGCCCAGTGCTCGGGCCAGCGCCTCCCGCATCTTCGGAAAATGCGGTCCCAGCTTCGGCCTTTCCATAATCACCACGGCATCGACATGCTCAATCGCAAAATTCCTCTCAGCCAACAACTTCTTCGCATGCTCCAAAAAGATCAAACTGTTCGCGCCCTTCCACTTCGGATCCGTATCCGGGAAATGCGTCCCAATATCTCCAAGCCCAGCCGCCCCAAGCAGTGCATCGCAAAGCGCATGCGCCAGCACATCGCCGTCCGAATGCCCAACCGGCCCTTTGTCAAACGGCAGTTCAATCCCCCCAACAATCAACTTGCGCCCCGCTTCCAGCCGGTGCAGGTCGTACCCAATGCCGCAGCGCACACTCATTTCTTCTGCCGCTCGCGTTCCATATATGACCGCGCCAATTCCATATCCGCCGGCTTTGTAATCTTCATGTTGCGTTCGGAGCCCAGCACCACGTGCACATCGTAACCAAGCCGTTCCACCAAGCCCGCTTCATCCGAAGCGTTAACACCGTCCGCCTGCGCACGCGCGAACGCTTCCTTCAACAACTTGGTCGAAAACGCCTGCGGTGTCTGCGCCAGTACGATGCGCTCGCGCGGAATCGTCGCGGTAATCAATGCCACGTCCTCCGGCAAGCTTGCCCGCTTCACTTCCTTCACCGTGTCCATCGCCGGAATTCCCAAAATCGCCGCGCGGCACTTGCGCGCTTCTTCAATCACCCGCGCAATTTGTTCTCGCGTCACAAACGGCCGCACCGCATCGTGTACCAACACAATTTCCGTATCGTTCGACACCTGCTCCAAAGCCTTCGCCACGGAATCCTGCCGCGAGTCCCCGCCCCGCACCACGCTCACCGTCTGCGTGAACTTCTCGGCTCGAATTCGCTCTTCCAACCGCGCCACTTCGTCCCCGCGCGTCGCCACAATAATGTCCGTCACCAATTCGCAAGAGGCAATCCTCCGCAAACTCAAAATTACAATCGGTACGCCATCCAATTCCAAAAATTGTTTGGGTGTCTCCGCGCCCATGCGCGTTCCGAGACCAGCGGCAGGAAGAATAGCGGCTATGCGATTCATCAATTTGTGTGCGCCTGCGCAGCGCGTTCAGCGCGCAAGTCGCAAACTTCAGAGTGTACCTCAACCTAAGCGTGGGGTGGGTGAGAGTTGTAGGGGTGCAGCACTGCTGCGCCCCAGTTCGCCACGATTCATAAATTAAAGTCTATGCAACGTAAACGCGAGGCACGCGAGCAGCTACCGCGCAGAGAAGGTCAGAGGTAACTGTGCCGATCGCGCGCGCCACTCCGTTCGCCGGATGCGCGTGTTCGCCATCAGTGCCGTAAATGGTGACCACGTCGCCGATTTCCGCGCCGTCTACATCCGTAACATCAATCATCGTGACGTCCATAGAGACGATACCTACGATAGGCACAAGCTTGCCGCGCACGAGCACGCTGCCACCACCATTGCTCAGCGAACGGTGAATGCCATCGCCATAGCCTGCAGCGAGCACTCCGATAAGCGAAGCCCGCTGCGGAATGAATTTTGCTCCGTAGCCTACACCCGAGCCAGCCGGGACGCGGCGCAAGCTGATAATTCGCGTGCGCAAGCTCATCACCGGCTTCAGCGGCAAGCGCCGCTCCGACTCCGCGCGCTGCTCCGCCGGATCGTAGCCCGGATGATAACCGTACAAAATTACGCCGGGGCGCACCATGTCTCCCCAGCTTTCCGGCCGCGCTGCAATCGCCGCGCTGTTGGCCATGTGCACGATCCCAGTGTCGATCCCAAGCTTGCGCAGACGGTCCAGCGCACCGAAGAAGCGCTCTTCCTGTTCGCGCGTTTGCTGACCCTGTGCCGCTGGCGCGAACGCTTCCGACGAAGCGAAATGCGTCATTACGCCACTGAGCCGAAGATGTTTGCACCTTGCGAGTTGCCGCGCGAAGCATTCCACATCGCTGGTCGCGATACCCAGCCGATTCATCCCCGTATCAATTTTCAGGTGAAACGAAACTACTTTGCGCGGCGAACGTTTTGCAGCGGCACGGTCCAGCGGTTCCAGTTGCTCGCAACGATGTACCACCGCCGTCAAATCGTGCTTCAGCAGACTCGCTTCTTCCCCGGGCCAGAAACCAGTCAGCACCAAAATTGGTTCGCGTATGCCCGCTTTGCGGACGTCGATGCCTTCGTTAGTGCAAGTGACACCGAACCAGTCAGAACCCGCCTTCTCGAGAATCTTTGCGACCTGCGGTCCGCCGTGTCCGTAGCCGTTGCCCTTGACTATAGAGAGCACCTTGCGCGGCGTTTTGCGCTTTTCCTCCGCGGGATTAACGAAGTCACGAATGCCACGCAAGTTGTGCGTAAGCGCGGAAGCGGAGACTTCCGCCCACACGGGTCGCCCTTCGATTTTCACCTGGTTTTTCTGTCGCGCCGCCATGATCGTCCTGAGAGGCAAATAGTGTACGACATCCGCAGAGCCACAGCCGAAGCCCCACGCAGATGCTTCCTGAAAGACAACACCTAAGTTAAAAGCAATCGCGCAGCCACACAAGGAGCGTCAGTACTAGAAGCGCCCGCCCTGTAACTTGTTGAGTACGCATGTACATACTTGCGGGACATCGAGACCGCTTCCGCGAGTGTTCAAGGCCCAGTGTCCAGCCGGCGACACGCCGCCTATCGTGAACCACACCTCAGCAATAATCTGCGGAATCGATACCGCAAGGGTCACATATAGCGCATGGCAGAGTCCGCGGAGCCCTGCGGCTTTTCTCTTAACTCCTTTGCCTCGACTAACTCTTGTCCGTATTCCTGGCACGCAACCGTTTCTTTTGTAGGACAATTGTCTTGGGTTCCTTAACCGGCATCCGACGCCCAAACGCACGGGAGATTTTAGCGATGTGCAGAAACATCAGAACACTCTTCAACTTCGATCCGCCAGTAACTGACGAAGAAGTGCGCGCTGCTTCGCTGCAGTTTGTAAGAAAAATCACCGGCTTTAACAAGCCGTCCAAGGCGAATGAAGCGGCGTTTCTTGACGCAGTCGAGGACGTAGCGGGTATCTCGAGGCGCCTCCTGCATTCACTCGAGACCACCGCGCCCGCAAAGAATCGAGAAGAAGAAGCCGCGAAAGCGAAAGCGCGAGCCGCCGAAAGATTTGGCGATTAACTGTGGTTGACCAATAGCCATACAAGTCGTTGCCTGCCCCAGATAAGCTAGGCAATAAGCCCAGAATCGACCCTAATCGTTTTCCATTATTGCGCCAGCTTGTCCCCACTGCTTAAATGCGCTGCAGATTTCTCGGGGTAGTGTTCGCAATCCACAATCTGGGGAGAGCAAACGTGAACTTACCGCGTCTCGTGTCTGCGCGATTCGTGTGGTTTTTATTGGCCGCTATGCTCATCAGCGGCGCCTTCCATAAGGCCAACGCGCAAGGCTGCATCGCCGCGCGTTCGAACCAAGGCATCCTCGACGAGCTGTGCGGGCAAGGCACGCTCGCTGCCCACGATGACAAAGACCACAATCCCCTGTGGCTGCGGCGCCTGACGGTAGATGTCGGCTTCCGTGAATTCAATTCCTTCCGCCACTTTGTAGGTACCGTCGAACAGACGCAGCGCGAGCTGCTGCACAACCAGGTCGTGAATCATCAACTTTTGTTCGACATTGGCTTGAATTATCAGCTCTCGCGCCGCTGGAGCGTGATCGCGGACGTGCCGGTCCTGCAGGGCTCGCGGAATCAGATCTATCCGCCGGTCGGCGTCTTTCGCGTGGGCGGCATCGGGGACATGCAGGTCGGAGTGCAATCCTGGATTTTCAAGCCACCCACGGAAAGCAACGGAAATATCGCGCTCGCCGCCTCGTTGAAGATTCCAACCGGCATCTGCGACGCAACCGGCACTGCACTTTATAAAGGCCAACTGGTGAAGGCAGTTGCGGACCAATCTTTGCAGCCCGGCGATTGCAGATGGGGCTTCACGCTGAGTTCGCAAGCGTACCGGCAGATCTGGTTCCACACGATGCTGTATTTCCAGGGCTCATGGCTATTTAATCCTGCGGACACAAATGGTGTGCCGACGTTCCGGTCGAAGCCCGGCGAAACGGTGATGTCCGTAACCGACCAATATCTTTTCCGCGGCGGGTTTTCGCATAACGTGCCGAAAATCAAGCACCTCTCCGCCAGCCTTGGCGGCCGCATAGAAGGAATTCCGGTGCGCGATGCGTTCGGGTCGAGCAATGGTTTTCGGCGCCCGGGATATATCATTTCGATCGATCCTGGCGTGATGTACAGCTTCCGTCATGAAACGCTCAGCGTGAACGGTCCCTGGGCTCTCGAACGGAACCGGCGCCGCAGCGTGCCTGACATCGCGAATGGGACGCACGGAGATGCGGCGTTTGCCGATTACACACTGATCGCCGTGCTCTCGCACCGGTTCTGATGCTACAGCGCTTGCCTTCTCAAAAGACATCCGTATTCCCTTTTCTTTGTGTGCTCGTGGCCATCGTGCTCGCGTTTTGTGGGGCCGCTTGGACGCGAACGACAGCGGCTCCCGACTTAACCCTGACGAATTCGGAGGGGAAGGCTCATTCGCTCGCTGATTATCGCGGCAAAATTGTTGTGCTGAATTTCTGGGCTACCTGGTGTTTGCCGTGTCGCGAAGAGATGCCCATGCTCAGCAAACTCGCGCCGAAGTACGACGTGAAAGACGTGGCGTTTCTCGCGGCATCGATCGACGACGCACAAACGCAATCGAAGATTGCGCATTTTCTCCAAAAGAAGAAAATTACGCTTGCAGTTTTCACCGGCGCAACCTCGGAAACCCTGAAACAATTCAATCTCGGCGAAATCGTTCCCGCAACCCTGATTATGGACCGCGATGGCGCTCCACTGTTTCGAATTGAGGGCGAAGCGTCGAAAAAAGACATCTCCTCCCGTCTTGACTGGTTGCTCTCAGACCGCTCCGGCAAACAACCGAAGATTCTGCTCAAGAATTACTGAGCTAAAACCCAAACACAAGAACAGCGCGTCGGCAACGGGTGGAATTGCACGCCGAGAGTATTATAGCGATATGAAAATTGTGTCGTTGAACGTCGGACTGCCGCGCGATGTCATGTGGCACGGGAGAGTGGTAACCACCGGGATCTATAAGTCGCCGGTCGAGGGCCGAATTATTTTGCGCACGCTGAACTTGGACGGGGACGGTCAGGCCGATCTCACTGTCCATGGCGGAGAGTACAAAGCCGTGTACTGCTATACGGTTGAACATTACGAATACTGGAAAAAAGAGTTGCCGGGCCAAGAGTTGCCGATGGGAATGTTCGGAGAAAACTTCACCACAGATGGTTTGCCGGAAAACTCTGTACATCTTGGCGATCGCTTCTCTGTGGGTTCGGCGGAAGTTGTGGTCACGCAACCTCGCCTGCCTTGCTACAAACTTGGTGTGAGATTTCAGTCCGACGATATGGTCAGAAGATTTCTTGCGAGTGGGCGGACCGGCTTTTATCTTGCCGTGACCCGCGAAGGGAAAGTTGGGGTTGGCGATGAGATCAAAGTGATTTCGCGTGACGCTAATGCTGTGCCAGTGTCGGAAGTCACTCGCTTGTATATCGCGAAACGGTTCGCCCAGGATGACGTGAAGTCGTTGCGGCGTGCTTTGCAAGTTCCGGTGCTGCCTGAGAGTTGGAAAGAGTACTTTCGCGAGCGGCTGGACAGAGCCAACATGTCGTGACAAAACATGCTTTGCGCCGCGCTGAAACGAAGTGTTGCAAACGAAGCGACGCTGGTGCTATTAAGGTTACGTATGCGTCGTTCTTCTTGTACACGTTCCATGCGTCTCTCTTCTAGTGGCTTCACTTGAACAGCCCGCTAACCGCGGGTCCCGCCGGCACATATCTTTTTTGAAGTTCGACTCGATAAACCCCGCTTAGTCACCAGGCCGTATTGGCTTGGAGAAAGTTTTCCCCATGAAATCGCGCAATGTTTTTATTTTGGCATTTAGTGTTTTCGCGGTAATCGTTGTTTTGGGTGTCGCCTTTTCCGCTTTTTCACGCGTAAATGCGCCAGTACGTAATTTTGAATTTACCTACGTGACGAAAATCCCAGCCTTGCCGGCGGACGCGAAACTCTCGAAGATTTGGATCCCTTTGCCGCAGTCCGATGCGTACCAGGCAATCAGCGACTTGAAAATTGAATCTCCTTTTACTTACGCGACGCGTCGCGATTCGGAATACGGCAATGAATACGCGTACTTGGAAGTTCCCGCGGCAAAGGCCAGCGCGGCAGCAGAGGTGCGCTTCCATTTTCAGGTCGCTCGGCAGGAGCATCGTGTTGCGGTCGAAGGGAATCCGAGTGTGACGAATGCCGGAGCGGGAACGGAAGCGCGTGCGGGAGATCTGAAGCGGTTCCTGCAGCCGGATCGGCGCGTGCCGCTTGCTGGAATTATTGCGGACCTTTCCGCTGAGCAGACACGTGGGATTCAGGATCCGATGGCGAAAGCGCGCGCGATCTACGACTACGTGATCGCCACGATGCGCTACGACAAATCTGGAACTGGTTGGGGGAATGGGGACGCAATCTGGGCGTGCACGGCGAAGCGCGGCAACTGCACGGATTTCCATTCGCTGTTCATCGGAATGATGAGGGCGGCCGGAATTCCCGCGCGATTCGAGATTGGCTTTCCGCTGCCGGCGGAGCAGCATGCCGGCACGATACCGGGATATCACTGCTGGGCGGAATTTTATGTGGAGCGGTACGGCTGGATCCCGGTGGATGCGTCCGAGGCTTGGAAGCATCCGGAGAAGAAGAATTATTTTTTCGGCGCGCATGATGACAATCGCGTGCAATTTACGCTGGGGCGAGATATCCGGCTGGACCCGGCGCAGCAAGGCGAGCCGCTCAACTATTTTATTTATCCCTACGCGGAGCTCGATGGGAAACCGCTCAAGCTGGAATCGGCGTTTTCGTTTCAAGATCGCATGAGCAGCAGCGACTGACCTGCCGTCTCGCGCACATCAAACAATTGTATCCAGGCGCTTTCGATCTAGGCGAAAGGGTCATCGCGGTCTCGTGTGAGAAGTCACTTTTTAGAATAGTCTGGTTTGTTCAACTCCAGCCTCCATACAGGACCTTCCGCGTAAAGTGGCCCTTCAAATTGGACGAAGACTGGAGCTTCGCTCTTGATGACCCAGAGATGTATATCTGGCGGTTGTTTACCTACGACCGGAGCCACAACCCCGGCCACGCCGGGGATATCCACCTTCACAACAAAATGCTGCGCCTTGTAGCTGAGGAGGTCCACCGAAAAGGTGTCTTCACCTTGTGGAGAGATGTTGAGCTTTACGAGCCTTGCTTTTGATGAGGCCGCCACCATCGATATAGTCGTTTGCGGAACAGTTGGTTCAATGTTCTTGACCAGCGTGAAAATGAGACCGTTGGAGACGTCCTCGGGCAGGTCAAGGTGCTGAGTCTTGACCTTCTCTTTCCCGTTCTCCATGGTCCGCACCGTAATCTGTTCGGTTATGGCGTCGATCGATGTATCCGTCTGTTGCTTGAACGAAGGGCCTTTTTGGACGATGCGGTCACTCAGAAGACGGAAACGGCCACGCTGCCAGTAGACGGTTGTTTCTTCATAGAACGAACCATCTTTGAAGCGAAAGGTCAGATCGGAGGTTACTCGACCGCCTTTGACTATCTGCTTGAGGTCACCATCCGCGATTGGGGTTCCATCCAGTGTGCGCAGCACGAGAAAACCATGGGTTACGCCTTCGAGATGACGGACTGGTATCTGTTCCGCAAGTAGCGCGGTCGGATGGAATGCGCAGACGGCGAGGGCTGCGAGAAGGCTGGGCAGGAGCTGCTGCATCTGGATTTTGTGGAACGAAAATATCGAAGAAAGCATCATTGCCCCTGCGGAATGGATGCCACGCGCGCTCGCTAGGACTTGGCGTGTCGACAACCCGACGGGCGGGTACCCCCTCCCCCCTATTTCGCATAAGTGTTCATTCTAAAGGCAGTTAAAGTCATTTGTTTTGTTACACTTTTGCAAGTGTTCATTCTAAAGGTAGTTAGCGCGAGCAACGGACGGCCCAATTTAGGGGAAGCCTCAGATTAGATGCATACAGCTTTACAGACCGAGTAGATGAGGAGTTCTGGGAGAGACGGAGCGGCGCGGAGGCGTTTTGAACTTTGCGCCGCGTGTGGAGTGCGATGATCATGGCTTAGATTACTCTGTTGGTAAACTCACCACAACTGTACGAAGGGACAAAAATGGGCTTCTGTACTATTTTTTGCCCAGGAGGGCTAACGGCGATGACGGAAGCGGGAACTGGAGAGACGCGGAGAAAGACAGAATCAGACGGAGAAGATGAAGAAAGACCCACCCTCGCACAAACCGCGAGGATGGGGCACCCAGTCGGAGAGGCACGGAAAGCTGGCGCGATTGAGTTTGAAGGGGTTACGCCGATACTGCGGGTGGGGAGTTTGGCGGCGAGCATTGAATATTATGTGAAGGTGCTGGGGTTCAAGGTGGATTGGCAGGATCCGCGGATTATTGCGTCGGTTTCGCGGGGGCGTTGCCACATCATGTTGTGCGAGGGCGATCAGGGACATGCGGGAGGTTGGGTGTGGATTGGCGTTGAGGCGATTGAGCCGCTGTTTGAGGAGTATCGGGCGGCGGGTGCGAAGGTGCGGCATGCGCCGACGAATTATTGGTGGGCGTACGAAATACAGATTGAGGATATCGATGGAAATGTGCTGCGAATTGGTGCGGAGCCTAAGGACGGTGTGCCGATGGGAGAATGGCTCGACGCGCGCGGAGACGTTTGGGTGAAGTCGGCGGGGGAGTGGGCGCGGAAGAAATAAGACTCAGACTCACACTCTGCAAAATGGCCGACGAGGGCGCCTACCAAAAGAGAGACCCACCCTTGCCTGCCTGCGGCGGGCAGGCACAAACCAAGGATGAAGCACGCGCACCAGGCGATTAGTATTTGTTGAATCTCGGATTGTATTTGGGGCGCGGCTTGGTGTGGATATATGAAGACACGTCGAACGCCTGCTGCGGCGTCAAGGAAGAAGGAAGGACGCGTGCCAGCCCTACCGCTTCGGGCGACCCCGGACTCGTCGGCGGCATATTTTTGACTACAAAAGCGGCCATGTTTTCTATCCCGTACATACCAGCCCCATCGTTAAATGATTCCGGACCCCAGAGCGGAGGCATGGTCGAACCGACGCCGGCCCCATCGGCGCCATGACACGCTGCGCACTTCGTCGCATATATCGCTTCTCCTCTTTGAGGATTACCATTCAAGGCTGGAAGTTTGATAAGGCCACGGCCGGAAGACCCTGTGCCGCCATCCTTCTGGGGGGATAGAGATTCGATGTAGGCGATCATCGCGGCCATGTCTTTTCCGTTTTCCGGAAGCGGACGCCCATTTTCGCTGCGGATGAAACATTCGTCGATGCGATCTTTCAGTGAAATCATTCGCTTGGCGCGCTGACTAAACTCTGGAAACAGCGGTGCGATTCCGATCATGGGAGCGGCGTAGGGAGTGGTGCCGTCGTTTAGGTGGCAACTGTTGCAAGCCAGACGAGCTCCGACGTAGAGCTTTGCCTCATTCGGTGTGTCGTGGAAAATGCGCTTACCGAGCGCACTCAAGTCTTCAGCAGATTGTCTGGCAGAAGCTGCGGAATGCGGTATCTCGGCGTTGGTGATCGCCGTCTGCGACTGTGCGCGGACTAACGCGGCTGGTCCGGTCATCGTCAGGGTCAAAACTGCGAATGGCGCGAGAGCGTGAAAAGGGCGAAATATACTGGATGGTGCCAAAGTAGCTCTCTCTGAGCGCGGCTTTCTCGACCTTACTAGGCTGAACCAAAACCGCACTCTTTGCAAACGCCATAAAGAGGGCGCCACCCGGCCACAATCGCTCCAGTACCGGCTTATTAAGTGTCGTTACTATGCTCAACGGTTATTACGATTTTGCCTTGCGCGTGTCCTTCTGCGAGATAACGGAGAGCTTCCGCCGCGCCGCTTAATGGGTAACGTTTATCTATGACGGGTACGACTTTCCCGGCTGCAAGTAGATCTCCCAGAAAAGCTAAATCCTTCTGGTTTATTTTCGCTATAAAGAAACACATTTTCTTGTGCCCGATCCGTGACAGTAATGGGCCCAGTAACGCAACTTGGAGAGCTTGAACACCACTGCCGCCGGCCATGACATAAGTGCCGTCCTGACTTAGCGCACGGCTGTAATCGAAAATCGAATGATGTGCGTTCGCACCGAGAATCAGATCGTAACGCTGCCCACTTTTCGTAAAACCTTCCCGAGTGTAATCAATGACATGGTCTGCGCCAATCGATCGCGCGGTGTCCACATTCCTGGTGCTGCACACGGCCGTGACCTCAGTGCCGAACGATTTGGCAATCTGGACCGCAAATGTGCCCACGCCGCCAGACGCGCCATCCACCAGAACTTTTTGGCCTGGCTGGATGTGTCCCTTATCACGAAGACCTTGAAGAACAGTGAGCGCTGCGATTGGTAAGGCTGCTGCGTTCTCAAACGAAGTGTTGGCTGGCTTCAGCGCCAGGTTATCTTCCTTAGCGCATACGTACTCGGCAAAGGCCCCTCGGCACGCGCCGAACACCGCGTCACCTGCTTTGAACTGGGTTACGTTTCTGCCAATCGCTTCCACTCGCCCTGCGATATCGTGGCCGGGGACCTTGCGTTTTGGTGCACGCAGCCCGCCGCTCATTAGGCGAAGGAAGAATGGTTTACCTCTCATGAGGTGCAGGTCAACCGGATTTACCGATGCCGCGTAAAGCTTTATCAAAACCTCATTTTCCGCGGGCGTGGGTGTTGCCATCTCCTTGAACTGCAGCACATCCGGTGGGCCGTATTGTGTGCATACAATTGCTTTCATAAAGTCCCGCAAAAGAATGACCCTCCCTTGCACAAACCGCAAGGATGGGCACGCGGCCTCTTGTGCTAAGGTGTCAGCCGGAGGACGTCATGAATCTGTCTGTCCTGGCAAGGCGGTTCCCCCTATTTGTCGCTGCCGTTTCTTGTTTTGCGTTCTGCGCCAGCACATTTGGCGAGGCTACCGACCTGGAGAGTCTTGCGAAGGGTTTGAGCGGTGTGCTGCAAAGAGCGCAGGTCCAAACGGTTGTTATCGGTGACTTTCCTGGAATTGGAGACGGAGTCAGTTTGCAGGGAGCTTTCCTGGCGGACCGGCTCTGGTTTGCTGTCCTTCAACAGGAGAAAGGCTTTCGGACGCTAAATCGAGGTGCTTTGCACCGGCAGCTTTATGCTCACGAGCTCTCCAACACTTCCTTCGAGCAAGCTCAAGTAGAGGCCGCACGTGGTCTGGGAGCTCAGGTTCTGATTGCGGGGAGGATCGAACGGCGCGCAAATGACCTGAACCTTGCGATTACTGCCGTCGATGTCTCGACCGGAAGGGATATCTCGCAGTGGATCTGGGTGGTTCCGCGGACCCCTTCTCTTGATACGCTTGCTCTCCAGCCGATTCAGGCGAGGGGACCGGTTTATGTGCTCCAGCAAGATGGCGTCAGCTCTCCTGACTGTGCTTATTGCCCCTTCCCGAAATACAGTGAAGCGGCGCGTAAGAACAAGATTGAGGGAACCCTAGTTGTCGAGGCAATGATCGACCCATCTGGGCGGGCTACCAAAGTATGGGAGGTCCGAGGGCTTCCTGATGGATTGACGCAGCAGGCGGTGGATGCAGTTCGTCAGTGGCATTTCAAGTCCGCGCACGATGCTGATGGACGTGCGGTAAGTGTGATGGTTCCGGTGGACGTGACATTTCGGCTGATGTAAAGGGGCATCTAGAAAGTCAAAAACCGCACCCTTTGCAAACGACGCAAAGAGTGCGGCACCCGGCCCGTGCTCAGTCTTGATCGTGTGGAACGGAAAGAAAGACTCGCCCTTGCACACGCCGCGGGATGGGGCACCCGGCGCGCAGGGGATGTGGCCGAAACCACATTTCTGGAGACCGCGTCCTACTTACATGGTGAGACTCATCCTCGTGGCGCTTCTTCTGGCTTCCCCTGGCTTTGCGACTCCTGGCTTTGCGCAAGATGATGCGGTCGCGGCGCGTGCCGCGGCGGGTTGCGGTCCGGAGCAGGTGAATTTCGAGGTGAAGGCCGATAAGAAACGGCACCCTGCGCCGCAACCCGCCGCGGGCCAGGGGCTGGTTTATGTGTTTGCGGACGTGCCAGGAAACAATTACGGGGGCATCGCAGTTATAAGCGTCACTACGCGTGTGGGGATTGACGGCACTGGGGTCGGCGCCAACAACAATCACTCGTATTTTTTCTTTGCGGTAAGCCCCGGGGATCACCGGCTGTCCACGAATTGGCAATCGAGCCTCGCTAGCCGCTCGAAGGTGGCACAGGCGGTCACGCTCACGGCGGAGGCCGGTAAGATTTATTACTTCCGGACCAAGATGGCTTTCCCGGAGAACCGGGTAATCATGAAATTGGAGCCGCTCGATCCTGCCGAAGGCCAGCTTCTTATCGCGTCCTCCGCGTTTAGCACACCCATGGTCCAACCCAAGAAGTAACGTATCAGCTGCACACCGCAGCGATTGGGCATCGGAGAGGAAAAGTCAAAAACCGCACCCTTTGCAAAAACCGCAAAGAGTGCGGCACCCGGCAGGATTAAATCTCAGTTCTTGCGTGCAGTCGAGCAAAAAATCCGAAGGGTGACAGCAGCAAAGCGCCCGCCACGGTCGGCGAGTCCGAGGGAAATTCAGATAGGGTCGATGGCGTTACAAAAGGCGCCCGCCACAGTCGGCGGCCGCTACGGGTGCACGTACATTTCGTGTTGCTGATTGTGTGGGTCTCGAGCGAACGTCAGGGTCGGCTGATCGGAGGGCCCCTGGCACGAATTCAAAGAGGCTGGATGGCGTCCTTGTTCCAAGGAGGGAGCCAGGGCGCATACGGCGCTGGAGTTTTCGGCCACATGCCGGTGAAGGAGCCGAGGAATGGATATTCTTCGGGTCGGCGGCATAGGCGGCGCGGACTGGATTCATCCAGATGTACCAGGCAACGTCGTCGGGCGAGTCGTTGCGGCGGAGGATGTGGTCGTAGAATTTTTTCTGCCAGAGAGGCTTTCCTGTTTTTCTCTCGAACGGTATGGATGTTTTGGTTCTAAAAGCCTTTATGAATTGGAGGAGATTGCTGGTTTGTTGGAGCCCCTCAGTGAGGAGATGAACGTGATTGGGCATCAGACAGAAGGCGTGAATAGCGAAGTCGTGGGACGCGGCGTCAGCACGAAGGATGTTTAGAAACCAATTGCAGATTCTGGGCGTGATGAAGATATTGCGGCGATTGGCGCAGCAGATTGTGACGAACGACCAGTTTTTGCCTATGTATCTGTCTTGCGGTAGGCGAATGTTTTTGTGGTGGAAGGTCATGTGTAGGGACGGCCAGAGCGCAAACACATGCGAAATGACCGTTGGCGATCGTTTTCAGCCTATTGGAATAACGTTAGTGGCGCTAGAGCAAAGCGCCCGCCACGGTCGGCGGCCGCTACGGGTGCCAATACATTCTGTGTTGCTGATTGTCGCGATTTTCGACGATACATTTGGTGTTGATAAGCCGGAGACAAGAAGTTCGATTACATGTCACCTGGGGAGAATTGGCTGAAGGCGTCGGGGGCGGCTTCCTCGAATCTGGTTAGGCGGCTGCGGAATACGAAGCGGACGGTGTCTGTGGGGCCGTTGCGCTGCTTGGCTATGCGTAGCTCGGTTTCTTCCCGTTCTTCGGGGGTGGCGCCGGCTTTGAAGAAGTGCGGGCGGTAGATGAACATGACGACGTCGGCGTCCTGCTCGATGGCGCCGGATTCGCGGAGGTCGGAGAGTTGGGGGCCGCGCTCGTCGCGTTCGGGGGCGCGGGTGAGCTGGCTGAGGACGAGGACGGGAATCTGCAGCTCTTTGGCTAGACCTTTGAGGGAGCGGGAGATGCTGGCGACTTCTTCCTGACGATTGCCGAAGCGGCCGCGCGCGGTGATCAACTGCAGGTAATCGACGATCAGGAGCGAGAGGCCTTTGTCGCGCTTGAGGCGGCGAGCCTTGGCGCCGATTTCGAGGACGGAGATGGAGCCGGCGTCGTCCACCCAGATGGGGGCGGAGGAGATGGTGCCGAGGGCTTCGGTCATGCGGCGCCAGTCTTCGCGGGAGAGATGGCCGGTGCGGAATTTGTGGGCGTCGATCTGGGCGACGGAGGCGACGAGGCGCTGGAGGAGCGACTCCTTGGACATTTCGAGGCTGAAGACGGCGACGGGCTGGCCGGCGCGGATGCCGATGTTTTCGGCGAGGTTGAGGGCGAGCGCGGTTTTTCCCTGCGAGGGGCGCGCGGCGAGGATGAGCAGCTCGGAGGCTTGCAGGCCGGAGGTGAGCTTGTCCAGCTCGACGTAACCGGTGGGGATGCCGGTGATGCTCTTGCCTTCGCGGAAGATTTTTTCGAGGCGCTCGAAATTGTCGCGGACGATGTCTTTGACGGGGATCAGGCCGGCGCGGATGCGGTCTTCGGCGAGCTGGAAGATGGAAGACTCGGCGTTGTCGAGGATGGCGTCGGCGCCGTCTTCGCCTTCGAAGGCGCGCTGCTGAATATTGTGCGTGGTGTGGATGAGATTGCGGAGGATGGCTTTTTCTTTGACGATGCGCGCGTAGTGCTCGATGTTGGAGACGCGGGGCATGCCGTCGGCGAGAGAGGCGAGATAGGGCGCGCCGCCGGCGGCTTCGAGCTCGCCATGGCGGTGAAGCTCTTCGGTGAGCGTGATGAGGTCGATGGCTTGCTGCGCCTCGCCGAGCGCGATCATCTGGGTGAAGACGCGGCGGTGCTGATCGAGGAAGAAATCTTCAGGCTTGAGATTTTCGATGGCGGCGTTGAGGGCGTTGTTGTCCAGGATTACGGCGCCGAGGACGGAACGCTCGGCGTCAAGATTATTGGGGAGCGGCTTTTCTAGAGTGGAGTCGGAGGGCATAGGTTATCTTTTGTGTTCGCTTTATTTTCGCCTACGGTAACACAGACTCCTTTTGACGCGCAATATCGAGTTGCACGGATGGTTGCTGACGCGAATTTATTCAGGTGGCGAGGACGATTGTCCGGGCTCGACCGATTCCCTGTTTTAAGCGTGAGCGCATTGTGGCGGGAAGATTGGCGCACGTCAATTGGACTGAGGTGTGAATGGTTTTGGAAAAGTGCAAAAGTTTTTTTGATGCGAGCGGCGGAAAAAGAAAGATGAAAAGACAAAAAGAAAGATAACGCAGAGACGCTGAGGACGCGGAGGAAAGAAAGAAGGGCGCAGGATGCTGCGCCACTACACGGGAATAAGAAAGCCGCCGCTGGTGAGAGCGGCGGCGGTTTCATTTCATGAAATTCAAATACTACGATTCTTTGTCGACTTGGGCTTTTACTTCGGCGGTTACGTCGCGGAAAACTTTTATGGTGATGGGATATTCGCCGAGGGCGCGGATTGGTTCCTTGAGCTGGACCTGGCGCTTATCGACCTTGAAGCCTTGCGCCGCGAGAGATTCGGCGATGTCGGCAGTGGTTACGGAACCGAAGAGCTGATCGTTCTCGCCGGTCTTGCGCGTGAAGCGGACAGCGACGCCGTTGATGAGCGCGGCTTGCTTTTGCGCGGCGTCCATCTCGGTGGCGGTTTTCTTGGCGAGCGAATTGCGAATGCGCTCAAGAGCTTTCATGTTGCCGCTGGTGGCTTCGATGGCGAGCTTGCGCGGCAGCAGGAAATTGCGGGCGTAGCCGGGCTTTACGGTGACGATGTCGCCGCGGTGGCCGAGCTTGTCGATGTCTTCTTGCAGAATGATTTCCATGATGCTTCTCTTTGCTCCTATTTAGAGGCGCCCGCCACGGTCGGCGGCCGCTACAGTTGCCTTTGCTGCGATGGCGGTACTGCGTTTGAAAATCGTTTCGTGCTTACTGCTCAAAAGCGCCAGCCTGAAGGCCGCCGCTACGTTTTTGGCGCGTCGGTTTCTGGCGGCGGTGCTTGTGGCGCTGCGGCTGGTGCCGCTGGTACGTGTGCGGCTGGCGTTGCCGGTGCGTGAGGTTGCTGCGCTGCGGCTGGTGCGTGCGGAGCTCCTGCGCCTGCGGTGCCCGCGGCGGCTACTGGGCGCGGGGCATGGGTGCCTGCGGCGCTGCCGGCGAAGGGCATGAGCGCGATGTTGCGGGCGCGCTTGATGGCTACGCCGAGCCAACGCTGGTGGCGCGAGCAGACGCCGGTCATGCGGCGCGGGAGAATTTTGCCGCGCTCTTGCACGAACTGCGAGAGGATGTCGGCGCGCTTGTAGTCGATGAAGTCCATCTTCTCGACGCAAAACTTGCAGACTTTTTTCTTGCGGAAATATTGGCGCTTGCCGCGCGGCCGTCCGCCGGGACCGCCAGGTCCACCGGGGCCGCCTTCGCGACGAGGACCACCGTGACCGCCGCCGGGGCCGTGTCCGCCACCGTGACCACCGGGGCCTTCGCGACGCGGTGCGCCGCTGGGGGCTTGCGATTGCTGTCTTGGTTCGTCTGCCATAACTGCCTGCCTTTCTAAATTGGTGCGAAAACTTTTTCGGTGCGAAGAGCCCGCTTCGGAAAGCGGGCGCTATAAGAGCTAACTACAAATACTTGCTAGCTGGCTGGGGCTTGCTCTGGCGCTGCGGGTGGGGCCGCGGGTGCCGGTGCGGGAGCGGCGGCGGTGCGGCGCGGACGACGGGCGGCGCGCAGCTCGCGCTTGTGCGTTAGCTTTTTCTGGCGCTTCAAATCTTCGTCGAGGCGGACGGTCAAATATTTTATGACAACGTCTTGCACTCGTAGGCGGCGCTCGAGCTCAGCGATGAGCTCGTGGTGCGCGGTGCGAATCTGTTGATAGACGTAGATGCCCTCGCGGTGCTTGTCGACGCGATAGGCGAGCTTGCGCGTTCCCCAATGCTCGGTCTTTTCAATTTTGCCGCCCTTTTCCGCGCAGGTGTGCTCGATGCCGGATAGGACTTTCTTGATTTCGTCTTCCGGGGTGGCCGGACGGGTGATGAAGATCAGATCGTACAAACGCTCTTCCATTGATGACCTCTTTCCTTCTGTTCGCGGGCACTGGCCCGTGAAAACCTTTTTGTCGGCGCCCTGCGGCGCTGGCGAGTCCAAAGACTCGCCATTACATTCGCCGGGCTAAAACCCAGCCTCTACATCCGGTGCTTCGGGCTTGCGGCGGTTGTACTTTGTCATTGCCGCGTCTAGCCCCTGCGTCAAAATCATTTCGACCGCATTGCCCGCTTCGTCAATCATTTCCGCGGCTGCTTCGAGCTCCGCTTTCTTCATTGGCCGGAGGACGTGTTCTCTCCGACTGCTAAGCCTGTGCTCGGGACCGCAACCTAACCTGAGCCTGGCAAACTCTTGCGTGCCGACGGCGCTGATTACGGACTTTGCGCCGTTGTGGCTGCCGGCGCTGCCATCCGGATGAATCCGGATGGTGCCCAGCGGCAATTGCACCTCGTCCCACATCACCAGCAAATCGCTTACGTCCAGCTCGTACTTGGCCAGCAGCTCTCGTACGGAGATGCCGCTGAGGTTCATGTACGTTTGCGGCTTGGCGAGGAGAATTTCTTCTCCGGCCAATTTGCCGCGGCCTACCAGAGCCTTGCCTTCCGGGCGCTCTACGCGAATGGAAGCGCGATTCGCGAGTTCGTCCACGGTCATGAAACCCAAGTTATGCGGCGTCCACTGATACTCGGGATCGGGGTTGCCTAGTCCGACGATTAGCCGCATATGTCTTCAACACGTGAAAAGCCGCCGAGGAAAAACCCTTCGGAGCGGCGCAGCATTCTGCGCCAGTACAAAGGACGCGGGCAAAACTACTTTTTCTTCTCCTTGTCGCCCTTGTCGGATTTTTCGGCGGCCTTGGGCTTGCCTTCGCCTTCGGCACCTTCTTCGCCTTCGACTTCTTTCTTGCCCTTCTTGATGACTTCGGGCTCGGCGGGAGTTGCAGCTTCGGTGGCTGCGACTTCGGCGGGCTTCTCTTCTTCGACCTTGAGAGCTACGACGTGCGCGAGAACCTGCTCCGGGTCGGTGAGCAGCTTTAACTTGCTGGCATCGAGTTGGAGGTCGCGCGCGCGAAGAGCATCGTTGAGCATCAAGCCGCTGACGTCAGCTCTAAATTCGCTGGGAATATCGCCGGGCAAGCATTCGATTTCCACTTCTCGGGTGACCACCTCGAAGACGCCGCCCTGGACTTTTACGCCAGCGGGATCGCCGAAGGTGTGCACGGGAACCTGGACGCGCATGCGGACGTCCATCGCGACGCGGAGAAGATCCACGTGGAGCAAATTACCGCTGACCGGATCGTTGAGCCAGTCTTTGAGAATGGCAGGCTCATGCTTGCCGTTGAGATCGACTTGAAACAGAGTGTTGTGGCCGCTCTGTGAGCGCAAGATCGAATTAACTTGTTTGGTGTTGACCGAAAGCGTGATGGCCTCGCCCTTGCCGCCATAGAGGACAGCGGGGACTCTGCCGCTCGCGCGCAAGCGGCGAGCCTCGTTTTTGCCCCGCTCGGCGCGGGGGGCTGCTTCCACTACGACTTTTTCTTGTTGTTTCTGAGCCATGCTAGTTCCCTTCCTGTCTTTCCAACCGGCCGGGCTAAAGCCCGGCAGCTACAACTAAATAAAGAGCTCGCTGATCGATGTTTCCTCGTGAATCGAGCGGATGCCGCGTGCGAGCAAGCCGGCTACGCTCAAAATCTTTATCTTGCCCATTTTTAGTGCCGCTTCGGATATGGGCACGGAATCCGTGGCGACGACTTCCTTGATCTGCGACTTGGCGATACGGTCGATGGCCGGGCCCGAGAGCACGGCATGCGTGCACGCAGCGTAAACCTGCGTAGCGCCTTCGCGAAGGAGTGCTTCGGCGGTTTTCACGAGCGTGCCGGCGGTATCGATGATGTCGTCGACGATCAAAGTGCTACGGCCACGAACGTCGCCGATGAGATTCATAACTTCACTCACGTCGATATCGATTCGGCGCTTGTCTACGATGGCCAAAGGCGCATCAAGGCGCTTTGCGAAGGAGCGGGCGCGCTCCACGCCGCCTGCGTCCGGCGAAACGACGGTCAAGTCTGGCAGTTTAAGATGCCGGAAATGCTCAATGAGCACGGGCGAACCGTAGAGGTGATCCACCGGAACGTCAAAATAGCCCTGAATCTGAGGCGCGTGCAAATCAAGAGTGAGAGCACGGCTGGCGCCCGCGGTTTCGAGCAGGTCCGCGACGAGCTTCGCGGAGATCGGAACGCGAGGCTTGTCTTTACGGTCCTGCCGGGCGTAGCAGTAGTAGGGCAGCACAGCGGTGATGCGCCAGGCGGACGCGCGTTTGAATGCGTCAATCATCAGCAATAGTTCGACAAGATGGCTATCGACCGGATAACTGCAAGGCTGCACGACAAAAACATCGGCGCCCCGCACGTTTTCGAGAATCTGAAAATAAATTTCTCCATCGCTAAAGCGGTCAAGCTTGGCTTGGCCCAACGGAACATCCAAATGCTTGCAGATGCTTTTTGCAAGCGGCAGATTGGCCGTTCCCGAGAAAATTTTGAAGCGATCGTCGTGCAAGTCGCGTTAGCTCCAGGTCTATCAACAAACAGTACGATTTAAACCGGGCGGTCGAAGCCGCTGGGACGCGCTAAAGCGCGCCCCTACAACACCACGACAATTGTTTTGATAGCTGTGACGCGAAGACGCTGCGGTTCAGAGGCTTGCGCACGTTTACGGCGCGCTTTGGACCTTGCGAAGATACCTGTCGCGCGAAATTGTTTCGCAAACGAAGGTTTGTTCGTCCTGAAACCCGACAGCGGCTCGGCGCGCCAACGCTGGGCTCGGGAAAACTCCAAACACCGCCGAACCGCTACCCGCCAGCGAGGCTTCTGTAGCTCCTCGTTGAAGCAAAGCCCTCTTGATTTGAGCTAGTCGAGGGTGACGCTGAAAAACCGGCCGTTCAAAATCATTGAACAGGCCGCTTCCCTGCGTGCTCCAGCATAGAGAACAGAACTTCCAAAGTTTAGAGGTAGAGCGCCTTTTTGTCAATGCAGGCGCCTTGAGCCAACGGTAGGCGTCGGGAGTCGGAACGTGAATGTCTTTTGGCGAGACTACCAATAGGGTGAGCTTTGGAACGTCGGGCAGAGGGTAGATTTCATCGCCACGACCGATGCCGAGGGCGCGACCGCCGAAAAGAAAAAACGGGACATCGGCACCGAGAGAAGCAGCAATTTCCATCAATCTCGGCGCAGGGACATTGCGGCGGGTGAGCCGGAGGTATCCGCGCAGGGCGGCCGCAGCATCGCTCGAACCGCCACCGAGACCGCGGCCGGCAGGGATTTTCTTGCGGAGATCAATTTCGACGCCGGAGCGAATCTCAAGCTCACGCCGCAACGTATCCACGGCTGAATATACGAGATTCTTACTGACGGGTTCGAGAGAGAGGGAATCGTTTCCCTGAATATTTAGACAAATGCCGGAGGCTTTAGAGTCGCGCAGCGTCAAGTCGTCATGCAGCGAAATGGTCTGAAAGACAGTGCGGAGTTCGTGATAGGTATCCGCGCGCTTGCCGAGAATGTCCAGCCGCAGATTCACTTTTGCAAAGGCTGGGATTCGGATTTCGCGCATGCGCTATTGCGGCTTAGCTTCTTGCGGCGACGATTTTTGGGCTACACGATGTTTGGTTTGGCCGAGCTTTTTCTCGATCTCTGCAATTTTATCATTTTCGACGTCGGCGGGCAGAGCGTGGCGCCATTCGGATAGGGATTTTTCCCACTCGGAGGCAGCGAGTTCGTTGCGGCCCAGCTTTGCGTAAACATCACCCAGGTGAGAGTGGATGGTAGGGTCATGACTGTCGCGTTCGACGGCTTTGCGCAAAGTAGCTTCGGCCTCGGTGAGCTTGTTTTGCCTGTAATAGATCCAGCCCATGCTGTCGAGATAAGCGCCGTTGTATGGCTCTTCTTTCAACGCGCGTTGAACCAGATCGGCGGCTTCATCAAGACGCTGCCCGAGATCGCCAAGCATGTAGCCATAGTAGTTGAGCACAGACCCGCTCTTGGGATTAACGGCCAAAGCTTTCTTAAATTCGGTCTCGGCACGATCGAAAAACTTCTGGCGCTCATAGATGGCGCCGAGAACAAACCAAACCATTTCATTGTCACGAGGGCGGCCGGGCAAGACTTCAGCTGCGTGCGCTGCGTCTTCGGCTTCTTTGAAGCGCTTTGCGCGTTCATAGACTTGCGCGATGTTCAGGTACGTGTCGCGGTCGGCCCCGGATTTGGTTAGCTGGACGCCAAGCATCTTCACAGCTTCTTCGGTTTGCTCGTTTTCGCCTAGGAGCAATGCCTGACTAGCGCGGATTCCGGGATCATTAGGATATTTGGCCAGCGCTTCCCTGCCCGCCTGCAACGCTTTCGGCAGCTCTTTGGCCGAACGATAGGTATCCATGATGAGTAGCCGAGCGCGGTGGTCTTCGTCATCGCCCAGATGGCCCAACTCGTTAAAGGTGAAAACGGCGGCCTGGTAGTTCTGGCGTTCTTTGTAAAGCTGGCCGAGTTCCTGATAAAGAATCGCGAGGGAACGGCGGCGCGATGGGAGCACCGCGGACTGGCCCTTAACGCCCGTAATCGCGTCAGAGAGGACGCGAATAGCGTCATCATAGCGACCTTGCGCCTGGTAGAGCATGGCCTCGTTATACATAACTTCGAGGCTGCCGGGAGCGTACTGGCGCGCTTTCAGGAGGCTTTCTTCGGCGCGGTCGAGTTGATGCATCTCGCGGTAAATTTGCGCGATGCGGAGATAAATGTCGGCGTCATCGGGCATCAGGTCAGCGAGCTTCTGGTAGACGGCGAGCGCGTCAGAATATTTCTCTTCGGCCATTAGAGTTTGGCCGAGCCCGCGCTGATGGCTCAGCTCGGAGGGATCCAGCTCGACGGCTTTGCGGTAGGCCTGTTCGGCCTTAGGAAGATCTTTGGTCTGCGTGTACGCGTCGCCTAGAAGGTCCAGCAGAGGCGCGGAAGGCGCACGATTGGTCATGCCTTCGAGCAGAGAGACGGCTTCGGCGGATTTGCCTTGGTCCAGAAGGAGTTGCGTGAGCTGCTCGATGGCGGGTTCGTTCTCCGGATCATCTTTCAAGATGCCGCGGAGGACGGCTTCAGCCTTGTCATGCTCATTGCGCAGGCGATAGAGACGGGTTAGCCAGAGCGCGGATTCCGTGTCGGACGGGTCGAGGCGGTAAATTTCCTTGTATTGCTCGATGGCTTTTCCGGCGACTTCAGATTGGCCGACGCCGGCGCTCAGGTCGCCGAGGCTGCGAAGGTAGATTCTGGCGAGCAGGCGGCGGGTGGGGACGTCATCGGGATGGCGCTTGAGAATTTCCTGAGCTTCCGTGACAGCGTCGTGAGTCCGCTGCCCTTTCCAATACATTTCGGCTAAGCGTTCGCCGATAACCGGGGACTTGGGGTCGAGCGCGTAGGCTTTCTTGTAAAAATCGATGGCTTGGGAGGCATATTCGGGTTTGCTGGTGTTCTCGTACTGCTGCTCGTAGATGTGGCCCATGGTGTAGTCGAAATAGGCGGCAGCGCGGGAGGAGGGCTCGGCAGTAGATTGGGTTGAGCGATTTTCCTCGGAGGGAGAGGCGGCATCGGCGGGCTTCGCCGGTGCTTGTGCCTGCGCATGCGCGGCAAGCGCGGCTGCAGAGGCAAATAGTGCGGACAGTGTGAATCGGTAAAGTTTCATCGGCGCCCCGAAAACAAAAAATTATCCCATGCGACCCAAACGCGGTCAAAAGCAAATTGGCGCGGTTTCCAGGGCCGAAGAGTTACTGGGAGTAGGATGCAGCAAGGAAGCGAAGCGTTCTAGGGCGAATTTTGTATAAGAAAAAGGGGTTGCATTTCTACCGTACTTCTGCAACCATCGAAATATGAAGAAGGCTGACCCAAGTTTGGTGACGCGCAGCGCCTCGCGATTTTCGGCGTTGGGAGCGGAGCCGCGTCTGCAGATTTTGCGCTTGCTACTGGCGGCACATCCGGAGGGGATGGTCGCGGGAGAAGTGCAAGAGGAGATGGGCATACCGGCGTCGACGCTTTCGCACCATTTGGAAAAGCTCAAGCAGGTGGGTTTGGTGAAGGTGCGGCGCGAGAGCACATTCTTGCGGTACGCGGCGGATACGGACGCGCTGAGGGAAGTGATGACGTTCTTGTACGAGGAATGTTGTACGCGGAGCCGTGCGGTGGCTCCGGAGGCAGTGGTTCAGATTTCGCGATAAAGATGATGGTGGCGAATCAAGGAGAAGACCGATGAGCGAGGCAAACATTCAGGAAGTGGTGAAGCAAAAGTATGGCGAGGCTGCAAAGCAGATGACAGCTGGTGGGACGGCGTGTTGCGGAGGTGGCGGGGAGCTGAGCGGGTGCGATCCCATCACGAAAAATTTGTATGACGAGGCGCAGAAGGCTGGCCTGCCTGCGGCGGCGGTGGCGGCTTCGCTGGGCTGCGGGAATCCTACGGCGCTGGCGAAGTTGCAGGCTGGCGAAGTGGTGCTGGACCTGGGGTCGGGCGGCGGCATTGACGTGCTGCTTTCGGCTAAGCGCGTGGGGCCGACCGGCAAGGCTTACGGGCTGGATATGACCGACGAGATGCTGGCGCTGGCGCGAGAGAATCAGAAGAAAGCGGGCATCGAGAACGTGGAGTTTCTTAGGGGCGCGATTGAGAATATTCCGCTGCCGGAGAACACGGTAGACGTAATTATTTCGAATTGCGTGATCAATCTTTCGGGAGACAAGGATCGCGTGCTGGCGGAGGCGTTTCGCGTGCTGAAACCGGGAGGGCGGCTGGCGGTTTCAGACGTGGTGGTGCGCGGCGAGGTGCCAGCGGAGATTCGGCGGAGCATGGAATTGTGGGTTGGGTGCATTGCGGGGGCGCTGGAGGAAAAGGAATATCAGGAGAAATTGGCGCGGGCGGGATTCGAATCGATTGAGGTGGAACCTACGCGGGTTTACAAGGCGGAGGAGGCTCGCGAGTTTCTGGGTGCGGCGGGACTTGATCCGGATGTGGTGGGCCCGCAGATTGACGGGAAATTCATCAGCGCGTTCGTGCGTGCTGTGAAACCGGCGAGCAAGACGGCGTGTTGCGGGCCTAGCTGCTGCGCGTGATTTTTCGCGCCTCGTTTTTTCGGCGGGGCGTGATTAATCGTTGGCGCGGTGAACTTTCATGTGCTTGTGGTCGGCTACGGGATCGACTAGCCGGAAGACGTGTTCGCCGCGATTGGGATCGAAGCGATAGAGAAGGACGGCATCGGCTGCGCGGTCTTCGCGGGCTAGCTCGAGTTCGGGATTGCTTACGACGACTTCGCCTTTGTTGTTTACGCGAAGTTCCGTGCCCACCTGCAAAACAATTTTCATTTCCTCGCTTGCGGCCATGGCGCCCTCCAGTTTGCGTGATTGCTAAATTTTGGATGCAGCGAGTGCGCGGAACGGCGCATGCAGTGCGCTTTCCCACCGATATAGGGCGCTCGCTAGCGCTAGTGCAGAAAGTGGCGCATGCCGGTGAAGACCATGGCTAGACCGAGGCGGTCCGCTGCGGCGATGACATCGTTGTCGCGTACGGAGCCGCCGGGCTGGATGACGGCGGTGGCGCCGGCTTTGGCGGCTTCTTCAACGCCGTCGGGGAACGGAAAGAACGCGTCAGAGGCGACCACGCTGCCTTGCAGAGGCGATTGCGCTTTCATCACCGCGAGTTTGACGGAATCGACGCGGCTCATCTGGCCGGCGCCGACACCGAGAGTGGCGCCGTCCCGGGCGAAGACGATGGCGTTGGATTTTACGTGTTTGCAGACCTTCCAGGCGAAGCGCATGTTGTGCATTTCTTCCGGGGAGGGGACGCGCTTGGTGACGGTGCGCAGTTCCGCATCGTTGATTACGCCGAGATCAGGTTGCTGCACGAGCATGCCGCCGAGGATGCGCTTGAGTTGAAGCTCGCGGTCGGGTTCGAGACCGCCCGGAGGTAGCTCGAGGAGGCGGAGATTTTTTTTGGCGGCGAAAATGGATTTTGCTTTTTCGTCGAAGGCGGGGGCAGCGATGCATTCGGCGAAGAGCTTGGCGACTTCTTCGGCAGTGGCGGCGTCGACCGGGCGATTGAAGGCTAATACGCCGCCAAAGGCGGAAATAGGATCGGAGGCGAGCGCTTTCAGG
The DNA here is from genome assembly GCA_025463055.1 of Candidatus Acidiferrum typicum. GTDB lineage: Bacteria > Acidobacteriota > Terriglobia > Acidiferrales > UBA7541 > Acidiferrum > Acidiferrum typicum_A. The sequence goes on from JAOAPV010000119.1 coordinate 65,015, forward strand.
TAGGCGTCGCGCAGAGTTTCTTGCTCGGCGGTGCCGCACGGATTGTTGTGCTTGATGATGACGGCAGCGGGCCGGCTGAATTCTGCGGCGAGGCTGCGGGCGGCTTCGAGGTCGACCAAATTGTTGTAGGAAAGCTCCTTGCCTTGGAGCTGCTTCGCGGCTGCGAGACCTTGCGGCGGGCGTCCGGCGGGAATGTAGAGCGCCGCGGCTTGGTGCGGATTTTCGCCGTAGCGGAGTTCTTGTTGACGGCGAAGGGCTAGGTGCAGGCGCTGGGGAAGGGCCGGTTTTTCAGTTAGCACGACGTGATTAGTGGAGGCGGAAAGGCGCTCGACTTCTGTGGCAATCATGCCGTCGTAGCGGGAAGTGGTGGCGAAAACTTTGCGGGCGAGATCGAGACGCGTTGCGAGCGACGTGTCCTGCGAAGATTCAAGCTCTTGCGCTACGCGATCGTAATCGGCTGGGTCGGTGATTACCGTGACGCTTTCGCAGTTTTTTGCGGCGGAGCGGAGCATGGTGGGGCCGCCGATGTCGATATTTTCGATGAGCTCCTCGGCGGTGAGATCTTTTTTTGCGGCGGTGGCTTCGAAGGGGTAGAGATTTACGACCACCAAGTCGATCGGGGCGATGCCGTGTTCGGCGGCTTGCTTTTGATCTTCGGCGAGATTGCGGCGAAAGAGCAGGCCGCCATGGACTTTGGGATGCAGCGTCTTTACGCGGCCGCCAAGCATTTCTGGCCAGCCGGTGAATTCGGAAACGTCGCGGACGGCGAGACCGGCTTCGCGAAGGATTTTGGCACTGCCACCGGTGGAGAGAATTTCGATGCGGAAGGCCGCGAGCTTTTTGGCGAAATCTACGATTCCTGTTTTGTCGAAAACGCTGATGAGCGCGCGCTGCACCGCCATGCCCTGCCCTCCAGAAAAGTAGAACAGTGTAAGCGTGGCACGTTTTCAGGGAAAGAGGAAACCGCGGAGAGACGACAGCGGAACGGCCGAGACAAACAAATGGAATTGTTGGTTAAGTTTTTACTAGAGCTTTGAGCTTGACTTCCCCATTGACCACTTCGACGACGTATTCCACTTCGCGACAATTTTTCTGTTTTTGCAGCTCCTTCGTTTTCTTGCTGACGAATTCGCTGAAATTTTCGCGTGACTGTTTAATGCTGCCGCCAGTCTGTTGCATGGCTTGCTGAAAAGCCTGATACAACTGGTCAACCTTGTCGGCCTCGCGTTCGGGTTCGGAGCAAACCATGCGGAAGGACGTTGGCTGGGGCGTGGCCGGGTGTGCCTCAGCCGCGGCTTTGGCGCGTTCGGCTTCGATGGCCTTGGCTGCGGCTCCGAAGTGGCGCTGTACTTTTCCTTCTTCTTTTTGCTGGAGCTTCTTGCGGAAAACGTCTTTGTACTTCGCGTACGTTTGCGTGAGGTTGTTGTAGCGGAAGCGCTGGCCAAATTTCATCTCGCCGCCGCGCTCGCCGTAGCGCTTGATGATCGTTTCGATGCGCCACTCGATTTCGGTGGGCGGACGCTTCCTGCCACCGCCGAAATATTGGTCGTATTCGATTTTGAGCTGGCGAATGTCTTTTTCGAGCTGCGACATTTCTTCGTCGATCGTCGCCATGGCTGAGGAAGCCCCCGCTTCACCCATGCTAGGAGGAGAGGGTCAGCGCGTCAACAGAATGGAAGCGGCAGGAGGCTGATTCGGCACCGTCTGGCGGTTGGGGTGCTCGGCGTTGCGGGCTGGGCGGGTGTGTGTTGAAATGGCCGCATGGAATCGCGGGCTAAACGAGCGCTTACGGCGGACCAAACGGATTTGCTGCGGCAGATTCCGTCTGTAGACGAACTGCTGGCTCAGCCGCGGCTGGCGGCGATCGCGTCGCGAGTAAACCGCGAGCTGCTGGTAGAAATAGCGCGCGCGGTTTTGGCGGAGGTGCGGGGGCGGATCACTGGCGAAGGCTCGGCGGCGATCGCGCTGGATTCTTCGTCGCTGGAAGAGCGGATTGCTTCGATGGTCGAGCGGGTGCTGGCCTCTTCACTAGAGCCGGTGATCAATGCAACCGGCGTAGTTTTGCACACGAACCTTGGGCGTGCGCCGCTAAGCGGCCCGGCGGCAGAAGAGATTCGGCGCAGCGCAACTAGCTACAGCAACCTTGAATATGACTTGGAAGCGGGCGCGCGCGGCAAGCGCGACGTGCATGTTGCGGAGATGCTTGAGCGCTTGACTGGCGCAGAGGCCGCCATTGTGGTCAACAACTGCGCGGCGGCGGTGCTGCTGGTGCTCGCAGCGCTGGCGAAGGGCGGAGAGGTACTTGTTTCACGGGGCGAGCTGATTGAAATCGGAGACGGCTTCCGCATTCCGGAAATTATGGCGCAAAGCGGTGCGGTGCTTCGTGAGATTGGGACTACGAATCGCACGCGTATCGTGGATTACGAAAGCGCGATCAATGAGAATACGCGGCTGTTGCTGCGCGTGCATCCTTCGAACTTTACGATTACCGGTTTTGCGGAAAAGCCTTCCCTGGAGGAACTTGTCTCGCTTGGGCAACGCTCGGGTTTGCCGCTAGTCGAGGACTTGGGGTCGGGTTGCCTGGTCGACCTTTCGGGTGCGGGGATTGCGGAGCCGACGGTTCGGCAGAGTGTGGATGCCGGCGTTTCCATTGTGATGTTCAGCGGAGACAAGTTGCTGGGCGGTCCGCAAGCTGGGATCATCGCCGGGAAACAGGAACTGATCGGCCGCGTTCGGCGACATCCGCTATTTCGTGCTCTTCGTGTGGACAAGCTGACGACCGCGGCATTGGCGGCGACACTGGGAGCCTATCTGCGAGGCGCGATGGACGAGATTCCGGCGTTGCGCATGATTCGCATGAGTGTTCAGGAAATCACGCGGCGCGCGGAGAATTTTCTTCGCGAGCTCACGCCGGAGCTGCCGTTGGGTGAAGTCGAGTTGGAGATTGCGGACGGGAGCTCTTTGGCGGGAGGTGGCTCGACGCCGACGCAGTCGCTCCCGACGAAGCTCATACGCATTGCAAGCGCGCGATACTCTGCAGCACAACTCGAGCAGCGGCTGCGGCGGGCCCCCGCGGGGATTTCGGTGATTGCCCGGGTAGAAGACGATCGCCTTATCATTGACCTGCGTACCGTATCGGCCGAACAGGAACCAGTGTTAGTCAGAACCCTGGCAGCAGTCCTCCGGTGAGCTTACTCACCCTGATTTCTGATATTATATAGGCGTTATATAGGAGGACTCATGGCGACCGCATTGCTACATTTGGACGCAAGACAAAAGCAGCGGCTTGTGCACCGAGCCAAACTCCGCGGCAAGTCTTTTTCCCAGGAAGTCCGCGATGCGCTGGAGCTATATCTGGCAGTCCCCGTCGAAACCGAAGAGGAACTGAGCAGTTTAGCCAGAGCTGCAAATCTTTCCGCCGATCGCACGATCAAGAAGCTGGACGAAACAATTGATTACGTGGATCGCACCCTCAAGAAGGCGAGGAACGGTAGGTGACCTGGGCCGGAGAGGCACTGGCAGCAATCCGCAAGATCGTGTTGATTGAGGAGCGAATCGGCAGCCTCAGCGAACGGGTGAAAGTGTTAACTGATTCCTATGTGGAGTTAGACCGCCGTCTCCTGAAAATGGAGGCAAAATTCGAATTACTGGAGAGTCTATCGGGGCGGCAAAGAAAAGAGCTGCCTGCTAGGGCGTCCAGACCGAAAACAAAATCCAAGAGGACTGAATAAGAAGTCCGTGCTCGCCTTCGCTGTTCACAATCAAAAACTCGTGATGAAAGAAAGGCCTTTGCCAAAGTTGCGCGCTGGGTGGGCGCTTGTGCGCGTGAGGATGGCGGGGATTTGCAACACAGACATTGAGATTTTATGCGGATATCACGACTTTCGTGGTACGCCAGGGCATGAATTTGTTGGCGAAGTTGCGGAGGTTCGTGGCGCTTCGGCTCAAGAGCGGGCTCGTTGGCGCGGCCGTCGAGTGGTGGGCGAGATCAATGTCAGTTGTTCGGCTTATGGTTACCGTCCCGTCTGCACTTTTTGCCGGCGCGGTCTGAAAACGCATTGTGCAAGACGAACCGTACTCGGGATCGTTGGACATGATGGCGCGTTCGCGGAGTATTTGACGCTGCCGCTGGAGAATTTGCACGTTGTCCCCGATTCGGTTAGTGATGAGCAAGCGGTTTTTGTCGAGCCGCTGGCGGCCGCGTGCGAAATTCTTGATCAAATCAACATCAGCACATTCCGTGAAGCCGCGGTTCTCGGAGACGGCAAACTAGCTCAACTCATCGCGCGCGTTTTGCGGACAAAACTGCCGCACGTCGTTATGTACGGCAAACACGATAAGAAGCTGGCACTGGTGCGGAGGGTTGGAGTGAAAGCGAGACGCGTTCGCGGCGATGCCAGCGATGTGAAACGCCTTCGCGAATCTTATGGATTGGTTGTCGAAGCAACTGGATCGCCGAGCGGATTAGCGCTCGCCCAACGACTGACCGAGCCACGCGGCACTCTCGTCCTGAAATCCACGTTCCACGGCACGGCGCCGGTGGAAACCTGGCCCATTGTAGTAAAAGAGATCACGGTGATTGGCTCGCGTTGCGGCCCTTTCGCCAAAGCACTCGCGCTTCTGCGCTCCGGCAAGGTCGATCCTGCGGCGCTCATCACGCGTACGTTTTCCTTGGCTGAAGCGGGGCTGGCTATTCAATTTGCGCAGAAAAATGGAGCAATGAAGGTCCTTCTAAAGCCATGATCCACGCTCTGAGTTCGGTTCAAATTCTAAAGGCGATTGATGCAGGACGCGACGCAGCCAGCGCCGAAACCGTTGTCGATGTTGACGACCGTGACGTTCGAGGCGCAACTGTTTAGCATCCCGAGCAGGGCCGCTACGCCCCCGAAGCTGGCGCCGTATCCAACGCTGGTCGGCACGGCGATCACTGGAACGCCCACGAGCCCGCCGACCACGCTGGGGAGCGCGCCTTCCATACCTGCGACGCAGATGATTACGCGGGCTTCGGCAAGTTTCTCGCGGTGCTCCAACAATCGGTGAATGCCTGCGACGCCGACGTCATACAATGGCTCGGCACGATTGCCCATCATGCGTGCGGTCAGAAGAGCTTCCTCGGCCACCGGGATGTCGCTGGTTCCTGCAGAAACAACGAAAATTTGCCCCTTGCCGGTGATCTCGCGGCTGCGCTCGATGGTGATTACGCCCGAGAGCGCATGAAATTTCGCGGCGTTCTTTGCTGAAGGGTTGGCGCGGCGCACAGCCTTGAACATGGCAGCGTCCGCGCGAGTGATCAGAACATTCTGCCGTGTGCCTTTCCGGCGCAGCATAGATTTAACAATTTCCGCAACTTGCTCCGGCGTCTTTCCTTTGCCAAAAACGACTTCCGCATATCCTTGGCGCAGGGCGCGATGATGATCGACTTTGGCAAAGCCCAAATCTTCAAAAGGAAGATGCTTCAAGCGAGCAACGGCGCTGTCGGGCGGCAGCGCGCCGAGGCGCACAAGGTCCAAGAGCTGGTGAAGTTCGCGTTCGTTCATGAATCCGTAGATGCTGCGGTTCTAGGGCTGGCTCTCGCCCATGAGCTTTCGCAAGGGTTGATTGTCCGCGTAAACGCGCCACTCTGCAACGAGACCGTCGCGGATTATGGCCCGCCACGCGGCCGGCACTTCCCAGAAATTGTTGCCGGAAACCTCTCCATTGCCCGCGTAGACGCCGCTGGCGCTGCCGAAAATGGCCAACTTGTCGCCCGTCTGAAAAAACTCTTCGGCGTGAACCTGATAATCGCGGATGATCTTGAAATAAGCGGTCCAGCCTTCACGCATTTTTTCGCGTCCGATGAAACGCTCGCCCATGGCATCTTGAAAGACGTGCCCATCGGTCATGAGCTCGCAGATGCGGTCGACGTCACCCGCATTGATGCGGTTAATAAAGTCCATCGCTACATCGAGAGGCTCTCTGGCAGGCTGCACAGTCGCCATATTTCGTCTCCTTTGGGCCAGAGCGTCAGTATATCGCGCGATTCACGCGGAAAGTTGCACGTTCTTGACTTGGCCGGAAGTGGCTGCGAGACTGAATGAATCCAGACACTATGCCGCCACAAGGACAAATCATCACTGTAGGTGTGACCGGAGCGAGTGGCGCGCTTTTTGCGCAGAAAGCCCTGGCGCTTCTCGAAGACGATGCTCGCGTTGCGCGAGTGCATTTGGTGGTCACGGAAACCGGGCAGCGGCTTTTTGCCGAGGAGATGGGGCTCACGTCCGGTGACCTGAAGCAGTTGCCGAGCCGGATCCTGGGCCGCACGACGAACAAGATTGAGATCCTGCCTAACAAGGACGTTGGCGCGTCCATTGCATCGGGGAGCTACGAAGTCGATTCGATGTTAGTGATCCCGTGCTCAATGGGCACACTGGCGGCGATCGCGAACGGGATCAGTGACGATTTGATTGCTCGCGCCGCCGACGTCATGCTCAAAGAGGGGCGCAAATTGGTGCTTTGCATTCGCGACACGCCATTCAATCGGATTCATTTGGAGAATATGCTGCGAGCGCAGCAGGCGGGCGCAGTCATAATGCCGGCAATTCCAGCGTTTTATGACCAGCCCAAAACGATCGATGACCTCGTGACGCAGTACACCTGCCGCGTGCTGGCGCAGATCGGTTTGCCGCAAGAGAGAATGTACCGCTGGGTGGGTCGTTCTTCATCGAGAGAAGCGAAGGCATGAATCTGCTGGCCGCGGGCTCTGTGACTTACTGACTTTTCCGCTGATGAAAAGAAATCGCATTCGCGTTGTGCTCGAGATGATTAAGTTCGAGCATTCCGTTTTTGCCCTGCCGTTTGCGCTGACAGGCGCGCTTCTGGCCGCGCGCGTGTCCCGGCATGGTTGGCCTACGCTTTGGCAGATTGCGTGGATCGTGGTCGCGATGGTTGCGGCACGGTCCGCGGCGATGACGATTAACCGCATTGTAGATCTGCGCTACGACCGGGAGAATCCGCGCACCAACAAGCGCGCGCTGGCTACCGGTGCTCTCTCTGTGTCGTTCGCGTGGGTGTTCACTCTTGTCGCGGTCGGCGTATTTTTAGTCGCGGCTTGGCAACTGAATCGGCTGGCGTTGGAATTAGCGCCGCTAGCCCTCACGATTCTATTCTTCTACTCGTTCACTAAGCGGTTCACGAACTGGTCGCATCTTTTTCTTGGTTTTGCGCTGGGAATTTCTCCCGCCGCGGCTTGGATCGCAGTTACCGGCGGGCTGGATCTGCGGATCCTGATCCTTTGTGCGGCGGTCACGCTATGGGTGGGCGGCTTTGACGTGCTGTATGCATGCCAGGACGTGGATTACGACCGCAGCGCGGGCCTGTTCTCGATTCCGAAGCGCTTCGGGATTGCGCGCGCCCTGTTGATCGCACGAGCCATGCACGTCGGGGTCGTGGTTCTCCTCGCGTTGCTGGCGGCGAGTTTTGCGCTGCCATGGCCCGCATGGATTGGCATCGCCGTTGTTGCAGCGCTGCTCGCTTACGAGCATTCCCTGGTCAAAGCTGATGATTTAAGCAAGCTAGACGCTGCGTTTTTTGCGGTGAACGGCTATATTAGTTTATTGTTTTTGCTGTTCTGGGGCGCAGCTACCGCGGTTTGGCGCATCTGAACCCTGTTTGGCACGCCTGAAAGAGTCGGATGTTCTGAAAAGCGCGAAGAGCGTCGGATTGAGTTATTCTGGAAGCGGAAAGCAAATGTCGAAATTGACCATTACCGACCAGCGGCTGAAGCCGATTGCGGAGAGAGTGATCGCCGGAGAGCGCCTCAGTGTTCAGGACGGCATTGCGCTCTACCGTTCGCCGGATTTGCTGGCGGTTGGATGGCTGGCGAATCACGTTCGCGAGAAGCGGCACGGGAACGTGACGTATTTCAACGTCAACCGCCACATCAATCCCACCAATGTCTGCGTAGCGCACTGCAAGTTGTGCGCGTTTGGGCGCGACCCGAGCGCACCGGGCGCTTACACATTCGCCTTGGAGGAAATTTATCAGCGCGCGGAACAAGGTGTTCGCGAGGGGGCCACGGAGTTCCACATTGTCGGAGGCTTGCATCCGGATTTGTCGTTTGATTATTTTCTGGAGCTGATTCGCGGATTGAAGCAGCGATTCGGCAGCGTGCATTTGAAAGCGTTCACGATGGTGGAAGTGGGCTATTTCGCGCGCATCGCGAAGCTCTCAGTCAAAGACACGCTGCTAAAGATGAAAGAAGCCGGCGTCGATTCCCTGCCGGGGGGCGGAGCCGAGATTTTCCATCCGCGCGTGCGCAAGATAATTTGCGATCACAAAGTAAGCGGGCAAATGTGGTTGAGCATCGCGCGACAGGCGCACGAAATCGGCCTGCGCTCGAACGCCACGATGCTTTATGGCCACGTGGAAACCGAGGAAGAGCGCGTCGATCATTTGGTGAAGCTGCGGGAGCTGCAGGACGAGACGCACGGATTTGTGACCTTTATTCCGCTGGCGTTTCATCCGGACAACACCGGGCTCTCCTACATTCCGAAACCCACGGGTTACGCCGATCTGCGTAATATCGCGATCGCGCGGCTGCTGCTCGATAATTTCGATCACATCAAAGCGTATTGGATCATGCTGACGCCGAGCATCGCGCAAATTGCTTTGCGCTTCGGCGCGAACGATCTGGATGGCACCGTCGTGGAAGAAAAGATCTATCACGACGCCGGCGCGAAAACTTCTGAGTTCACTCCACGCAGCGAACTCGAGCGCCTGATCCGCGCGGCTGGACGCACGCCCATCGAGCGCGACACTTTGTATCGCCCCGTCGACCGTTCAAAGATGCCGCCGGTGGCGCCCGTATCGCGGCCGGACCTTGTCTCCCTCACGCTCAACGTTTAACAACAGCCAGGAGCACCGGCACAGCAATGAAGAAGGCAAGAGAATCAATCCGCCGCACACAAAGAGCTCCTCGCCGCCAGGCGTTTGCACCGTCTGAAGCGAGTGAGGCTTTCGCAAGCGTCTCGCAGACTCTGGCCGAGGCGGGCCGGGCGTTCTACACACGCGGTTGGGCGCTGGGGACGAGCGGCAACTTCAGCGCGGTCGTGTCGCGCCAACCGCTACGCTTGGCGATCACGTCGACGGGATTGGACAAGGGTACGCTGACTGCGGCGCAGTTCTTGGAAATTGGTGGCGGCAGCGAAGTTGTGCGAGGGGATGGCAGGCCGTCGGCGGAGGCGCTACTCCATCTCGCCGTCGTGCGAGAACTGAATGTGGGCGCCGTCTTACATACGCACTCCGTGTGGAGCACGGTGCTTTCGGGCTCGCACGCTGCGCAGGGTGGGATTGCGCTGGAAGGCTACGAAATGCTGAAAGGGCTGGAGGGCGTGCGCACGCACAAGCATCGGGAATGGCTGCCCATTCTGGAGAATTCGCAGGACATGACGGAACTCTCGGAGCGAGTGACGGCGACTTTGCGGGAGACGCCGGGAATCCATGGCTTTCTGTTGCGCGAGCACGGGCTTTACACTTGGGGCGCGAGCTTGCAAGAAGCAAAGCGCCATGTTGAAATTTTAGAGTTCCTGATGGAAGTGCTGGTTCGCGGTGGCGCGCCGGTCAAACGCTAACTGTTAAGCGCTAACCTGATCTGCTGGAGCTGACGTATGGCAGTGTTGAGAATTCCGGACGAAAACCGATCCTTGCAGGAGCAGAGTGATGTGCGAGATTACCTCGGGGGCATCGGGATCGAGTACGAACGATGGGAACCTGTCGCCGGCATCGGCATGGACGCTTCAGCGGAAGAGATTTTGGACGCGTATGAGGAGCAGATTGCGGACTTAAAAAGCCGCGGCGGGTACGTTACCGCGGATGTGATCGACGTCAAGCCAGATACGCCTGGACTGGATACCATGCTGGCGAAGTTTAATATCGAGCACCGGCATGACGAAGATGAAGTGCGCTACATCATTGCGGGGCGCGGGCTGTTTCATATTCATCCCGCGAACGGGCCGGTGGTCGCGATCGAAGTGGAGACGGGCGACTTGATCCGCGTGCCCAAGGGAACGCTGCACTGGTTCGATCTTTGTGGCGACCGGCGCATTCGCGCGATCCGTTTGTTCCAGGATATGACTGGCTGGACGCCGCATTACACAAATAGCGGCGTCGATCGCGGCTATGAACCGGTGTGTCTGGGCCCTCGATATATTCCGCCGCAGCTCTTGGCAAAGTAACTCGTGTCGCTTCCCCCTGAGGATTCGCAGGTCCGCGTCGTACTTCTGGACATTGAAGGCACAACGACTCCGGTTGATTTTGTCTACAAGACTCTGTTCCCATACGCAAGCCGCAAAGTGGAATCCTTTTTTCGCGAAGACTATCGTAATCCCAAAACTCAGTCGCTGGTGGAGGAGCTGCGTGCGCAACACGAGCGCGATGCGAGCGTTGGGGTCGGGCCTCCCGCTTGGATCGCGGAAACAGATGAAGCTCGCCTTGTTTCCAGTATTGAATACGTGCACTGGCTTATGGCTCGCGATAGCAAATGCACAGCGCTCAAAACGCTGCAGGGGAGAATTTGGCAGCAAGGGTATGAACGGGGCGAGCTCCACGGCGAAGTCTACGCCGACGTTCCCCCTGCGTTCGCACGATGGCGGCGGCAGGGGCGCGTGATTTCCATCTATTCGTCAGGCAGCGTGTTGGCACAACAGTTGCTTTTTCGAAGTACGGCCGCGGGCGATTTGACGGAATACATTTCCGGTTTCTTTGACACGCGAATCGGAACAAAAACGGAGAGCGGGAGCTATACGAAAATCGCTGAATCGCTCGGTCACCATGCTAGTGAGGTGCTTTTCGTTTCGGACGCTATAAAGGAAGTTGAGGCTGCGCGGGTTGCATCTATGCAGGCTGTGCTCTGCGTGCGCGATTCGAGGCCTGCGGAACACGCGAGCGGCCAAAAAATCGTCAACACGTTTGATCGGATTCTCTCCGACTAAACAAAGCATGGCGCTCATCTAGAGAGATTTAAGGCCGCGCAACAGCGAACAACTGCCTTGGCTCGTTTTACTTTTGTGCACATTGAATTGGTTAGACTAAGGTTGTGCGTCGGCACTCCCTATACTTGAGGAAAATTGTTCACCGTTATTTTAGCGGGAGACTCGACCGCATGAAAAAAATCGTTGTACTTTTAACAGTCGCCCTTGCGCTGTCCTCCCCTCTTCATCCACAAGAGGATGAGCGACAGGCCCGAAGGGAAGTGTGCATGGACGCGTGCATGCGTGAACGGCCGAACGTAGACCTGCAGCGTGAGGAAGTGGTCGCCCTGGAAAAGGAAACGGCGCGGGCGATTCAACTCGGCGACGCGACCTTTTTTCGACGGGTCTACAGTGATGATTTCAGCGGGGTGTCCTCTCACGGTCAGATGGTGGACAAAGCAGGCCTGATCGCCGCAGTGCGAGCGCAAGAAATCAAGTATGAATCGTTCACGGCTTCCGATGTTAAGGTGCGGCTATATCGCGATGTCGCCGTGGCAACAAGCTCATGGTCGTTGCGAGGATTATTGAACGGTCAGCTGGTTAACAGTCAGATGCGCGTGATGCACGTCTATATGTACTCGGGCGGCGGCTATCGGGTAGTCACCTCGCAAACGACCTTGCTGCCACCTTATATTCAACAGCCGCTCTAAATTGAAGTTCCTGGTTCGCTCCGGCACGACAGTCATTCGTAGCGAAGCGCAACCATGGGATCAACTCGCATGGCACGACGGGCGGGAATCCAGCAGGCCGCGCTTCCAACCAACAGGATTAGCAGGAACGCGATGACTAGCGTCGCCGGATCGTTAGGTTTGACTTCATATAGCTCGCCAGCGATAAAGCGTGTCATTGCCACTGCCGCAGCGACTCCGATAGCAGCTCCGCACGCTATCAACGCAACCCCTTGCCGCATAATCATGCGCACCACGTCGACCGTGCAGGCGCCTAAAGCCACACGTACGCCGATTTCTTGCCTGCGGCTAGAAACGGAATACGAGACCACGCCATAAACGCCCAGCAGCGCAAGGGACAGCCCAATCGCCGCAAACACGCCGAGCAAGATGGTATGCCGGCGCTGGTCGCCAATCGTCTCTGAAATTGTCGTTCGTAGCGTGGTCGCATGCGTGACCGGCTGATCGGGGTAGGCGCCCCAGATTTGGCGCGAAACAGCCTTTGCGAGCGCATCGGGGTTACCGCCAGTCCGCACAAACAAGTGATACGAGCGGGCGCTCCGCTGCAACAACGGAAGAAAAAATTCTGGTTCAGCCTTACTTTGTATATCGAGGTCACGCACATCCGCAGCAACGCCGACGATTTCGTTCCATTCATGCTTGCCCTTGCCCGCTCTGGAAATACTGATGCGTTTCCCGAGCACGTCAAGACTGCCCCAATATTTTCGGGCCATGGACTCATTTACGATTATGACTTTGGGGGCGTTTCTCACATCTCGCTGATCAAACTCTCGTCCGCGGACCAGGGGAATGCTGAGTATCCGGAAATACTTTGGCGAGACATAGCGCTCCATAACGTTTCCCTGCAGGAGACTCTGGTCCGAGGGACCATCTTCGAGTTCCAGGCCCGAATGGACGAACCGCATCCCGCTGAGCACTCCGTGGTCGGCGGCGGCAACCTCTTCGACACCCGGAACGCGTCCGACGTTGTCGCAAATTTCGCTTATGCGTTCGATTTGCGTGTCCGCAAAGGCTTGCTCGTTCTTCTCTGGCGGAGCTGGAGGCTGCGGCAAATCAAATGTAAGAACGTTTTCAGTGCGGAAGCCCGGATTCTGACGGAGCAAATGCGCGAGAGTCTGCAGCATCAGCGTCGAGCCGGTCAGCAACACAAAGGCCAGCGCGACCTCCAGCACGACCAGAGCATTGCCGAACTTAGGAAAGCCACCGACGCTGCCCGACCCTCCCTCTTTCAAAATTTCAAGTGGAGCGATTCGCGCCGCGCGGCGCGAAGGCACAGCACCGAAAACAAGCCCCGCGAGCAGCGAGATCGCGAGCGAGAACCATATCAACGTCCAGTCCGTAGTGATTTCGTCCAATCGAGGAGTCCCTGCTGGTGCCATCGCGCGAAAAGCATCAACGCCCAAAATTGCAACGCCAATGCCCACCGCGCCCCCCAGCAACCCGAGCAAACAACTTTCCACCAAACACTGCCGCTGTAGTCTCCGCGAAGTAGCTCCTAGCGCCGCGCGCATGGCCATTTCGCGGTGCCTTCCCCAACCGCGAGCGAGGAGAAGACTTGTTAAATTGGCGCAGGCGATGAGCAGCACGAAGGCAGTTGCGCCCAGCAGAACGAGATAACTCTCGCGAGCGTCGCCAACGCTGTATTCGAGTAGCGGCTGAGCAGTAATTTTGAGGTCCTTGCCCAAATCTGGTTTGAGCTTTACTAGCTCTTCAGCTATCAATGCGAGTTGCGCATTCAGCCGTTCGCGCGATTCCCCTTCGCGTAGCGTACCGAGGATCTGAAACATAAAAAACGTGTGGTTCTGTTCCATGTCGGCAGTAGGCGAGAGCGGGATCCACGCATCCGCACCATCGGGAGGCTTTAGGTTTTTGGCCGCAATGCCTACGACGGTATAAATCAGCTTGTCGAGAATCACTGTGCGCCCCACGATCGTGCGGTCGCTGGCGAAGCGCGTGCGCCAAAGTCTGTCGCTTATCACGGTCACAAGCTGCTGGCCTGATTTGTAATCCACTTCCGAGAGAAAAAGTCCTATCTCCGCCTTAGCTCCAAACTGCACAAATTAGTCACGCCAGATGTTGCAAACATCAAGAACTGAAGGTTCGCCCTGGCCGGTAATCGTTTTTCCCGTAGTCTGGTAAGCTGCCACGGTTTCCAGGGCCGTCGCACGATTGCGCATTGCCTGGAACATGGGCCAGGAAGTCGCAATTTCAAATGTCGGGAACATCGCGGTTTTGGTGTGGACTGTGATCATCCGGGATGAATTTTTGTACGGCAGCGGGCGGAGGAGCACGTCGTAAACGACGCTGAAGACTGCGGCATTCGCGCCAATACCGAGCGCCAGCGTAACGATCGCCACGAGGGTGAAGCCCGGATTCTTGCGCAGCATTCGGACGGCGAAACGCACATCCTGAAGAAGTGTGTCGATAACTGGCAGTCCACGACGCTCGCGGTACATTTCTCTCGTTGGCTCGATGCCGCCGAGCCTGATTAGCGCCTGCCGCCGCGCCTCGTCGTTGGTCATGCCTGACCGCAAATTATCTTCGATGTGCATTTGCAGATTGGCTTCGATCTCCGCGGCAAACTCCTCGTCGCCCTGCTTCTTGCGAAGCACGTTGGCGAGCCGCAGAAAGGATGCGCGCAAACGCCTCATGATCGCTCCTCGCCCGGAGTCAGAAAACGCGCGAGGATTGAGGTTGTTTGTTCCCACTCACGAGCTTCGCGCTCAAGCTGCTTTTTCCCGGCACGGGTAAGTTTGTAAAACTTTGCTCGGCGATTGTTATCGGAGACGCCCCACTCTGAGCGAATGTAGCCTTCCTGTTCCAGCTTCAGTAGCGCAGGATAGAGCGTTCCGTAGTTCACGGCCAACAAATCGCCACTGGTTTGCTCGATGCGTCGAGCAATGCCATAGCCGTGTAGCGGTCCAAGCGTATCCAACGTCTTTAGCACCATTAGCGCCAGCGTTCCCTGCCAGACGTCTTTCTTGTCGCTCATAGCACTCCTATGGGTAACCAATAGAAATGCTCGCACAAGTCCTATGGGAAAACAATAGAAAGGTTTGCAGCTCAAGCTGGCTCACCGAATGAGCCTAAATCACCGCCGACGACGGGCAATGTTTACTCTCTGTCAGCGGCTGCCTTGACGCTTCCAGACGCGAGCCCTAGGCTGAAAGATGAGGTGTAACTAAAGTACGTGGCTGTTTCCCTTCAGAATCAAACGCTCGCAACACGCCCTTGCGTGTTCTGCGGGAAATCCATGCTCGCACAGCTGAGTCGCTGCCCGCATTGCCGCGAGGATGTCCCCAAGGTTCATTTAGCGTCTCGCCCGCGCACCGGAGGTCGCTTGGAAATCCGTCGCGGGCTGCTATACATGTTGCTGGCCGGTGTCATTCAATATTTCGCTGCTGGGTATAGCCCCCTGACCTTACCAGTACAGGTTCCTTCATTGGTCACCGCATATCTCTCCCCAGTTGTGTTTGTGAGCGGCGTGGGTTTGCTGCTCTATGGCTTCTACTTGCGCGCCAAGTCCTAGTTTGTTCGTAATTCCTCTGTTGGAAAATTCTAAGTCATTAATTTCCTGAGGGTGGGCGCGTTCCAGCTTCGAGCCTCTAGCCTCTACCTTCCGGAACGTGTTACGCTCCCGCGACGCTCACACGCATGCGCGCTGTCGATTTGATCCGAAAGAAACGTGATTCCGGGGAGCATTCCCGCGATGAAATCGATTTTCTCATCGCCGGCTACACGCGCGGCGATATTCCCGACTACCAAATGGCCGCTTGGCTCATGGCCGCGTGGTTGCGTGGCCTATCGAGTTCTGAGCTTGCCGCTCTCACCGAGGCCATGTTGTATTCGGGCGAAGTGCTCGATTTCTCCGATCTCCCTGGAAAAAAGGTCGACAAGCATTCGACCGGAGGCATCGGAGACAAGACCTCGCTCATCCTCGCTCCCATCGTCGCGGCCGGCGGTCTCACTGTTCCCATGATCAGCGGCCGTGGCCTCGGTCACACGGGGGGTACGCTAGACAAACTCGAGGCCATTCCAGGATTCAACGTGAACCTCTCACTGGAGCAATTCCGTCACGTGCTGAAAGAATGCGGCATGGGCCTCATCGGTCAAACTAAGGAAATCGCTCCCGCGGACAAAAAGATTTACGCGCTGCGCGATGCCACCAGTACCGTCGAGAACATCGGTCTGATCTGCGGCTCCATCATGAGCAAGAAACTTGCCGAAGGCATCGATGCTCTCGTTCTCGACGTCAAAGTCGGTTCCGGCGCGTTCATGAAGCGCGAGGAAGATGCGGTCAAACTTGCCGAGGTCATGATCGAAACCGGCAACCGTATGGGCAAAAAAGTTGTCGCGCTGATCACGGATATGGAGCAGCCGCTCGGCAGCGCCGCCGGTCACGCTAACGAAGTCATAGAGTGCATCGACGTCTTAAACGGCGGTGGGCCACCAGATCTTCGTGAACTGAGCCTGGAACTCTCCGCTTGGATGTTCTATCTGGGCGAACGCACGCAAAGCGTCGAAGAGGGTCGGCGCTTGGCCGAGACGATGATCGCGAGTGGCCACGCAAAGGAAAAATTTAAACAGGGGATTCGTCTGCAAGGTGGTGACGACCGCGTCGTCGATGAACCGCATCGATTGCTCGCGGCACGCTCACGTGTAGACGTTGTTAGCCCGGCCTCAGGCTATATCTCCGGCACCAACTGCGAACGTTTCGGTATTGCCCTCGCCATACTCGGCGGCGGTCGCGAGAAAAAGGAAGATGCGATCGACCATGCTGTGGGCCTGCAATTTCACAAGCGCATCGGGGATCGCGTTGAAAAGGGTGAGCCGCTTGCTACCATTCG
This sequence comes from Candidatus Acidiferrum typicum, assembly GCA_025463055.1. Classification (GTDB taxonomy): domain Bacteria; phylum Acidobacteriota; class Terriglobia; order Acidiferrales; family UBA7541; genus Acidiferrum; species Acidiferrum typicum_A. Next base: position 81,557 of record JAOAPV010000119.1, read on the forward strand.
CCACAACGCCGATGCGCGGCTCTCTGAGGCGAAAGATTTGATAATGGAGAACTATTTCATCGCGCAGGAGCCCCCATCGGGTAAACGGCCGCTTATTCGGCGTATTCTCGGGGCCTGAGCCAACGCTTGTAAGTTAGGGTCGAAGTCTGTTTCTGTTCGGGTGCGCTTTTTGTTCGCAGGTCGGTGCGAACGCAGGGCGCAGAGGAGAAACGCATGGGACGATTCACAGGTGTGCTCGGCATCCTCACGATCCTGGGTCTCGCCTATATCTTTTCCACGAATCGCAAGGCCATTCGCCCAAAGACCGTTGCCTGGGGACTCGGCCTTCAATTGGCACTCGGCCTTTTCGTTCTAAGAGTCAAGTCAGGGGAATGGCTCTTTCAGAAAATGGGCAACGGAGCGAAAAAGCTCCTGGACTTTTCCTACGTGGGCTCCTCGTTCGTCTTCGGCGAGCTGGGCAAAGATCACTCCTCGCTGGGTTTGATTTTCGCCTTTCAGGTATTGCCGACAATCATTTTCATCGCCGCATTCTTTGCCGTGCTGTACCACCTCGGCGTAATGCAAATCATAATTCGTGGCGCGGCGTGGCTGATGACCGTAATCATGGGCGCGAGCGGCGCCGAATCTCTCAACGTTGCGGCAAGCATATTCATGGGCCAAACCGAAGCACCGCTGACAATTCGGCCATTTCTTCCGAGGCTCACCAAATCAGAATTAATGACCGTGATGACCAGCGGCATGGCTCACATCTCCGGCGGGATGATGGCCGCCTATATGCGCGTCGGCGGCGCAGACGCAAAACATTTGCTGACCGCGGTTATCATGACCGCCCCTGGCACCTTGCTGATGGCCAAGATGCTCGTTCCCGAAACCGAACAGCCTCTCACCGCGGGGCGCGTGGAAATGCCCCCCATGGAAAAGGAATCGAATGTCTTGGGAGCCATCGCCCGTGGCACGATTGACGGCCTGCATTTAGCATTGAACGTAGCGGCGATGCTGATTACATTCCTGGCGCTTCTCGCTCTCCTTAACGCCATGATGGGATGGACCCACCTGCACATCAGCTGGTTCCCGTACAGCCTGCAGCAAGTGTTTGGTTGGGTCTTTGCCCCCGTAGCCTGGCTCATCGGAATTCCCTGGCACGATGCTCCCACCATCGGAAATTTGCTCGGCACGCGCATGGTGCTCAACGAGTTCGTCGCCTTCGCGCAACTCGGGACCCTGAAGGACACGTTGGACCCGCGATCTTTCACTATCGCAACGTTCGCGCTTTGCGGCTTCGCAAATTTCAGTTCAATCGGCATCCAGATCGGCGGCATCGGCGCCCTCGCTCCCGAGCAGCGGAGCCAGCTCGCCAAATTCGGAATCCGCGCCATGCTGGCCGGGACTATGGCAAATCTCTTATCTGCCTCCATCGTGGGAATTTTTTCATGAGCGCAAAGGCCAAAGCGAAAGAGACGCAACAATCGAAGCCAAGCATTGAGTTCCTGCGCGCCGAGCGCGCGGCGAAATTTATCCTTGGTAAAACCAAGCTGCGCCCCCGCATCGCTTTAGTTCTGGGCTCTGGCCTGGGCGATTTTGCGGACGCATTCACCAATGCGGTGAAAATCCCGTACGCGAAGATTCCAAATTTCCCAAAATCGACAGCTATTGGGCACGCCGGGCGTCTCGTTATCGGCAATGTCGGCGACATTCCGGTGGCCGGCATGCAAGGACGCGTGCATCTCTACGAAGGTTATTCCGCCAAGGAAGTCGCTTTCCCCATTCGCGTATTCGCCCGCATGGGAATCAAGGCCGTCATCCTCACCAACGCCGCAGGCGGGATCAATCGTAACTATTCGCAGGGATGCCTCGTGACGATTCGCGATCACGTCAACTTGCAAGGCGTCAATCCACTCATCGGCCCGAACGACGAGCGTTTCGGCCTACGCTTTCCGGACATGACGCAAGCCTACGATCGGGAATTTCAGCGCTTCGTCACGGAGGAAGCAAAAAAGCTCGGCCAGACCATCCACAATGGCGTCTACCTCGCCGTGCAAGGTCCAAGCTACGAGACTCCCGCGGAAATTTATTCTTTTCGTACAATCGGCGCAGACCTCGTTGGCATGTCGACGGTTCCAGAGGTCATAACCGCGCGGCACAGCGGAATTCGGGTCCTCGGAATCTCTTGCGTCACCAACATGGCTGCGGGCACCACGGACGCTCCGCTGAATCAGGAGGAAGTGCTGGAGATCGCCGCGCGCATTAAGCCGCAATTTATCGCTCTCCTGCGCGGGGTGATCCCAAGAATCTCGGAGGCTATAGCGTGAGCGAGTACGATCTGTTGATCGCCGCGGCCAAGCAAGCGCGCGATAACGCGCATGCGCCCTACTCCAATTTTCGCGTGGGCGCCGCGCTCCGTGCGACTTCCGGCAGAATCTTCAGCGGCTGCAACGTCGAAAACGCCACGTACGGTCTAACGGTCTGCGCCGAACGCGTGGCCATCTTCAAAGCCATCAGCGAAGGCGAGCGCGGCTTCGATGCCATAGCCGTAGTGACCGACACGGACACCCTGACCTCGCCATGCGGCGCCTGCCGCCAGCTCATTTGGGAATTCTGCGGCGATGTACCGGTGATCCTTTCCAACCTCAAAGGCAAAGTGGAACTGATCCAAATGAGCACTCTTTTTCCCAAGCCCTTTGACGCTTCCAGCCTCTGATATCCTTTCAACCTCAAAGAGGAGCAACGCGATGAAAAGTCGACTTCTGTACGTCTGCGCTGTCCTGGTGGGCGCCGGCGCGTTCGCCGGCTTCGCAATTCCGCAGGAGAAAAAGGAACACGCGGACCTGGTGATAGCCGGAGGCACTGTGGTGACCATGGATGCGGATCGCCACATCCTTGAAGACGGTGCCGTTGCCATAAAGGGCGACCAAGTCGTTGGAGTCGGCAAGCGCGCCGAAATCGAGGCTAAATACACAGCAGCGGCGCACATCGATGCCCATGGCCATCTCGTCCTGCCGGGATTCATCAATGGCCACACCCACGTTCCCATGACTCTTCTGCGCGGCCTCAAAAACGACGTCACGCTCGACGTCTGGCTCAAAAATTACATCTTTCCTGCCGAAGCCAAAAACGTGACGGAAGAATTTGTGCGCTGGGGCACGCGTCTGGCCGCCGCCGAAATGATTCGCAGCGGTGTAACCACGTTTGCGGACATGTATTATTTCGAGGACGCCATCGCCGAAGAAACCAAAGCCGCGGGAATGCGCGGCATTCTCGGCGAGAGCTGGCTCGACTTCCCGGTCCCCGACAATAAGAACGAAGCGGAAGCAACAGCCTACACCGAAAAATTCCTGAAGCGCTGGCAAGGTGACCCGCTAATCCACGCCGCCGTCGCGCCCCACTCCATTTATCTCTGCTCGCAAAAGACACTTCACGATGTGCAAACGCTGGCCCAAAAATATCACGCGCCAATTTTGATCCACGTTGCCGAAATCAAGAAAGAGCTCGACGACAGCCTCGCGCAAAACCAAGCCACTCCCGTCCAATATTTGAACCGCATCGGCTTCCTCGGCCCAGATGTAGTCGCCGCGCATTGCATCTGGGTCGACGCGACCGACCGCAAACTCCTGGCCGAAAAAGGCGTCGGCTGCGTCCACAATCCATCGAGCAATATGATGTTAGCCAGTGGCGTAGCCCCCGTGCCGGAAGAACGCGCCGCCGGCATCGCCGTAGGCCTCGGCACGGACGGCCCCGCTGGCAGCAACAACGACCTTGATTTGATGGAGGAGATCGACCTCGCCACCAAGCTGCAGAAAATCAACAAAATGGACCCGCGCGCTCTTGGCGCAAAATCTGTCGTCGAGATGGCCACCATTGCAGGCGCCACAGCGGTGCATCTCGAAAAGGAAATTGGCTCACTGGAGACGGGGAAAAAAGCGGACATAATCCTCATCAATTTGGGCGAGCCAAACGCCCTGCCCATGTACGACGTCTATTCCCAGCTCGCGTATGCATTAAAAGCGAATGACGTCGATACGGTTATCATCGGCGGGCGAGTGGTCATGCGCGATCGCAAGCTGCTTACCCTCCGCGAAACCGAAATCCTCGCCAAAGCGCGCGAATACGGGAAGCGCGTCACCGCTTCCCTCGAACACTAACCTAAGCTCCTGATTCGGCTGTGTTTACTGTATTCATATTTATCATTGACACTAACGCGATTGTGCTATGCTGTGCGCGTAAGGTTGTGCGCCTTGAGCTCCTCCGCAGTGGTCAAACCGAGTTTCCTTAACTCCTTTAGATTCCGCACTTACAAGGAAACACCGCGTTTTGCCGGTTTTTAGCCGCAATCGCCCCCGCGTAACCCCTTTAGATTCCGCACTTACGAAAATGGTCGATACTAAGCCCTTTAGAATGCGCACTTCCAGAAAAGGGGGGAGGGGGTGGCTGCAACGCCTAGAGTTGCACTCGCAGCACCCGCGTCAGCGTGTCTTGCACTTTTTTCAGTTCCCGTTCTCGTTCGTGCTCTTCGCGCGTGCGGTCGTTCAGCGCTTCTTTCAGCAAAATCAAATTCCGCCGGAATTCCAGTTGCATCAGCACCAGCCGGCTAAGCGCCTTCAGCGCCGCTTCCTGTTCCGCAGCCAGATTACGCGGCGCGAGGTCGATTACGCACAGAGTGCCCAGCGCGTACCCGTCCTCATTAATCAGTGGCGCTCCCGCGTAAAAACGGATATTCGGCTCCGAGACGACCAGCGGATTCGTGCGAAACCGTTCATCCTGCAGCGTGTCCGGCACCACCAACACGTCCGGCTGTTGGATAGCCGTCGAACAAAATGCAATGTCGCGCGAAGTTTCCGTCGCCGAAATTCCCACTTTGGATTTGAACCACTGCCTGTCTTCATCGATCAACGAAATCAGTGCGATAGGCGTTTTGCAAACGTACGAAGCCAACAGCGTCAGATCGTCGAAGGCTTGCTCAGGCTCACTGTCCAAAATCGCGTATTTTTGTAAAGCGGATACTCGCGCCGCATCGTTCGTCGACAGTATGGGAGCACCCATGATCGACCTCCCCAGAGAGATCAGCCCTCTTGAGTCGCATCATACTCCTCTTGGCCGGGTGTCTGCATCATTGCAGCAGCTTTTGCAGCAGCGTCTTGCCTTCCAAGTCGCTGAGTACATTTTTTCGCATGAGAGCGATAATCAGTTCGTTGAGCACGTAATTTGGCTCATTGCTCGGCACATGGCTTACGGCCGCTTTCTCGCTCAATTTCTCCTCTTTCGCAATCAACGGCTCTGGGCCGACGGCACCACTCAGCTCCGTAAGCCACTTCTGGAGGACGGGCAATTGCTCCGGCTCAATCGCGGTGAACGTCAAGCCCATGCCCATGCCCATGCCCATGCCCGGTGCGGCGAACACCACCCGAGCTGGCGCTTCAAACGATTTACTTTCGACCATAATTTTTATCGTAACTTCCGAGCCTACTGCGAACGGACTCATCGCGTCGATATAGCATCCGCCCCGTGCAAGATCGGTGATGCGGCCCTGAATTCGAGCACCCGACCCCTTTTCCACCACTTCCGCAGCTGTGCTAAAGGAATATCGCGGGTGCTTGCGTCGTTCGACGCTGGCAACGCTCGCGGAACGCTCGATTTTCGTGCGATCGGAAACCATTTCGCTCTGACGCTGATCCTTGGACAAACAGGCTTCTGCGAGGGTTTGAGGAAAGGGGGGATCAAAACCTGCTAGAACATGGCCTTTGCTAAAACTACAAGTCTTCCTCGCACTGCACAAGCCCGGGCTCCGGTTCCCATGTCTTACTGGTCATATCTATCATTTAGTGGAACCGATTAGCCTTAGCATAAAATACACCATCAGTTACGTATTGGCTATTTTATTTTCTAAGGTACACTGCGTCATGGCTTGGGCCCAGCCTCCCAGCGAACAACTCAAGAACATTCGATTCCGCTTAGGCATCACTACCCGGGAAGTCGCGGACTTCAGCCAGAAGATCGCCGAAGCGGAAGGAAATCCCGACTATCACATCTCAAACGCATGGCTCACGCAAGTCGAAAACTCCGATTCAGTCCCGAGCATTTTTAAGCTGTACAGTCTGAGCTCCATCTATCGCATCAAATTTACCGACCTGCTGCTTCTCTACGGTGTGGACTTGCAGCACCTCAGCCGCAATCAGTTGGCGGCGCCTTTGCCGGACACCCATCTGACCAATCTCGAAGTGTACGACCAGCAGCGCACTGTCTCTTTTCCCATTCGATTTGATCGCTCTTTTGATATCGACAATACGAATCTTCTCTCCCGCCTCGTGGAAGTTTGGGGCGAGGTGCCCATTGCGCTCATCCAGCACCTGGACATCCGCCATGGCCTTTACGGATACATCGGCTTGCACGACATGACGCTCTACCCCCTGCTTCGGCCGGGCTCGTTCGTGCAAATCGATCCGCGCGTGCGCAAAGTGCAGCCTATGCGGTGGCGTACGGAGTTCGACCGCCCGATATATTTTCTGGAACTACGTGATGGTTACGCTTGTTCTTGGTGTGAGTTACAGGACGGGCATCTGTTGCTGCTGCCTCATCCACTGTCGCCCCGCTCGGTTCGCAGGCTTGCGCACGGTACGGAGGCTGAAATCGTGGGCCAGGTGACTGCCGTGGCTATGACCTTGACGGCTCCAGTTCCTCCCGCCGGTAACGCTGCCGCAAGATTGCCAACGCAAGTTTGATATTGGATACAAATAGCTGCGCTACAGCCAAATTGACATCCACGGGCAGCGCGACGCGATAGGGCTCCAATTTTTGCCAAACCTGTAACACTTCTTCACGGCCCTGCCGCGAAGAGCTCACATAAATTGCGACTTGATCGACTAGCTCTTGCAGCGAAGACGCCGCGATTCGATAAAAGATCTCGCGGTGCGCGAGCTCCAGCGCTTGCCCCGCGTTCTCCTCTTGAAAGCGCGCCGCTAGACCATCATGGTGGTACTTGCCGGTGTTATAGTCCCGCGTAGATGCCAGGTAAATCAGTCTGGCCAGGTCGCCGTCAATTTTTGACAGAGTTCGGCGCAACAGGTCGTCATAGGCTTCTTCCACCGCCACCATTCTGTCCGGAACGACCATTACATCTCGTCCTACCCTATCTGCTCAAACTTGAATCAGCTCAGCGTTGATCGCCTTGTTCTCTATGCGGTTCTACCCGCAGTGTTTGCCGGAGTGGCCGCTTGGAACGACTCTTGTACTTTGCCGACCCGCTGCGAGAGCCTCTGCGCAAAGCGCGCCAGCCCACTCAGAAACAGCGGTCCAGCCACCTCAATGGCGAGCGACAAGATTCCGCAGACGACCATCAACATCAGAAACTGAGCCAAAATGTTGATTTCCGTCGTAAATTCCAAATTTTTGCTGTGGCGCGCAGCTTCAGCATGTTCGCGTATCGCCTTCCTGATCATCATAGAGGTCTGGCGCACCCAGACTAGCGCAACTTTCTTTCGTTCTCGCTGGAATAACCTCTCGATGCCGTCAGCTTTAAGCCCGCGCACAAATTCCCAGTCGCCGCGAGAGAAAACCCTGACGACAAAACTTTCCGGGCAAGGCGGGGCGGCGTCCGCCTCGCTGGTAGTAAGCGCCGTCTCCTGCAAGTGCCGGGCAGCGAGCCATCCGTTTGTCGCCAGCCCCAGGAGCAGCAGCACAATTCCTATGATCACGCTTGAAAGTTCGATCACCAGCGCACCCCCTTCCGCAGGTACGCGCGTGTTTCTTGCAAACGTCGCCGCGTTCCCGCTGCAACCCTCTGGTACTCGAGGTCTAGACTGGCTTTTGGCTGCGGAATCGGCTGGTAAGACCACAAATGTCCGAGCCACAAACTCAGCGCTACCAGATAGGAAGCGGAGTAGGCATAAAACCAAAAATCACGCGTTCGCTGAGAAACAAATGCCAAGCAGATGACCCGCTCTCCGATAAAGAATCCATAACCCAGCAGAATGCCTCTGAGGTTTCGCCCGAAAGGTATGGAATAGAGCAGAAACAACGCCACCAGCGCCAGAATTGCCGCTGCTTGAACCGTGCGGAGCGCCCGCTCGATTTCCAACGCAGTCGTGTCCGTCTTCCATCCAGCAGGGGAAACCATCGCTTGCGCGAGGCCCCTTGCTAGAGCCGTTACAAACACGAAGGCGAGCGCATTTCGCGCCATGCGCGCCGCTCCTGGGTATGCCGCGAGCGATACTTTGTAAGTCTCAAGAACGACCAACGATCCAAGGGCCAGCCCCGAAAATTCCGCCACCCAATAGACGACTGTATAGACCTGGCGGCTCCAATGAAGAGCGAAAACAAAAACGAGATCTTGCAAGAAGACAAATGCGATATAGCCGAAAAAAAAGGGGAATCGACCCACCAGCCGGTTGCACAGACCCGCAACCAACAACGCGAGCTCTAAGACGATGCTGCACCACAAGATAAGTTGGCTTAGATTTTCCACTGTAGGGCAATAACTAGTTTAGCAAGACTAGCCTTCGGTATCGAATGCTAACACGGTTGAGGGGAAAAATGTCGAGCCATTTTTCCCCTCATCTCGTGCAAACGCTTCTATACCGCGATGCCGAACTCGCTCGAAACGCTTGGCGGCGGAGGAAGCGGATGCCCGCCATCAGCCACCATCGGAGGCGGGGGAGGCAGCGGATGCCCACCGTCAGCGATCCACAGAATAGATAGCGCTTGCGGCGCTACACTCTGCACAACGGGGAATTTCGTCAGTAATTTTCCGGCAGGCGCGGTTGAACAAGCCTGACGTGCACTTACTCCAGCGAACAGCGTCAATCCAAGACACACAAACAGAATTTTGCGAAAACGCATGAGTTCCTCCTCGGAAGATTCCGGAGCAAATGAGCAAACCGACCCTTGCTCCGGTGCGAACATGCGCGGAGGGTAGGGCCTGATTGCTCGTTTGCTTTCTGGAGGAAAGAACTGGTCGGAATCCCGACCACAGAGGGCAACGGGCGGCCAGAGTGCATACCCGCGAGGAGGCAAATCACCACGACAGAGACGCGACTTAGCTAAGGAAACCCGGTGTTTTGAAGCGGCAATCGCGCGGCGCTTACGTTCCAGTCGGGGAGTACCGGCAGCGCTCGGCGCTGGTTGTGATTACAAGCGATCCGCGGTTTCTTCGCTGGTTTCCACGGGAGGCGGCACGCCCTTGTTGAAAATTTGTACGCTCAAAACAATTTTCTCGAGTTGCTTCATAATCTTGGTCGTGTCTGCTGCTTTTCCGAAACCGTCAGGGTCGGGCGTTTCTTCCACCGCCAGAGTCAGCAAGAACTCGTAGCAGGTCCCTTGCGAATATCCCGCATATGCCCGTTCCAGTATCTTTGTGCCGCCGGCTTCGCTCTCTTGCTCGCTCCAAAAAAGCGCGGTTCCTTGCACCGTCGTGGTTCCCGAGCGGTTTACATTGGACCCTGCACTCGATCCTGGACTGATTGAGTCGCGGCAGCTTTTCTCGCTTGCAGCCTCATCGATTACCAATTGCAGCGATCCATGCTCAAACGTGGTGTTTGGATATCCGTCCTCGGGAATCAATATGGTCGCAACCAATCTTGCCCCTGGTCGCTCAAGGTCCAGATCCTCCTGCCTCTTCAGGAAAAATGAGTGCTCCTGCACATCACCGTCTTCGAGGGAGTAGTTCCGTGGGTAGCGAAAGGAAATACCCTGTTCCGGATTGTTGTAAGTGGAACGAAAGGCTTCGCGCGGCGCGTCTCTATGCGGCGTACCGCTATGCAGTGGACGGGCATGATTGCCTGCAAGAGAGGTTTGACTCGGATCCTTGCTCCGAACTACAGGGTTTGGCGCGGCCTGCGTGGGTGGCCACCGCTTCGATGGTGCTGCCTCTCCGTGGCAGCCAATCAGTTTCACCGAGCAAATCGCAACCATAACCGCTACAACCAGCTTCCGTGAAACCATGGGACTCCTCCTGCGCAACCGGCAGAAGTTGAATTGGCACGAAGCTGGCCAGAACCTAAGTTGCTGTTGAATAGCTATTTAGATGAACTAGAACTGCCGGGCCTGCGTTGCCCCGCGCACACGGTGTCGCTTTCCAAACGCGCTTGCGATCACCGACAGCTATTTCGCTGCTGGGTTGCGGTCGGGTGCCACCCATGCCCGTCTTGCTCGCCGGTCCCCCACCACGTCAAAGCTGTAAAATTGCCGAAAACGGTCGCGGTCCTCTCGAAAGGCGGATACCGCCGCGCGCACGGCCTCGAATCGCGAATGGAATCGACCCAGACCGAACAAACTCGCCTATCTCGCTGCACCAAAAGCGGGTTAGCGTCTCGTGGTAGCCATTGTCCTCGGTATTCGGCGTACCCACGGACGTATTGTGGTGAAGGATTCCGGCTTTCCTGATCGCGAACGTAGCGTCAGCCGCCTGGTCAAAAGCAAAATACGCCGCCATGCCCACATGTGCGGCGTGCGTCCAGGCTGATTTTGGTAACTTCCCCGATTTCCATGCTTCGACGAATCTTTGTAATGCCAGCTCTGCTTGGTAGGGAAAATTTTCAGATCATGGCACAAGCGGTGGCCAAGTGTTGCTGAACAATGGTCCCTCGCGGGAGCGCTGAACGGCTGACCTGGACACTTGCGCGGGCACACTTCTCGCCTCTCGTTTTTCTAGTGTCGGCCCTCGCGCCGCTGCGCAACAACGACACCGCGCGGCGTCGAAAGCAGGACGGCCGAAATAAGACCCTCTTCTTCGAGCCGAAGGGCGGTCTCACGGACAATCTTGAAATGAGAACTGGCATCATGGATCACCAGCAGGCCGCGCGGGTCCAATTGCGGCAGCAGCCGGCGAATCTCTGCTTCACGGTTTGCGAGATGGCTGTCGCTATACAGCAGATCGATCATGCCTTCGATGTTCGTCTCAAGGCTCGACTCCAGCCGCGATTCGATCCAGGGGGCCAATCCGCAAGCTTTGAAGCGTTCCTCGGCCCTTGCGCGAATGGCTGGATCAAACTCGATCGTGATGACCTTGCCGAAACCATTTTCCTTCAAGCCTTCCGCGAGCTTTACCGTGCCATGGCCAAGAAACGTGCCGGTCTCGACGACCAGTTTCGGCTTGACGGTGGTGACCAGCGTCTTTAGGAAATCGAGAACTTCGACTTCCGTAGTCTGCGAATCGAGCATTCTCCACAATCCCGGTTGTGGACATTCGGCAGTGGCCGCCGTGTATTCCGGCTGCGTGGTCTGCTCATCCCTTGCGACGCGTTCCAAAATCCGCAATCCTTCGTACTTCTTGATGAATTGCGGTACGACAGCGGCTATCAGCGCACCGCCCGCCAGTATCGAAGGGAGCGCAAAGAGCACAGAACGGCTAATTTGGGCGTCGCCTGGATGGTGAAAAACTACGAGGAGCAAGATGCGCGCGGCCCCTGCAAAAACCAGCCATTCGGCAAATAACAGCCCAAAAGGCCGCTGAAATTGAATCTGTTTGCGCCCTTCTGTCCAAACTACCGGGAAGAAGGCCAGACAGAGAACCACGCCCAGTGTTGATGGAGACCGCAGCGGCAGAACACCTCGATCCGAAGCCTCGGGGTAACAGGTCGCGATCAGCGCTGCCACAACACCAGCCGTCAAGGCGGGGGGCAGAAGGTCAAAGATCGCAAGCACAGGCAGTCGCAATATACTAGCAAGAGCAAGCCGCCGGCGACGAATATCCAGCGCCAGAAGCGCTAAAAAAGCGACGAATCCAAAAAACGATGGAATTGGCGTGAACACTATAAAATCCATAAAGGCTGAACATAGCTGTCAAGGCTCTGGCTGAAGTACGGGCACCCGAAGCATCGGACTCACAAGAGATATCCCTTCTCCGACCGTTGTGCGGCACCGCCGACCCACGGCTCTGTGAGATGCTTCCTGACGTATTCATACAGATGCCAAACCACATCCGGAATAAATCGGGTTTTTCTTGTAGCCTTCCAAAAAGCGGAATTCGCTGTCGGTGTTCTTCTGCTGTTCGGCGGCGGTTGAGGAAGACTCCAGCATCGTTTTTTAAGATAGGTCTTGCATTCGATCGCTCCGGCGGGCACGTCAAAATTGTGGTTTTCGATCCCTTACTGCCTTCAACACGCGCAGCGGATAGAATTCGGGTTATGACAAAATCGCGATCCTTTTCTTCTACCGCATGTTTAGCCTAGCGACCATATCGGCAAAACTCGCTGGCAGTGAAGGTGTGGGCTTTCCCCAAAATTGTATCTTTTGAAAACGACGCAGCTAGGTCTCGGAAGAGATAACAAATAAACGCCTCGAAGAACCGTGGAAGCTGGATAGGATCGGTTTAGACAACGAATGACAAATCACGAGCAAAGTGATCGCGGCACTCAATCGCAAATGTTGGAAATCGCCATTGAAGAAGCGCGTCAAGGCCTCAGCGAAGGCGGTATCCCCATAGGCGCGGCTATTTTCGACCGTCACGGAAACCTGCTGGGGCGCGGGCACAACCGTCGCATCCAGGAGAACGACCCATCGATACACGGTGAAACTGACGCGTTCCGCCGTGCGGGACGCCAGCGCACGTATCGCGACAAAATCATGGTCACAACTCTGGCGCCCTGCTGGTACTGCAGCGGCCTCGTCCGCCAATTCGGCATTCCCACAGTAATCGTCGGGGAATCCACAAACTTCCGTGGCGGCATTGACTGGTTACGCGAGAATGGTGTCGAAGTCATCGACCTCAACTCCGCTGAGTGCATCAAGCTCTTGGCCGACTACATCCGCGCGAATCCCGCCGTTTGGAACGAAGACATCGGCGTCGAGTAGACGTAATGCGATTGCCCCGCATTGAAGCAGCTCAAAATTTCGCTTCAAGATTATCTAATTTCGCCTAAACTCCTGCGCATGAACCTAGATATCGATTGGGTGCGGGAACTCTGCCTGTCGTTTCCGTACGCGACCGAACAGGTCACGTGGGGTCTTGATCTTACCTTCAGAATTAGCGGAAAGATATTTGCGGTTACCGTTCTGGAACCGGCAAAGGTGTGGCTTTCGTTCAAGTGTTCAGCGGAAAATTTCGCGGAACTCACGGAGCGGGCTGGGATTATACCGGCACCTTATCTGGCTCGCGCGCAATGGGTTGCGCTGGAAAGCAAGGAAGCGCTGCAGAAAGAGGAGCTAGCCGCTCTGCTTCGTGAATCGTACGAGCTTGTTTTTGCCAAGCTACCCAAGAAGGCCCAAAAGGCATTGCTACAAGCCAAGCATAGCAAACCAAAACCTGTCAGCCGCAAGCCTCGCAAAGGAAAGACTGGAAAACGCTCTTAATTTTGAGCGAAATGTCTCGCGCCTAGTGCACCTCCGCCGGTAGTGACTTCAAATACGCCACAATCGCGCGCGCGTCTGCGGGAGCCATATGGTAGATGTGCATCGGCGGACGCAGTTCTTCGCCATTCGGGCCGGTGCCGTCTTCCAGCACTTTCTCCGCCTGCACATCCGTAAAGCTAGGCAGTCCCGCTAAAGCAGGGGCCCGGTCGGCCCAGTTCGCAATCCGTGCTACCGGCTGGATCCAGATCGGCGCGCCTCGTAGCCAAGCTGCTTCATCCAGCTCGCCGTTTGGCTTACGAGGAGTGTGGCATTCCGAACATTTCGCGACCTCCTCCACTAGGTAGCGCCCGCGCTCAATATCTGTTTTCGTGGGCGGAGCAGGCAGCGCAAATCGCTTCTGGAACGCATTTGAAGACGTAACGATGAGCCCGCTCACTACCACCACACACACCAGCATCACCCTTGGCAGCATTTTCATGAGTCCTCATTCCACCCCTGGTCTTAGAGAGCGCAATTCAGCGCAACAAATGCTCTCACTGAAAGTGCTCTCACTGAAGGAACCCATTTTGCGAGTAAGGGTTTCTAAGGCCAATCCAGTATTCAATGGCCATCACCGAGGATTTTGCTGTACGGCCTGCCGCACAGGCGTCGCGTAATAGATGGCGAAGCCAAGGTACCAACGTGGGCGCATTCCTGAACACTTGTGTGCACACTTTGACGCCCCTTTCACCGATCGGGCACCAATCGAGCATCAGTCGGGATTAAGGTAATCCGACTAGCCGACCGAAAGACCTTTTTTTGACGGGTGTTCGCGGATAGATTGGTTCGCGGGTTATTGTTAGATTTAGCGCATGAACAGCAACGGGAAGAATCAGCAGGTCAAGACGAACATCCCACCACACGCTGCGGAACGCTACTGGCGCGCGACAATGTCGCGCGATGCTCGTGCCGACGGCACATTCGTCTTGGCGGTGCGTTCAACGCACATCTATTGCCGGCCGTCTTGTCCTGCGCGGCGGCCGTTGCGGCGCAACGTAATATTCTTTCGCACTGGGGTGGAGGCGGAGAAGCAAGGATTCCGCCCGTGCAGGCGCTGCCGTCCAAACGAAGTAGCCGGACCGGTCGCGCTTGTGGAGCGCGCCTCACGCGAACTGGCCAAGTTTGGCGTGGATGAAGGCATTCGATTTGCGGCACTGGCGGCAAGATTGAACACAACCCCGGGAACATTGCGGCGAGCATTCCAGCAGGTGACGGGCTTGCGTCCGCGCGACCTGGCGGCAGCACTGCGGCTTTCGCGCTTTAAGAAGATGCTGCGTGACGGAAAAGGGATCGCCGAAGCGCTTTACGAAACGGGTTACGGCTCGACGAGCCGCGTCTACGAAAACAGCAACGCGCAGTTGGGTATGACGCCTGCGACATATCGAAAGGGAGGAAAGAACATGAAGATCGGATACGCAATCGCGAAATCGTCGCTGGGAAAGATCTTGGTGGGAGCAACGGAGAGAGGTATTTCGGCGGTCTATCTGGGCGACGCGGATGCAAAGTTGCTGGAAGAGCTGCGCGACGAGTATCCGCAGGCAGAAATTTCCGCTGGTGGAGACGCCTTCGCGCAATGGGTGAAGGAAATTGTGCAGCGCGTGGAAGGAAATCCGCCACGGCTGGAGCTGCCGCTGGACCTGCAAGCAACGGCATTTCAGCGGCGCGTTTGGCAGGAACTTCAGAGAATTCCGCGCGGAAGCACGCGAACCTATACGCAAGTAGCGCGGGCGCTGGGTAGCCCAAAGGCGGTTAGGGCCGTGGCGAGGGCTTGCGCGACCAATCCGGTTTCGATTGTGGTGCCTTGTCACCGCGTGATTCGTGAGGACGGCAGTTTGGCGGGATATCGATGGGGCTTGTCGCGGAAAGAGCAATTGTTGGCGCACGAGCGCGCCGCTGAGTAGCGCGCCTTCTAGCAATCGCAAACTGGGAGCCGGAAAACCCTATTGTCGAGGTTTGATGTGAGCGGCGTTCTTCGGCCAATCGGGCTTGAATTTGGAATCGGGAATCTTCAGATTTTTCATCATATTGGAATACTTCACAAGGAAGTAGTCGCCACCGCCAGCTTCG
Organism: Candidatus Acidiferrum typicum; assembly: GCA_025463055.1. GTDB lineage: Bacteria > Acidobacteriota > Terriglobia > Acidiferrales > UBA7541 > Acidiferrum > Acidiferrum typicum_A. Next base: position 96,941 of record JAOAPV010000119.1, read on the forward strand.
AAAAACTTTTGCTGAACGGGAAGCCATGATGACTGGTCCACCCACATCTGAATCTTGGTTATCTGCTTGCGAATCTCTTCGGACTTGGGCGTGAGCTCCAGAAGCACGGTTTTCCGATGGTCGACCTCTTCTTCGCCCACCAACTTGATGTCGTAGCTTTTCTGCAAGTCCTGGGACTTGGTGCCAAAGCCTAAGCGCATGTACTGATCGACGATCGCGCGGTTCTTGCCGAGATTGTATTCCTCGACTCGGTTGATTTTCGGGGTGTAAATGAAAAGAGAATCGCCCGTTCGGAGGATCGTTTTGGGGTCCGGCTTGGTAAGGTCGATGCGCATTTTCTGATCGCGCCGGACGAAGATTTGGCCCGTTTCGGTGGACGTGTCCTTCACTACATCCGTGTACTTAATCTGCTCAATATCCGCGGTCAGACTGCGAAAATCGGCCGCGGCCTTATCGATCTTGTTGAGAACGCTTTCGGTGGTCCAGCCGGGAGTATCTTGCGCCGAGGAACCAGGCAACTGCAGGACGCATGCGAGCGAGCAGAACGCGACGATAGCAACGACCGAAACGACTCTTTTCAAGCTAACCCTCAGTCGCCGGAAGGACGGGCCGGCAGTTTTCAAGTCAATGTAATCGTAGCACATAGCAATGGATGCGCCGGTTAAGGCAGGCGTTTCACTGGAGAAATGAAGGCACAGATCAGCGACGAATTTCGACTTGATAGGCAATCACGGTGCCGTTTTCATCGCGAACGGCTTCAATTTTGGTGATGGAAAACCGGCCATTGCGCAAATCGGGTAGGGCACGCTGCAAAGCCTGGTGGAGTTCGTTCTGCAGGGCAGGAGTCTGCTCCGGCGGGGCGAGAAGGCGGGCATCGACGCGATACTCTTGTCGATGGCCATCGTCGGAGAAAAGGACGAGTTGGACTTGCTCCGACGCGACGGGCACGCCAACTTGTGGCTGGTCGCGGAACCAACCGCGAGGCGTGAGCAAGACAAAGATCAGGATGAGAACTACGGCTACGTCGTACTGCCAGGTTCCGCGCTCGTAAGACCAGAAAAATGTCCTGGTGAGAATCTGCTTGAGGCCGGCCATATCAGTCCGCCGGGATGCCGTCGACGATTACACCGTCGCGCATGTGCACGACGCGGTCGAAATGGGTGACCGCTTCGGGATTGTGCGTGATCATTACAATGGTTTGTCCCAGATTTTTGTTGAGCTGACGCAGCATCTGCAGGACGATTTCGGAATTTTTTGAATCGAGATTGCCGGTGGGCTCGTCGGCAAGCAGGATTTTAGGTTCGTTGATGATGGCGCGGGCAATCGCAACGCGCTGCTGCTCGCCGCCGGACAGCTCGGAGGGCTTGTGATGCAAGCGGCCCTCAAGGCCCAACATTTTAGTGACGACGTCGAAGCGGTGAGGGTCGAAGCCGTCGCCGTGAATGAATTGCGCGATGGCGATGTTGCCTTTGGCGGTCAAGGTGGGCAACAAATTGAAACGCTGGAAAACGAAACCAATTTTGTGGCGCCGGAGCTTGGTGCGCGCCGCGTCGCTGAGCTCAGTCAAATCGTTCCCGTCGACCAGGACGCGACCTCGCGAAGCTTGTGCCAACCCGCCAATGACGTAAAGGAGCGAGGATTTCCCGCAGCCGGAAGGGCCCATTACAGCGACTGACTCGCCCGGCAACACTTCAAAGTTCACACCGCGAAGCGCGGGCACTTCCACTTTGCCGGCCCGATAGAGCTTCCACAAACCTTCGGTTTTTAGTATCGGCTCCAAATTTTCTTGCCCTGAAAAAGTCAATGCGCCGGCAGGCTGCTGTATTGTAGCTGCGATTGCCATGGGTGCCTAGCCGCGCCTTAACTGATTATTTGGATTTCTAGTCATAAGAGAGCGCCTCGACCGGATCTTTGCGGCTGGCCACCCAGGCCGGATAGCTTGCGCCGAGTATGGCTCCCGCCAAAGCAATACCTCCGGCGCGCAATACCCATTCCGGGGTGATAAGGATCGACAGCGTCGGAAAGCCAGCAAGGAAAGCGGCGCGCACGGCATAGCTCAACCCGATACCGGCGGCAATGCCGAACATGCAGAGCGTGGCAGATTCGGTCAGCAGGGCGCGGACGATGAATCCGCGATTAGCGCCGAGCGATTTCAGCACGCCTATATCGCGTGTGCGCTCAATGATGGTGGTGTACATGGTGAGGAAAATCACCAGGAGGCCGATGGAGATGGCCAGACCGATCATGGCGTGAATAAAGGTCTCGAGGCCTGGAATGTTTGTGGAGGTCATGAGTGACAGGAAATCCTTCAATGGGCGCACCGTGTAGCCCGGCAACACCGGGCGTATCTCCGCCGTGACATCTTCCGTGTGTTCCGGGCGAGTGCACTTGAGCAGAAAGATAGAGGCTTTATCGTGCGCACCGACGAGGACTTGTAGCGTTGTAATCGGAACGAACAAGCGGGCGCCTTTACCATGATCGACGATGCCGACCACATGCCAGTCGTGATTCAGGAGATTGTAAGTCTCGCCGACTTTTAGATTTTTAGCTTTCGCCGCCCAGTCATCAACGAGCAAATCGTCTGGCCCTTGCATGTCGCGGCCCTTCAGAAAGACGAAGCCTCCGGAAACAGCACGAAAGCTTTCCCGGTCGATGCCGTAAATCACTTCGACGCCGCCGGTGGAATTGAATTGCAGCAGTGCTGGGGCAACAGCCTGCACATACTTGAGCTGCGCGAGCTTGTCGCCGATTTTGATGGGCATGGGCGAGCCGCTGAAGCCAAGAAAAATAGAGGCAGCAGGCGGCTGGACCATGAGGTCCGCTCCGATTCCTTGAATGCGCTTGGCAGTCTCGGTGAGAAGACCGGAAGTGAGGCCGACTATCAATACGACAAGGGCGACTTCCACCGCGACGGCCATGACGCCAATCATGGTCCGCAGGGGACGGTGCAGCAAGTTGCGCATGACGAGTTCGCCCATCATTGCGGCTTGCCCCCCGGCGGCTTCTCCTCTGCGGTGTCAGCCACGCGCACAAGTTCGGTTCCCGCAGGCTGTTCGAGCTTGAAACGATCAGCGGGCAAGTCTTCGTTCAGCGTGAGCTTGATGATCTGCAGGTCAAGACGATAGTCATCGTGCGGGCGTTCGATGCGGATTTGGCGCGGGAATGCGCTGACAGCGCCGGGCGTGGAGGGGGCCGGATGTTCCTGGTCTCCGGGCACCGGCTGCCAATCCGAAATGTGAACGTCCGAGAGCAAAACGCCCTTTGGACCGAAGGTTTGTAGCCGTGAAACCTGTAAGTTGGAACGATCGAACCATATTTTGCGGAGGATTTCTGTACGGTAGCCGCCGCGCAGTACGGTCAAAACGTAGTAGCGAGCAGTTTCGTCGTTGAATTCTTCGAAGAGCACACTTTCTTCTTTGCGAACCTCGTGCCACAACAAGGCTTCGAGCAGGTGCTGCGGGCGGAGGTTCTCGATAGGTTTGTTGCTGTTGCGTTCTGCCGCTACCGAGCCGACCAGAAATTTCGTCTTTGACGGGATATAAACACGAAACGTTTCGCTGTCGCTGACCATGTCAAAGATAGTCGTGCCGACGACGGGCGCCTGGCCAATCATGCGAATTTGCGACGGGCGCTGGGCGAGGAGAAAAGCTTTCACCTCGTGGTATTCCTCGATCACGCCGCTGTACTTTGAGCCGGCAATCGGTTTGAGATCGACCGTTGCGTTCACGCTTTTTACGCCGCGCGCAATCTCATTGTACTTATCGAGTAATTCGTCGCGCGTGGCGGCGAGCACGACAGGCTTCGAGTTTGGCGGCAAGTTAGTAGTCTTTTTAATGGCGGGGCCGCCACAGCCGCCAGAAAGCGACACCAGTGTCGCCCACACCATCCAATTCAGCACACGTATGTTCAATCCGGCCGTCCTCGTCTGTACAAATAAAGCAATCTAGCAACCACAGGAATGCGCGTCAACGCAGTGGAGCCGCCGGCCACGCTTCAGTGCGGCCGCGCGAGGTAAACGTCAAATTTTTGCACTGCCGGCCGAATGCGGCGAATGACTTCTGTGGGCCAGAGCGTTTCGCTCAGAAGCGTAACCCAGCCGTCTTTCGGTTCGCACACGGCGCAAAAAGTATAACGACTGTACGCCGCTTGGTAGGCATCGAGGCCTCGGCGCGAGAGTTCCTTCTCAAGCTCTGCGTCGCCGTCTTGCGCCGGGCCGCCAACGCGAACGCCGAAGGTCTCGCCCTCAAAGCGTTGGAAAAGTTCTTCGAGCTGCGTTTCGCTTGGCTGCGGCAGGACCAAACAGCGTTCGGCGGCTTCTCGATAATGAATTTCATGAAGGTTGCAGAATTCGCGGACGCGGTCGAGATGACTGAAGAAATCCACCACAAAGAACTCATTGGCGGCTAGAGCGGGAAAGACAGCAGCCCAAATTAGCGCGGCATCTTTGCCGCGGACAGGTTCGCGGCTTTCGGTCTCGAGTAGCTCGAGGCCTACGGCTTTGACATCAGCTCCGAGGTCGAGAGCTTCGACATTAAGTGAGAACGGCGGCAACTCTAGCGCGCTGGGATCAAGCGGCGGCTTGCCGGGCGCGCTCATACTTCGGATTCCGTCTGGGGGAATTTTTCCTGGAAATCCGGTGCCCGCTTGCGGAGGTCCAGCCAATCGAAGAACGCGTCCGGGGTTTCCAGCCAAATGCGGAACCAATTAGCAATTTCGATTTTCTCGGCACGCTTGTTGGCTTCGACTTTGGGATTGCGAGAAATCATTTCGGCGCGGCGCTTCCCAAGCCGCGCTACGTTCAAGACGCGTTCAACGGCGGCACGCTCGCCGTGCTGCTGGAACTTACGCATTAGCTCGTCGAGACGCATGATGCTGAGTTCCGCATCGGACAGAGTTTTAAAGTGCAGCAAGTCCTCAAATTCTTCCTCGTACTGTTCTTCGGCCTCTTCCTGCTGCGACAGCATAACGCGGAAGCCGGCGCTCTTCAGAACGTCGGCAATGTAATCCGAACCGGTTTTTCCCTCTTCACCATGATCTGCAATCAGGCGGCGCCGCAGTTGCTCGATTTCGGCGGGAGTGAATTTCTGAGCGCCTATAGCGCGAGCGGCTTGCAAAATCAGAGCCTTCTTGCTGCCC
>JAOAPV010000142.1 GCA_025463055.1 Candidatus Acidiferrum typicum
CGCAGCTGGATCCAAATTTGCGTCGCACAGAAAAAGAGCGCTGGAAAAAGCTTTGCAGCGGCGTGAAGCGAAACCGGAAACGGAGATAGTTCGCCGATCAATCTTGTACAGGACATCTACGCCGGAAGAAAGATAGAAAACACCGTACCGGAGCGCCGGGGCGCAACGCTGCTGTGCAAGGAAATGCTGCCGCCGTGTTTCTGCACGATTTCACGTGATACCCAGAGCCCCAGTCCGGTGCCTACGTCCTGCTTGGTGGTGTAGAAGGGTTCAAAAAGTTTTTTGCGATGTTCCGGCGGAATGCCGCTACCGGTATCGGCAATCACGATCCGTCCTCCGGGACGGTTCGAGTTGTTCAGCTCTTTGCTATGGTGCACGCGGATGCGCAGATCGCCTTGGTCTGGCAAAGCGTCAATGGCATTGGCTACCAGATTCGAAATTACCTGCCGGATCTCGCCCGCCAGTCCGGTGACTTGCACCCCTTCATCGTACTCGCGGGACAAATGGATGCCTTTGGCTTGAATACGCGGCAAGTACAAAAAAAGAGACTCCTCCACGATTTTTGCCAGCTCCATCAGGCGAGGTGACGTGGTGTCGCGGTAGAAGCCAAGCGTTTGCCGGGCGACGTGAGCGATGCGGGCCAGTTCGTGTTCGGCCTGTGAGACGTAGCTGCGGGAGTTGTTGTCCCAGGTGTCGTTCTGCCGTAGGAGATAAAGCAAGTTGGTGACGGCTTCCAGGGGATTATTGATCTCATGGGCGATCGTGGCCGCAAGGCGTCCCGCAGCCGCCAGCTTTTCTGATTTGCGCAACGCATCTTCCGCCTGCTTGTTGCTGGTGATGTCCATGCCAACGCCGAGCATTCGCTCGGGAAGGCCGGCTTCATCAAAGATGGCGCGACCGCGAGCACCAATCCAGTGCACGCTGCCGTCGGGAAACGTTGTGCGATATTGAGTATCGTATTCGCCTTTGCCGGCCAGCGCCTGCTGTAGCGTCAGTTGCACTCCGTCACGATCTGCGGGGTCAATGAAGGCCATCCAGTTTTCAAAGGTTGGCTCCACGGAGCCGATGGCGCGGCCATGCAGCAGCCATATACCTTCAGCCCACCACAATTCCTTGGTCTTAAGGTTCCACTCCCACGAGCCAAGCCGCGCGGAAACCTGGGCAAATTGCAGCCTCCGTTCGGTGGTGCGCAGCGCTTCCCGAGTTTGGCGAGTTTCTGTGATGTCCTGAAAAATTGCCGTGAAACCAAGTGATCCGGGGTAGCCGGCAACGGTATACCAGCGGGTGAGGGGCGGATAGTACATTTCAAAATGAACCGGCTTGCGCTCGAAGATGGCTTTTTTGAAATTCACTTCCATCTGATTGCCCACAAGTGCAGGGAACAATTCCCAGAGGTTGCGGCCGGTCATTTCCGCGACGGTGGAACCACAAAGCTGCGCGCCGGCGGGATTCACATACGTGATGATCCATGCAGGGCTGTAGGAAATGAAGCCTTCGGTAATAGTCCTGAGCGTCTCCTCCAACTGGTTCTGGCTCTTCTTTGCAGCGGTGTCCGCGGCCGACTTCTGTAGGGTGACGCTAGTTATCAACAATGAAACCATAAAAAACAGAAACACCTGCACAAGACCGGTCGATCCAAAGCGAAACGAAAAGTAAGGAGGCAGAAAAAAGAAATTGGCCATGAAGCCAGAAATCACCGTGGCCATGATGGCGGGACCAAAACCGCAAAGTCGGGCGGTAAGTGCGACGGCGCCAAAAAAGAAGAAGAACGGCAGCCGCTGGCCTGCGATGGGCATGAAATTAGCGGCCAGCGCGGCGAGTACAAGAAACAGAGCCAGGCCATAGCGCAGCGCCGGATGCTTGCCGTATAAGTCGACGCCGGCAAGACGGTGGAGGAGCCCATGCATTTGCGATCATTCTAGCGTAATTGGAGCAAGGTGTCGGGTGAGAAGGGAACCCTTGAGACGGATGAAGACGAATGATCGCGGATTGGGCGCGCACCGAACAGTGTGGCCTAAAAACGTGCATCGAATCGCAACTCTTAGTAAGCTATAAGGACATGGCAGCGGAAAACTCATTCGACATCGTCAGCAAAGTGGATTTGCAAGAGGTCTCTAACGCGATTCAGAACGCGTTGAAAGAGATCCACACGCGGTTTGACCTGAAAGACTCAAAGTCTGACATTCAGCTTGAAGGCAAGGAGGCGCTGGTGCTTTCGTCGGCCGATGAGTACAAGCTCAAGGCCGTGACGGACATCTTACAGAGCAAGCTGGTGAAGCGCGGCGTGCCCATCAAGGCGCTCAGTTATGGCACTGTAGAGGCGGCGGCGGGTTCGAGCGTTCGGCAGAAGATCACCATGCAGCAGGGCATCCCGATTGAGAAGGCGCGCGAGATTGTGAAGTTGGTCAAGGATTCAAAGAAGAAAGTGCAGGCCTCGATCCAGGGTGATACGGTGCGCGTGAGCGGAAAAGATCGCGATGCATTGCAGGAAATTATTGCGTTACTGCGCGGCCATGACTTTGGCATTGACATGCAGTTTACGAATTACAGAAACTAAAAGGACACTTTGAGTTCACCGGCCACAACCAGTGCCAAAGAAGTTTTCGAGCTGCTGCGCGACGACCTGGCCGCGATTGAGCGTGAGTTTGGCCGCGATACCGTCTCAGCCGTGCGCGCGATTACGGATATCGGCGAGCATCTGCGCGCGGGCGGAGGCAAGCGGATACGTCCGGTGCTATTGCTGCTCTCGGCCAAACTTTTTCCTCACGAAGAGACCAGCGCCATCAAGCTTGGCGCCGTGGTGGAGATGCTGCACACGGCAACGCTGGTGCATGACGACATTATTGACGAAGCCAAGACGCGACGTGGCAGGCCGGCAGCAAACACTAAATGGGGAAATTCAAAGTGTGTGCTGGCCGGAGACTGGCTCTACATGCAGGCTTTTAAGATTGCCGTGCAGGAGCGCAATTTCCGAGTGTTGGATGTGCTGATCGA
>JAOAPV010000061.1 GCA_025463055.1 Candidatus Acidiferrum typicum
GGGTGAGAAGCATGACGGCTTGCTGTGCGATGGTGAGATGGATGCCGGCGGCTTGGGCGATGAAAATCAGCGCCATGGATTCGTATAGGCTCGAGCCATCGAGATTGAAGCTGTAGCCGGTGGGAAGAACGAAGGCGACGGTTTCGCGGGGCACGCCGAGAGACGCCATTCTTTCCATAGCGCGAGGAAGCGCGGCTTCAGAGCTGGCAGTGGCGAAGGCGATGGTCACGGGCTCGGCGGCGGCGCTGAGGAACTTTCTTATGGGAACACGAACGAGAAGTGCGATAGGAAGCAGGACGCAGGTGACGAACACTATCAGTGCGACATACATGGTGGCGAGCAGCTTTAGGAGCGGCAGCAGGACGCCGAGGCCGAGGTGACCTACGGTGTAGGCCACTGCACCAAAGACGCCGATTGGGGCGGCGAGCATCACGATGTTGGTGAACTTGAACATTGTTTCAGAGAGGCTTTCGGCCCAGGCGAGCATGGGGCGGCGCTTGGGTTCGGGAACGAGCGCGAGAGCCAAGGCGAAGAGGATGCTGAAAATTACGACTTGCAAGACTTGGTTTTCGGCGACGGCTTTGGCGATATTTTCGGGAAAAATGTCGACGACTAGCTGCGTGGCACTATGCGGGGTGGCGTTTAGCGGTTCGGCGGTGGCGGATGGTGGGAGACGGACGCCTTCCCCGGCACGACTGATGTTGATGGCGGCAAAACCGATTAGCAGCGCGATCGTGGAGACGATTTCGAAGTAGATGATGGACTTGAGGCCGAGGCGGCCGACTTTTTTCAGGTCGGCGTGGCCGGCGATGCCGACTACGAGCGTGCCGAAGAGGAGCGGGGCGATGATGAGGCGGATCAGGCGGAGGAAGATCGTGCCGAGGAATTGCAGGTTTGTGGCGAATGAGGGGAAGTCGTGACCGACTTCCACGCCGGCGAGAAGACCGACAAAAATCCAGGGAGTTAGAGAGCGGCGCTTGACGGAGCTGGCGGCTATCAGTGCGATGCCTAGCCAGCGGAGAGTCGTGGGAATTAACGGAGGCAAGGTGCCGTTGCCGGATAGCAGGGACAGAGCGATTGCGAGGGTTGCTACTGCTATGGCCACTGGTAGGATTTTGTTTTTCATCGGCGCGGAACGGTATGCCGGATGGGAGCGGGTGTCAATGGCTTGAGGTGGGCTTGAGGTGGGCTTGAGGTCGGCTTGAGGTCGGCTAGATGTTGGTGGGGAGTTGATCTCTGAGCTGAGGCTTCGACGATTCTGGTTACAGGAATTGAAACATACTTCGCAGGTTGATTGTCTTCCCTAAAAGTATCGGCGCAAAAAAGCGGGAGTGTCAAACACAAACGACTGTCCTGCTATGGCAGACTCGCGCTCTGTACTGCTTTGCTGTAGGGCGAGGCGGGACTGTGGATACAGTGCTTCCCCTATTTTCACGGTGCGCAGCAGACGCGAGATTTAACGTGAGCTGGCGAGAAGACCTTACCGGCACGAGGAGAACCGAAATGCGGAAGAGCGTACTGTGGACGGCGGCGGGGCTAATTGGTTACGCGGCAGTTAAGCAAGCGATGGGAGTGAGCCGCGCTATGGACCTGCGCGGCAAGAACGTGCTGATTACCGGAGGCTCGCGCGGGCTCGGCTTGCTGCTGGTGCGGGAGTTCGCGAAGGCTGGCGCGAGGGTGGCGCTTTGCGCGCGGAACGGCGGAGAGTTGGAGCGCGTGCGAGAAGAATTGGCTTGGATGGGGAAGCAATTGTTGACCATGACGTGCGACGTAACCGATCGCGAACAGGTAGAACGGCTGATCGAGAGGGTGCGGCGGGAGTTGGGAGAAGTGGACGTGTTGGTGAACAATGCAGGAACGATTGTGGCGGGGCCGTTTGAGACGCAAAGTATCGAGGAATTCGAGCAGGTGATGCGCACAAATTTTTGGGGCGCGGTGTATACGAGCATGGCCGTGCTGCCGAGGATGAGAAGGCGGCGCTCCGGCCGAATTGTAAATATCGCGTCGATCGGCGGGAAGATTGCGGTGCCGCACCTACTGACGTACTCGGCGAGCAAGTTCGCTCTGGTGGGATTCAGCGAGGGGCTGCGGGCGGAAATGGCGAAATACGAAATCTGGGTGACAACCGTATGCCCCGGACTGATGCGGACGGGGAGCCCGCGAAACGCGGACTTCAAAGGCCAGCACCGGAAGGAATACACGTGGTTTATGGTGAGTGATTCCCTTCCCGGCTCGTCTATTAGCGCGGAGCATGCGGCGCGGCGGATTGTTCGCGCGTGCGTGCGTGGCGAGGCGGAAGTGATTTTGGGTCTCCCCGCGAAAGTGGCGGCGAGGCTCTATGCGCTCGCGCCCGGACTTAGCGCGGAGATTCTGGCGGGGATAAATCGGCTGCTGCCGGAGCCCGGCTCGGACGGGGCGGAAACGAGAAAAGGGTTCGAGAGCGAAACCGAGTTCACGCAGAGTTGGATCGCGGGCCTAACACGCGAGGCTGAGCGCGCGAATAACCAGCTTTAGCAGACAAGATATAACTCGCGCGACGGCCCTGGAAATCAGGGCTTGCGCGGGTGAGCTGGAATTACGGGCGCGGGTCGCGGCGTGGGGGCTGGAGCGGGGACCGGCCTTTCCGGCACGACAGGCGCCACGTGGTGCGGAAATTCTTCGTCTCTCATCGGGCCGGGCGGTCTTTCGGCGCGAAGATTATCCAGTTGCTGAGGCTCGAGGGGGCGGCCTGGGTGTTCCATCATGAGTGGACGACGCTCGACAAATGGCACTGGGGGAGGAGGCGGCGGAACCCTGGTAAATAATTCCGGATGTGGAGCGGGAGGCGGAACTGGTGAACGGGCTGGAGGCCTAGGGATCGGAGCCCTCGAGGCAGGAGGGCCGGTGCTCTCTATCGTTGGGCGATTTCTGGTGACTAGCGGAGGTGGCGTGCGAGTTTCACCAGGCGCTGGCCGAACTCTGGCTGCGGGTGCATTGCGCGCGGTCGTGACGACAGTTGGATGATGTACGGGCGGCGGGGAGACAGGTCTGCCAGGTAATGCGGCACTCCGGGTGGGATTCACGGTCGGGTGCGGGATGACGGGCGCACGAGCGAGGACCTTGGGATCGACACGAACGACATGGCCCTCGACAGGTTGGCCGCTGCTGAAGGCGTTGGCGGGGACTGCAGTAGTTGCTACATCGCGGTAGGCGTAGCGGATTTGATTCATGTCCCTGGTGTTGAGGATGTTGACTATGTTGGTGTTGCGTACGTTCGTGACGTTAACGAGCTTTAGATACTCAAAGGTGTAGTGGTACCACGGGAAAAACGGGTCGTAGGGACCAAGCGGAAACCAGGCGGCCAATTCGGTGCCCACGCCGATGCTAATTGCAAATCCTGGACCGCCGACGAAGGCGACAAACGCGGGCGAGTACACCGGGAACGCAACGAAAGGACCAGGCAGCCAGCCCCAAACTGATCCGATAAGCACCCAACGTCCATAATGGAATGGACAGAAACCCCACGCGTCGTTGTCGATCCACGTCCAGCCCCACGGATCAATCCAAGCCCAATGGCCGAAGCGATAGGGCATCCAATCCGCGGGAAGATCATTCGGATACCACACCGGACCGTAATCGCTGACTTCTTGCCAAACTCCATAGTCGTCCAAATCGTCGTAACCGACGGCGCCGCGGCTTACATATTTTGCCGAAGCTGAGGCTGCCATGTGCTGGTCGCGCTTTTCGCTCCATTGGTCAAAACTGTCCAAACTAGGCATGGGAATCGAGTCAATGTTGACAGGGTTTTGTCCCGCCAGCCGGACGGCTTGGCCGGCTGACACAACTTGCGAAACGTCTCCGGCGTTAATTTCCACGCTGCCGGTATCGACGCTAACGGTCGTGCGGTTGCCGTCGGGGTCGACGTCAACACGATATGTGCCGGACGCGATCACAGTGAGGGCGCCGTTGGGAGTGTCGAGCTCAACGGTATTGTCAGGGGGCAGTTCGTAAACGCTTACACGAACGGTTCCTTGCTCAATACCGAGCTGCATGAGGTGGTCATTGAGATTGGTCACGATCAGGTCGGTTTGCTCCGATAAACGGACGCTGTAGGGACCGACCTCGAGTTCCGCGCGGGCACCTTTGTCGGTGTAGAGACGATCTCCGGTGGTGACCGTGAAATTCCGCGTGGCTTCGCTCCACACATCCTGGCCGGCTGGTTGGAAGGAAACCCTGCCTTTCAAATAGCTAATACGTGCGACGCGAGCCGGCGGATTCTCCTGCTGGGCGAGGAGCGGCGTGGACAACAAGACCAGCGTCGATAGAATGTGTAAGAGGAAGCCTGCGTAGATACGGTTGTGAGTCGATGTGAAAGTCATTTTGTACCTGGCTTTGCGCGCAGAACTAGTGAAGGACCGGACGCTGCTTAAGCGGCAGCTCTGACTCCAAAGTCGCGGCTAATTTCGAATTTGCACAGAGGCGTGTTTGGAACGACTTAGGAACGAACTGAGGAGTTTCGGAGGCGTGCGCAAGCGCGAAAAGAGTTTGGAGTCAAACCAGTGACAGTGCTCCGTCAATTTCATCGAGGTTCGTACGGTTTTGGGCGCAAAATTCCAAGGCGGCGCATCTTGTACAGCAGAGTCGTGCGCTTGACGCCAAGGCGCACGGCAGCGCCGTTCTCACCGCCAATTACCCAATCGGTGCTTCGCAGGGCTTCCTGGATCACATCGCGTTCGGCATCCGCGAGCGTGCGAATCTTCGCAGGCGCACTTTTGGCGCCAGACTTTAGTTCCAGCAAGGGCGGGCGCAAGACGGTGTCGAGCGACAAAATGACCGAACGCTCGATGAAGTTCTGTAGCTCGCGAACGTTTCCGGGCCAAGAATAGCCAATCATGATGGCCATGTCTTGGGACAAGATAGTGTCGATACGCCTATTCATACGCTCGGCGTATTTCTTGACGAAGTGCCACACGAGAAAGGGAATGTCATCGGGGCGGCTGCGAAGCGGGGGAACAGTGAGGGGGAAAACGTTTAACCGATAGTACAGGTCCGTGCGAAAGCGGCCCTCCTTGACCATGTACGCCAAATCTCTGTTGGTGGCGGCCAAGAGCCGGAAGTCCACCTGAATGGTACGGGGGCTGCCCAATCGCTCGAATTCTTGCTGCTGCAAGACGCGCAGCAACTTGGATTGGAGCTCCAACGGGATCTCGCCGATCTCGTCGAGAAACAGGGTGCCGCCATTGGCCAGCTCGATGCGTCCGATTTCCTTGCTGACCGCGCCCGTATAGGCGCCCTTCTCGCGCCCGAAAAGCTCACTTTCAAGGAGTCCGCCTGGGATGGAGGCACAACTGGTTCTCACGAAGGCGCGATCACACCGCGGGCTCAGATGGTGAATGGCTTGAGCAATAAGCTCCTTCCCCGTACCGGTTTCACCGAGGATGAGCACCGTAGAGTCTGTGGGCGCAACCGTTTCGACGCCTTTGAGCAACGCGCCGAGTCCCGCGCTTTGTCCTATGATGACGCCATTAACGTCTCCGATCTTCCGGGAGATGGTCGTTGTGGCGTTTTCAGATGGTGAACTGGCGCGGGTTTGCTCGACGCTCGACACGGGCACGTGATCCTAGGGGGATTTCTCCACAACCGCCTCCCTATGCAATGAGCCGCTCTGTTCGGAGTAGCGACAACGCAACTTCGTACTGCGCCAAAGATGATCGGCAGTAGTTCGACGCGATGTTCGTACCGTTAGTTCCTGTGGTCGATACTGTACTTGCCTGATGGCCTTACCGAAAAGACTGTAGCTGTAACTTTACCTTCACAACCAAGCGATGGCGCCGAACGCGTGACATGCTCTCGGGCGCTAGCGGTGTCGGTGCAATGTCGAATTAGTGACGCGGCGGCGCCTAGTTTGGGCGCGACATTCAGTCGCGCGAACTATACGCGCGCGCCCTAAAGCGTTGCATTAGACAAGCATGCGTACGCGCCTTAGGAATTCGAGGGATGCGTTCTGCACTGGACTCAAAGGTGCAGAGCTAATCGAGGCGGGGGTTTGTGCTGTTTTATCGTCTTTGCGTTCCTCATCGATTGCTAATCACATCTGAGCACTGAAGCAAAGCGGGCAGCCATCTGGTTAGAAAGGAAACGTACGCACATGACGGATTGGGAGATACGAAAGAACGTTGAAGCAGAGCTGAACTTTGAACCCAGCGTAAACGCATCGGAGATCGGCGTGGCGGTAAAGGACGGAATCGTGACACTCACCGGTCATGTCAACAATTACTGGGAGAAAATCGGCGCTGAAGAGGCGGCCGCGCGCGTCTCAGGGGTCAAGGCAGTAGCCAACGAGCTCGAAATCCGTTTGCCCATTTCGAGTGAACGTACCGACGAAGATATAGCCCGGGCCGCGGTGAACCGTCTCGAGTGGACCATTACAGTCCCGAAAGACCGCATCAAGGTAAAAGTATCGAAGGGCTGGGTCACTCTGGAAGGAGAGGTGGACTGGCAATTTCAAAAGCATGCGGCCGAGGAAGCGGTACGGAGCCTTGTGGGGATAAAGGGAGTGATAAACCACATCGTTGTAAAGGAACGGCCGAGCACCGCCCAGGTGAAATCCGCGATCGAAGAAGCGCTAAAACGCAGCGCGGAACTTGACGCGAGCCGCATCACGGTGGAAGTCGAAGGTGACAAAGTTATTTTGAAAGGCACCGTGCGGTCGTGGTTCGAACGCGAAGAAGCGGAGAGGGCCGCCTGGCGAGCGCCAGGGGTCCGGAGCGTGGACAACCGAATCACGATAAGCACGGCAGCCGCCGCTGCAGCTTGAAGAAAGAGCGCAAGAGAAACTTCAAACATCATCACAAAACGAGTTCGGACCCCGAGTTATTGCAGACCCGCTGAAATCGGGGCAGCGTCAGCTTAGAAAACATTCCGGAGGAGCAAGATGGACAATGTGACGCGTGGAGATACCGCAGACAATAGTAGTGAGCGGCTGCTAATCGCCGTGCCGCCGATCGAAGCCTGGGTGGATCGGGAGAAGAAGGAGTATCGCCTTGCCGTTGCTCTTCCAGGCGTCGATCGGAGAGATCTTCAGGTCAGCGTACAAGGCAACAACCTCACAGTGAGCGGCGAGCCTCAAGATGCCCAACAAAACAGGAATGCATATTATCTGAACCAGGAATTTTCGCGAAGGCGCCTCCATCGGACGATCGTTCTGCCGGAGGGCGTAGACACGCAAAGACTGACCGCAGAGTACAACAATGGCGTGCTGGAGATTAAAGCGCCGCTTCGCGAATCTGGCCTGCCCAGGCAAATTGAGGTGACAAGTGCAGGAACAGCGAAGGGAGCTTCGGCATAGTAGGTCATCAACGCTGCCTTAGCAGGCCGGTTTGTGGCATTTTTCTGAGGACAGAATAGAAAAAGTGGTCGAAATCGCCGCGTCCAACTGCGCACATGAGAAGTCTAAACGACAGACAGAAAAATTAAGGAGAAGCTCCATGTGGCGCATTCGAGAACCGTTTTCTAGAACAGCGACAGGATCGGCCTTGCGCCTGGGACTGTTGGCGTTGGTGGCAATCACGATTATTGGAAGCGCGTACTTTTCACGCCACCACGCTCAATTTGTTATGGCCGCGCGGCCAGGGCTTGACGGACCGGATATCGAATTGCTTGAGCGACAGGACAAAGCGTATGAGCGCGTTATCCAGGCAACGTCTCCCGCGGTCGTCTATATCCGAACGGAGCAAGTCATCAAAGCGGATCAATCACCTTTGTTCATGGATCCGTGGCTTCGACAGTTTTTCGGTAACCAGCTGCAGATACCACGAGAGCAGCGCCAGCACGCGCTCGGGACGGGTGTGCTTTTCGATTCGAACGGCTACATCGTGACTAACAACCATGTAATCGACAAAGCGACGACTATTCAAGTGATGCTCAACGATAAACGCGTATTCAAGGCTAAGGTGATTGGCGCGGACCCTGACATCGATGTAGCAGTAGTCAAGATCGATAACCGCAGTCTTCCCACCATCCCGCTCGGTGACTCAAGCAATCTACATGTGGGCGACACAGTGATGGCCTTTGGCAATCCCTTCGGCTTGAACTTCACTGTGACGCGCGGCACGGTCAGTGCGCTGGGACGCTCGCAAGGAAATATCGAGCAGGTGCAAGACTTCATTCAAACAGACGCGGCAATCAACCCCGGAAATTCAGGCGGCCCGTTGGTGGACGTCAGGGGCGAAATGGTCGGGATTAATACGGCGATTCTAAGCCCGGGCGGACAAGGTGAGACCGCGGGCTCTGTCGGCATTGGGTTCGCCATACCCATCAACATGGCGAAGCGCGCAATGGAATCGTTGATCAAGACAGGCAAAGTGACTCGCGGCTTTCTTGGCGCCACGATTGGACCGGTTACTCCGGAGCTCGCCCAGGAATTCAAAGCGCCGGACACTTCCGGAGCATTGGTGCAAGACGTGAGTCCCGGAGGTCCGGCGGCCAAAGCCGGATTGAAGCCCGGCGACGTTATTCGAAAGTTTAACGGACAAACAGTGGGTGATTCAGCGGAGCTGTTAGCGATGGTTGCCAGCACGAACCCGGGAACTCCAGTCACGCTGGAAATTCTGCGCAATGGCCAGCCGCAAACGGTAAACGTCACGCTCGAACAACGTCCCGGGAACCTTGCGTACGCGGGAGGACCGAGCAGATCACCGAATCAGGGAGTGCTGCGAGGCGTTACGGTGCAGAACCTGACATCGGACCTGCGCAAGCAGCTTGGCGTACCCTCGGAAACTCACGGCGTAGTGGTGACGGAAATCGATCCCGGCAGCCCTGCGGCGCAATATCTGACGCAAGGGGACATCATCATGAGCATCAACCGGCATGACGTCAATTCCGTGGCGGATTTCAACAAATTAGCAGCCGAGGCCAAAGGCCAAACACTGCTTCGCATCATGCGCCAAGGACAAGCGGCGTTCGTGGTGATTCCAGACCAAGCCGAAGGGCAATAAGAGGGAACGCCGGATCCCAGCTTCCCAGCTAACACTCTCCCAGCCACAAAAATAATTCACAGGGTTCCAGAGGGACCTTCGGAGGAAACCTCATGAGTGTCACATCAACTCCCATTCCTGTCATCGTTCGGAAGTCGCTGGGATGGTCCATTGCATTGAGCGTGCTGATGATCCTGGCGGGAATTCTGGCCATCGTCATACCGCCCGCGGCTGGAATCGCAATAACAGTGCTGTTCGGGTGGCTGCTGATTTTTAGCGGCGTTGCCCACTGGGTGTTTGGGTGGCAAACACGCAGCACGGGCGGTCTTATATTCGAATTGCTGCTGGGTATCGTATACGTCGCGGCTGGGACCTACCTGCTGTGGAACCCAATCACCGGCATGGTTACGCTGACGCTTGCGCTCGCCATTTATCTATTCGCAGAGAGCATCCTGGAATTCATCCTGGCGGTGCGGCTGCGACCCATGGCTGGTTCGGGATGGCTGTTCGTGGATTCCATTGTCACTCTGGTTCTCGCCATCATCATCTATAGAACTTGGCCAGCGAACGCCGCATGGGTGCTGGGTATTCTCGTGGGATTCAGCATGCTCTTTAGCGGTTTCTCCCGGCTGATGCTGTCTCTCGCCGCGCGCCGATTGGTGTCGGACATACCTTAGAGGCAGCGCCGGCTTGATGCTCATTTAAGTAGATGGATTCGCCATCGCCGCAATGATCTGTGAACACATAGAGGAGATTCGCGACGTGGAGCCAAGCAGCGACGGCTGCCTGGAGTGCTTGCAAACAGGAGACGAGTGGGTACACTTGCGCCTTTGTTTGACTTGCGGTCACGTCGGATGTTGCGATACTTCCCCGAACAAGCACGCTACGAAACACTCTCATAAGACGCATCATCCAATTATCCAGTCGTTCGAACCTGGTGAAGATTGGCGCTGGTGCTATGTCGACCACATTGTGCTGGCGTGAGCGGCGCCGTCGCATCCAGAGCAGAGATTTACGGGAGAGCTTCGGCAGATGCCAATTGAACAGGAACAGCAGCCGAAGCTGAAGTTGTTCGGCTCGGCGGGCTCTCCCGCGGCCTATGCCATCCGGGATTTCCTTCATCGTAGTGATGTGCCTTTCGAATGGGTGGAAATACATTCCAACGAGCAGGCACGCCAGATTGGAGTCGAACACGCGCGCGACCCGAGGTTGCCGGTGTGCGTTTTCCCAGATGGCACACGCCTGGAACATCCCGCCGTCCGGCAAATTGTTGAGAAACTGGGATGGTTTCGCACTCCGTCGTGCACCCAATATGATCTTGCGATTTATGGAGCTGGGCCGGCAGGACTGAGCGCCGCGGTGTATGGTGCGTCCGAAGGGTTGAAAACGGTCCTTGTGGAAAGATGGGCAATCGGGGGACAAGCGGGAAGCAGTCCAAAGATAGAAAACTATCTTGGCTTTCCGTCCGGAATCAGCGGCGCTGATCTAGCAGAACGAGCTCGCGAGCAAGCTTGCCGCTTTGGCGCGGAAATTTTGCTGGCACGCGAGGGCGTTCGCGGCGAGTTCACCGCAGGCACGCGCACCGGGTATTTGGCTGACGGTACAAAAATCGTGGCACGCACGGCCATCTGCGCTACAGGCATCGACTACCGCCGGCTAGGTTTCCCGAACGAAGATCACTTCATTGGGGCGGGAGTGTACTACGGGGCAGGCGCCAGCGAAGCGTCCATGTGTGGGAACGAACACGTTTTCATTGTGGGAGGCGGCAACTCGGCGGGGCAAGCCACGCTGCATTTTTCGCGGTTCGCTAAGCTCGTCACCATGGTCGTGCGCGGGGACACTCTGAAAAGCACACTCTCCACTTATTTAATCGATCGCATTCGCTCCACTTCCAATGTCGAGGTGCTCACGAATACAGAAGTCACTAAATTGGAAGGCGAGGAAGTGCTGCGAGCCATTACTTTGACGAATCGACAAACCGGGGAGGAACGGAGATTCGAGACCAAATGGCTTTTCGTCTGCATCGGAGGCTCACCGCACACCGATTGGGCCTTGGAAGCCGGAGTCGTGCGTGACGAAGCTGGGTACTTGGTCACCGGGCCAGATTTGCATTTTGAAGGCAAGTCACCGAATGGCGGTTGGCCGCTGGAGCGAAGTCCGTATTATCTGGAGACGAATGTTCCCGGACTCTTCGCCGCGGGTGAC
>JAOAPV010000145.1 GCA_025463055.1 Candidatus Acidiferrum typicum
CGACCCGACCGGGAACCGCCATCGTTGCCTGGAAGAGAGTAACCGCGGTTACATCTGCCCGTGTAAGTTCATTGACGAAGCCGTCGCCATCGGCATCCACGCCCAGTCCAAAGCGTTCTTCTGACTGAATTCCATGATGATGATTGAAGGCATTATTATTGAATTGCCGCAGTGAGATCACGTTTCCCGCCTGATGGAAAGGCCGGATAATCAGGTTGGGTGGATTGTTGGCTCCGCTGGAGATCAAGCTTGGCGCCGGAAGTCCTTCTACGCTCGTAGTATCCCAGGAGCCATCCACACCACGCTTGAGGATGCCAAAACTGATTCCTTTTGAAGAGAGTGCCCGGCTCTGCCCCTGACCAATGAGGTCTCGTTGCGCCTGCAGATCAGCGGTAATCTGGCGCGCCAGCATTTCAATGAATCCTGAACCGGACATCGCGACGGTTTTCCTGGAGTTCGCGATGGTCTGGAGTGTTACAGGCTTGCCCACTTCGTCCAGGGCGCCTTTGGTCAGGATAGTGTCCGCGCGGTCGAACGTGGCAAAGTCAAATCTTTGTCCCAGAACAAAGACATTGCTCGCAATGTCACCGCCACCTCCAACAATTGGCTTGTTGTGGCAGCCCGAACAAGAATTGGTATCAGGACCGGAAACACGATTAAAGTTACGGGGGAATATCAAAGGATCGCTTGAATCTGAAAGTGGAGCACCAGTCCCTTTGGTGAGCGGCCGTCCTCCACCTTCCTGGCTGGTCCACATGGCCGTGAAGAGCAGCCGCCCATGAGAAATTAACTGCCGGGTTGGAATTTGAAATTCCTGACCGTCTTCTAAATGGACTGGAACTGCGACTTCCTGACCGATTTTGGTTTTGCCGACTTGTCCTGGCAAAAAGCTGGCGGAAATGAAAAGTAAGCTGAGAACTACCCACTTACCGATCTTTTGCGGCATTGCAGCTCCTTTTGCAATCGCTAACAGACCGGGGGCGTCGAGACCTGGATGAACCTGAGCCGTCCGGTTTCAAAGCACACCGCTGCCAACGATGCTGAATAGGGGGACTCAGCACCCATATTTGTGATTTCTTGTTGCTTACAGCCAACGAAGCGCCGCGAACATCTCGAACTGCGGCCGTCTGGGAGGGATAAGAGGCCAGCTTTTTAAGCCTGAGTCTCTGATGGCATCCCGAAAAGCAGAGTTGCCTCACCTTTCTATTTATCAATAGCGGAATGGGTAGTACTATCGTAGCCCGTTTTCAAGATTAGGCTTAAAAACTCATTGCTGAGGAAACCAGAGATTTCAGCGCTAAAAGATTCTGTTCTTCCCAGTTGTCGCGAAGTTGGAAGGGGGCTTGTAACCCCCAACAGGCCAAAAACCTTTTGAAATTTTAATCTTCTACTCGCTCGATTCTAATGACCAAAGTCCATTCTCTCCCTGAGCGCTGACACCGTCTTCCGGCCAGTGCAGGTCGATTGTGGGATTGCGAGCACCTATCTTCCTTCGATTTGTATGCTGGGCTCAAGAATTTTGGGCAACAGGTTCCAAAGAGACACAAATAGGAACCGGGCCACTGGTTGTCAGCCACACTTAAGGAGCGCAGCCAATGAGCCGTAAACAGCCTGAAGGGTTTTTTCTGTCAGAAAACTCCTCCAAAGCCAGACTTCGGGAAGCAGAGAACGCAAGAGATAACCGCGCCGAGATCGTAAAAGCCTATTCTCAGGGCAAAGTTTCTCGTCGCGATCTAGTTAAATGGGGCTTAATCACAACCGGTGGAATGTTGGCCCCCATCCACGGTCTTAACCCGTTTGTAAAGAGCGCTTATGCCTCCGGTGGCTCAAGCATTCCCACAGGTGCGCCACCCAGCGCAGGGCTCAGCGGTCTGGCATTCACGCAGCCGATGCTTCGCTTTGAAGTTTTAGACCGCCAGCCCATCGCGTCCTGTAATCCTGTTTGCACGGAGATGGCGAACCAGACGCCAATTGCCTGCGCCCCTGAGTTGGGCGGAGGCTTTAGCCCATGTGAAGGACGTCCGCCGGGACAAGATTGGGCACACCAGCGGTTTAATGAATTTGCTCCACAGGTATACATTGAAGCAACGCAGGAAGGGGCAAAGGTCAATACTAAAAACGGCCAGAGCATTCATCCCAAGTTCCACCCGAATCTGCCCGACCAGGGCCCGCTGGCGATGTGGACTTTTAACGGAACAATTCCGCCGAAATTGGCGATTGGCCGCTACGGCGAACCGCTGATTTTCCGCCATCACAACAAGCTGCCCGCTGATGTAACCAAGAACGGCGGCTTCGGACGCCACACTATTTCTACCCACGAGCACAACGGACACCACGGCGCGGAGAATGACGGCTTTACCGGCGCGTTCTTCTCCCCCGGACAGTTCTACGACTATCACTGGCCGATCATCCTGGCCGGGCATGACAGCATCAACGTGGACGCTACCGATCCAATGGCCGGCAGCCCGACCGATGCAGGTGGAATCAACAAGGTCCCGGGTGACTGGCATGAAACCATGAGCACCCACTGGTTCCACGATCACATGTTCAGCTTCACTTCGCAGAACGTGTACAAAGGCAACGCTGCCATGTTTAACATCTACAGCGCCCTGGATCGTGGCAACGAAGAATTGAATGACGGCGTGAACCTGCGCCTGCCCAGCGGTTCCTCAAAATCATGGGGCAACCTGGATTATGACGTGAACCTGATGCTGGCTGACAAAGCCTGGGACGCCAACGGACAGCTCTTCTTCGATATTTTCCAGCTGGATGGATTTATCGGCGATGTGATGACCGTGAACTTGTGCTACAAGCCGTTCTTTGAAGTGGAGCGCCGCAAGTATCGCTTCCGTATCCTGAACGCCAGCGTTTCGCGCTTTTTCAAGTACGGCCTCTCCGACGGCTCGCCGATGATCCAGATCGCTAATGACGGCAACCTTCTACCCCAACCA
>JAOAPV010000133.1 GCA_025463055.1 Candidatus Acidiferrum typicum
CCCAAAACGCCCGAGGTGGAACTTGGGTTCGCCCATTCTTCAATCGTGAATGATCCAGATAGGGGGCTGACAGGAATAGCACTGATTGACGATGAACCAGTGAAGCCCCCTCCGCCACCAACGACTCCAGCGACGGCAGACACACTGCTTACCGTACCTGGGTGGGCCCCTGTAGAATCGCTCCCGCTGATCGCACTGCCGCTACCCATGTGATAGACCGCGGCATACCCGTTGCTCCATACGCCCGCTTTGTTTTCTTGCGAAACTGTGACCGCGCTGTTCCCATACCACATGTAAATCGTCGTATCTGTTGTGTGCGAAAGGGTTGGGATCCGAACCCAGAAATTCACGGCTCCCGTCGTGGAGTTGTAAGTATCGATCTCATGGTCCAGCCGGTTCTGACCGGCCGAGTCCGAGCTGAAGGTGATGTCGTAGCCTTGAAGACTCTGCACCTTACCGCCATTGGCAACGTTCGCGAGATCAGAATATGTGCCGGAGATTAAAACCGGGAAATTCTGCTGGTCCGTGTTTGGCACTTTACCGTGATTGAGCGCGATTGCCCGAACGTAAGAGTAAGTCGCCGGAGCCGGTCGTAAGCAGTTGGTGAAGGAACTGCCCGGCGATTGCGCAGGACATGGCACCGCAAAGGTCGACGGTGAGTTCTGATTGTTGTATTCAGTTGCGATCCAACCAGCGGAACGTGCGGTATTCGAGATCTCCATCTCGTCTAAAAGGCCATTAAAACCATTTAACAACTGCACCCCTTTGGTTGAGCTGCGAAGAGTGGTGGAGGTGTTCGTGAGACCGCTATCCAACGCACCGTTCAGGTAGAGCTGCATGCTCGAGCCGGGAGTCCACACCGCAGTCACGTAATACCAGGTGCCTGCCGTAATCGTGGCGTTACTGGTCACGTTAATCTGCGCAGGGACGTTATTCACTATGTTGAATTGAATATTAGAACCCACTTGTACGACGCTGCTCCATCCATTTCCGTACCCGTCTTGGCCCCTGAGCGCTGCAATCCCGCCCCCGGCCGAATTGAACCAAAACGAGTAGGTAAACGCGCTTGTATCGGCCGTAATCGAATTAGGCGTGGTGATAACATTCCCTGTAGTGCCGGGCGACGTGGCTGCTCCGTCTACTTTCCCGGCGGCGGCAGAAATGCTTCCACTCACGATCCCATTATTCGCGTTGCCCGTGGAATCATTGGCATTCAGTGTCGTCCCGTTCGATAAGTGCCATACTCCTTTGTAGTTTGCATCCCACACCGCCGTCTTGTTGGATTGATTCGTCGTGACCGACGCGTTTCCATAGAACAAGTAAATGATGGTGTCCGTTGTGTGCGAAACAGTAGGCACTTTCACCCAGTAGTTGATCGTTCCTGTTGATGGGGAGTACGTCTCCTGCTCGAACGCTAATAGGCTCTGCCCGGCGGCATCGGAGGTGAAGATAATGTCGTACCCTTGCGTGCTCTGTACATTGCCTCCATTCCCGACGGTCGCGAGATCAGAGAATGCCCCAGAGATAAGCACGGGAAAGTTTGTCTGGTCGGCGTTGGCAACCTGCGAATGATTGATAACAATGGCGCGCTCACGAGCGTACCCGCTACTCTGAGCAATCAAGGGTTCGGGAATAGCAACCAGGAGCGAAACTGAAAAGAGGAAAAGTACGGCTCTCACGAATATTCGTTCCACGCTTACCCTCGTTTCTGCGCTTTCACGGCGTCACAAAGTCAGCTCCAAATACTTGGCGCGCCTGGGTGGAGACCCCAGTGTCGGTCGGCTGAATACCGATAAGCGCACTTAGCGAAGAGAAGTTTGGGTTTGACTGGCAGTGCTGGAATACAACCAGACATCAAACGCGAACCTCGACGCAATCCGGCGCGAGGTCGACTCGAAATGAGGCGGGCACTCGCTCCCTCAACCTTGACCAATCAACTAGTTAGTAGCTGCCGTTAGCACGCACAAATCACACTTATGCGCACTGAACGACTTCTAAATTTAAACAACATACCGCAAGTTTGGGGAAGCTCTAGTTAGATCCTTCGTTTGTGGTGGTCGATCTAACTGTCAGTATGGGGCAGAGTATAAGCAGCTCTGCTTGTGGGAGTCAAACAAAAAAAAGGAGAGCACTCTTAAATGCAACTAACGTCGATATTCCGACGTGACACTATGCGGTCAGTAAGCTTTCACGTTCTGTTACAACCGATCCATGATGAGACGGCGCGTCAACCGCGCTGGGCCCTCGGGATTGGTCTGATCATTTTCGGTTACTAAATTCAGACATTTTTGAAGGCCCCGACCAAAAAATCGGGGCTTTCGTGTTTTTGGCCGGTAGCCAAGCTGGAAAGGCACGTGACTGTTAATCACGCCATGCGCAGGTTCGAATCCTGCCCGGCCAGCCAAGTTTCGAGGGAAGACACGGCTCGCTAGTTCAGTAGGAAGAACGCGGCTCTCATAAAGCCGTCGCGGATGGTTCGAATCCATCGCGAGCCACCATAGAGGGGCCTCCGGCGAGGGGCAGTGGCTTATACCCACTTCGGCGCCAGATTAGCGCGGCCAGACAGGTTCGACCCCTGTACCCTCTACCAATTTTTCGCGCCGGTAGTTCAACGGACCAGAATAGTTGGCCTACACCCAACAGATGCGGGTTCAACTCCCGAACGGCGCACCAGGCAGGATTAGCTCGAAGGTCGAGCCCGCGGTC
>JAOAPV010000040.1 GCA_025463055.1 Candidatus Acidiferrum typicum
AGCTGGACGCCGCCAAGATGCTGGGCGACGACAAGCTTGAGATTCGACCTATGGGCCGCGGCTTTGTCAAAGTAGGCGGTGCCGAGACCGATCCTGAGGACGTCAAGATGGCGCACGACTGCTGGCAGGCCGGACGCGAGGCCATCTACAGCGGAAAATATGATTTGGTCGTTCTCGATGAGATCAACTATACAATCAGCTACAAAATGTTGGACCCGGACGAAGTTGTCGAAGCGTTGCGCAATCGACCGGAGCGAGTGCACGTCATTTGCACTGGAAGGAACGCGCACCCCAAGCTCGTAGAACTGGCCGACCTGGTCACCGAGATGCGCGAAGTGAAACACCCGTATACGAAGGGTATACTGGCACAGCGAGGAATCGACTACTGAAACCGTTGGTTTCCTTCTAATCCGACGGTGAGTCTTGAATCTCTAAATGGCCTGGTTTAAGCGCGACAAGAAATCGATTGATCAGCCCACGCCTCCGGAAGAGCGCCGCGTGCGCACGGAAGGGCTGTGGGTCAAGTGCGAGTCTTGCCGCACCATCGTATTCCGGAAGGACCTGGAAGCCAATTTATTGGTCTGCCCGAAGTGCCAATTTCATTTCAAAATGGGCGCGAAGCAGCGCTTGGACATGCTGCTGGATGGGCGTTGGACCGAACACGATGCGCGCATGACCTCGACCGATCCGCTGCACTTTGTCGATACGAAGCCTTACGCGTCCCGCCTGCGTGAAGCGCGCAAGAAATTGGGCATGTGTGACGCGATTATCACCGCAGAGGGCCAGCTCAACGGCCGCCCGATCGTGTGCTGTGCCATGGAGTTTAATTTCATCGGCGGCTCCATGGGCGCGGTCGTCGGAGAAAAAGTGACCCGCGGCATCGAACGCTCTCTCGATTCGCGGCAGCCGCTCGTGATCGTCTCCTGCTCCGGAGGCGCGCGCATGATGGAAGGCACCATCAGCCTGATGCAGCTCGCGAAAGTTTCCGCGGCGCTTGCCAAGCTCGACGAAGCCAAGGTGCCGTATATCTCCATAATGACCGATCCCACGACCGGCGGTGTGACCGCGAGTTTTGCAATGCTGGGCGATCTCAATATCGCGGAACCCGGGGCGCTGATTGGTTTTGCCGGGCCACGCGTGATCGAGCAGACCATCCGCCAAAAGCTGCCCGAAGGTTTTCAACGCTCGGAATTTCTGCTCGAACACGGTTTTCTCGACGCCGTGGTCCCTCGCAAAGAGTTGAAAAACTTCCTCGCCAATTCCTTCGACCTCCTGCTGAGCTGAAATGAATTACGACGCCGCGGTCCGGTATTTACTCTCGCTTGGCAGGGAACTGGCCGCGCCCACGCAGGCAGCCGCCGCGAAATTTGATCTCGAGAACATCGCCATTTTATCCGAGCGCCTGGGGCGTCCCGATCGCGCCTATCCCTCCGCGCACATTGCCGGAACAAACGGCAAGGGCTCGACTGCCGCTTTCCTCGAATCGATTTTGAGGCAAGCCGGATTTCGCACCGGGCTGAATACTTCGCCGCACCTGGAAAAGATCAACGAGCGCATTCGTGTCGATGGTGCGGAAATTACCGATTCCGATTTTGCGGAAACGCTCACGCGAATTCAGCAGGCCATCGAAGAACTTCTCGCCGCAAGCAAGCTTCGCGCTCACCCTACGTATTTTGAATGCGTAACCGCGATGGCCTTTCAATACTTTGCCGAAGATCGCGTGGATTTCGGCGTTTTCGAGGTCGGCTTGGGCGGGCGGCTCGATGCGACTAATATTCTGAATCCCGTGATTTCCCTGATCACCAGCATCGACTTTGACCACGAAAATTTTCTCGGGCATTCGCTGCGGGAAATTGCTTCGGAAAAAGCCGGCATTCTGAAAAAGGGCGTTCCAGTTGTTATCGGCGCCCAGCGGCCGGAAGCGCGCGAGGTCATTCTGGCTCGCGCTAACAAGCTGGGCTGCCCGATCATCGAAACGCCTCAGGCGTATCGCGTCGACAACCAGGTCATGGAGAATGGCCGCGTCCGCGCGCAAATCACGGAAATTGCTTCCGGCTGGTCCGCAACACTCGCTCCACCGTTGCCCGGACGTTTCCAACTGCAAAACGCGATCAATGCCGTAGCTGCGGCCCGCGTTTTGAGTGCACGTGGCTATCGCATCCCGGAGAACGCGATTGAGCGAGGAATCGCCGCGGCCGAATGGCCGGGACGCCTGGAACAATTGCAATCGCGGCCAGACATCTATGCGGACGGTGCCCACAACCCCGGCGCAGCGCGCGAACTGGCCGCGTTCTGGCAAGAAAACTTTGCAGGCCGCAAACTTTTTGTCCTCTACGGAGCGCTTCGCGACAAAGCCGTCGACGAAATCGCCGGCCTCCTTTTTCCGCACGCCGCCGAAGTCGTCTTCACCGAGCCGCGCACCTCGCGCGCCATCTCCGCTTCGCAGCTCAGCGAAATCGCGGCGCACCACGCCGGCAAAAGCACAGTCATCCCCGACGCAGAGCAGGCGCTCGATTATCTTGTCTCCAAGGCAGCGCCTGAGGATGCCATTTTCGTTACGGGCTCTCTCTATTTGGTCGGGCAGCTCCGACACTATTGGAAACAGCGCGCGCAGCTCGCGGCGCACTGAAAAACACCGTAAAATGTTCGCTTCTTCGGTGAAAGCGAGAATGGCAAAAGACTCTACATTGGGGAAGGCCCCGCTCGTCGGAATTATCATGGGCTCTTCTTCCGATTGGGAGACCCTGGAACACGCCGCAAACACCCTGCAAGAGCTGGGTGTTCCACATGAAACGCGCGTGGTGTCCGCGCACCGCACGCCGGATCTTCTCTTCGAGTACGCAGCCTCCGCCGAAAAACGCGGCATTGAAGTGATCATCGCGGGCGCAGGCGGGGCGGCGCATTTGCCTGGGATGACGGCATCGAAAACGGTGCTGCCGGTGCTGGGCGTACCAGTGGAGTCGAAAACGCTAAAGGGTTTGGATTCTCTCCTTTCCATCGCACAGATGCCGGGCGGCGTTCCGGTCGGCACGCTGGCGGTCGGCAAAGCAGGCGCGATTAATGCCGCGTTGCTCGCAGCAGCTATTCTCGGCGCGAAACATCCTGAACTGCGCGAAGCGTACCGAAAATTCCGGAATGCGCAGACAGAGCGCGTCCTCGCAAACCCCGACCCGAAGGCCGCAGCTCGTGCGCTGGGAGCCGCGGCAAAGCCCGCTACGCGGAAAAAAGGAACACGCGCGTGACCATCGGTATCCTGGGCGGTGGGCAACTCGGATACATGCTTGCGCTCGCTGGCTATCCGCTGGGTCTCCACTTCCGGTTTCTCGATCCCTCGCCGGAAGCGCCCGTCGGACGCATCGCCACACGCATCACCGCCCAATACGACGATCACTCCGCGCTGAAGAAATTTGCCGCCGGCCTGGAGCTGGTGACGTACGAATTTGAGAATGTACCCGTCGAAGCGGCGCGCTATCTCGCCGAGCGCGTGCCGGTCCTGCCGCCTCCCGCCGCGCTCGAAGCGGCGCAGGACCGCCTGAACGAAAAGCACCTGTTTCAAAAGCTAGGCATCGCCACAACCGAATTTGCCGCCGTTGCCGACCAAGACGCGCTCGATGCTGCGGTAAAGCGCATTGGCTTGCCTGCGATTCTGAAAACGTGCCGCATGGGCTATGACGGCAAGGGTCAATGGATTTTGCGCAGCGCGGAAGACGTAGTTAAAGCGAAGAGCGAATTACCAGCGGCGAACGCGGCGGCGGGTAAACGCAGCGGCGCTGAACCCTCTCAGCAACCTGCGCCGTTTTTGCTGGAGCGCCTTATCGCTTTTACCCGCGAGCTGAGTGTCCTAGCCGTTCGCGGGCGCGACGGCGAAACCGCGTTCTATCCGCTAGTGGAAAATCACCATCGCGGGGGCATTCTACGCTTGTCGCTGGCGCCCGCTCCGCAGCTCGACCGCGCAATTCAGAACGCTGCGGAGGATGCGGCCCGCCGCGTATTCGACGCTCTGCAATATGTTGGCGTCCTGGCAATCGAGTTCTTCGAGCACGAAGGGCGCCTGCTGGCCAACGAAATGGCCCCCCGCGTCCACAATTCCGGCCATTGGACCATCGAAGGCGCGGTCACCAGCCAATTCGAGAATCACCTCCGCGCCGTCGTGGGCCTGCCCCTCGGCTCGACCAGCGCAATTGGCTGCTCCGCCATGCTCAACCTGATCGGCGACGTGCCCGATTCCGCCGAAGTGCTCGCCGTCCGTGACGCTCACCTGCACCTGTACGGCAAATCCGCACGCGCCGGTCGCAAACTCGGCCATGTCACGCTTCGTGCCTCCTCACCAGAGCAACTCGCTTCGCGGCTCGGCGAGCTTCCCACGTACTTTCATCGTCCTGAATTCGGTCTCGACGCAGTCCTGCGACACTCCGCTTCCGCCCGACGCTAAGGGCCCACCCGTGTTGCCGCTTCTCC
The DNA here is from genome assembly GCA_025463055.1 of Candidatus Acidiferrum typicum. GTDB lineage: Bacteria > Acidobacteriota > Terriglobia > Acidiferrales > UBA7541 > Acidiferrum > Acidiferrum typicum_A. The sequence continues at coordinate 4,459 of JAOAPV010000040.1, forward strand.
TCCGCGAATGCTACGATGCAAGGTTCTATGCCCCCCGCGACGACATCTGGACGCGCTTCCTATCCCCGGATAGGCATTCCGTGGCGCACTTCCCAGGAGGAAGCTGAGGGGAACCTCCCCACGATCAAGAACTACGAGGATGCTGTCCGCACCGCAGGCGGAGAGCCAGTCCTGCTAACTCTGGCGGACCCAATCGGGCTAGACCGCACTCTTCCGACCTTGGACGCCTTCATCCTCCCGGGCAGCCCCGCCGATGTTGAGCCAGCCGAATATGGCGCCGTAAACCAAGGTCTTTCGGCGCCGGCAGACTTGGCTCGAGAAGCCGCTGACCGTGCGATCCTGAAACACGCCTTCGCCGAGCAAAAGCCGGTTCTGGCCATTTGCTATGGTTGCCAGCTGCTGAACGTCTATCTGGGCGGCACCTTGATACAAGACTTGCGGGCGGAGACCGGAACGACTGTGCCACACCGAAAAAAAGATCTCACGCCCGAACCGAAAGACGATCCGCGCCACGCCGCAACATTCGAGCAGGGCAGCCGCCTTGCAGTAATCACGGGCGGCGGGCGCGGCGAAGTCAACAGCTCGCATCACCAGGCCGTTGCCGCACCGGGCAAGGGTCTGCGCGTTACCGCCCGTGCCGATGATGGCACCGTCGAAGGCATCGAGTGGACTGGTGACGCGAATTGGGTGGTTGGCGTGCAATGGCATCCGGAGCGGATGTTCGGTGACGCCTCTGCGCGGCAACTGTTCCGGGACTTGGTCGCTGCCGGTCGCAAGGCCCACAATTCCGTGGCGGAAAAGGTCTGAGCCGCAGCGGGCTATCCTTACAATTTTTGTTCTTGGTACTTCTGGGGGAATGATGATTTCACTGGCTGGTAAGGCGGCGCTCATAACCGGAGGCTCACGTGGAATTGGCGCAGCGGCGGTCAAACTTTTCGCGCAGGCCGGCGCGGATGTGGTTTTCAACTACAACAAAGCCAAGGACGCTGCGGAGCAAGTGCAGCAGGAAGCAGGCAAACACGGCACGCGCGTCGAAGCATTCAAAGCGGACGTGGGACACCACGCAGATAACAAGAAACTTGTGGACTTCGCAATTTCGCGTTTGGGCCGGCTCGACATTGTTGTTGCCAACGCCGGCGTCTGGAACCTGGAAGACCTGCCCATCGAAAAAATGACCGAGAAGCAATGGGACGAGATGATCCGCGTCAACTTAAAGAGCGTGTACTCCGTCATTCATTTTTCCATACCGCAGATGATCAAGCAAAAATCCGGCAAGATCATTCCCATCAGCTCTACCGCCGGTCAGCGCGGCGAATCCTTTCACACGCATTATGGCGCCTCCAAGGGTGCAATCATCAGCTTCGCGAAGGGGCTCGCAACGGAACTCGCGCGACACAACATCCTAGTGAACTGCGTGGCCCCGGGCTGGGTGGCTACAGACATGTCCAATCCGGTGATCAACTCGAAAGCCGGCGGCAAGGCCATTGTCTCCGCGATTCCCCTGCGGCGTGCAGGTACTGCCGAGGAGATTGCCGGACCTATTTTGTTTCTCGCTTCCGATCTGGCCAACTTCATGACCGGCGAAGTCATCAATGTGAACGGGGGGGCGGTGCTGTGCGGTTAAGATCCAGCAAACTCTGGGCGATTCTAGCCGTTGCTGTGGTGTCGGTGGCGCTGCCCTCCCAACATGTACAGGCGCAAAACCCCGATAACATGATGCCGGAGGAGCGCGCCGCCAAGGGCAAGCAGGTTCTCGAGCAGTTGATCAGCGCGCTCGGTGGTCCTACCTATCTCGATATTCGCGAAAGCAATTGCGATGGCCGCCTCGCGCAGTTCGGCCATAACGGAGAGCTGACTGGTTACACGAACTTCAAGGTGTACTGGCGCTATCCGGACAAAAATCGCACTGACTTCTCGAAAAAAGGCGTGATCGTCAACGTCTATAACGGCGACCGCGGCTGGACTCTCGATCGCGGCGGGGTCACCGAACTAAGCACCGCGGCTGTCGCGGATTTTCAGGAGCAGGCCAAACGCGATATTAACAATTTGCTGCGCGTGCGCCTGAAAGAGCCGGGAATGACCATCCGTTTCGGCGGAACGGATGTTGTGGATCTCAGGACGGTGGATTGGGTCGAAATCACTGACACGGAACAGCGCGATTTCCGGCTCGCCGTAGACAAGAGTTCGCATTTCCTAGTGCGCAGCGTCGTTACCCTCACGGACGATACCGCGCCTGACCGCAGCGTGGAAACGCACATTTACACAAATTATCAGCTGATGGACGGCGTGTGGACGCCTTTGCAGATCACGCTCGACCGCAACGGGCGTCGCATCAACCAGGTTTTCTTTCAATCCTGCAAATACAATCCCGGTTTCTCCGAAGATTTCTTCACTAAAGCCGCTTTGGATAAGCGCTCCTCCGAAGTGGGCGTTAAGAAATCCAAAGCCGAAAAAAAGAGAGAGAAAGAAGCAGAGAAAGACAACTGAACCCGAGCCGTAGCGCTGGCGTTCAGCCAGCGCGCAATCTTCTGCTATAACCAGTGTCTGTGCACCCTCAGTGCACAACTTCTGACGCAAACACCAACCGCACTCCTTGCGCTTTCGCCTCGGGCAAGACGTCTCGCAACGCCTGCAACGTCGCAGCATGCGGGTGACCGATAGCAATCGCATCGCCTTTCTTCTGCGCACCCCGCAATGCAAGCAGCAGTTGCTTGCGGACAGCACCCACTTCCGCGACATCATCGAGAAAAGGAACATTGCGAAATCCGGAGCGCACGCCGAATCGCTGCGCGCTGTCGAACGCGACCGTGGCCGCTGTGGTTCTGCTATCGACGTAAAACAGATTGTGTTCGCGCAGCACCGGCATCAATTCGTCCATCAGTGCCAAGTCGGCAGTGGATTGCGAGCCCTGGTGATTGTTTACACCAGCGACGTCGGGCACCGCTCGCAATAGATCAGCAACCAAACCGTTCACGTCCGCACCGGACATGCCTGGCCGCAACTCCTGCGCTTCCGGCTGCTCGTTGCGCATCGACTCCATCGGAAGATGCAGCATCACCTGGAAGCCGCGCCTACGTGCCTCTTGCGCTATGTCCACCGAGTGCAGATGGTTGGGCAGAACTGAGATTGTCAGCGGATACGGCATCGCGAAAATGGCCTGCGCCGCAGCACGGTCATTGCCCAGATCATCCAGAATTATCGCCAATCGCGCAGAGCCAGCTTCCGTTGGAGGCGCAGTAACAGAAAAAGTTCGCGTCACCAGATCCACCACGATCGTCGCCAGCCCCCCGCGTCGATACTCCAAATGATTGGCCGACTCCGATCCCTTTGCTGCATCGCGCGTCAGCGCGTTGGCGGTCGCAACACGATCCAATGATTGCGCGAGTCGGGCCAGCAACTCATTTTGCAACTGGGATGTGCCCGCGCTCACGGTGACGCGGATGTGGTCAACTTGCCCCGAGCGACGCCCGTCAAACTCCAGCTTGGATTCGATGTGGCCTGGCTCGCGAACAACCGCGGCGGCGGCGCGCAGCATTTCGCGCGTGATGCCATGGACTTGCGAAGCTTTTAGCGGAGGCGATGATTGCTTTTTTTTGCAGGCGACTGCGGCAAAAATCAACAATGCAAGAAGAATCGCAAAACTGATGCCGCGCCATCTCGAAGAACGGAAAGCGACAGTAGGCGGGAAACTTCTATCCGCCACGGCCACGGAATGTTAGGCGGCCTTCTTTGCGGGTGCCTTTAGCAGGTCAACAGCCTTGTGGAAAACCGGGTCTTCCGGAGAGAGCGGGCGAGGCCCCGAGAGTGTTTCTTTGTTGGAGGCCGAGCTGTCATCGCTCACATCGTTGTCATCTTCGGCCGCGGCGGCACGAACGACCTCCGAAGGCGTAACGCCATCGTCCAGAATGGGCTTACCACCGGCGTTGTAATAATTTGCCACCGTCAAGAACAATGCCGAGCCGTCATCGAGAGTGATTAGCTTTTGCTCCGACGCCAAACCAAAGGTGCGCTCGCCGACTACGTCCCCACGACGGTTCGCGACAATTGCCGACGCTAATACCTCGGCCGCTCCCGAAGTCGTGCCATCGATCAAAATAGAAACTGGATTGCGCCAAACCACTTTTCCAGGTTCAGAAGCAAAAGTTTGCGCGGAAACCGTTTGCCCGCGGAGCGTTGCGACAGTACCTGATGGAATAAACAGGCGTGCAACGTTGACAGCTTCCGAAACCGGCCCGCGGCCACATTCACGCAAGTCCAAAATCACCTTGTGAATGCCCTGTTTGTCCGCATCTGCCAAGCGGTTGCGAATTTCTTCCGTCCGCCCGGGATCGAGAGACGGCACGCGAAACGCCAGAATGTCAGGCTCGGTCTTTTGGACGACAATCTTCGGCACAGTCAACTTCTGCCGTACCACGTCCACTTCCTCTGGCTGAGCACGGCCGCGCCGGATCACGCCGACCTTCACGCCGCTGCCCGCCGGTCCATTCAGTAAATTCTGCGCCTGGCCCACGGACATGTCGCGCGTGGTGAATCCAGCGACGTGCTCAAAGATATCACCGCTGTGTATGCCAGCCTTTTCCGCGGGACTGTCAGGCAAAACGGAAATGACAATGACGTACCCAAACCGCTTGCTCAGATTCAGGCCTGTTTCACCAGTGCCGGCGCTCTGCGCCTTTTGCTTGTACTCGGTGTATTCGCGCGGCGTCAGGTAGCTGGATTGCGCATCCAGCGACTCCAGCAATCCGTGCAATGAGCCGGCCGTCACCAGCCGCATGTTCGGCTCATCCACATAATCAGACTGGATCTTTTGCAGAACTTCGCCATAAACAGTCAGCGATTTGTACGCCTTGTCGTCGGGTGTACGTCCGAGGACGTGGCCAATTCCCGCGTAGCAAAAGATCGCCGCTGAAGCTACCAGAATGCCGATACGCGCTGCTCGATTCATCGCTCACCTAGCCTGGAAAACAGCAACTGAGATTATACCACCGCAAACAATGGGACGCAGAATAGGACAGAAAGGAAGCCCCTCAACTGTGGCCAGCAGCATTGTCCCACAAAGACACAGATAAACAGGGAAATGTGGCCAAATTACCACACCGAAGCCGTTCGACAACGGTCATGTCGTTATAAGTTGTTGATAGTAAGGAACAAGCCCCGAAATCATTCCATGACATTGTGCTAGAATCAGAGGGGTAGATGCTTCAAACCACCATCGCAAACGCTGCTTCCGCCGAAGGCGTGGGTTTACATACAGGTGTTTACGGACGTATTCGCCTCGTCCCAGCTCCTGCCGATACCGGCATCGTATTTCGCCGCATCGATCTCGACAATTTCGAAATTGAAGCGCAAGGCCACAACGTCGCGCGCGTGAGCTATGCCACCAGTTTGATGAAGCACGGCGTCCTCCTCTCCACGACGGAGCATCTGCTCGCCGCAATCTATTCCTGCGGCATCGACAACATCTACGTCGATATTGACTCCATCGAAGTTCCCATCCTCGACGGCTCCGCAGAGCCGTTTATGCAAATGCTTGAGCAAGCCGGCACTCGGAAGCTTCGGCGCAAACGCCGATACCTTAAAGTTTTGAAGCCGCTCGAAGTCATCGAGGGCGACCGCCGCATCGGCATCTATCCCGCCGATGAATTTCGCGTCCGCTGCTACGTGGATTTCCCGCATCCCTTAGTCGGACAACAGGAAGTGGAGATGCTCGTTAGTCCGGAAACTTTCCGCCATCTCCTCGCTCGCGCCCGCACATTCTGCTTCGAGCGCGACATAGAGCCTTTGCGCTCCATGGGCCTGATTCGCGGCGGTTCGCTCGACAACGCCATTGTGCTAACCGCGAGCGGCGTGATGAACGGCCCGTTGCGTTTCCCGGATGAATTCGGTCGGCACAAGGCTCTGGACCTGATTGGCGACCTCGCCTTAGCAGGCCTCCCGCTACTCGGCTTGGTCGAGGCACACAAAGCCGGGCACGCGCTGCACACGCAGCTGGTCAGCCGCCTGCTCGCGGATCCAACCCTTTGGACCGTCACCACTCGCGACACAGTTCCTAAAGAGGTGGACGCCCCTACTGTCTCGGCTCTTTCGACCATCGCCGCGGATTAAGCATTTTCACCGATCGACACCTCAGCACATTTGCGAAATTGATTCTGCTCCCGCAGAATGAGTGAACTTATGCCGGCCAACGACCTTGCTGTTGTGATTCTCGCCGCGGGAAAAGGAACGCGCCTGAAGTCCGGCGTGGCAAAGGTTCTGCATCGCGCCGGCGGCCGAACGTTGGTCGAACACGTCCTTGCCGCCTGCGCTCCCCTCAAATCGCGCAAGACAATAGCAGTAGTAGGCCATCAGGCCGACCAAGTCACCACCGTAGTAGCGCCGCTCGACGCCGAGAGCGTGCTGCAACAGCCGCAGCACGGCACCGGTCACGCCATGCAGGTAGCCCGCCGCGCTTTGGGCTCCGCGAAACTCGCGATTGTTTTGCCGGGTGACGCGCCGTTGATCCGCACGGAAACTCTGCGCGCGATGCTCGCCGCACATCGCACCGCCAACGCCGCCGCCACCATCCTTAGCGCGGTAGTCAGTGATCCCGCCGGCTATGGACGCATCCTCCGCAAATCCGAAACCAGCGTTCAAGCCATCGTGGAGGAATCGCAGCTTACCGACGAGCAGCGCGATCTCAACGAAATCAATTCCAGCATCTACTGTTTCACCCTGGAGAAACTCTGGCCCGCGTTGGCCCAAGTGAAACCGCACAATAAGCATCGCGAACTCTATTTGACCGATGCGATTGCCGCGCTCACTGCCAAGAATGAAGCAGTGCTGGCGCATGTGGCTGCCGATCCTCGGGAAGCTTTGGGTTGCAATACGCGCGCCGATCTTGCTGAGGTCGACCGCATTTTCCGTGAGCGCAAGCGTGCGGACTTGATGAACGACGGAGTCAGCATCCAATTGCCGGAAACCGTCTTGATCGATCAGGACGTGACGGCCGGCGAAGACACGGTGCTCGAGCCCTGTGTCCAGTTGCTCGGCAAAACCAAAATTGGCCAGCGCTGCACGATTCGCACCGGCAGCGTGTTAAGCGACATGATCCTAGGCGACGACGTCTTGGTCGAACCACACTGCGTCGCAGTAGAGAGCCGCCTCGATAACAACGCCATCATCGGACCGTTCGCCCGCTTGCGTCCGGGAACGCACCTTAAGGAGGGCGCGCGCGCGGGCAACTTTGTGGAAATGAAGAAGTCCGTCATTGGCGAAGGCACGAAGGTCCCGCATCTGACCTATCTAGGGGATGCGCATGTTGGCCCAAAGACGAACATTGGAGCCGGCACGATCACCTGCAACTATGATGGTTTCGCGAAACACCCCACGACCATCGGTCGCGGTGTTTTTATCGGCAGCGACACCACGCTAGTCGCGCCCGTGCGCATTGGCGATGGCGCCTACATCGCCGCCGGTTCTACGATCACGGAAAATGTCCCGCCCGAAGGATTGGGCATCGCCCGCGGCCGCCAAGTCAATAAGCCGCGCTGGGCTGCGCGTAAACGCCGCGAACTAGCCAGCGCCGAACATTCGGCCAAGCGTGCTCGACCGCGTACAAAATCGAAAGCAAAGAAAAAGAAATCTCGCCGCCGCTAAATTCGCGGACAAGCGCGTGCTACAAACCAAGCGAGCCTGAAAATTTAACCCGCGCTTTGCCGGAATCTCCGCGCTCGATCCGGCCAATCCGAACGAATTTCTCGCGACGCCGCTTCAAGTCCGACTCTACAGACGCTACATTCCCCGGCGGCACGACCAGAATCATACCGACGCCCATATTGAACGATTGCAGCAGCTCGTCTGGCTCGATTTTCCCGAGCTTCGCAAGATACTTGAAAATCGGCGGCACTGGCCACGCGGCCACATCGATTTCCGCCCGCACGCCAGACGGCAGCACGCGCGGCAGATTACCAGGGATGCCGCCGCCCGTAATATGCGCCAACGCGGAAACCCATCCGCGCGCAACAATATTTTTCAGTGCCGACGCATAGCAAAGATGCGGCTTGAGCAGCTCAGCGCCTATCTTGTTTCCGATTTCCGCGACGTAAGTGTCCGGCTTGAGCTTGGCAACTTCAAACACAAGCTTGCGCGCAAGCGAGTACCCATTCGTATGCAAACCAGCCGAGGGCAGCGCAATCAGGGCATCGCCCGGCTTGACACTTTTTCCGTTGAGAAGTTTCTTGCGCTCTACGGCGCCGACAATGAAGCCCGCGAGATCGTATTCGCCCGGAGGATAAAAGCCGGGCATCTCCGCGGTTTCTCCTCCAATGAGCGCGCACCCCGCCTTGCGGCAAGCGCGGCTCATGCCGTCAACGAGCTGCTCGACGACATTCGCATCGAGCTTGCCCATCGCCAAATAATCGAGAAAAAACAATGGCTCCGCGCCCTGCACCAGAATGTCGTTGATGCAATGATTGACCAAGTCGCCGCCGACCGTGGAGTGCACGCCCGTAGCCATAGCCACTTTAAGTTTCGTGCCGACCCCGTCCGCGCTCGAAACGAGCACCGGCTCCTTCCATCTCTTGTTGTCCAAGGCGAAGAGCGCGCCAAATCCCCCGATGCCGCCGAGTACGCCCGGCGTAAACGTTCTGCTCGCGTGGTGGCGGATGCGCTGCTTCGCTGCGTCGGCGACGGCGATGTCCACTCCGGCATCGGCGTATTTCATTGAGGTCCTATGAGCGTTCGTTTGTCGTACGCGCGCACGAAAGTTCCTATCGTTCTCTTTCGGGAGAATACTTGCGTGCCGCCGGGTAGGGTCGGCAACGCTTGCTTCGTCTTACCGGGGACAGTCAGCCTAAAAAGTCCGGAACAATCTCTTCCAGCGCACCAGGCCCGGATGCACTAGCGCATTCGCGTACGCAAAGAAGCGCTCGCGAATCTGCCCCGGCTCCCAGGCGTCGGGAGGGACATCGAGCGACATGTATATCATCACCGGGGTGCCGATAATGTCGTTGCGCGGAACGCAGCCCCAAAACCGGCTGTCGTACGAATTGCCGCGGTTGTCGCCCATAACGAAATAACAGTTATCCGGAACTTTGTACGGCTGCCGCAGGTCGTAAGGATCGGAACGGCCGGTGGTGTAACTTTCCTTCAATCTTTGGCCGTTCACCCACACCGAGCCGTCGTGGATATCAATCGAATCGCCCGGCAGGCCAATAACCCGCTTGACGTAGTCCGGCGTGTCCGGCGCAAATGGGGGCTTGAAGATGATGACTTGCTGCCGATGCGGATTGCGCCACAGCGGCACGTGCCAATTCGTGAAGGGGACGCCGGCGTCGTAGCCGATGCGGCTCATGATCAAGTGATCGCCGATTAGCAGCGTGTTTTCCATCGAACCGGAGGGAATTACGCGCGCCTGGCCGATGGTGCCATTAATCAGCAAGAAAACCAGTGCGACCCAAAACCACGCGATGATCTCCCGCTGCACTTTTTGCCGCACCGGCACGTGGGCAAGCGCTTCTTTGCGCTTCGCGTCTGATTTGACATCACTTTTCGCGTCGGCCGTCATTTCAGCTTTCATGTTCCACCGTCACGGGATGTTCGTTGGAGCCTTCACTAGCGTTGCCATTCATCGCGTCACCTGTTTTGCTGCTCGCAATACCGTTGCGCACTTCCAGTTGCACCAAGTCCGTTGGATAGACGCCTGTGTAGCAAGACGTGCAGTAACTGCCCTTCGTGTCGCTCACCGCTCGTTTCAATCCGGCAAGCGAAACGTAGCCCAGCGAATCGGCCCCGATATACTTGCAGATTTCTTCCGGCGTGCTCGAAGAGGCGATCAACTCTTCGCGCGTGGGCGTATCCACGCCGTAATAACACGGCGAAATTGTGGGCGGGCAACTGATGCGCATGTGCACTTCCGTTGCGCCGGACTCGCGTACCATGCGCACGATCTTACGGCTTGTGGTGCCGCGCACAATGGAGTCGTCCACCAGCACGACGCGCTTGCCCTCAATCAGGCTGCGAATCGGATTCAGCTTTAGCTTCACACCAAAATTGCGAATGGCCTGCGAAGGCTCGATGAATGTACGCCCAATGTAGTGATTGCGGATCAGGCCCATGCGGAACGGAATGCCTGACTCCAGCGCGAAACCCACCGCCGCGGGTACTCCCGAGTCTGGAACCGGCACAACGATATCGGCGCTTACGGGATGTTCTTTCGCCAGCGTGCGGCCGAGCGCTTCGCGACTGTCATTGACCGAGCGTCCAAAAATAATGCTGTCCGGCCGCGCGAAATAGACGTGCTCGAAAATGCATTGCTGGAGCGGCTTCTCCGGTGCGAAATGAATGGACTCGATGCCCGATCGCGAGATGCGCACCATTTCGCCTGGCTCGATTTCGCGCACGTATTGACCGTTGAGGAGATCGAAGGCGCAGGTTTCGGACGCCACCATCCAGGCATCGCCGAGCTTGCCGAGGCTTAAGGGGCGGAAGCCGCGTGGGTCGCGCACCGCGATCAACTCGTCCGTGGTCAGTACGAGCAACGAGTACGCGCCTTCCACTTGATTCAACGCGTCGCCGAGCGCGCCGGTAAGGTTGCGTGCTTGCGAGCGCGCCAATAAATGTACGATCACTTCTGTGTCGCTATTGGTTTGGAAAATTGAGCCGCGATGCTCCAGCTTCCGCCGCCACTCAGCGGCATTTGTAAGATTGCCGTTGTGCCCGAGCGCCACTTTACCCTTGTTGCAGTCGATCATGATGGGCTGCGCGTTCAGCAGCGCCTTATCGCCAGCGGTGGAATAGCGCGTGTGGCCAATCGCCAGATTCCCCGGCAGATTGGTCAACACCGGCGGCGTAAAAATTTCCTCGACTTCGCCCATCGCACGATGCAGGTGCAGTTCCGTGCCGTCGCTGGAAACGATTCCGGCCGATTCCTGCCCGCGATGCTGCAGCGCGTACAAACCCAGATAGGTCAGTTTCGACGCCTCTTCATGCCCAAACACGCCGAACACACCACATTCGTCGTGAAAACGGTCGTCGGCGTAAGCGAGCTTTTGCGTCATTTCCTCTTGACCGAGCCCTTTTGAACGAAGATCAGCTAGCCTTGAGAGTGCGTTCCAGCGAATGGGCCCATGTGTCGTGCAGCTTGGCGACGGAACTGTCGATCACCGCCCTCCCCTTATATTCGATGCGAAAAGCACCGCCGCGGATGACCTGGCCGATCTGCTGCACCGGCACTCCACATTGTCTCGCAGTCTCGAGAACGGCGGCAAGGGAACTTGGCGCGACCGATACAATGGCGCGCGCCCCTCGTTCGCCAAAGAGCGCATATTCAGCCGGGGAAGAATCATGTGGCAGGTTCACCTTGGCCCCCAGTTGCGCCGTCGCACCTTGTGAAACGGCCGCAAAACAGGATTCGGCCAATGTGACGGCGATGCCGCCATCGCTCACGTCGTGCGCCGAACGTACCGACTGGCTGCTCGCCAGCGAAACCAGGCATTCCTGCAGGCGCTTTTCGGCCCCCAGATCAATTGCCGGCGGTTCGCCTGCAACGATTCCGGCAATCGTCTTGGAGTATTCGCTTGAAGAGAACTCCTGCTGGGTGCCTTGTAAGGGCGCAGCATGCTGCGCCCCAGCCACCGAGGTCGATCCATCGAGCAGGACAATCACGTTGCCCTCTTCGCGAAAACCAATCTTAAGCACGCGCGAAGCGTCTTCGAGAATCCCGAGCACCCCAATCACTGGCGTCGGATAAATCGACTTCCCCAGCGTCTCATTGTAGAAGCTGACATTCCCGCCCGTAATCGGCGTGCCCAGTTCATTGCAAGCAACGGTCAAGCCGTCGATCGCTTCGCTGAATTGCCACATTACTGCCGGCTTTTCCGGACTCCCGAAATTAAGGCAATTCGTAGCCGCCATGGGACGCGCGCCGCTTGCAGCCACGTTGCGAGCCGCTTCCGCAACGGCGTGCATAGCACCAACGCGCGGATTCAACTCGCACCAGCGGCCATTGCCGTCTGTCGCAAGAGCCAGCGCCCGCTTCACCGCTCCTGTCTGCGGATCCTTGATGCGAATCACGGCCGCATCGCTCGCCCCGGGTCCCGCAAGCGTGTTGGTGCGCACCGAGGTGTCGTACTGCTCCGTAATCCATCGCTTTGACGCAATCGCAGGTGAACCCAGCAGTTTTGCAAAATTCTCGGTGAGGTTGGTGTCCTCGGCTGAAAACCGAAACCAGTCCACCGCCGTTTCGTTGCGCCTCGGTGGCTGCCCAATTGGCCGCTGATACACCGGCCCTTCAGCCAAAGGATGCGCCGGAATTTCCGCCGCCAACTTGCCGCGATCCCTCACGCGCAACAGTCCGCCGTCGGTTACCTCCCCAACAACTACGGCGTCGAGTCCCCACTTCTTGAACACATCCAGAACTTCGCGCTCGCGGCCGTCCTCAGCAACCAGCAGCATGCGCTCTTGCGATTCGCTGAGCATGATTTCGTAAGGCGTCATGCCGGATTCGCGTTGCGGAACTTTCGCCAGATCGATTTCGATTCCAGTGCCGCCGCGCGAAGCCATCTCCGTCGTTGAACACGTCAGCCCCGCCGCGCCCATATCTTGAATCGCAACCACCGAGCCCGTCTGCATCGCTTCCAGACAAGCCTCAAGGAGCAGCTTTTCCATGAAGGGGTCGCCAACCTGCACATTGGGCCGCTTCTGCTGCGATTCTTCCGTAAACTCCGCGGAAGCTAGCAGAGAAGCACCGTGGATTCCATCGCGCCCCGTCTTGGCCCCAACGTAAATCACCGGGTTCCCGGTTCCACGCGCCTTCGCGAAAAATATATCTTCTTTCCTGGCAATTCCCAGCGCGAGCGCATTGACCAAAGGGTTTTGCGAATAGCAGGGCTCGAACGCGACCTCACCGCCCACAGTTGGCACGCCAAAGCAATTTCCATAGTGCGCAACGCCGCGAATCACCCCATCGAGAATGCGGCGATTTTTTGCGGCCTCCTCTTCGCTTACGCCTTTGCCGGCGGTAATCGGGCCAAATCGCAGCGAATCGAGCACGGCCACCGGCCGCGCGCCCATCGTGAAAATATCGCGCAAAATCCCGCCCACACCGGTGGTTGCGCCCTGAAACGGTTCCACGTAACTCGGATGATTGTGCGATTCGATTTTGAACGCCGCGACCAGCCCGTCGCCGATGTCCACAACGCCGGCATTCTCGCCCGGGCCTTGCACCACCAGTTTTCCGCGCGTGGGCAACCGCTTCAGATGCACTTTGCTCGATTTATACGAGCAGTGCTCGCTCCACATCACCGAGAAAATCCCCAACTCCGTGATGTTCGGCTCGCGCCCGAGGATCTGCTTCACTCGCGCGTATTCCTGCGCGGTAAGGCCATGCTCCGCCGCGATTTCCGGCGTGACTTTGATTTCAGTCGGTGCTGTCGCCATGTTTGCGTCTAGACTCAACGGGGCGCAGCATGCTGCGCCCCCCGAAGAGAATTCCCCTGTTTCAAAAATTTCAAGCAGTCGCCTTTGCCGCGCCCACCAAGGCTTCCACCATCGACCGGAAAATGACCAAACCATCGGCGGAGTCCAGCGCAGACTCCACGGCGCGCTCCGGATGTGGCATCAGGCCGGCGACGTTGCGCTCGCGATTGCAGATTCCCGCAATGTTCGCGATCGAACCATTCGGATTCCCGGCCGCGTCATCCGTCCCATCAGGTGTGGTGTAACGGAAAATGACCTGCCGATTCCTTTCGAGCTCGGCGAGCGTAGCCTCGTCGCAAGTGTAATTCCCGTCGCTATGCGCGATCGGAATCTTCAGGATCTGCCCGTTGGAAGCAGCATTCGTGAACGGCGTATCGGTCTGCTCGACCCGAATGTGGACATGCCGGCAGATAAATCTCAAGCCGCTATTGCGCATCATCGCACCCGGCAGCAGACCGGCCTCCAACAAAATCTGAAAGCCGTTGCAAACGCCCAAGACCATCCCGCCGCTGTTCGCAAATTTGCTGACGGATTTCATTACCGGGGAAAATCGCGCGATGGCTCCGGTGCGCAGGTAGTCTCCATACGCAAACCCGCCGGGCAAAATAATCGCATCGCAATTGGCAAGGTCCTGCGATTGATGCCAAATAAACTCGACAGGTTTTTTCAGGATGTTGCTGATGGCGTAAAACGCGTCGTGATCGCAGTTGGAGCCCGGAAAGACAACTACTCCAAATTTCATGCGCTAATCGCTCCCTGGGGCATCTTGGGAACTTTTATTTTACCACATCCGCCGCGGGGAATTCTGAGTCTCAGCGGAAACTCTGGTTCAAGGCAACTGATCTGACCAGAACGATTTCGCAATGATTAGCGAGACAAGGTTCTCGTGGGAGAAAAGCTTTTGCGTGCAGACGTTTCAGTGAGGAAAGTAAGTTTCGCCGCGGAGCAGAGCGCGTATCGCGTCCGGCAGGCACCACATCTCAGATTTAGGGCAGGCGCCCTTGATTCCGACTTTTCGCGCTTCCACCGCTAACTGTCCCGGCAGATGCACCGACAACATCAATATTGCGGCCTTCGGATGTTCCTTTAATATTTCGCGCGCGGCATCCAGCCCATTCATTTCCGGCATCTCGAAGTCCATTACGGTAACGTCCGGCAGCAAGTCACGAAACTTGCTGACGGCATCCTTGCCGTTCACCGCTTCGCCGGAAACCTGCCAGGAATCTTGCTGCTCCAGCAACCTAAGTGCTTGCTGGCGCATGAGTTGATTGTCATCGACCACAAAAATGTTTGTCACGAAGGCTGCGATCCTCGCTTCGCCGCACGTATGCGAAAACTTACGCCGTTCTGCAACCAATGCAATACAGGATTGACTTGAGATTTACGGCCCGCGCCGAAGAAAACCCCGTGCCGCATATCCGGTCTTTACCTAATTGCACGATTTTGGCGCCTCGCTATGCTAACCACGGGGCTCGGACTAATATGCTTTCACAATCCTACGACATTTTTAAACGCGACACGGGCGGGGAAGTCTGGGTCGAGGCAGTTCGCGACTTGGAGACTGCAAAGAGCCGGCTTATAGAGCTGGCCGCGGAAGCGCCTGGGCAGTACGTCATTTTCAGTCAGCGCAGCGGGCGAATGGTCAGCAGCGGGACGGTAGTCGCAAGCCCTGCGGCGCGTGCTACCAACAAGGAGTCGGAGAAATCGCCGGAGAATTGCGCCGTATCGAAGGCGGGTGGATCGGACACACTCTGTTAGAAATTTTTAGGAAGGCAGAAAGGTCTGCAGGAAGCGGAAGTGAGCGAAGGAAACGCTAAGGAGCCAAATGGATAAAAGTCGCCGTTATGACATCGTTAGAAGGGAAAGCGAGAAAGCTGCGTTCTGGTTGGAAGGTGCGCCGGAACTAAGCGCCGCAAAAACGCGCGTGGAGGAGCTTCTTTCGTTTTGGCCCGGCGAATATCAGATCTTCGACTTGGAAACCAAGGAGGCCGTCCTCACAACGTCAGCCCTCTGCGCGGTACCGGGCGCGATGCCCGTCAGTAATTCCGCCGAATAGCTAATCCTGCTAACTTGCCCTGTCCCTACAAGAGGGCTCGCAGCATCCCGCTGGCCTACGTGGTTCGATCGTCGGCTCGTCGGCTCCCGGGGTACGATTAGAGCAACCAAGAGGTCCCCTTGTCCGTCTAAGCTGCTACACTAGCGTGTGTAACCTTGGACAGATGCACTTCCTTAAGTTTATTTCCGGCAAACGCGCGTTAGCCATTTTAGGCTGCGTTGCGCTGTTGTATTTCGCCGGTGGAGGCGTTTTTGTCCACCATCATAGCGGCGCACCGGAAAGCGTTTGCCCTGTTTGCCAAGCGCTGCACATGCCGGCCTTGGCGGCTGCTGCTCTCGATCCGATCCCGCAAGCGCAGCAAGTAGCGTGGCATGCTGTTCTGCCCGATAATGTTTCGCCTTTAGACCCGTTCGCGCTGCATCGCGCCTCTCGCGGTCCTCCTTCCGCGTAAACCCGATTTTCTGCTGATGTCGCTGTTCCTCGCGCGAGCACCACAATGCTCGCGCCGCCGCTTTTGCAAGCGGTTCCTATCCAACGCCAATCAACGCACATCCCATTTTCGGGTCGGAGGAAAAATGTTACACGGAGTTCGCGGTTATGGATTGCTATTAAGTCTTAGTTTTTTGTTGAGCATAAGTTTGTTGCTTTTTGCAGTGCCTGCGCACGCTCAGTTGGGGAATTCGGGCTCGATCGAAGGTGTGGTGAAGGATCAATCTGGCGCATCTGTGCCGGGAGCGAAGGTCGAGATTACCAATCCCGTCAGCCACTTCCACCGCGAAGCAACTACGGACAACGACGGCAACTTTCGCTTCACGAACGTGCCGTTTAATCCGTATCACTTGGTCGTTACCGCCCCGGGCTTTGGTTCAATCACTCAGGATGTAGACGTGCGTTCGACGGTTCCGGTGAATCTTCCAGTTGCCTTGAAGGTCGGTTCGGCAGCATCAACGACGGTTACGGTCGAGGCAAACGGCGGTGACCTGATTGAAAACGAATCCACGTTTCACACCGACGTGGACCAGGGGCTTATTGATCGGCTTCCTCTAGAAAGCCAATCCTCGTCGGTGACCTCGCTGGTCACTTTAGTGTCTCCTGGCGTAGCAGCGGACTCCAATGGGAACATGCATGGGTTAGGCGATCACGCGCAAAATTCGTTTTCGGTGGACGGCCAACAGATCACCGACCAGACCAGCAAAGTTTTCTCCAACCAAATTCCTGCCGATTCCATCCAGTCGCTGGAGGTGATCTCTGGCGCGCCGCCGGCCGAATTTGGAGACAAGACGAGCTTGGTAATCAAGGTCACTACCAAGTCCGGCCTGGGAGTCACCAAGCCCACAGGCACCATATACAGCTCCTACGGCAGCTTCGGAACGGTCAACGCCGGCTTCGATCTAGCCTACGGAAACCAGAAATGGGGCAACTTCATCTCCGCGAACGGCCTGAGGAGCGGACGCTTCCTTGACCCGCCGGAGTTTACGGCGATACACGACAAGGGCAATCAAGAGAACATTTTCGACCGTATCGATTACCAGATCTCGCAAAAAGATACGCTCCACGGAAATTTTCAGTACACGCGTTCGTGGTTCCAGACGCCGAACACTTTTGACAATCTCGCTCAGTTCAATGGTAATCCGGCCGGCAGCACGGATGAGCGTTCCAAGATCGGGACCTTTAATATCGCGCCGGTGTGGACGCGCCTCATCAGTTCATCGGCAGTATTCACCTTGGGCGCTTTCGTACGGCGAGACCAATACAACTACTATCCGAGCCCGAATCCGCTGGCCGATTTCGGTCCCATCAATGCGGAAACCATCGCGCAGGACCGCAACCTGACCAACGCGGGCTTGCGTTCCGATATTTCTTACGTAAAGGGCATACACAACATAAAAGCGGGCGCGACCTATCAACACACCTTTTTGAATGAGAATGACAGCTTGGGAATCGTCGATCCAAATCTTCTGCCGACTACGACGAATCCTGATGGCACCAATTGCTTCGAGGCCACCACGGGCGTCGCCCAACCCGGAAGCCCATGCGCAACCCTACTTCCGTTCGACCTGACGCGCCCCGGCGGAGCGCTCTTCGCGTTTCGCGGTCATGCGGACGTCAAGGAAATCTCTCTATACGTTCAGGACACGATCACGAAAAACAATTGGTCGTTCAACCTGGGCATCCGTGGCGATATGTATCGAGGGCTTTCGTCGGCCAATCAAGCCGAACCACGGTTGGGAATTGCTTACAACATCAAGCCAAGTAATACGGTGCTGCGAATCTCCTATGCACGAACGCTGGAGACTCCATTTAACGAGAATCTGATCATCTCCAGCAGGGGCTGCAATGTGGATGTAATCGCCGCGCTCATTCCGTGCGTTCCAGCGAGCGCGCCTGCGGGATTCAGAAATGAGTTTCACGCGGGCCTGCAACAAGCCTTCGGGAAATACCTGGTGGTCGATGCCGAGTACATTTGGAAGTACACGCACAATGCATTCGACTTCAGCATTCTCGGCAATACTCCGGTAACGTTTCCAATCGTGTGGCACAACTCGAAAATCCCAGGATGGCTGCTTCGCGCCAGCGTGCCGAACTTCCATGGATTCAGCGCGCTGGTGGTTATGTCCAGCGTGGCCGCTCGCTATTTCCCGCCGCAGGTTGGTGGCTTGGGAGTAACCGTGGGGCAGAGCGGGTCTGTGTTCCGCATCGATCATGACGAAAAGTTCAACCAGACCACGCACTTGCAGTATCAGCCGTGGAGTCGAGGGCCGTGGCTAGGATTCAATTGGCGCTACGACAGCGGCTTGGTAGCGGGTGCTGTACCATTCGCGACAGATACAACAACGCCCGTGGATCTGACCGTCTTAACCGCAGACCAGCAGCTACAAGCGGGAATATTTTGCGGTAACCAGTTCCCCACGCTGACGTCGCCCCTTACAAGCTGTGCTCCCTCGCAACTCGGCGCAACCCGCGTATCGATTCCCGCGGCGGGAACCGAAAACGATGATCACAATCCACCGCGCGTCGCACCACGTCATCTGTTTGATTTGGCGGTGGGTCACGACAATCTCTTTCATGGCGACCGCTATAAGTGGAGTCTGCGTTTCACAGTGGTCAACCTGACGAATCAAGAGGTGTTGTACAACTTCCTGTCCACGTTCAGCGGCACACACTTCGTAAGCCCGCGCTCGGAGTCAGTCGAGCTCGGCTTCCATTTCTAATCTGCTACAGCTTCCGTAATCATGGGCGGACCGAGGCGGTCCGCCTTCGATTTTTGTAGACTCTTCTGGTCGTCCGTAACACGCCAGAGTCCGCCTGAAGGTGGAGGGTGTGACCGGTCTGTACCGTTGCCGTTGCACCCCCCTCCCCCGTTTTTGCATAAGTGTTCATTCTGCGGGTACTTAAAGTCCTTTGTTTTGACACACTTTCACAAGTGTTGATTCTAAAGGGACTTATGTGGCGCTACGGAAAACTACTTTGGGATTGAAATTGACGTCACCTGCGCGATCATGCCGCCGCCGTAGCTAACGTCGCTGTCGTTGTTCTTGTAGCGAAGAGTAAACACAAATGTCTCGAGAAGGGAACGATTTGGGTTGTAAGGGAGTCTCGCGGAAGGCGAGGCGCACTACTCAACGGAAACAGTATACACGAATAGTAATTCACCGTTCAAGAGAAAATTTAAACGAGTTCGCTGGCGGCGACAGAGGGTGACTAGAAAAGACGGTGGGGAAGGAGATATGTGAAACCGACGAAGGCTTCCCAGCGGGTGGATGTGCCGGTTAGTCCGCGGTTGAAGCCAACATCCAGCACAAGCGTTTTGCGCGCGGCGTAACTTACGGCCCACAGATTTCCTACCGTATTGCCGTGCAAGAACGGCTGTGTAAAATGCCAGATTTCGCCTGAGAGCGTGAATTTTCCCTTTAGCGGGTGTGAAATTGTGAGGCTCTGGCCAAACTGGGCTCTGCGGACGCTTCCTTCCGTGAGTTCGTTGAACATAGCATTCGCGTCGTAGTGAAATCCCTTCACATCCGCGCTGGCCAAGAGCACAACGGAATTTGCAGAGCTGCCGACGTCAAATTCCGGCGCGCCGCCGTCGTACATGCGATGAAAGTAGCTGACCGCGAGCGCAGGCTTCGTGCCCTCGCCCGGGCTGACGACTGCTTGCGCCCCTAAAAATACTTCGGCTACGCGGTTTGTGCTTTGTCCCGCGACACGGGAGTGGACGAAAGGTTCGCTGGACGCGAGAAATTCCAGCCGGGGGTGAATGGAAAATTTCATTATCTCGTTCGGCGCGAAGCGCGATGTAAATTCGGGAGAATGGCTCGCGGCGGTGAAGCCCGTTTCAAACTGCAAATACCCTGTCGGCGTGAGGGTCGCGGGAGTAGAAACCGTGGGACGACCTGGGTTTGCCTCTGGTGCTACACCCACAGGGGTCTGCGCGCGGGCTTTCGCCGCGAACAGCGCAAGCGCAGAAAATGCGATAAGAGCGCGATTCACTTGATTTTGGACGCCGTGGCCAGGTAAGACTTGGCCTCGCTGAGCTCGGCGCGATCGGCTGACGGCGCTGAAGTCTCCATGAGCTTTGCGTAATAGGCGTTTGCAGCCGCAGCGTCGCCGGCCAATTGCGCGGCGTGCGCGGCTCCGTAGAGTGAATCGAATCGATGCGGGGAATTCTTCAGCGCGGCTTTGTATTCGGTGAGAGCTTCGGACGGGCGCTTGAGCTCGAGCAGCATGTCGGCGAGCATTTCGCGCGCGGGCATGGCCAGCGAGTCCACGCCGTCTGCATCTTCACGATCTGCCGCGGAGCGCAGCGTCTTCACCGCGTCGTCAGTTTTGCGTTCGGCCAACGCGACCCACCCTTCCACTTCCATTTGCTCGACACTCTTATCGGGAGTTTTGTTTCCGTGATGGTGTGATTTGCCCTGCTCCTCCGAGCTGATATCGACAAATTTTGCAAGGTTTTGGCGGGCGGCGCCGGCGTCACGCAAGTGGGCGGCGGCTATCGAGCGGACGCGGTAGGTTGATTCTTGCGACTCGCGCGGGACTTGCGGAATGGCCAACGCGGCGGCTTCTTTCCAACGGTGCGATTCGAATGCGTTGCGTGCAGCGAACCACGCTTGATGCTCGGCAATCGATTCGTCGTCCGCGCCGGGCACATTCTCCAACTCTTTCACCATCTCGCGGGCCTTGGATTCTTGTCCACTTTGCAGGTAGGAATAATTCAGGAAGTCGAGGGCGTGGAATTGGTAGTGCGGCGCGGAGCGGTGTTCGTGGGTAGCTTTGGCGGCGGACGCAGAGGCGGCGATATTCGATGATATGGATTCTTGCCACAGACCCAGGCGGACAAAAATGTGTGAGGGCATGTGCAGCGCGTGAGAAGAATCTGGAGCGATTTTGGAGTAGGCGCGAGCTGCTTCGAGCCCCTGTGGGGCAAATTCCGGCGTATCCGTCGCATGGATTAGGTAATGCGCGGGACCCGGATTATTCGGCGCCTTGCGGCACAGAGGCTCGAGGATAGCGATGGCGGCTATGCGGTTTGGTTGCGCGTCGACCTCTTGCTGCTCTGCCAACGCGACGAGTGATAGCGCATAAAATGCCGCGGCATTCACATCATCGGCGTGTTTCTTGTGCAATTCCGCGAGAGCTGTGGAGTACGCTTGGACACGTTGTGTCTCGCTCAGTTTTGAATCTGCGAGGTAAAACGCCGCGGCTGCGGCGATGTAGCCGCGTTCGCGTTCAGTGGATGCGCCTGCCGCTTGGGCGTGCTGAATCTCCTCCGCACCATGTTTCAGCGACCTCTCCGAGGGAAATTCCCAGAGCTGCTCGTAATGCGTCATGGCCTTGCCCCAATACGCGAGCGCGCACTTCGGATCGCGCTTGGCGGCTTCGCTGAAGCTTTGGTCAGCTTGCTTGTACTGAAACGAATGCAAGAGGGCGACACCGGTTTCCATGGAGGGCTGCGCTTCGGGGCCGCAGCTCGTGGGGAAATTGACCTGGCCTAGCCGTGGCGGAGGCGCCGCTACCTGGGAGCGTACAAGATTCGGAGCCGGGGTCCCCAGGCAAAGAAGGAAGGAAAGCAGGCCCACAATCAAGGGTGTGATACGCAACATGGTTGTGAACTCCTGCTCGCGATTCTACGCTCGTGGGCAGTTGGCGTTCCATTTTGTTCTGGCCATTTTTGTTGGACGATGTCTGCTTGGACGCCAGTTTGCTCGACGTAATTGTGGTGTTGGGGCGAGGGGCGGGCAATTCCTGCTGGCATGCTGTTAGAATATGGGCCGGAGCGGTACTTCGAAGCAGGTGCGGGTACGAAAGCCATTTGAACCAATGGCGAATCTCTGAGGAGCTGCGGATAGTCATCCTGTGTGCACGGCCTGTCCCGCTGGCGTTCCGAAAATTTCGGGAAGCCAGCGGGGCAGGAAAGCCTAACGGCTGGCTCGTGGCGCCCACTTAATTCAGAGGTTCATGGCCTAGTCCCCACGGCCGAGCAGTCCGCTCCATTTTTGTGTTTGGGGGCGCGGGAATGTCTAATCGGAGCGCGCGCGGAAAGCTCTGGATGGTGATCCTAAACGCGGCAGGCATAGCATCTTCGTTTACATGGTTTGGGTACATCGCTGCGGTTGAACATTTCGATGCTACCCGGCCCGTCAAGCCGGATTCCGTCAAGGGAACGGTCATTCCTCAAAACAATCACGGACATATCGTCTATCTGACGGAGAAGGAACAAGAACAATTAGTCGCTTTGCAAAGAGTCTCGATCGGTCTCGCGTTAGTCGCTACCCTGGCCACGTATTTTTACAAGAACACGTATTTTTACAAGAACACGTATTTTTACAAGAAGACGACCGGAAAATTACCGAATTTGATGGCAAGCCCGTTCACAACCAGGAAGAGATTGCAGTAATTCGGTAGGTATAAGAATGCGCGTACTTTTTATTGGCGACATTGTGGGTTCGCCCGGGCGGCAAATTGTGCAGGACCGGCTGGTGGACATCGTCTCGCAGCGGCAAATCGATCTGGTGATCGCTAATGGCGAAAATGCCGCTTCGGGTTTCGGAATTACACCGCGCCTTGCCGACGAGCTGCTTGGGATGGGCATCGAGGTTCTCACCGGCGGCAATCACAGTTGGGACCGCAAAGAAATTCTCGAGTACTTGCCACACCAGCCGAGATTGTTGCGGCCGGGCAATTTTCCAGAGGGCGTGCCAGGGACCGGCACTTACGTTGGGGTTGCGAAGAACGGCACTAAGTTTGCCGTCCTGAACTTGCAGGGTCGCGTGTTTCTGACCCCCATTGATGATCCTTTTCGCAAGGCCGATGCAGAACTTGCCAAACTGCCGGCGGACGTGGCGTTCGTTTTCGTCGATATGCACGCGGAGACAACCAGCGAGAAGATGGCTATGGGCTGGTACCTCGACGGCCGCGTGACTGCCGTGGTCGGCACACACACCCACGTAGCCACCGCAGACGAGCACGTTCTACCGCAGGGCACCGCGTACATTACGGATGTGGGCATGACGGGCCCGCACGGCGGGGTTATAGGGATGGATCGCGACGGAATCATCAAGCGGTTCCTCGACGGACTCCCCGCGCGCTTTGAGGTTGCCTCCGGCGACGTGCAGATGAATTGCGTGCTGATCGAAACGGATGACGCCGGGGAACGGAATGCGGCGGGGCGGCTACGAGCTCGTTCCATCGAGCGGCTGCGATTGCATATCGATTGAACGGTGATTGACCGGTCGCGCAACCTCGCGAGATTTAGTGACGTCTGAGTAGTCATCATCTTTGGTGCAAGAAAAGGCGGCACTTGCGTGAAAATCCCAGCGACTTTGTGTCTGCTCGCGTGCCTGGCAACCACTAGTTTCGCTCAAGATGAAGGCGAGCTGACGGCTAAAGCCCGCGTTCTCAGCACGATCGGGCCGGGATTGCGTTCGGTCCGAATCGGGGTAGATGGAAATACGTACGTACTGACCGCGCCGGCCGCCTATGTGTCTGTCTTTGGCAAGGATGGGAAGCTCCGAAAGAACATTCCGGACTATTCCGGGTCGGACGGGCCGCAAGCGGCAGAGCTCCGGGCCATTCGCTTCGGCGAAAGCATGGACGTCGACGCGTCCGGCACGGTTTATGTCGCAGACCGGGAGGCGAACGCGGTAAAAATCTGGGACGCAACCGGAAACGCGCGCATGGCTCAAGTGAGAGCCCCCCTATCGGTCGCCGCGCTGCCGGATGGCGAAGTGGCGGTCGCAACGTTGCGTGAGCCGCACCTGGTCATTGTCTTCGACAAACATGGACGGGACGTGCGCGAATTTGGTGACCCGGAACAAATCAGCGATCGCACCGATCTCAATAGATTCCTGAATGTTGGCCAGCTCGCTGCCGACGCAAAGGGCCATCTTTTCTATGGGTTCGCCTATACTCCGGAGCCGACCGTGCGTGAATATGACCGCTTCGGCTACGCTGGCCAGGACATGCAATACACGGCGCTCGAGGCAGCACCGGAGGCCCAGGCTATTCGGCGTGAAATCCGCCGGCAAGAGAAAAAAAGCGGCGGGCCGATTTTCAAACGGGTCCTGAACGCTATAGGCGTGGACCGCGAATCTGGCGACGTCTGGATGGCCGTGGGTAATGAAATTTTTCGATTCGACAAAGAAGGCACGCGCCGGGGTGGATACAAGCTCTACACTCCGGAAGGCGCGCGACTCGAACCGAATATCGTTCTCGTGGAAAAAGATCGTTTGATGATCGGCAGCGACCCTTTGGGCATCTATGTGTTCGAGCGGCCGGATAAAAAAAATTTACAATAGTCGGAGTTTTCCTCAGGTCTTGCTTGTGCATCTTTCAAAGAAGCGGCGTGCACCTTGTAATTTTTTCGCAAAATTCCCTTTCGAATCAGCGCATATCCAGTTGCGAGGCTGGTTTCTTGGCTTGTGGAAAAACTGTGCACGGCATGTGAACGCTCGCTAACTGCTTGGCGCACTTTTCACTTGCCCCGTGCGCTTCAATCGGCGACAATCCCGCGCTGTCTGATAGCAGTAAGGGAGAGGGCCGAGAATTTCGCAGTAACGCGCGAGGCTTCAGGGGCAATCGGGAAGCTCGGCGCGGGAAGACCCCGAAGTACTGAACAAACGATAGAGCGGTATACTGAATTTTGCTTTCCACAACTTTTTCACATCTGTGGAAATAGCTAAGGTGCATCTTTTTCTCTAATGACAGCTGCTGCCAATACGGCGCGTGAGCGCGAACCAGTCAACGCATGGGACAAGTTCCTGGAACTCGTCAAGTCCAGGGTTAGCATTAACACCTACACTACCTGGTTTCAGCCTACCCGCCTGAACCGCGCGGATGGCGACACTCTGTACGTCCAGATCCCCAGCACGGTCTTCCGTCAGGTACTCACACGGACCTACGGCGACATCGTGAAGGCTGTTTTCCACCAACTGGGCACACCCAACTCAAAGGTTCAATACGTATGCACGGAAGAAGAGGCCGCGCCGGCTCCCGCTGCGGCACCTCCAAAGCAGTCGAGGCTGGATTTCGAGACTAACGACCACCAGCTCAATGCCCGGTACACGTTCGACAGCTTCGTCGTTGGCAAGTCCAACGAATTTGCGCACGCGGCGTCCCGCGCGGTAGCCGAGCAGCCTTCTAAGGCGTACAACCCGCTGTTCCTCTATGGCGGCGTGGGTATGGGCAAGACCCACTTGATGCACGCCATCGGACACACGATCAAGAAGCGCAATCCTGCCATGCGCCTGTGCTATGTGAGCGCCGAGAAGTTCACCATCGAAGTCATCAATTCACTGCGCTTCGACCGCATGATCACTTTCCGCGACCGTTTTCACACGGTGGACGTGTTGCTGGTGGACGATATTCAATTCATTGCCGGCAAAGAGCGCACGCAGGAAGAGTTCTTCCACACCTTCAACGCGCTCTATGAGCAGCAGAAGCAAATCGTGATCTCGTCCGACTGCTTGCCGAAAGATATCAATTCGATTGAAGAGCGGTTGCGCTCGCGCTTCGAGTGGGGTCTTATCGCGGATATTCAGCCGCCCGATCTTGAAACGAAGATCGCCATTTTGCAGAAGAAAGCCGAGAATGACCGCTTTCCTTTGCCCGACGACGTAGCCGAATACATCGCCCGGGCCATCAAGTCCAACGTGCGCGAGCTGGAAGGCGCGCTGACCCGTCTGATGGCTTACGCTTCGCTTACAGGCGCTACGGTCTCGCTGGCCACTGCTCAACAAGTGCTGCGCAACATCATCGCTTCGCAGGAAAAGCGCGTCACGATTGACTTGATTCAAAAACGCGTCAGCGAACATTTCAATCTGCGCGAGCAGGATCTGAAGGTTCGCAGTAACACGCGCGCCATTGCTTTCCCGCGCCAGGTGGCCATGTACATAGTCAAGCAGCTCACTACCGCATCGCTACCAGAGATTGGCCGTCAATTCGGGGGCAAGCACCACACCACCGTGCTTCACTCAATCAATAAAATCGAAGAATTGCGCCGTTCCGACAAAGATCTCAATCGCGTAATCACTCGCCTGATGGACGCCCTGCAGTAATTAAGTCCGCAGATATCCAGACATCGTCAGATTCGCGCTCCACGCCAGCAGCGTTGGTAATGCTGGCATCTTGCAGGCGCGTGTCTTCCCACGAATCATCTGCCACGTTGCACTCCGCCAACTCCGCGCAATAAATCACCTGTCCGATCGACCTCACACCGCTAAATTGACCTGTGAACATCATCTGGGAATCGTTTGAAATTTCTGTTGATGACGTTGGATGAAAAGCGAGCTACTCGTGATGCGTGGATGAGCAAGGGGCACTTTTCCTCTGTTCGCACACTCCGCCACTGGGGAACACGCCTCGTATCCGACGCGGAACAAGTTAGTTGGAACGCTTTCCACTAATCCACAGCGATCATCACAACAACAAGGGTCCATCGTTTCTAAAAATAGCTTTTGAAGAACTAAGTGTGTTGGATCTGTGATAGTGATTTTCGTTGTTGATAAAAATCCTTTGCGGCGGAGTGAGCGTCTCGGCGATGCGAACAAATACGTGAATGCAGCCAGACTGCATCGTGATCTCCACTCATTTCCACAGCCAGGAATCTTCCTTGGGACTTTCTACTTCCTTGAAAAACGAGTAGAGTACGGCAGCAGTCGAGAACACCATTGACCGCTCCGCGGTCGCAAGGTAACAATGACAGCACCTGCAACCGTTCGTGAGGATTATCAAGCGATGGAATTCAGCGTCTCAAAGTCCGCGCTGTTGAATGAGCTCAGCACAACGCAAGGCGTGGTCGAGCGCAAGACCACCATTCCCATCCTCTCCAATCTTTTGGTCGAAGCCAAAGGCAACCGCCTCAACATCACGGCTACCGACCTCGAGCTCAGCATTCGCACCTCTTGCGAAGCGAAAGTGAAAAAAGAAGGCGCCGGAACTATCCCCGCCAAAAAATTGCTTGAGCTCGTGCGCCTGCTTCCGGAAGGCGAAATCAAAGTCAGGCTGCTGGAAAATCATTGGGTGGAAATAGTCAGCGACCGCAAAAAATACAAGCTGGTCGGCATGGCCAAGGAAAATTTCCCTGCACTGCCGGCGATGCCGCACACCTTGGTGAAAATTTCCGCGCCCGTCATGGAAAGCCTCATCGCGAAGACAAAGTTTGCGATTTCGATGGAAGAATCGCGCTACACCCTCAATGGCGGCCTGCTCATCTTGAAGCCGGACTCGCTGGCCATGGTGGCCACGGATGGTCACCGCTTGGCACTTGCGGAGACCGATCAGAAGCTTGCCGGACTCAATGGCGAGATGAAAGTGTTGATCCCTAAAAAGGCCATGGACGAAGTCGAGAAGCTGGCCGCGGCGGCGGGCTCCGATGCGCAGATCGATTTCGCCAAAGACGAAAGCAATCTCTTCTTCCAGGTAGGGCATCGTTTGCTGATCTCGCGCATACTTACCGGCCAGTTCCCGAATTACGAAGCGGTGCTGCCACGCGACAACACCAAGACGGTCGTAATTGAGCGGGGCGAACTCACCGATGCCGTGCGCCGCGTTTCTCAACTCGCCGATCAACGCTCGCATGCTGTGAAGCTGGCCGTCTCGAAGGACGGCATCGAGATCTCCGCGTCCAGCCCGGAATATGGCGAAGCCAAGGAAAATATCGACAAGGAATATAAGGGCGATCCCATCGCCATCGGTTTCAATTCAACGTACATGCTCGATTTTCTTTCCGCGGCTGCCGATGGTCCCGTCAGCATCGAGTTAAAAGACGAGCAGTCCGCCGGGCAGATGCGTCCGCTCGCTGACGAGAGTTACCGCTACCGTTACATCATCATGCCCATGCGCATTTGATTGATCAGCGATTGAAATCGAAACCGTGGTTTGGCTAAGCCGGTGGGCTTAGTCGTTTAAAGAACAGCTAATTTTTCACCTGTTCGTGCCCACCAAAAATGAAGTGGTAATTTTAGGCAAAGATCCGCCAGTCGCCTGCGTTAACTCTTCCAACCTACTGAAATTAAGCAACTTAATTAACACCGCATGGCGTGAGTGCTTGAGAAAAGCAGCCTGATCGAGTATAATTTCTGAGTACCAAATCGTTGTTAGGTTTCCTCTCAATCGGCCCGTCCCCGCAGTCTGGGACACGTCCGCCAAGTGAATGCGTCGGCAGTTTTCGGCTCCGCGCCAGGAGCCTTGCGCCGCGTCCTTGGAACGAAAGCCTGGCGAACTTCGCAACAAGTTCACTGGGTACCAAGCCTTCGCCACGTCTCGCTGCGCGAGACGGGATGGAGCAGAAACCCTACGAGTTTCGGTCGCACGCGGCCGGGGCCAAAGGGTAAGGCGACGCACGGAGAGAAGTTCGCATCCACGCCTTCCCTCGATATGAGTTTGTAGTGATTTTGGAGCGATGCGCGCTGTTCGCGTCTAACGGCGAAGCCTAGCGAATGCTCTAAGCAAGTTTTTGTCAGGAGAATGAATGGGCGACAAAGAGGACAAGAGTAAAGAGACGGTTGTCGGAAAAGCTCCGGGCCATCAGTACGACGCCAAATCCATTAAAGTGCTCGGCGGCCTGGAAGCCGTGCGCTTGCGCCCCGCCATGTACATCGGTTCGACGGGCGAAATGGGATTGCACCATCTCGTTTGGGAAGTGGTCGACAACTCGGTCGACGAAGCAATGGGTGGATACGCGGACGAAATTAACGTGACCGTGCACGCGGATGATTCGGTGACCGTGGTCGACAACGGCCGCGGCATTCCGGTGGACATGCATGCGACGGAAAAGCGTCCCGCGGCCGAAGTCGTCCTCACGGTGCTGCACGCCGGCGGAAAATTCGACAGCGACACCTACAAAGTTTCTGGCGGCTTGCACGGCGTAGGCGTCTCGGTCGTCAACGCGCTTGCCGATTGGCTGGAATTGGAAATTTCGCGCGATGGCGGGGTGTGGGAGCAAACGTACGAAAAGGGCAAGCCCACTTCCAAGCTGAAACAAACCGGCAAGACGCGAAAAACCGGAACGAAAGTCACGTTTCATCCCGATCCGTCTATTTTCGATAAAACCAGTTTTAGCTTTGACACGCTTGCTCAGCGCCTGCGCGAACTCGCGTTTTTGAACAAAGGGTTGAAAATCACGCTCACCGACGAGCGCACGGAAAAATCCACGGAATTTCGCTTCACCGGGGGCATTGCCGAATTCGTGAAGCACCTGAATCGCGGGAAAACGACGCTGCACGATTCACCTATCTACATAGAAGGGAAGCGCGGCAACGTGGAAATCGAAATCGCGTTGCAATACAACGACACGTACGGCGAAAACGTTTTCGCCTTTGCCAATACTATCAACACGGTTGACGGCGGCACGCATCTTTCCGGCTTTCGTTCCGCGCTGACGCGTTCCATTAATAACTTCGCATCCTCCGCCGGCATGCTGAAAGAGCAGAAGGACGAAGTAAGCATCAGCGGTGACGACGTTCGCGAAGGTCTCGTCGCGGTCATCAGCGTGCGCCTGCCGCAGCCGCAGTTTGAAGGGCAGACCAAGGGAAAGCTGAACAGCGATATTAAGGGTGACGTCGAGCAACTTGTGAACGAACGACTGGGCGATTGGTTCGACAAGCACTCCACTGTGGCTCGCCGCATTATCGGTAAGTGCATTGAAGCTGCGCGTGCGCGCGAAGCGGCTCGCAAAGCCCGCGAGCTTACTCGGCGCAAATCGGCAATGGACTCAAGCGGATTGCCGGGGAAACTTGCGGATTGCCAGGAGCGCGATCCTTCTCGCTGCGAACTCTTCGTGGTCGAGGGCGAATCCGCCGGGGGCTCCGCGAAAATGGGCCGCGACCGCAAATATCAAGCCATCCTGCCGCTTAAGGGCAAGATCTTAAACGTGGAAAAAGCGCGCTACGACAAGATGCTTGGCCACGAAGAAATTCGCGCGATCATCACCGCGCTCGGCACTGGTATCGGTAAAGACGATTTCGATGCCGGCAAGCTGCGCTATCACAAAATTATTCTCATGACCGATGCTGATGTCGACGGCAGCCACATCCGCACGCTACTGCTGACATTTTTCTTCCGCCACATGAAGGAACTGATCGAGCGCGGCCACGTCTACATCGCGCAGCCCCCGCTCTATCGCGTGAAGCGCGGCAAAACCGAACGCTACATTCGCGATGAAAGGGATTTCGCGCATGAGCTGATGAAGCGCGCTACCGAAGATCATGTGGTCAAGGCCAGGGAAGGCGTCTCGCTCGAGGGCGCGGGCCTGACGAAATTTCTTCTGAACGTGCAGGAATATGAAGCTGCGGCCGCAAAGCTGGGCCGCCGCCTGCGCGAGCCCGGGCTGGTTGAGTTGCTGGCAGAGAGCGGCCTGGAAAAGAAAACAGACTTTGAAGACAAGAAGGCGCTTGAGAAGTTCCTGAAAGAAGTCGATAAGGCCAAGCTCAAGCTCGACGGCAAAATTGTTTTCGATGAAGAGCATAGCCTCAACGAAATCCAATTCGGGCCGCCACACGGCCAAAAAATCAATTGGGCGCTCGCGTCCACCGCGGAGTACAAGCGGCTCCGCTCGCTAGCCAAGCTAGTTGAGGAATTCAACAAGCCGCCCTTCATGGTGACCAATAATGGAACGAAAGTGAGCAAAGAGAAGGCGCGTGACGTGTTGAACTACGTTGTCGAAGACGCCAAAAAGGATTTCACGATCACGCGATTCAAGGGCCTCGGTGAAATGAATGCCGAGCAGCTCTGGGATACGACCATGAACGCGGAGACGCGCACGCTGCTGCAAGTGAAATTGGAAGACGCCGTCGCCGCCGAAGACATTTTCACGACTCTAATGGGCGAGAACGTGGAAGCGCGCCGTAAATTCATCGAGGAAAACGCCCTCGACGTCCAAAACCTGGACATTTGATCGATGGCGCAGAGTTGATGGTCGAACCGAGCAAGGGATCAACCCGCGATGCCGTGCGTTGGGGTTTGCTGCTGGCGGCGATAGCCGTGTCAGGTTACCGCCTGCCGCGCGTGTTTCGTAATTTCGAGGAGTGGCGCGCCTCGCTTGCGGTCGATCCTTCCGCAGCCGCTCTTTACCGGACGACTTTCATGGTCGAAGCTGTGGGAATCACGGTTGTTGTAGCGGTGGGCGTCGGGATTTTCTATCTTCTGCGTCCGCGAGCGACGAAGCCGACATGATGTACCAGTTGGGCTGGAGCACTTTGCCAGGGCTGCGCGGGCTAGCTTGCAGTGATTTCCGCGCCACGCCAACGGCAGCGCCGGACAATCACGCGGGCGTTGCGGTGGAATTCGCCAGCGAAACGCAGCGTGACGAATTCCTGCGGCAACTGGAGAGGAATTTCGCGGTGCGCCGCTTCACAAACGCCGCCGACGCTTTCGACACTGTGAAAGCGTACGTTTTTGAGCATGCGAGGAAATAAATTAGTGAGGGTTGGGAATTTCCCAGGTTTCGATGTAAAGCTCGATGGCTTCACCAAGGTTAACGCGGGCACTCTCAACATTGCGACCTTGCGAAGTGATATTCAGCTCCGGGCAGCGGGCGAGGTACCAACCGTCTTCTTTGCTAATGATGGCAGAGAATCGGTAAGTCATAAACCGATGCTAGCGGATGTGTACACCGCAAGCAAGGCTTTGCAGCAAAGCGTTTTACGCAGTCACCAATCACCTGTCACGAGGACACATGGCCGACGAAACAAATAAATCCATCCTGCTTCCCGTCGATATCGAAGCAGAAATGCGCAAGTCGTACCTCGACTATGCGATGAGCGTAATTATCGCGCGCGCTCTACCCGACGTGCGCGACGGCTTGAAGCCTGTGCAGCGCCGCATCCTTGTGGCCATGAACGATCTCGGCCTCGCGTCCAATCGGGGCTACCGCAAATGCGCCAAGATTTGCGGCGACACTTCCGGCAACTATCACCCGCACGGGGAAGCGGTCATCTATCCCGCGCTCGTCCGGCTCGCGCAAGATTTCAACATGCGCTACCCGCTTATCGACGGGCAGGGAAATTTCGGCTCCGTGGACGGCGATCCACCGGCGGCCATGCGGTATACCGAAGCGCGCCTGGCGAAAATCAGCGAAGACATTCTTGCTGACCTTGAGAAGGAAACCGTCGATTTCATCCCGAACTTTGACCAGACACGCGAAGAGCCTGTCGTGTTGCCGTCGCGCATCCCGAATCTGCTTGTCAACGGCGCGAGTGGCATCGCGGTTGGCATGGCCACCAATATTCCGCCGCACAATTTGCGCGAAATCGTCGAAGCCGCCCTTCTGCTTATTGAACGACCCGACGCCACACTGAAAGAAGTAATGAAGCTTGTGCCCGGCCCGGATTTCCCGACTGGCGCGTACATCGCCGGGCGAGAAGGCATCGAAGCCGCCTACAAAACTGGCCGCGGCAGCTTCATGATGCGCGCTAAAGCTGCCATCGAAGATGTCGGCAAGGACCGCGAAAATATTGTCATCACCGAAATTCCGTATCAGGTGAACAAATCCAGGCTCATCGAACGCATCGCTGAGCTGGTGCAGAGCAAAAAAATAGAAGGCATTGCCGACGTGCGCGACGAATCCTCGCGCGAAGGCATGCGCATTGTGATTGAAATCAAGCGGGGCGAAGAAGCGCAACTTATTCTCAACAACCTTTTCAAGTACACGCAGATGCAGGAATCTTTCGGCATGATCCTGCTGGCCATCGTCGCGGGACAGCCGCGCGAGCTCGGCCTCATCCCGCTGATCAAATTATTTATCGAGCACCGCGTCGAAGTCGTTCGCCGCCGCACTATTTACGAGCTGCGCAAAGCCCGCGAACGCGAACACATTTTGGTCGGCTACCAGATCGCGCTCGACCATCTCGACGACGTCATCCGCATCATCCGCGGTTCCGCAAGCCGCGCCGAAGCCAAGGAAAACCTGCTCAAGTACTTCACCGAGCAGGACGTCACTATCACGGAGAACGGCAAGTCCAGGAAACTTGAAGGCGCCAAGCTCGACGGCCGCAAGTACAAGCTCGGCCCCATCGAAGGCGAAACCGCCGGACATGGCGCGACGCTCGGTCTCACACCGATTCAGGTCGACGCCATCCTTGAATTGCAACTCCATCGCCTGACGCAGCTCTCCGTCGACGAAATTCTCAAGGAACTGAAGTCCATCCGCGAGCACATCGCCGGCCTTGAGGAAATCCTTTCGAGCGACAAAAAGCTGAAGCAAGTCATCAGCGGCGAGCTCAAGGAAGTGCAAAAGTCTTACGGGGACGACCGCCGCACGCAAATCGTCGATAAGGTCGACGAAA
This sequence comes from Candidatus Acidiferrum typicum, assembly GCA_025463055.1. Taxonomy (GTDB): domain Bacteria; phylum Acidobacteriota; class Terriglobia; order Acidiferrales; family UBA7541; genus Acidiferrum; species Acidiferrum typicum_A. The sequence goes on from JAOAPV010000040.1 coordinate 37,750, forward strand.
TCAAGCTTGAAGACTTGATCGCCGACAGCGAAATGCTGATCACGGTGAGCCACAATGGCTACATCAAGCGGACTGCGGCCGACACCTATCGGCACCAGTCACGCGGGGGCAAAGGCCGCATTGGGGCGCGCACCAAGGAAGAAGATTTCGTCGAGCATCTCTTCATCGCGTCGGCGCACAGCTATATTTTGCTGTTCACTTCCAAGGGGCGCGTTTATTGGCTCAAGGTATACGAGTTGCCGGAAGCGGCCGCAGCAACCAGGGGCCGCGCAATTTCGAGCCTCGTGAAATTCCAAGAAGATGAAAAACTCACCGCGTTGGTAGCCGCGCGCAATCTCGAAGAGGTGGGCCAGTTCGTCTTCATGGCCACGCGCAACGGGACGGTGAAAAAATCCGCGCTCACAGAATTTTCCAATCCGCGCTCCACGGGCATCATCGCCATCACTCTCGACGGCAAAGATGAATTGATTGGTGCAAAACTCACAGACGGAAAGAAGATGATTTTCTTGGCCAGCCACGAAGGCCAAGCCATCCTGTTCCGCGAGACGGAAGTTCGTCCGATGGGCCGCGGCGCTGGCGGTGTCAACGGCATGGATCTGGACACGGAGGACTACGTCGTCAGTATGGACGCCGTGCAGCCCGCGTTCGACATCATCGCAAAGGAACACAATCAGACTTCGCAAAATCTCGAAGAGCTGGAAAACGAGCAGATCAAGGATTCGCTTACGACGCTGATGCTTACCGTGGCCGAAAAAGGTTTCGGCAAACGCACTCCGCTATCGGAGTACCGCATCACTTCGCGCGGCGGCAAAGGTGTCGTCAACATCAAGACTACCGACCGCAACGGCTCGGTCGTCGCCACTCTACAGGTCACCGAGGAGTCGGACGTGATGATCATCACGCACAACGGCAAAGTCATCCGCGTCCACGCCAACGAAATCCGGGAGGCTGGGCGCTCGACGCAGGGCGTTCGCCTGCTCCGCTTGGATGATGACGACTCCGTAGCTGCCGCCGCCGTCCTGCAGGACGATAACGGCGAAGAGAAGAAATAGGGCACACCTCTCCGCCTATTCAAGTCTGCAAGGTTGCCGGGAAAAGCCTCATGCCCAAAAAACGGATCTGAGGTAGAACTGGGAAGATCGTGTATCGCAGGATTGGCGGTAACTTTCTTGCTCGACGCATCCAAGATGTTAGAATCCTCGCCCCATGACACCGACGCGTTGTTTTGTGATGAAGCTGCTGTTTATTGCCGCGCCCGCCCTCGTTTTTTCCGCCACCGCTGCGCCGCAGAAGCGCACTCCCAACAAGCCCTATTTCGTGTACGTTGGCACTTACACTAGCAAGAGTGTCAGCAAAGGAATTTACGTTTACAGTTTCGATCCAGGGACGGGCAAACTCACCTCACTGGGTGCTGCCGCCGAGTCCGAAGATCCTTCTTTCCTCGCCCTGCATCCCAGCGGCAAGTATCTGTACGCCGTAAACGAAATTGACCATTTCGGCGCGCAAAAAAGTGGCGCCGCGAGCGCTTTCTCCATCGACCATAAGACCGGGAAGCTCACTCTCTTGAATCAAGCCGCAACGCGCGGGGCCAGTCCTTGCCACATCTCCTTGGACAAGTCCGGCAAGTTTGCCCTAGTCGCGAATTACGATGGTGGAAGCGTAACCAGTTTCCCGGTTCACGATGACGGTACTCTCGGCGAAGCCGCTGCCTTCGTCCAGCATCACGGCTCTAGCGTAAACAAGGAACGTCAGGAAGGTCCGCATGCCCACTGGATCGGAACCTCGCCGGACAATCGCTTCGCGCTCGCCGCGGATCTTGGACTTGATGAAGTTCTTATCTATCGACTCAACTCCGCCAAAGGCACACTTACACTCAACGATCCTCCCTACGCCAAACTAAATCCCGGTTCTGGCCCCCGGCATGTTGCCTTCCATCCCAACGGAAAATTCGCTTACGTGCTCACCGAATTGGAAGATAACGTCACCGCGTTTGCTTACAAAGCCACCAACGGTTCGCTCTCCCCGTTGCAAACAGTCTCTACGCTCTCCACTTTGCGAAAGGATTACAAAGGTCCGAAGGAGGCCGCGGAGATCGCCGTGCATCCGAACGGAAAATTTCTTTACGCCTCGAACCGCGCCGGGATCGACACCATCTCCGCCTTCTCCATCAATCCCGCCAAAGGCACTCTTAGCCTTCGGGATGAATATCCGACCATGGGAAAGACTCCGCGCAACTTTGCCATTGATCCCACCGGCAAATTCCTTCTCGCCGCCAACCAGGAGTCGAGCAACATCGTCGTTTTCCGAATCGATTCCACCACCGGCGCGCTGGCCCCCACCGGCGAAATCGTCGAGGCCCCCGCCCCGGTTTGCATCACGTTCTTACAAGTCCACTAAGCAGAAGTACTCCGACAATCGTTTTCACCCGTCCAATTCTTGATACAATCCGCGTTCGTCTCTGGCCAGGAGAAATAAATGATTCGTCGCTGCCAAACGCATTTGCTACTTCTGTGTGCATCGATGCTCCAAGTTCTATTGTTTTCGGGGGCGGCCAGAGCCGATGAAACTGCGCCGGCGCGCGACCCTAAGCAGCCCGTCAACGAGGCGTACACCGCGAAAATAAAGAAGTACACGACCGCGCCCGCTTTCACCTCTCCTCTAGTCGATTATCTTCCCGCCTCCAAAAACGTGCCCACTCCCGAAACCGTCCTCGGCGATATCTCCGGGGCGCCCGGCATCCTCCCCTATGCCGAAGATGTCTACAAATACATGCGCCTCCTCGCGAAGGCAACCCCGCGTGTCAAGGTTTTCTCCATCGGCACGACCGAAGAGGGCCGCGAAATGATCGCCGTCGCCGTCTCCTCCGAGGAAAATCTTAAGCACCTCGACGAAAATCGTGCCCGTCTCGCCAAGCTAGCCGATCCGCGCACCATAAAGCTGGACGACGCGGAAGCCGACCGTATCCTGGCGCAATCCACGCCCATCTACTACATCACCGGCACGATCCACTCCCCAGAAACCGGCGCGCCCACCGCGCTCATGGAGCTCGCCTATCGCCTCGCTGTAGACGACAGCCCTTACATTCGCGAGATTCGAGACGGCGTCATCACGTTGATCACTCCCGTCGTCGAAGTCGACGGCCGCGATCGCATGGTCGATATTTACCGCTGGCACCTCGCGCATCCCAAGGATTTTTATCCGCCGCTGATTTATTGGGGCAAGTACGTCGCGCACGACAACAACCGCGACGCTATGGGCGTCACTCTCAAGCTCACCGAAAATGTTCTGAACACGTACGTCGGCTGGAAAGCGCAAGTCCTCCACGATCTCCACGAATCCGTCCCCTATCTGTACGACAACACCGCGGGCGACGGCCCCTTCAACGCCTGGGTCGATCCCATCCTGACCGACGAATGGGAAATGATTGGCTGGCGCAACGTTGCCGACATGACCAAGTTCGGCATGCCCGGCGTCTTCACCCACGGCGTCTTCGACACGTGGTCGCCCGGCTACCTGATGTTCATCGCCGCCATGCATAACGGCATCAGCCGCCTTTACGAAACTTTCGGTAATGGCGGCGCCGACACCGAGGAACGCACGCTCGATCCCCAGGAGTATTCCCGCACCTGGTGGCGCCAGAATCCGCCATTCCCCAAAACGCTATGGTCTCAGCGCGACAATAACAACTATGAGGAGACCGGCCTGTTGACCTCGCTGCATTTTTTTAACGAAAACAAGCGGCTCTTTTTGAAAAACTTTTACCTGAAATCAAAACGCTCCATCACTAAGCCTACGGAAGAAGGTCCAGCCGCTTACGTTTTGCCGGCCGATGATCCGCGCCTCGAGCTCCAGACAGAATTGCTGCAGGTGTTGCAAAAACAGAAAGTCGAGATTTCTCGCGCTACGTCCCCCTTCACGGTCACTTTGCCCGCGAAGAAGAACAAAAAAACCCGCAAAAAAGAAGACGTCAGCGACAACGAAAAGAAAAAAGACGCCGAGCCCACCTCGCGCGAATTTCAGGCGGGCAGCATTATCATCCGCATGGACCAGCCCTATTCCCGGATCGCAGACGCGCTCCTTGATCACCAGTATTGGAGTCCTGACGATCCGCAAAAAACTCCCTATGACGATACCGGATGGACCTTCGGTGCGCTCTTCAACGTCCAAGTTTTTCGCGTCAACGACCCGAAGGTGCTCGAAACCGGAATGGAGCGCGTCAACGAGGTGAAACCCGCGGGCGGCGTGCAAGGCGAAGGCGCCATCTTTGCCATCAAGAACAGCGCCGAACCCGCGCTAGCCACGCTGCGCTACAAGCTTCGTGACGCCGATATGCAGGCCGCCGAAGAGCCATTCGAAGGCGGCGGCAAAAAATTCAATCGCGGCTCGATCATCATTCGCGGGGTCGGGCGTTCCGATTTTGATCGCGCGGCCACTGAAAGTGGCCTGCACGCTACCGCTTTAAGCGCAGCGCCCACCGTGAAAACGCATCCCGTGCGTGCTGCTCGCGTAGCCTTCGTGCACACCTGGCTGAGCACGCAGACGGAAGGCTGGTGGCGCATTGCGCTCGATAACCTGAAAATTCCTTACGACTACATCAGCACGCAAGTGGTCGCCAAGACCGACGATCTCAACGCGAAATACGACGTGATCCTGTTTCCGCCGGTCGGCTACAATTCTTCAACCACGGCGATCATCAACGGGATGCCCATGAACTGGGGCAACCCGCTGCCATGGAAAAACACACCGGAAACTCCCAACCTCGTCGGCAAAAACGATTCCACAGACGATATGCGTCCCGGGCTCGGCTGGGACGGCGTCGCGCACCTGCAATCGTTCGTCTCCAAAGGCGGCGTACTGCTCACAGCTACTGACACATCCCGCTTCGCTCTTTCCATCGGCTTGGCGGACAGCGTCAGCCTCGGCACCTCACAAAAAATGAATATCGTCGGCTCGGTCCTCGGCACTCGCGTAGTCGACGCCGCCAGCCCCATCGCTTACGGCTACGATGAAAAACTTTCCGTCTACTGCGACAATGGCCCTATCTTTACACTCAGCAGCATCGCAGGCGGCCGTGGATTCCGCCGCTTGGGCGGCCACAGCACTTCTCGCCCCACGGGCAGAGGCACCGCCGACGATCCCGACTTCACCGTCGGCCGCCCCGGAACCGAAGTCCCCGAGGAGCCTACTTCCGAGTTGTGGGAATATCCTCAAGTAAGCGACGAGCAAAAGCGCAACGGTTTGCGCGTAATCCCTCCGGCCGATCGCGCGCGCGTCATCTTGCGCTATGCCGACAATAAGGATCTGCTCGTGTCCGGTCTTCTCGATGGCGGCGACGAGATAGCCCAGCATCCGGCCGTTCTCGACGTCCCCGCGGGCCAGGGCCACGTCATCCTTTTCTCCATCAATCCCGTCTACCGAGGCGAAACCCGCGGCACTTACGCGCTCGTGCTAAACACAATCCTAAATTTCGACAGTCTCGATGCGGGTCGCAAAACCGCTGAAAAATAAATACAGTGAGAGCAGCGTGTGAGTTTGATTGCTATTTCTGTCTTTCCCATGGGATTAGCACGGAAGCGAGGAATATCGCGACGAGGACCGTCACAAACACGGCGCGACCTGTTAGGCCCCAATAGTGCGCCCCGCTTCCAAGCAAAATCGCAGCGGCGACTGCAATCAGAAAGTGAGTTAAGCACCCACTCGCACACCCTTTGCTACCTTCTCTAAGAGCATTTCGGGCAGCCATTTTGTCTTCCATGAAACGGTAGCCTGCGCAGGTCCAATTTCTTGCATAACTCCTAACCACTTTAATTCTGGCCAGCTTGGAGTACAATCCGCCACTATGCCGAAGCCCAAAGCAAAGAGGCGCGCAGCGAAACGCAAATCGCCCCCAACCGCCTCCGCCAAGCTCCCGAAAAACGCCGTAACCCTGGTAGTGATCTTGCGCCCCAAGCCGGGGCAAGAAACCTTGCTCGAAGCCGAACTCCGCGCCCTCGTCGGCCCCACCCGCCGCGAAGAAAGCTGCATCACCTATGACCTGCATCGCGCCATCGAACCGCCCTGCGCGTTCCTACTCCACGAAGTCTGGGCCACGCGCGAGGATCATCGCCTGCACACGCAAACTCCACATTTCCTGCGCTGGCACGCTCGCAAAGACGCCCTTCTAGCTTCCCGCGAAGTCAGCTTCTGGTCCCAACTCGTCTAACGAGAGCCTAGTTTCGCCCGGCCCGTATATTCGTTGCCAGGAATATTCCTTGACAAGAATATACGTGTTGGGCATATTCGCTTCCGCCATGTTAGAGACCTTCCGAGCCTTGGCCGAGCCAAACCGTTTGCAAATCATCGAACTGTTGCTGAACGGTCCACGTCCGGTCGGGGACATGGTGGACCAGCTAGGCCTTCGCCAACCGCAAGTCTCCAAGCATCTCCGCGTGCTCAGTGAGGCCGGGCTAGTGGACGTTCGTGTCGACGCGCAGCGCCGAATCTATGCCTTGCGCCCAGCCCCACTGCAGGAGCTTGAGGCTTGGGTCGAAAAGTATCGGCGGATCTGGGAAGGCAATTTCCAGCGTCTGGACGCCCTGCTCGACGAGATGAAGTCTAGCGAGAAAAAACATGGACGTAAGAAGCTACATACCAAGCGATAGGAGAGATCACCGATGACGAATGAAGGAAACCTGAAAGTAACGACGCGCGGCGATCGGGAAATCGTGATGACGCGCGCCTTCGACGCACCGCGTAAGCTGGTCTTCGACGCATTCACCAAGCCCGAGTTGGTCAAGCAGTGGCTGCTCGGACCGCCGGGCTGGTCTATGCCGGTCTGCGAGATCGACCTGAGAGTTAGGGGCACGTATCGGTACGTCTGGCGCAAAGCAGGCGTCCCAGATATGGGGATGGGCGGCGTCTATCGCGAAATCGTGGTGCCAGAGCGAGTCGTCGCCACGGAGAAGTTCGACCAAGCTTGGTACCAGGGTGAGGCCGTCGGTACGCTCGTCTTGATTGAGCAGGGCGGCAAGACCGCTGTCACGCAGACGATGGTGTACGAGTCGCCGGAAACACGCGACACCGTCCTTAAATCCGGAATGGAGAAGGGCGTGAAGGCAAGCTACGACCGGATGGCGGAGCTGCTGGCTCGAGGCCTGGAGAAAGGGGCGAGCAACTCATGAGCGAAACACACTCCCCACGCCGCGTGCTTCGAAGCATCGGCGCCGTGCTCGCGGGCATGGTCGTCGGCATCGTCATCACCCTTGGCACAGACGAGTTGTTGCACGTCGTCGGCGTCTTTCCGCCTTGGGGCCAGTCTATGGTCGGCTTCGATGGCGCTTTGCTGCTTGCGACGGCATACCGTGTGGTCTACGGCGTCGCGGGCAGCTATATCATCGCGCGACTCGCGCCCAATCGGCCGATGCTGCACGCGCTCGTGGGCGGCGTTATCGGCCTTGTCGTCAGTGCTGTTGGCGCAGTTGCGACGTGGAATAGCGGTCCCGCGTTTGGGCCTCACTGGTATCCGCTCGCGCTCGTCGTCACCGCGCTTCCGTCCGCCTGGGCTGGCGGCAAACTCCGCCTTATACAGTTGCGTCAGCCAGCTCAGGTGAGCGCAGGCTCCACGTTATAACGATATTCCGAATGGAGGCTGTGGCGCTAATCTACTTTGCGTTTCAGCGGCTTGCCGATTGCTAGCAGAAAAATCGCGCTCTTCTCTTTCGCGTGCGGCGAAAAGAATTGCACTACCTCGTCATCGAAAAACGTGAGCCCGCTCGCGCCCAGGCGCAGCGCATAGGCGGCCAAATACATTTTGCCGCCGATTGCGCCTGCTTCGAGTTGGACGGCTCGGTAGCCGCGGTTCCCGTATGCCTCCAGGAGGCGATTCAAATCGGCCAGGAAAAAAACGTCGACGCACGCGTCTGCCGGTAACTGCTGTTCCAGTCCGAGCCGGTAAGCCTCGGCGCGAAACTTCCCGGCCTTCAAGAGCTCGAGTGTTTTCCGCTCACGGTGAAAGAAGTAAACGCCCGGGGCGAGCCCCTCCACCGAATGCGCGATCAGGTAAACATCGTTGAGCTGCGCGCCGGGCTCAAGAAAATCAGCCGGAAGGCCTCGCGTCGAGCGGTCGAGAATCGTTGAGAGTTGCGCCAGCGTAATCGATGCCGCCGCATCGAAAGTCCGCGTCGAGCCACGACGCGAGATCACTTCCTCGATCGTATCCGCGGGCTGCTTGTCTTCCGGTAGTGTCTGTAGCGGAACCTCTTCGCCAGCCGAAGACGAAGACGAGAGCACCAGTTTCCTCCCGCGCTGCCGCCATTGCGCCGCTTCCTCCGCGGATATTAGCGAGGACGCCACGTGCATCTCCAGCATCGCGGGGTACTCCACCTCACGTTCCGAAACCGGTATTGTCGCAAAGCCCAGCGGGGGAACGTCTCTCGCCTCCGGCACCGAACTCTCCGACGTCTTCCCGACGGGTACGACGCACAACGAAACCTCCCGCGGCGCATCGAGGTCGAGAAGTCGGTTTACCTCGGCGTCCACAAACCCCAGCGAGATTTCAGCCGGCAGCCCCGACGCCGCGGAAATCGCTAGCGTATTCGCCAGCAGCGTGCCGTTATCCCAACCGAAATGGCGATACGTGCGCGCCTGATACTTCCAAGCATTCCGCCAATACGTTCCGCTGCACACGATCATCGCGGGCGCATGAGCCACCGCAGGTTCCGTCGCGGTCGCTTGCGCCAGGTTCCCGCGAAAATCACCCTTTCGCAGCACCTCAAGCGACATGTCCGTCGGATTAAAGTGGTACACGCCGGCATCCAGTCCCTTCAGCTCACCCGTGACGACGTACAGCTCGATCTCATAGAGCGCGCCGGTGCAAGCGGCCGCGCGAAAATAAATTTCTCCGCCCGTATATTTGCGCTGTTTTGTAATTCCCGCCGAGAAGAAAAGAATGCGCGCCAAATCCGGCAAGTCAGGGATCGCATCGCCGTTCGCCGCGCCCACAGTCGCCGAGATTGCCGCCAGCGCCGCAACGCCCGTCTGCGGCACGTCCCGCGGCAACGCAATTCGCTCGATGTCCGGATAAACCTTGAACGCCAGCGGCTGATTCGCCCAATCCAAAACGTGCCGATTGGAACGAATACTCTGATACGAGTGTTTCGTTCCGTCGTGATACGCCCAAGCCGCCGCAATGTCGCCGTTCTTCATCACCGCACTACGTCAGACTAGCACCTGCTAGCTTTATGCGTACGCGATAACCCAGTTGCCTGGAGTCTGGAGCTACCCTGCAAGCCAACCGCCGCCCACGCTGTCCGGCAAACACAGAATTTACTTGACACTATGGCGTGTCACGATATAGTGTGAGCTGACGTAATACGAAACATCCTCATGGCTCCGAAAACTTCCGTTCCCGAATCCAACCCGCCTCTGACACCGGCAATGTTTCACGTCCTCCTAGCGCTCGCCGGTGACGATCTCCACGGCTACGCCATCCTCAAAGAAGTCGAGCTGCGCACCGACGGAGAAGTAAAGCTCAGCACCGGCACTCTGTACGGCATTATCAAGCGTCTGCTCAATGACGGCCTGATCGTCGAGCGCCGCGAGCGTCCCGCTGCGCATGATGACGAGCGCCGCCGATACTACCGGCTAACGCCGCAAGGCCGCGAAGTAGCCGCGGCCGAAGCCGCGCGCCTCGAAAAAGTCGTAGCGATAGCCCGCGCTCGCCGCCTCCTGAAAAAGGCGCAGCCAGCATGACGCTCTTGTAGGGGTACGGCACTACCGTGCCCGCTCGATAAAGTGAGTGGCTCTTACCCAGACAATCGGAGGCAAACATGACCGAACCCGAACGTCGAGCCACAAACCGCTTCCGCATGCTCCTCCGCCTCCTTCCCGCTGAATTTCGCGGAGACTTTGGCCCGGAGATGGAGCAAGTTTTCGTCGCCCAGCGCGAAGAAGCCGCGCGCGAAGGAGGCAAGATGGGCATCTGGCGTCTCTGGTGGGAAACCGCCAAAGGAATTTTCACCGCCGCGCCGCGCGAGCACCTCTCCATGCTGCGCCAAGACTCCGCCTTCGCCCTGCGCATGATGCGCAAAAATCTCGGCTTCACGATCGCCGCGATAATCGTCCTCGGCCTCGGCATCGGCGCCAACACCGCCATCTTCAGCGTAGTAAACGCCGTCCTGCTCAAGCCGCTCCCTTATGAACACGGTGAGCGCCTTCTGATGCTCCGCGAGCGCTTGTCCCGCAGCGCCCCTGCCGGACGCAACGTTTCCGTCCCCGAAATGTTGGACTACCGCCGCCAGAATCGCAGCCTCGACGCCATCGTCGAATACCACAACATGCAGTTCATCCTCCTGGGTCGTGCGGAACCAGAGCAGGTCGAAACCGGCGTAGTCTCCTGGAATTTTTTTGATGTCTTCGGCGCCAAGCCTCTTCTCGGCCGGAATTTTGCTCCTGAGGACGAAAAAGAAGGCGCGCCAGCGGTTCTACTTCTAAGCTACGAATACTGGCTGCGCAGCTTCGGCGGCGATCCCATTGTGATCGGCAAAGTTTTCCGGATGAACGATAAACCCCACACCGTGATCGGCGTGCTTCCTCCGTTTCCTCAATATCCGCACGAAAATGACGTGTACATGCCTTCCTCCGCGTGCCCTTTCCGCTCCGGCACGCACATGATTGCCAACCGCCAAATGCGCATGCTGCGCTTATTTGCGCGTATGAAGCCCGGCACGAGATCCACCGAAGCGGAGGCCGATCTCTCTACAGTTGCGGCGGCGATGCAGAAAGAATTTCCAAACGATTATCCGGACGACGCTCAACCCGGTGTCGAAGCCACTCCTCTTAAAGCCGAGCTCACTCGTGACGCTAAGCCCACCATGCTCTTCCTGCTCGCCGCCGCCGGATTTGTTCTCCTCATCGCCTGCGCCAACGTCGCCAACCTAAATCTCGCCCGCATGGTTCGCCGCGAACGCGAATTGGGCGTCCGCACCGCCATGGGCGCCAGCCGGGTCCGGCTGTTCCGCCAACTCGTCACCGAAAGTTCACTGCTTGCACTCCTCGGCGGCGCGCTCGGCCTTCTTCTCGCCAACGGCGGCTTGCACCTTCTCTCCGCCTATGTCGCCCGGTTCACCCCGCGTGCCCGCGAAGTTCACATCGACCTTGTTGTCCTCCTCTTCACGTTAGGCGTCGTGCTCTTCGTCAGCGTCCTCACCGGCACCGCGCCTGCCGTAGCCCGGCGCGAAAATCTCATCACCACATTAAAAGAGGGCGGCAGCCAATCCACTCTCGGTTTCGTGCGCGGCAGACTCCGCAGCGCGCTAATCGTCGCGCAAGTCGCCGTCTCCTTCCTCCTCCTAATCGGCGCCGGGCTAACCGTGCGCAGTCTCATCAATCTTCAGCGTGTCGATCCCGGCTTCCGCCCAGACAACGTGCTCACCGTTCAATTCAGCCTCGACTTCTCCCGCTATACCACCAACGAAAAAACGCTCGCCTTCTGGGAGTCTCTACTCCAAAAAGTGCAGTCCCTCCCCGGCGTCACAGCCGTAGCAGCCGCCGGCGATTTCCCGCTCGACAAATCTCCCGCCTTCAGCAATCAATTCCTAATCGAGGGCCACCAAGGTGACTCCACCGACGCCAAGCCCACCGCCGAGCTCAACGTCATCACGCCCGAATATCTCAGCGTCCTCGGCATTCCGCTATTCAGCGGACGCAATTTCATTCAGCACGATCATCCCGAAAGCCCAAAGGTCGCGCTAATCAACCAGTCGACCGCCCAGCGCTATTGGCGCAACGAAGATCCCGTCGGCCGCCGCATTTCCTTCGACAACGGCAAAACGTGGACGCAAATCATCGGCGTAATCGGCGACGTCCACGAGCACGGCCTCGACGTCCCCGCTAACGACTTCATCTATCTTCCGTTCACGCAGTATCCGCAGAATGGCCCCGCGCTAATGGCGCGCACCCAGGGCGACCCCATGGCCGTAGCCCGCGCCGTAGTGCAGCGCCTCTACGAAGTCGACCCCAACCAGCCCGCCGGCCGCATCCAGTCCCTCGAGCAATATCGCGCCGACTCCATCGCCGCCCCGCGCCTCACCGCAAATCTTCTCGGCCTCTTCGCGCTTCTCGCCTTAGCCATCGCCGCCGCCGGCATCGGCGGAGTCATGGCCCTCGCCGTCAGCCAGCGCACGCACGAAATCGGCGTCCGCATGGCCATCGGCGCGCGGCCCGCCGAAATCGTCCGCATGATCCTCAGCCAAGGCATGGGACTCGCCTTAGTAGGAGTCGCCATCGGCGTAGCCGCCGCCTTCGCCCTCACCCGCGCCGTAAAATCTCTCCTCTTCGGCGTAACGCCCAGCGACCCCGCAACGTTCCTAGCCGTAGCCGCAGTCCTAGCCGCCGCCGCGCTCGCTGCCTGCTACCTACCGGCCCGCCGCGCCGCAAAGGTAGACCCGCTACGCGCCCTCCGCGCCGAGTAACCGCGCTCGCCCTCAGCATCTCTGCGTTCTTCTCCCGTTGTCATCGCGACCGGAGCGGCCCGGCTTTTTCCTGCGCTCGCCTTCTGAGCGCCGGGCCGCGTAGTGGAGGAACCTTGGCAACATCGATCGCCGCTAAACAACCAGAGCACTACTCAATTGGTGGTGCATTCACTTCCCAGCCATCAGCTCCGCCAAATACTGCTTCCACACCGCGGCCCAAGTATGCGTCCCATGCCCATGCGTAGCATCGCTAACCGGAATCAGCACAAACCGCGCCCCCGCAACCCGCCGAATCTCCCGCTCCGCAATCCCCAGCTCCGGTGGATTGATAAAATCGTCCGCCGAATTCACATACATCATCCGCGCACGAATTTTCTCCAGCCCCGCCAGCGGATCGTAATTCCGAGAAGCATTCACGGCATACAGCAAATCGTTCGCGTCCAATCCCGCCGACCGCGCAGCAAAATACTCGTCCAGATATTTGTCCGCCGCATCCCGCGTAGGCTGCGCCTTCTGCATCGGCAGCGGCGCGCTACCCGCGATCAGCAGCAAATCCAGCGCCGTGCGCAATCCCTGCTTCGGCTCCGCCGTATACTCCCCACCCTTCCACTCCGGGTCCTCGCGAATCGCGTCCATCACCATTTGCCGCCACACGCGATTCCGCCCCGCAATCTGCGCCGGCTGGCAAGCCAGCGGCATCAGCGCGTCCATAGACTCCGGATACGTCTCTCCCCACACAAACGAGTGCATGCATCCCATCGAAGTCCCCAGGATCAGCCGCAAGTGCGCGACGCCCAGGTGCTGCAGCAGCGCATGCTGCGCCGCCACCATGTCGTCGTAGTCATACTGCGGAAATTTCGCGTGCAGCCCGTCGCTCGGCTTCGACGATTTCCCGTGCCCAATCCCGTCCGGCAAAATAATGTAGTACTTCGCCGCATCCAGCAGTTGCCCCGCGCGAAATAGTTCGTCCGCAAATTGCGGCGCCAAAAATTGCGCCCCAGTCCCGCCCGTGCCATGCAAGATCATCACCGCGTTAGTAACATGCCCCGCCGAATCGCGAACCGGCGTGCCGATCGTCCGGTAGTGCAACCGCAACTCCCCGATTTTCTCCCCATCCCGAAACGCAAAATCCTTAGCGACGAAATCGCCCTCAGTAACCGCCGGGCCGCTGACAGCGCCACCCTGTAGCTCAGGTTTACCCAGAACCTCGAAGGGTCCTTCTTTTGGACCCGACGCTTTTTCCTCCTCTGCCGCGGGTGCCCCACCCTCGATGTGTGAGGGTGGGATCTTCGCCTCCCCCAGGGAACGCCAATCTCCCGATTGGCCCGCCACCAAAACCATGCCCATCACCATAGCGATCGAAAATGTCCCTCGCGCCATTCAATATCCCCCTCTTCTCTTTCCGAACTCCGCGCCCTCTGTGCCCAAACTCCGTGCACCCCTGTTTACCCTGAGCCTCGAAGGGTGCTAAATCTTTCCCCGCCTCACCCCGTAATCTCCCGCAGTCGCCCGCTAGCCACATCGTAAACAAACCCGCGCACCGCCACCTCCTTCGGCACCCAAGGATGGGTGCGCAGCTTCTGCAATTGATGCCGCACGTTCTCCTCGATGTTCGCAAACGCATAAAAAAACGCCGGAGTCACCGCCGCCGTTCCCGCGCGGTTCTGGATGCGCGTGCGCAAATCCTCTTCCGTAGTGAGCATCAACCCGCAATCCGTGTGATTGATCACCATAAACTCTTCGGTGCCCAGCAAATAATGCGACACCACCAGCGACCGCAAGCTGTCCTCCGTCACAATGCCGCCCGCATTGCGAATAATGTGCGCATCGCCCGTCTTCAGCCCCAGCGTGCGAATCGATAACCGCGTGTCCATGCACGTCAGCACCGCCAGCTTCCGCTCCGGACGCGGCGTAAGCCGCCGCAACTCATGCGTCCGCGAATAAACCTCATTAGCCGCCAACACATCATCAATAACGCTCATGCCCAGCAGCATAACAAAAAGACGTTCCCACGCGCGCCACGCGCAAACCAGCGGGTCGGGCCTTCAGGTCCGACATTAAGCCGCCCCTTATAAAAATTGTCATCCCGAGCGCAGCCGAGGGACCTGCTTTTCGCCTCTACGCAGCGAGGGCTCTCCGCCCGTCAGCGCACCGCACCGCCTCAATACTCGCGGAACCATCCCTCCCGGCCATCCTGCAATCGCACGTTGGACCACTCTTCTTTCCGTCCAACTTTCGTCACTTTGCCGCTGCATTTCTTCGAGCACCCATTGCCGTCTTGTTCGGTGATGAAGCTCCCGTCGAATTCTTTGTACCAGCGCCCTTTGATCCAAAAGTCCGCGAATCCTTCCCCCTCGACGGTGTAGCGCAAGATCGTGTCGTCCACCTTCAGCCCTAGTTGCGGCATTGCCGCTGTAATGGTGACCACATCAGGCTCGTAAACCACACTCAGCTTGCGCAAACCGCCCACAATCGTGCCCCGCGGCAGCTCCGCGATTTTCTTGCGCTCGGCTTTCCACGTTTCGTAAAGGGAAGTCGCCCGCTCAATCTTGAAGCGCTTCACAATCCAGTTTTCTTCCGCCGTAGCAGGCAGCGCCCGTTGCTGCGGCATAGGAGTACTCTGGTCCTGCCCAGCCAAAGTGCCAGCCAGCAGCACAAAAACAACAAGATGCATCACACAAACGCTGCGCATAAGCGTTCCTCCCACTCATTCCCAAGCGTATCGCAGCCCTTTCAAACAAGCGGACCTTTGCCACCCACCGTTGTCGAGGAAATGAACGCCCCCGCGCAGCGAAATAGTCTTGTTGTAGAAGCCAGCGCGAGCGGCTCCCCCGTAGTGGCCGGGCTTCAGGCCGGCTCCCGAGCGAAAGCGAGGGATCTTAGCCGTCACGCCGTACGTAGCGGCGGTCTTCAGACCGGCGCCCGAGCAAAGCGAGGTCTCTTGCCGTTTCTCTCTTCGTCCTCCCCATCCCCTTGCCTTCCCCCCTCCCATCCGCTAAAACAAACTCCTCCATGCCCTTCGACCCCGAACTCGTAGAAGCCCAATTAGCTCTCAACCGCATCGGCACTACGGACATGCCCAAACTCGCCTGGGACGCTCTCGAAGCCGGCCTCGACGGCCCCGCCACACGCCGCCTAGCCGCCCTGCATTTCCCAACGTTCTTTCAAGTGCGCGAAATTCTACCCAAGGTCTTGGACGAATGGCATCTGAAGCAAATTCCGAAGGCAGACGCAGCCCTGCGCCTCGCAAAGCGCCGCGCCCGCGAAATCCTGCAAAGCAACGAAGATCCGCTAAAGCACGCCAACGACTTTTTTCATTTGTGGGTAGAAGCGGACTTCTGCAAGGAACTCTCAAACTACGGAGAATTGGACGAAGAGGTCTACCGCGTCCGCCATTCCGGCCAAACCGACAACCAAATCCGCCCTTGGATCCTCGAAAAACTAAAAGCCCTAGCCGCCGTTTGAGGCAGGGTTACCCGGTCGTGGATGAGCTTCATCCGCCTGCGGAGTTGAGCTTCCCCTTAGCTTGTCATGTGGCCGAGCCCCGGGACCCCTGAGCGAGCCTTCCGCCCAAGGTTTCGTTGAGGCAACCGGCCCCAATTTGTTTTGTCCGGATTTAGATTGTTGATGTAAGTTCGTCCGAGAAAATAATGGGCACCCGCCAAAAAGATCTGAACTTCTATACGCTAGGCTATCAACTGCATTCACCTATGACTCTTGTCCGCCTCCTAAAGGCGCAAAGGATCAGCGTCTTGGTGGACGTCCGTCAGAATCCGATCAGCAGGAAGCGCGGATTCTCAAAAAATCACTTGGAAAAAAGCGCGCGGCTTTCAGGGATAGACTACTTTCACGCTCCGCAGCTCGGAACCCCTCCCGCTATAAGGAAGCACTACGCAAGTGGCGGCAACATTCAGGATGTATTGGAAGCCTACGAGAAACACTTACGCAGTTGTAGGCAACATCTCCGTTCTTTGTTAGAAGCAGTGACATCGCGAAGGTTTTGTTTACTATGTCTAGAAAGTGACTATACTTCCTGTCACCGTTCCATTATTGCAAAAGTACTTGCGGAGATGACAGGATGGCAGCCAATCCACCTGAGATAGGCTGGCAAGAAAAGACCGCACTCATTATTGGCCGGGCCTCCCCCGAGCCCAGTAAAACGCACGTCGAGACTGTTTGTACAGGCGGAATCACAGAAAACGGGGAAGTGCTAAGGCTCTATCCGATTCCGCTGCGCTATCTGGAAAGAGAAAAGCGCTACAAACTGTGGACGTGGGCAAAATTCGACGTCCAGAAAAATCCGTCAGACAAACGAAAGGAGAGCTATAGAGTTCGTGACGACTCAATCCGTGTGCTGGCGGAAATAGAAAATCCTGCAGAGAAATTCTCGATGCTGGAAAAGGCCATTTTCAAAGACAGAGAGACGCTAGACGAGCAATATCATAAGGACTGGACGAGCATCGGTGTGATTGAGATCGAATTCCTGGACTTTTATGTGGAGACTAGAGAAAAGGATTGGGAGCGGGACAAACCTTATATCAGGCAGTTCCTCCTGTACACCGAACGCAAAGCCTTAGAGCAGCTACCATTTGAAATGAGGTTGAAGTTCCGATGTAAAAACAATCCAAGCTGCAAAACTCACGATTCCTCACTCATCGGGTGGCAGTACATGGAGGCGTTTCGCAAATTCAGGCAAAAGTACGGTTCCGGCGATGGGGGCTTCATGGCTCTCGACCAGAAATTACGGTCATTTTTCAATGATCCGAACAAGAGAGCATTTGTCCTGATGGGAACCCACTTTAAGTATGGCTCGTGGATGGTCGCGGAAATCTACTTCTTTGATAAAAATCTTCCTCGAAGGCTATTTTGACAAGATAGAACAGCGCTGATGGCAAACGTCAGAACTCGCCTACTCCTTTTTCTCAGCTCCTATTTTCCCTGTGTCTTATTTTCTTCGTGCTGTTTGTCACGACGCATCGTCGACTTGCGACCATCGCGCTTGCGGTCGGCGTTCTGGGCTTGGTTGGTTTGGCCGTTTACCTACGCTCAGTCAATCGGCTGGAACCTATCCTAGTGAAGGCATCTCTTGTCGAGCGTCACGATGCCGAAGCCATGGCATACATCGTCACCTACGTAATTCCCTTTCTGTCTATTCCGTTCAATGGATTACAACAAGGGATTGCCCAGTCTATTTTTTTTGTTGTCCTTGGCATTCTCTACGTTAACTCCAACATGATTCACATCAATCCGATGCTGAACTTGGCGGGATACCACTTGTATGGCGTCACCCTCGAAGACGGCGGAACCCATTCCTTAATCGCGAGGCATCGGATTGTGCGCGGCCAACAAATCCGGGCAATAAAGCTGGCGGACGATATTCTCCTGGAGAAGGGCGATGAAAACTAAGAAGTCGGCCCAGAAACAGCCGAAGGAGATTTTTGCCGAAATACTAGCTTCGGACCTAGACAAAAGTGCTTTGACAGTTTGTGTTGCATCAACGGGCAAAGCAGGTGTCGAGCCGAGTTTTCAAAAGCTCCAGTTGTCGACCGAACTTGCCGAAGAGTTTAGGTCCGTCGTGCAGTCAAGCCTAACCAAGTATCTCGAGAAGTCGGCGGATGGCGATCTAAAGGTCTACCAATATGATGCTGGCAGTAAAGCTGATTCGCACGAAATCGAATATCTCGACCTAACAAAGCATGACGAAATCGGCAAACAATTTGCTCCCCTTTCCTCGCTAGCAGACGTCCTCCTCTTTACGGCTCAAGATGAGTTTGTTTCAGGGCTCCGCTTCTACGTAATTATCGTGCAGCCCCAGCAAGGTTCCCCTATTTACTGCTTCCGTTCGTACACACCCAAAAAAAAATTGCGACGGTCGCCTCTTTTCGCAGCAATCTTTGAAGATGGCACGTTTGATCGAATAGCGGAGCCCACCTTCCTGTTCGATAACCGAATCCATTGCATGGCTCATGGCACGTTTATGTTTGTCTTCAACAAAGACAGCTTTCATAAGATCTTCCGTTTCTTTGATATGGTCCTAAAAACGGCTGAGAAAACACTCGAAAGTATAGGGAGTCGCGTTCCCATCGACAACTTTGAAGAATTCAGCGAGGCCTGCAAAGGACATTACCAGATGCAAGCAAAGCTGAAGAACATTGCAAATAAGCCCTATCTGAAGAATTTAACTATGGATGCGGTGAAAAAGGTCTTGGCCGAGTTGCCCCATCTGGGCGTTGAAATCATTATAAAAAACGGGGAGGAAATGCTCGTTTTCAACCCTAAGGATAAATGGGCTTTCCTCAGGCTCTTGGATGACGACTACCTCAAATCCTTAATGACCGGTGAGAACTATGAAGTCTCTGGTAAACGACCATACGAAGCTTAGGCAGGAAAGAGCCGACCAAAGGACGAGCGATGCGGGCCGGGAGGGCACAATGCTGGATGGGGCGTTGACAGCCGAATTTGACCAAGCGATGTTCAGCATCTATCAGAGGGCCCTGCTGGAAGCGAACTATAAGGCCACGCGCTTTCTACATATGCTGCACGAACATGGCGGTCTTCAGACAGCAATAATCCTGATACGTTCGCCCAATATCTCGGAGGGCTACGCTGCACTCTGGGAGCGCCGACGACTGGACCTAACCGTGGAAGCCGTCATTTACGACAACCCCAAGTGGCATCAGTTATTTGACAAGAACGACCTCGCAATCTGCGCCAAGCGGCTCAAGGCGTATGATTACCCCGGTGCTTGATTTCTCACTTGACAAATAGTAACGGATGCGGTAATCTTTAACTTAGGTTCTGCTGACAGTGTCCCCGTTTCGTCCCTTCTTCTTTCAGCCACCCGTACTGCACCCCGACAACGATCGATTTTTTACTCCTTTGTTTTCAATATCTTCTGAGTTGCTATTTTCGCAACTCCTTTGTTTTCACAACCATCTGCGTTGCCCCCTAGTGTGCGCGCACGCTCAGCGAGTATCGACCCGTAACCCGCTAAGTCCTTTACCTCTTACTACATCCCTGCAAACCCAGCAGCTTCATGCGATTACGCACTCTTTTGCACAACGGCACCGAGCTATCCCTCCCGTTTTCAATCGGTTCCGCACTCTTTCTATCGCAACAGGGGTGTACCCCCCCCCAGGGCGACCACTGGCTTACCAGTTTTCGTTTCCGCGTCAGAACGAGACGTTCAGGCATTCAAGCACTCAGCATTCCGACTCTTCCCGATCCGAAGGAGGTGACCGAAACAACACAAAGCCGCTTGCTACAGCAAACACCTGTGGCGCTCTACACTTTTCAGGTTATCGAGTACTAGTCGCCTGCCTGCTAGAGTGCCTCATCCTCGTTGCGACCCGCAGCATCTAAGGACATGCGGACGCCGCCTGGATGAGATTACGGGGTGTTTTTCACAACCCAGCGGCTTGATTCTCCTGTTCCCGGCGCCAGAGAAATCGTACCTGCTGTTTCCCGCGCCACTTCCTCTGCAAGAGCCCTTGGGTAGTCACCACGAAGTCTCCCCTCCCAAGGAGCTTGCAATGAACCGAACGGGCCGTTTTCGCAGTGTATGTGTAAGCGTCTATGCAGCAGCCGCGCTTCTTGTTGCATCCGGAGCGCACGCACAGCAGCACGTCGCACCGGCTGCAGTCGCTCCGCGGAAGGCCGCGCTAAAGAAATTCGTCGACGCCACAAACCAGCTTTCTCCCGAAGTGAGAAAGCATCTATCGCACGGCCTGCAAACCTATCTGCACTACGCCAACGCCGTAGTGAACGGCACCGCAACGAAGCCAATTGCTGACGCAGCGCACAAGACGCCGTGGGCCAGCGGCGCAAGTTTTGCCGGCGGCGCAATCGCCGTATCGAATCCAGCGCTTGATCCGTCAAGCCAGGGCTACACGCAGAACACCACCTCGAGCGCCTGGTGCGGCAACAGCATCGTGGTCGGCTATCAAGATACCGGCGCATTTCTTCGCACCGACCCAAACGCGGCCTTTGGAGTTCCAAACAGTTTCGATGGGATTTCGTATTCTGCGGACGCCGGCAAGAACTTTAAGGACCTGGGAGCGCTGACCCCCGGAACTTTCTCGGCGAACGCGCTGATCGGTGACCCCATCGTCACGTGCTCCAGCCCGGCGCATTTCCAATACGCGTCGATCTTGAACACCATGGCGTCCGACGGCATCACGCCGCTCATCGGCCCGTCCGTCTCGTTTTCAACCGACGGCGGAAAGACGTGGAGCGAGCCGCTGCAAGTCGTTTCGCTCGATGGCAGCACCGAAGTGGCGGACAATCCATCGCTGGCAGTTGACCCGGCGAACCCGCGCCACATGTATTTGACGTATACGCATGCCTCGGCCTTGGCCTGCACCAACGTCGAGATGGTGCGCTCAACCGACGGCGGAAAGACGTGGAGCGCTCCGGCGGCGATTAATTCGGACTGCAACAATCCGAATATTCTGATGAACACAGGCTCCAGCCTTGTCGTTTCTCCGGGCGGCAAAATCTATGTGGCGTACGAATCCTTTCCAGTTCCGCCGGCCGGCACCAGTTTCGGCAAGACCGCAATTTTTTTCGTGCGCTCGCTGGATGGCGGAGCAACGTTCGGCAAGCCGGTGAAGATTTCGGACGTCACGCCCGCTGGCGATGGCGTCTATCTCAATGGTCCGCTGCAAGCCAACGATTATCCGCAGCTCGCGGTAGATCGCACCAACCATTCATCGCGCGGCACGGTGTACATCACTTGGCCTGACGGCCGCAATCACGTTGTGCCGGAGCGCAATGCGCCGAGCGGGACCTACGCGTACGCGGATGTCTTCGTCGCGAAATCAACGAATTTTGGCGCTTCGTTCAAAGTCCTTGGCGCGATCAGCCCGACGCCAAAGGATTTCCGAGGCGTTGGACGCGATCAATTCCTGCCGGCAATCGCGGTAGACAACGATAGCGAAGTGGCCGTGTGTTATTACGACCGCCGCAATGACCGTGCAAATCTGCGCGTGGACCGATTCTGTTCGATCTCCGCGAATCAAGGGAAAACCTGGAAAGACCAGGAAGTTTCCGTCCTAAACTGGCTGCCGACTCCGAACACGGATCCGATCAGCGGCGGCGCGACTGCTGTGATCAGCGAATATGACGGGCTTACCTCAGAATTTCTGCTTCATGGCGATGGCTTCTTTGGCGCGTTCATAATCGAAATAAGCGGCAATCAAAACGTAGTAGCCACAAAGTTCTGACGCGCGCCCTACGGCTTCGCTTCGGGCCGTTTTTGGCAGGACAGAGCCGCTGAATTCTCTGGAAGACACGGAAAAGAAGAAATTTAGCTCTGTTGTATCGAAAGCACCCAGAGCCGCATCACATCTCCTGTGGACGTGGATCTACAGGAGGCGAATCCAATGGAACGGCAATACCCGGAAGTTGTCGGCGTGCGCCGCACCGGTTGGGCGGCTCTGGACCGCGATCCGCAGGAGGACAGGGTCGAGTACGTCTGTCCCCACTGCGGGAAACGGGGACAGAAGAATGCCCGCCGCGAGCGGACGCAATATCATTTCACGGATGGTTTTTTGCAAGATTTGCAGGGCGAGGTAACGAATTGCCGCGCTTGCGGGCAATCCTTGCGCGTGGTGCCCATAGTAATGTTGCACGATCAGGACGAAACCCGGCGATTCGAAGCGGTCTTCTCAGACGAGCTCGAAATCGCGCACAAGCCCGCGGCCTGATCAGCTTTACGCTATCTGACGGTTTTTTACTGCGAAGCCCGCCTTAGCTGGTTACTCGCAAGCTAGAAATATTTGCGAACAGGAATGTGCCGAAAAGAAGAGGCCGGGTTTTTTACCCGGCCTCTTTTCATTTTCAGTTACCCAAGAAGCGCTTAGACAGGAAAGCGCTTAATTTAGTCGTCGTCCCTGTCGCGATGACGACGCCGATCGCGGTCATAATCACGATATCGGCGGTTACGGTCGCTGTCGTTTCGATAATAGTAATTGCCGCGCTCGTCGCGATAGTAGCCGTTCTGGTCGCGGTAATATCCGTTCTGGTCGCGGTAATATCCATTGTCATCGCGTGAATAGCCGTTGCCATAGCAACGTTCATAGGCTTCGCGGCGTTCCTCACGCCAGTGATTAGCCTGGCGGCTGTTATAGCCATGATCCTCTATGGCTTCACCCAGCTCGTGTTCTGTTTTTGCAATGAGCCGCTGGCAATCGTCACGACCAGCAGCTTGTACGCTGGGAGGTGCCGCAAAGAAAAGGAAACCACTCAGCGCCGCGGTTGCGAACGCCACTTTACCGAACATAGGGCTAGAGAATGGGGCCTTACCGAACATAGTCGTAACAAAAGGGGATTTCCTCAGAAACGTATGCAGTTGCATACATCCTCCTTGGGCGCCTCCCTGGTGCTGGTTGGGGTTTTTGCGTCCTTACAGAAGAAACCCGTGGGCACGGAAAATGTCGCGGCGAGATAAAACTTAAGCAAGGCAAGAGGGTAGGGAAGCCGACGAGTAGTTTCGAAAGAGTAAGCGCTAAATGAAAAGAGGCGCAGTGCTCACGCTGCTTCGCCTCGAAAACCTTGACACTGCGAGAAGGATCGCTTGGGCTAGCGTGGCGGGCGATCGCGGTCACGATCTCGATCGTAGCGATCGTGATCGTGGTCATCCCAGTCGCGCTCGGAGCGCCACCGATGGCCGTCTTCGTCCCACCAACGATGACTGTGGCCCCAGCAATATTCGCGCGCTTGGCGTAGTTGATGGCGAGCGTTATCCGCCTGGCGACTCTCGCGTCCGTGATGCTCGATGGCTTCATGAAGCCGATGATCCGCTTTCGAAATTCGCTTTTGGCAATCGTCGCCATCGGCCCGCAAAGTTGGGGCACCGGTGAAGAGCAAAAATCCCACCAACGCCGCACCGGCCAACGTTACTTTTCCGGCACCAAACATTCTCGACTGAAATTTTGTCTGCATCCGGTTCTCCTCTAGTTTGAATTGAGACCTAAGCAGGGTTAAAGGAAAAGTACCACCGCGCGGCACAAGCCTACATACTGAAAGTTCCGCGATAAAGCGAGGGAATGCCTGTATCCGAAAATGCAAGCATGCTGAAAATTTTACAGGTCGGAGGTGAGCTCCATGTGGTATTTCTCGAGACCTTCGCGGATACGACTAAAGGCATCGTCCACCGTATCGGCGAACTGCAGCATTTTGTACTCATCTTGATTGATCATGCCCCAGCGCACCATGGCGCGGAAGTTCAGGACTTCATTCCAATACTTGCGGCCGTAAATGATGATGAGGTTGTTGCGCGGCAGCTTGCCGGTTTGCAACAGCGTGAGCATTTCCCATAGCTCGTCCATGGTGCCGAAGCCGCCAGGAAAAACGATGAGAGCTTTGGCAATCTGCGCGAACCAAAGTTTGCGCATGAAGAAATAGTGGAAATTAAGGCTGAGCTCGGGGCTGATGTACGCGTTAGCGAACTGCTCGTGAGGCAATTCGATGGAGAGGCCGATGGATTTTCCGCCGGCTTCGGAGGCCCCGCGATTGGCAGCTTCCATGATTCCCGGACCACCGCCGGAGCAGATGACAAAGCGGCGCGGTCGCGGACCGAGGGTGAGCGCCCAAGTAGTAATGCGGTGCGAGAGCTCACGGGCTTCCTCGTAGTAACGCGACATTACCAAAGCGCTTTTTGCGTCGCGCAGGGCTTCGCGATGCTTCGCGCGTTCGGCGCCTTTCAATTTCGAAGTGGGCGTTTTCTTGAGACGCGTGAGGCGACCCTGCGCGGTTTCGTGGGATTCAATGCGGGCGGAACCGAACATCACGATAGTGTCGCCGATACCTTCGTTTTTCAATTGCACTAAAGGATGTAAGTATTCAGCTAGGATGCGTATCGGCCTGGCCGCAGTACTTTCCAGGAATTGAGGATCTTGGTGTGGAGCTTTGGGTGCGTGCTGGGGCTTGAGCTTGAGGTGCCCTGAGGACATTCGAACTCTCCAAGAGACGAACCTCCATTATGAGAATTGCGAGGCTTGGCAGCAACGTCTGAGGGCGCGGTTGCGTCGAATTGGATACACTGGGCACGGAGGCCCGCCATGCATAAACCGCTCTTACTGTTCCCCTTGCTCGCGGTCCTTGTGGGCGCGTGCCTTCTTTCCGCACAGTCTCCTACGGGGCCGATTGCGCCAAAGCCGGGCGCACCGATTCAGCAGGCTCCTCCACAAAGCAAAATTGTGGCGGGCGTAACGCTGGTGCACACGCCGGTGACGGTGAAGGACGGGCGCGGACAGCTAGTGGACACGCTGGACGCAAAGGATTTCCAGGTCACGGATAACGGAGTTCCGCAGCAGATTGCGCATTTCGATCTGGGCGGCGATCCGCTTTCCATCGTGTTTCTGGTGGAAACGAGTACCAGGATTACGCCGCTGCTGCCGCAGATTCAGAAGGCTGGGATCGTCCTGGGGGAAACGGTGATGGGCTCGGACGGCGAAGCAGCCGTAGTGGGGTTCAACGACGCGGTGGACAAGCTCCAGGATTTCACGACCAACCGGGATGCGGTTGAGAAAACTTTGACGAAGCTAAACACGGTGGGGACCCAGGGTTCAAAACTGTTTGACGCGATGGCGCTAGGTGTGGAGATGCTGAGCGGACGCCCGCTGCCCACCGCGGACGCTCCGGGGCGGCGACGAGTGATGCTGATATTGTCCGAAGCCACGGACGTGGGCAGCGAAACAAAATTGGGGGCAGTGCTGCGGCGCGCGCAGCTTTCGAATGTGACGATTTACTCCGTGGGATTGTCAACAACGATGGCGGAATTGAAAGCGCCGCCCAAGGACACTACGCCACACGTGACTCCCCCAGGGACTTTCGGACGGCCCAGTCCGCCGGGCGTGCCGCAAACGCCGGATACGCAAGCGGCGCAGTACGGGACCGGGAATTTGATGGAACTGATGGTGTGGGCGGTGAAGCACGTCAAGGACAAGATCACGGACCACGCGTTGGAGCTGGCCGCAACGGCAACTGGCGGAGAGCATGTGCCCACATTTAAGAATCACTCCATCGAAAATGCGATCGATGAAATTGGAGGCGAGCTGCACTCGCAGTACTCGCTGAGCTACATACCTAGCGGAACGAATGAGACGGGATACCACGAAATCAAAGTGACCGTGAAGAAGGAAGGATTGAAAGTGCGAGCGCGGCCGGGCTATTACATAGCGGGGCCGGAGAGCTGAGCCCTCGCTTCCGGGCCGATTGTTTCCGGAACTCGTTAACCTAGCCTTGTCTGGCGCCGACCCAATCGGCTGAAGCCTGGATGAACGCCGGGAGTCAGGCCTTGCTCATCGGCAATCCGCTGAAGAAATCCGGTCAGCTGCTCACGCTCGCGCTGAGACAGCGCTGCGCAGAGTGATTCGTTGTGTTCCTGTCCGACGCGACTTATATCACGGAGTGCCACCTGCCCTTTGTCGGTCAGGTGGAGCTCATATGTGCGCC
This sequence comes from Candidatus Acidiferrum typicum, assembly GCA_025463055.1. Classification (GTDB taxonomy): domain Bacteria; phylum Acidobacteriota; class Terriglobia; order Acidiferrales; family UBA7541; genus Acidiferrum; species Acidiferrum typicum_A. Next base: position 63,657 of record JAOAPV010000040.1, read on the forward strand.
GATCCGCTAGGCTGTCCCGCCGCTTCACAAGCCCCCGCTCCTCCAACTCGTCGATGATCGCCACCAAACCGCTCGGGTGCATATGGAGCGCCTCCGCCAGTCCTTGTTGGCTGAGCCCTCCGGATTTCCGGAGCACCCTGAGAATGCCCGCATGCGGTGGCGAAAGTCGCAAAGGAGCAAGCCGCTCCGCGAATTTACGAGCAGCGTGCGACCCTACCTGGGCGAGCAGGAACGCCGCAGAAGAAGGCCGTTGAGTTTCACTGGGATTTGCCATGGCTGACCATGATTACACATAATAATCGTTTTTCACGTAAATGATTGTGCTGTGAAATTAATGGGCTAGCGCCAACGTATAGGAGAAGAGGAGGGTTAGACCATGACTATCTATTCCACCGTTCTCTTCATTCACGTAGTTTCTGCGATCGGGCTGTTCATTACGTTGGCAGCGGAAGGCGCGATTGTCCTTCGCATTCGCTCCGCCCAAACCGTCGAGCAGGCGCGATTTTTCATTCGGGTATTTCAACGCCTTCGCATAGTTGCCATTCCCTCTTTTCTCGGCGTTCTGGTTGGTGGACTGAAAATGATGCGTCAATCGAAGCGCTATCGGCTATGACAAAAGACACTGCACTCTTGCTCTCGTATGGATTGCGCGTTGGACTGGGCCTCGGAATCGTATTCCTAATGACAGCAAAACCGGACTTGCGCGGCTCGCTGGGCGCTCTAGGTGCCGGATGCGGTGCGGGGTTGCTCGGTGCTGCGTGGATGCGCCGAGCTTCCAATCGAATCGGAACCGTCCGCTGTCTATGGAGTCAAACGCGACAGCTTAAGGCGGGACAGAAAGCTCGCTTCGAGGAGGCACAGCTATGAGTTCCCTGTCAGGCAAGATTGCAATCGTCACCGGCGGATCGCGTGGAATTGGCGCCGCTATCGCAACTCGGCTGGCCGCCGATGGCGCCGCCGTTGCCGTGAACTATGTGAGCCATCAGGCGGATGCCAACGATGTGGTCCAAAAAATCATGCAAGCCGGCGGAAAGGGCATCGCTATCCAAGCCGATGTCTCGAAGAGTGAGGACGTCCGCCTTTTATTCAACGAGGTAGTCGAACGGTTCGAGGGATTGGACCTGCTCATCAACAACGCAGGCGCTACACACATTCGCCCCATGCCAATCGCCGATGCGACGGACGAGACTTACGACTGGACGTTTGCTGTCAATACGAAGGGGACATTTCTGTGTCTTCGTGAGGCAGCAAAGCATATGCGTAATGGTGGACGAATCGTCAATCTGTCGTCCACAGGCGTATTTAACGCACATTCCGGATACGCCATTTACAGCGCGGCAAAAAGTGCCGTAGAAGTCTTCACGCGGGTCCTCTGCAAAGAGCTCAAGGGCCGGAACATCACCGTTAACTGCGTTGCACCTGGCGCAACAGCGACGGAGCAATGGCTCAAGGGCAAATCGGAAGAACTGCGGCAAACCATCGCCAATCTATCGCCATTGAACCGCTTGGGCACACCAGAAGACATAGCTGGCTTGGTTGCGTTTCTCGTGAGTCCGCAGGGCGAGTGGGTCAATGGTCAAATCATTCGCGTCAACGGTGGTTTTGCCTAGTGCAAGGTCAACGTTCTGGTATGCCCTACCCATCGAAAACGTCGTTTTCTAGCGGGACGTGAATCTCCCATTTTGGAAACCGCTGGAGCGGCCACTTTATTCCCGCTTCTTGCCACTTTCACGCACACGCCAAAAAAAACAAATACGCAAATTTGGAATACGGCGGCCGCTGTTGCGGTCGACAAGAGTGTAAGCGTCGCGCGTTAAAGGCGCGCGGAAAGAATCAAAGAAGAAGGAGAAACGCGATGAAACTGTTTTGTGGAGTGATGGCGCTGGCCTGCGTGCCAGCGGCTGTGTCAGCAAATAACGTGCCTTATCCCAAAGAAAAGGTGGCCGAGTTTGTTGTCGAGAAGTTGGATGTCACGACGCTTCCGTCTGCGATCCGGCCGAAGCCAGAAAAAGGAAAGAAAACATTCGGTGAATACGGCTACGTGACGCGGCAACTGGACGACAACGACGTGCTCGAGGCCGGGCCGGGGAACTCGCAAATTAACATCAAGGTTCTGGAGCAAGAGCCGGCTGGAATTTACGTTTGCGTCGACGGTCAGGCGAAGAACGGGGACAACGACCGAATCCAGCGCGTGTTCCTGCTCAAGATGAAAAATGCCAAGGGCTTTCTGAAAGGCAGAGAGTCTTGGAAGGAATTCGAGGGTTGTCCGGTAATCGGCGGTGCCGACTCTGACTCCGCGGCAGACGCGTACGGAGGATAACATTTCGCGAATGCAATATTTCGCGTATGCAAGACAGCATTGGGGCGGCGTATCAGTCCTCGACGAATTTGCGAAGGCGACAGAGGGCGCTGTCCCACTGTTTTGAGATTAAAGGGTGGCCGCTAGCGGGTTTCTTGGCTGGCGCGGATTTCTTGCCAGCGGCGCGGGCGGCGGTTCGCTTGCAGGATTTTTTTGCGTAGGCGTATGGACTTCGGCGTGATTTCCACGAATTCGTCGTCGGCTATGAATTCGATCGCCTGCTCCAGGCTTAGTTCCTTATGAGGGATGAGGCGAATGGCTTCATCGGCGCTTGAGGAGCGCATGTTGGTTTGCTTTTTTTCCTTGGTGACATTGACGTCCATGTCTTGCTCGCGGGAGTTTTCGCCAAGGATCATGCCTTCATAGACTTGGATGGCCGGGCCGATGAAGAGTTCGCCGCGCTCTTGAATATTCCACAACGCGAACGCAGTGGAGACTCCGGCACGGTCGGCGACGAGCGCGCCGGTCGGGCGCAGGGCCATTTCGCCGGCATAGTCCATCCAGCCATCGAAAATGGAGTGAATCAGGGCGGTGCCGCGCGTGTCCGTGAGCAACTGGCTGCGCAAGCCGATCAGTCCGCGCGAGGGGATTTTGAAATCGAGGCGCACGCGGCCGGAATTGTGATTGCTCATTTTGAGCATTTCGCCGCGGCGGCTGCCGATGGTTTCCAGAATGATGCCAATGAAGTTCTCGGGAACGTCGATCACCAGGCGCTCGACAGGTTCGAGCTTGCGGCCGTTTTCGCTGCGCACCACGATTTCGGGTTTGCCGACCATCAATTCAAAGCCTTCGCGGCGCATGGTTTCAATCAGAATGGCGAGCTGCAGCTCGCCGCGGCCCAGAACGCGGAAGGATTCCGGCGTGTCTGTATCTTCCACGCGGATCGAGACATTGGTGAGCAGCTCTTTTTGCAGGCGATCGAGGAGGTCGCGCGAAGTGAGATAGCTGCCTTCTTTGCCGGAAAGCGGGCTGCTATTGACGGTGAAAATCATGGCGAGGGTGGGCTCGTCGATCAGAAGGGGCTCGAGCGGCTGAGGATTGGCGAGATCGGTGATGCTTTCACCGATTTGGATGCCTTCGACTCCCGCGATAGCTACGAGGTCGCCGGCGAAAACGCTTTCGGCCTCGTCGCGTTCAAGTCCACGAAACGTGTAGAGCTTGGTGATGCGCGTGGAATCTAGCTTTCCGTTGAGCTTGCTGATGCCTACATCGGTGCCGCGCTTGATGGTGCCGTTGAAGACGCGGCCGATGGCGATGCGACCGAGAAAATCGCTGTAATCGAGATTCATCACCTGAATTTGCAGTACGCCTTCGGGATCGCCTGGCGGAGCGGGGATGGATTTAACGATGGTCTCAAAGAGGGGAAGAAGATCTTTGGAATCGTCGCCGATTTTGCGATGGGCTACGCCGTCGCGGGCGTTGGTGTAGACGACGGGGAAATCGAGCTGGTCCTCGGTGGCGTCGAGATCGATGAAGAGGTCGTAGATTTCGTCCAGGACTTCCTTGGGGCGAGCGTCGGTGCGATCGATTTTATTCAGGACGATGACGGGAGGAAGCTTGGCGGCAAGGGCCTTTTGCAGGACGTAGCGGGTTTGGGGGAGCGGCCCTTCGCTGGCGTCGACGAGTAGCACGACGCCGTCGACCATGCGCAAGGCGCGCTCGACCTCGCCGCCGAAGTCGCTGTGGCCCGGCGTGTCAACAATGTTGATCTTGGTGTCGTGAAAAAAAAGCGCCGTGTTTTTGGCGAGAATGGTGATGCCGCGCTCGCGCTCGAGGTCGTTGGAGTCCATGACACGCTCGATTACGGCTTCATTGGCGCGGAAGATACCGGATTGCTTGAGCATAGCGTCGACGAGGGTGGTTTTGCCGTGGTCAACGTGGGCGATGATGGCTATGTTGCGAATGTTTTGGGTCATGGTGCTTGCTTGCGTCGTTGTCGAATTGCTTGGTCCAGCATCGAGCTGAGCGCTGGTTTACAGATAGCTTGTAAGAGCAGAGGCACAAGTGCCTGTGCTACCTGGCGCAGACAAAAATAGCTGCTGGTGCAACCAGCAGCCCGGACGAATCTCCCTTGATTCTCAGGTGCGGTCTAGCAAGACAATTGTAACAGACAGACGGACGGAATTGCAGCCCGAGCGCTGGACGGGTGGCGAAAGATCAATTCGGGGATTGCGACTCCGACGCAGGGAGCTCGGTCGCTTTGCGTAAGTCTATTAGCTTCGAGCCGCTGGGCAATTCGAACAGTTTCGGGTCTGGCTGGCCGACAACGATGTCTGAGAGCTCGAAGTTCTGTGTGCCGAAGCGCGGGTCCGAACGCTTACTGATCAAATTGACGCCGAGCTTTGGCGCATACCAGAATTCGCGCTTCGCCAAAATAGGACGGTCATTGCCAATGGCGCCCGTCTCGATCAGCATAGTGTCCCGCGCGCCAATCGTCTCCAACCCACCTATGGTTTGTTTGCCGAGATCTTCGGGACCTGGCGAACCGGGCTTGCGGTCTGCGGCGGATACCGGAGAGACCGCAGCCTCAGGGGCGGAAAAGGTTTCCACTTGGCAAACCAGCTCGTTGGGCACGCAAATATAGAATGCATGTGAAACGGGATCGCTAATTTCAATCTGCGTGACGGGCGAATCGTGCTTACCGTCGTTGGGAACAAGCAGACGTCGCTCCTGGAAGATGCGGCCCGCGGCATCGCGGGCGATTGCGCGATGATTTACAAGGGTGATCGTGCTGCCGTCCGCGAGTTGCCGAGCCCATTCCGTATTTACAGTTGCGGTAAATGGTGCGTTGGCCAGCGATGGGATGAGGATGCTAACCAGGACCTCGCGAGTACCACCATCGGGCGGACGCTGGGCCTCACGGCGTGCTTGTGGATTTGCAGGGAAATTGATGAACATGAGAAATACGGCGGGCAGCAAAAGACGCGGCAGGTTCATACGTCACCTTCTACAAACAATGATGCCAGATTTGCAGGAGGGCAGGGAGGGGCTCTTAGGATAGAACCACGCACAAGTGCAGAATTCGGGCGGCCTATTCGACGATGATGCGGTCCGCCCATTCCACCAGCGAGACGAAGATTGCCGGGTTGCCGAACTTGGCTCCCCATTGATTCAAATCGGTTTCCGTGACCCCACGGGCCCGGGAACAAGCGCCTCAAGCAAAGACGGGGATGTGCTTGTCGACGACTTTTTGGAGCGTTTCGCTCAGCGGCGGCCACCCTACCGGAAAAATCGCGCTTACCATGGATTTGCGCAGCAACGACGTGGCCTCGGCAAGAAGGAAAATTTGGACGTCGTGGCCAGCCTCGGCAAGCACGAGTCCGTGCGCGAAGGGAAATGCAGCCCTGGTGGGGTCATCGGGTCCCCACGCGCTTTTCATCATGATCTTGAGCTTCTTTGGCGGGGCTTGCGCTTGTGCTCGCGTCGCGCCCAGTGCGAAAAACGGCAAGCTGGCGAAACGAGAGAGAAGAGACCGTCGCATCATGTGTTCCTCCGCCGAAGAGAAACTAAACTTCCCACATCTATACCATCCCTATTACGTATAGCCAAGCTAAAGGTGGCGACTGTGCTATGTCGACTGGAGGACTCGGAAGCAAGCAAACAGAATGATAGACTTCAGCCACTATGAGGAACCGAGTGGGTGCCGCTTGCGTGTTTGCGCTGGGATGCTTTTGCGTATCAATCGCTCAAGAGCGACCAGAAATGATGACGAAACTCGAAGTCCTGTTACAGAGCCCAGATGTTCCAGCCGGAAGTTTTGCAGCCAAGCCGAAGGTCATATACCGCGCGGGTAACCGATACTGCCGAATCGAGGAACAACCTGACGCTGAGCGGGGAATTCAAGGATTGCTGATCGTCAACGAACCGGACTATTGGATGGCCAATCTTCTGACCAAGACGGCCCAACACGGGGTAGATAGTGGCCCTACTTTTGTGTGTCATATGCCGATGTTCGTGGATGGAGACAAGCCGGCTGAGGGCGCGGCGGATGGACTTGGAAATCTCGAGTTCGGACTAGAGTTCGAATACTTCAAGGGCAGGAAGGCCGCCGCGCAAAAAGGGCCCATCCTCCAGGGCAAACAGACTACCTCTTATCCCGTAAAAGTAGGCACCGCGGCATTTTCTCTATTCACCTATGGGACACCAGAACGTCCGCTGGCTGTGGCGCGGGTCCAGGGAGACAAGAACGAGATTTACTGGTACAGCGGTTACGGACACGTGCCATTTGACCCCAGGCTCTTCGCAAAACCCACAGGCTTGAAGATTGAAGAGTCGAAATCGCAGTAGTTTGCGAGATTCTTATCGAAGCAGGGTTTCTCGTGTGTGCCAAGGAGCGTGTAAATGCGTCTTGTGCGATCCGGTGTGACTTCGAGAGTGCTGATGTTAGCTGCGTTTGCCGCGCTGGTGGTGGTGCGGACAGGCTATGCGCAGGAAGGCGAGGAGAAGGGCAAGGATTGGTCGCTGCTGTTTGACAAGACCGACGTGATGATTGTGTCGCGGGATGGAGTGAAGCTGCATACGGAAATTTATGCGCCGAAGGATACGAAGGACGCACTTCCGATCGTGCTGGAGCGCACGCCTTACGGATTGAATGACGACGAGAAGGGATTCAGCCGCAAGCTGGGGCGCTATGCGGAAATGATCCCGGACGATTACATTTTTGTGTTTCAGGATATTCGCGGGCGGTACGGGTCAGAGGGCAAGTTCGTGATGAACCGGCCCGTGCGCGATGCGAAGGATGCAAAGGCCGTCGATGAGGGTACGGATACGTACGACGCAATCGATTGGCTGGTGAAAAATGTTCCGAGGAACAATGGGCGCGTGGGGCTGCTGGGGATTTCTTACGGCGGATGGCTGACGGTTATGGGCATGCTGGAGCCGCATCCAGCTTTGAAAGCTGTTTCGGAGCAGGCTTCGCCGGCAGATATGTTTCTGGGCGACGATTTTCATCATAACGGTGCGTTTCGGCTGAGCTATGGATTCGAATACTCCACGATGATGGAGACGGACAAAACCAATTTCAAATTTCAGTTTGACCGCTTCGATACATATGACTGGTATCTGCGGCTGGGTCCGCTTTCGAACGCGAACGCAAAATATATCCACGGGACGCTGCCGACCTGGAACGATTTCGTGGCGCATCCCAACTACGATGCGTTCTGGAAAGCGCAGGCAATGCCGTATTTGCTGAAGAAGCCGACAGTGCCGAACTTGAATGTGGCGGGCTGGTGGGACCAGGAAGATTTTTACGGTCCGATGAAAATTTATGAGCTGCTGGAGAAGAACGATTCGGAACATCTGAATTATTTGGCCGCGGGTCCATGGAATCACGGCGGTTGGGGCGGCGGGCGCGGCGATTCCCTGGGAGCGATTCCGTTTGGCAGCGACACGGCCCTGTATTTTCGGCAGAAGATCGAGGCGCCGTGGTTCGCATTTTGGCTGAAAGACAAAGGGAAGCTCCCGGTGAAGGAGGCGGTGTTGTTTCAAACCGGAAGCGACAAGTGGGTGCAGTTTGATTCGTGGCCGCCGCGAGAGGCGAAGAAACGCGACCTGTATTTTCGGGACGATGGAAGGCTTTCTTTTGAGGCGCCGGTGTCTGGCGGCGGTGAAGCGTTTGACAGTTATGTGAGCGACCCGGCACATCCGGTTCCGTACCGGCACCGACCCATCGATATGACGTATCCGGAGGATCATCCGGGTGGGTGGTACACGTGGCTGGTTCAAGATCAGCGTTTTGTGGACCACCGGCCGGACGTTTTGAGTTGGCAGACTGAGGAGTTGAAGGACGATGTGACCTTGGCCGGCGACGTGACAGCGAGACTGTTTGCTTCGACGACAGGAAGCGACAGCGACTGGGTGGTGAAACTGATTGACGTTTACCCGGAGAAATCTGAGCAGAAATGGCAGCTCTCGGGATACGAGCTGATGATCGCGAACGAAGTGTTTCGCGGACGATTTCATAATTCATTCGAGAGGCCCGAGCCGCTGACCCCCGGCGCGGTGACTCCGTTTACGATTGATTTGCACACGGCAAACCATGTGTTCAAGAAGGGGCATCGCATCATGGTGCAGGTGCAGAGCACGTGGTTCCCGATCATCGACAGGAATCCGCAGAAATTTGTGCCGAACATTTTTGAGGCGCGGGAAACGGATTTTGTGAAGGCTACGCAGAGGATTTACCGATCGAAGCGATATCCGTCGAGCGTCGAGATCTCGATTGTGCAGTAGAAAGGCTTCGGATCAGACACAGAAGCCCAAGAGGCGAGAGCACAAAGCTACAGAAATTACGGAGAAACATGCGAGTTAGCCACAAACGAATTGGAGTATTGCTGGTGTGTGTTTGCGCAGTGGTGCTGGTTGTGCCGGCGTTTCATGCGGCAACGCAGGCGCCGGTGAATTATGCAAGCTTGTTCGGGAAGAGCGAAATGATGATTCCGATGCGCGATGGCGTGAAGTTGCATACGGAGATTTATGCGCCGAGAAATGCGACGGAGGCGGCGCCAATCTTGATGACGCGCACGCCTTACGGCATTTCGAACCCCGACAAGGGCGTGAGCAACATGCTCTACCGCTATGCGGACATGGTGCCGGACGGATACATTTTCGTGTTTCAGGACATTCGCGGGCGGTACGGCTCGGAGGGAAAATTCCTGATGCTGCGGCCGATCCATGACGCTAAGGACCCCAAAGGCATCGACGAGAGCACGGACACGTACGACACCATCGATTGGCTGGTAAAAAATGTGCCGCACAATAATGGGCGCGTCGGGCTAGACGGGACTTCCTACGATGGATTTCTTGTGACCATGGGCATGATCAACCCGCATCCGGCGTTGAAGGCCGCTTCGGAGCAGGCGTGCATGGCGGATACCTGGCTGGGCGACGATTTTTTTCACAACGGAGCGTTCCGGCTGAGCTACGCGTTCGAATACGCGCCGCTTCTGGAAACTTCGGCGGAAAATTACGCTTTTCCGTTTGATCGCTTTGACCTTTACGACTTTTTCCTCCGGTTGGGGCCGCTTTCGAACGCGAACGCAAAATATTTTCACGGGAAGATTCCGAGCTGGAACGAATTTGCCTCCCATCCGAATTACGATGAGTTTTGGAAGCGACATGCGATTGCTTACGGACTGAAAGAGCCAAGCGTGCCGAATTTGAATGTGGCGGGCTGGTGGGACCAGGAAGATTTTTACGGGCCGGTCGCGACCTACGAGCGGCTGGAGAAAGTGGACAAGCAAAATCTCAACTTTTTGACGGCAGGGCCGTGGAACCATGGCGGTTGGGGGCACGGGCCGGGGAAATCGTTGGGAGAGATTCCATTCGGCAGCGACACCTCGGTTTATTTTCGGCAAAAGATCGAAGCGCCGTGGTTCGCGTACTGGCTGAAAGACAAAGGGAAGCTGCCGCTCAAGGAAGCACTTCTGTTTCAAACTGGCAGCGACACTTGGACTTCGCTCGATGCTTGGCCGCCGCAGGAGGCGAAAACGCGCAGCTTATATTTTCACGAGGGCGGCAAGCTGTCTTTCGAAGCGCCGGAATCGAGCGCGGCAGACGCTTTTGATTCGTACGAAAGCGATCCGGCGCATCCAGTGCCGTATCGACATCCCCCGGTGGACATGACGTACCCCGAGGATCATCCGGGAAGCTGGTACACGTGGCTGGTGCAGGACCAAAGATTTGTAGATGAGCGGCCAGACGTGCTGACGTGGCAAACCGACGAGATCACTGACGATGTTACGTTGGCCGGGCAGGTCACGGCGAAGCTCTTTGCATCGACTACGGGAAGCGACAGCGACTGGGTAGTGAAGCTGATCGATGTTTATCCACAGAAGTTTCCGCAGGACTGGAAATTATCCGGGTACGAACTGATGATCGCGGATGAGATTTTCCGCGGGCGGTACCGGAATTCGTTTGAGAAACCCGAACCGATCACGCCAAATGCGGTGACGGCGTTTACGATCGATTTGCACACAGCCAATCACGTTTTCAAGAAGGGACACCGCATCATGGTGCAGGTGCAGAGCACGTGGTTTCCGTTATACGACCGTAACCCGCAGAAATTCGTGCCCAATATTTTCGAGGCCAAGCAGAGCGATTTTCAGGTAGCGACGCAGCGCGTCTATCGTTCGCAGCGTTTTCCTTCCAGCGTGGAGATTTCCGTTCTGCCAAAGGCGGCCACTCAAACTGCAACCAATTAGTAGATCCGTTGCCCGTTAGTTGAGGGCGGCTGCGGATGATACGGAGGTAGGTGGGACTCGGCGCTTGGCCGGTAATGAGCTTAGGCGCGCGATGCAAGCCGCTCCCGTGTAACGGACTTCGTCTTTGTCATCGTCCAGCGACGGAGCGACCTTGGGCACAAGCGAGCGGTCGCCGCGTTCCGCGATAGCTTCCAGGGCGGCTACACGGACGAACGAGTTTGTGTCTTGCGTCGCGGAGACGAGAGCTTTGGCGGTGACGGGATCGGGATCGTGAGCCAACTTTTTCGCTGCCGCGGCGCGAGCGGGAGAATTATCCGACTTGACTAAAGTTTTCACCATGCCATAGCCCAGACCACCATAAGGGATGAAGCCCACGCCTTGCTCGAGGCCGAGTTCCGCGATTTTCTTTTTGTCGTGCAAAAGTTTTAGTTGTTCCTTTATCTGCTCTTTGACTACACCGTTGTTAGTGCGCATCGTTCCGGTCAATACGCCGTAATAAACGTCATACGCAAAATTTGTGTCTTTGAGCAGCATCAACGAGTTTGCAGCCGCGAGCACTACGGCGGGTTCGCTGTCATCGAGTGCGGCTTCGAGCGGGGCTTTGGCTCGCTTTGCTTGCATCGTTCCGAGCGCGTTCGCAGCCGCCGCACGCACGTCGCCCTTACTGTCTTTCAGAGCGTCGGTTACTAATTTTTCCGCTTCCATATTGCCCTTCATCAAGCCGAGGGCGGTTATCGCTTTTACGCGCTTTTCTGTGCCCTCGAAAGCCAGCCCAGCGTGAAGAATTTCCCAAGCCCGATCGCGCAGTGAGAGCGTGCGCGCGGGCTTCACGGGAGCCTCCGCTTCAGTCTTTTTGGACGATGGAGCTGCTTCATCGGTGTGGCGAGGTGCCGCAGCATCTTGGGAAGCACTGGAGCTTGGCGCGGATTGCGCGGCAATGCCCGGACCGTTGTAGGTGAGTAAAGAGAAAAGACAGATCGCGCAAACCCCTTTGGGCGACGCCGAAATCACCATGTGTAATCCTCGGTGGGCGGGAAACGTGTAACCAGTTAACGCAAGATCCCGCTACGAAGCGATACACGCAAAGCCTTATAGCTTTGCTCTTTTGACCGGAGGAAGCCGTAGAGGAGAGCAGCAGATAACCGGAACCGCAGGCTCCCATAAACTCCCCAGGGAGAACGCGTCTGGTAAACGCTGCGGACAAGGTCTACTGCGAGGAATGTTTGCGCGTGTAAGTGAAGTCGTATTCGATATTCCAGGTTTTGCCACCATCGGTGGAACCGCGGCTGAACTGGCGAACCTTGTCGGGGCCCATGGGGATGAATTGCAGATGTCGCTTGAGCGCGGGACCGGCGGTTTGCGGAATTTCGTCCGTGTAGTAATCCATCACGCCATCTTTGAGCCCGCCGTAGAAAAAGATGTTGCCGCTGACGTTGTCGACCCAGTATTGCTCCCAGCGCTTCTGCGCCTGATCGTAAATGTTGTAGCTCTTGCCGGAGTACGGCCTGTTCTGGCTTTTCCAGTTTTCCTGCACGACGCAGTCCTCGAGGATCAGTTCAATCCTGCTGTCGCCCGCGGGAATGCCGCCTTGCGTGGTGGCCACGCTCCATTCGCCAAGCCAGAAATCAAATTGACGGTTTTCGACGCTGTACGCGCACGGACGCTGATTTTTCTTGGCTTGCTCGACGAGTTTGGCAAACCGTAGATCGCTTCGCAGCGAGGCTAGATTGGGATCGCTGCTCAGCACGTCTGGCTGCGCGTAACCTTGCTGCACGGCTTTCGCGAGGTGCTCGAAAGCCTTATCCGGTTGCTTCATCGCAGTGTAAACAGCAGCTTCGCCGTACTCCCCGAAGACCGCGCCACCGGCGGCGTTCGCCTTTTCAAAAGCCGCCAGCGCGTCTTGGTATCTGCCCAGTTCGTGCAGAGACGCTCCGAGCCGCAGCCAAACTCGCGGCGGAGCTTCGGGCGACTGCGAAAGCTGTGCGTAGAGCCTTGCAGCCTTAGGCCAATCTTTTGCATCGTAGGCGGCGCCAGCTTCCGTAGACACCGCATTGCCGGCAGGATCGGTTTGATGAGCGGCCGGGGCGTTCCACATTAGAGCGGTAAGCATAATGGTTAGGATCACCACTCGAATGCAGTTCATTCGTTCTCTCCCGCCAACCTTGCTGAAACGGGACGTTACATGCTTAGACGGGGCTCATGAAAAAACGAGGGAACTCCGAAAAGTTCCCTCTTCGGTTACGCCAGCTCACGCCGGCATGTGAGCATCACCAGATGAATCGCAGGCCCAACTCGATCGTGCGGCTGCCGCCGTCGAAGCTGAACTTATTAAGGAAGTTCGGCGACGTGACAAAGATATAGCCGGCATTCAAGGGGTTTGTGTTGGTGTTCTGATCGATGGAGCCATTGTTGGTCGGCAGACCTACGCTGAAACTTCGATGATTAAAGGTGTCGTAGGTCTCGAACCGGAACTGCACAGAAGCGCGTTCCGTAAGTTTGTTGGTTTTCAGGACGGACATGTTCCAGATGTTGAGTCCCGGCGAATTTACAGTGTTGCGGCCTACATTCGCACGAGCGCCTACGCCCGCTTGAACAAAGCGAGCATTCGGGTTCACCGCGACATAGCCAACCGTATTCGCGGCGGTGCAATTCTTTGGAGTCACGATGCTGGTGGCTCCGCCTGCACCGCTGTTGCAGACCGCGTTAACCGTCGTACCGGTGAGACCTACTCCAGCAGGGTTAAAGATAGTGCGATCACCGGCGGTATCGCCGTTGAAGTTGGAGTCGACGCCGGAAAGAGGCGTGACTGGCTGGCCGGACTCGGCTAGATAGCTGCCACTCAGCTCCCAACCGTGCGCCACTCCGCGCAAGAAGCGGTTTTCCGTCCTCACGTTCGGCAGATCGTAAACCCAGGTCATCGCGAACTTCTGCGGAATGTTAAGCGCCGAGAGCCCACGCTCGCCGGGAAAGTTGTAGCCATCCTGCGAACGCCGCGGGTTGACGAAACTGCTGAACAGTTCGTTGGTGGCATTGTCGATGTTTTTGGAGAACGTATAGTTTGCGCGGAAGTACAGGCCGCGCGCGAAGCGGTGCATAAAGTCCGCTGATACGGAGTGATAGATCCCCGATCCAAGCGGCGGGAATGTGGTCATTACGCCCAGGAATCCATCCACACTGAGCGGCGCATGATTAAATGCTTGGATTTGTGCGAGCGTCTCGGAGGGGTTAGGAACGGCCGCCGGGACGTCGCTGGTCTTGAAGTACGTTGGTAGCGGAGCGAGACCCCCGCCTGGAAATCTGGGATCAAAGGCCGAAGCGGAGTTCAGGCGCTGCTGCACCGGCAATTCGAGGCTGCGCGTTCCGACGTACCGGACCTCAAGACTGGTGTCGCGGAACAATTCATGTTGCACACCGAGCGACCAGCTAATCACCTTCGGATCAACCTGGTCCGGGATGATATTCCCGGTTGCCGCTCGGGCGTCGGCCTGCGTGGTTGGAGGGACATTTACTTGCAACAAGCCGCCGCCTACGAGGAATCCTGGTCCGTTAGGGCACCAGGAAGGCGGATTGCTTAGCGAACAGGTGATTGCTGGGTTCTGCTCGGTCTGCAGCTCCGGTGGCAGGCTGTTGATGGCGAAGTTGTTTGGGATTACATCGTAGGCGATCTGCGCGCCGCCACGGACAGACCACTTGCCCCGGCCAGTAGGATCCCAGGCAAAGCCCACGTGCGGGCCGAGATTATTAGTGTCAGATTTGGGCTTGCGGAAGATCAACCCGAACGTCGGATCGTTGGCAATGGCATTGAGCGCCTGCTTGCCTTCGTCACGCGGAACGCCGGACCATTCATAGCGGAGTCCGAGGTTCAAGGTAAGGCGCGAGGTCACTTTCCAGTCGTCCTGAACGAACCAATACAGGGCGTGATAGTTGTCGGCGGTGCTGCCGGTTCCGGCGCCGCGCAACGCGCCATTGGCGCCATCAGGTATCTGGTCATTGAACAACCTGCTGAGCGTTGCATAGTCCCACTCACCGCGAGCTCGCGGTAGATTGTTGGTAGGAGCAATGTAATTGCGTCCTTCGATTCCGGCTTTGAAGGTGTGCTTGCCGCGAATGTAACTAATGGCGTCGGTTAGCTGATACACGTTCTGCGTGTAGCCTTGGGGCGCCAAGCTGTACGGACCAACGTTGCTGCCAAATTCGTCGATCTCGATATTCGGGAAATTCGCGAATTGCGTGGGTGCAACGAGGTTCGGACCGTTCAGACGCGAGAACGATGCGCGGAAGTCGTTGATGACACGGCTGCTGGCACTCCAGGCGTCGGTGAAGATGTACTTGCGAGCGTCCGATTCGTTTGTGCCCGTGAACTGAGGCTGTGGCTGAATGGGATTGACCTGGGGTGCGCGAAAGCGGTCATAAAGCACGCGGCTGCGCAACTGGTGTTTGCCCAAACTGAGATCGGTGTTTACCGAGAAATCGTGCTGGTTGGAGAAGTTTGGTGCTGTCGACGAAAATGTGCCCACGTCGATCGCAGTACCGTTAACGCAAGCCAACTCCTTTTGCGTGTCTCCGGGCCCCGTGGAGCAATGAGCCAGACCATTCGACGATGGCGCGGCCGGAAACTGTTTCAAGGCGGCGGCCACGGCAGAATTGGGGCCGAGCGCGGCAAGTTGCGCGAGGCCTGCGACCGTCGGCATGGTTACGGTTGCACCGAGAGAGCCCAGACCGTTGTTCTGAAACTCGTAGGCGCCATAAATGAACAGCCTGTTCTTCAGGATGGGCCCGCCGGCGCTCGCCCCAGCCCGGTTGTAGTCATACCGGTTCTTGATATCGGACGACCCGGTGTTGTTAACTTTTTCCTGGTTGGTTGCGGCATTGAAGTCGCGATTGCGGTTGTACCACCACCCAGCCCCGTGCCATTCGTTTGTGCCGGACTTGGTGACAATATTGAACTGGCCGCCGGAGGAGTGGCCATATTCTGCGCTGAACTGATTGGTCAGCAGCGTAAATTCCGCCACCGATTCCTGAATCACAGGCTGCGTGGGGCCGTTTACGTCCAGCCGATTGTCATCCACGCCGTCGATCGAGAATCCGTTGAAACGCGGACGCGTCCCGCCGATTGATCCGCCCGAACCAAGGACACCACCCTGCTGAGTCGTTGTCCCGGGCGCGAAGACGGCGAACTCCTTCACGTCGCCACCCAAAGTGTTCACCGGCAATTCATTCACAACCCGGCCGCTAAAAGTTGCGCCGAGTTCCGAAGACTCCGTCTTTACAAGTTCGGCTCCCGCGGAAACTTCGACAACGGAGGAGACGTCGCCCACTTCCAACACCGTAGCAGCCTCTGCAGTCTGGTTGGATTCAACCACAACACCCGTTGAGACGGACTTCTTAAATCCCGTTTTCTCAACACTAATTCTGTACGTGCCGACCAGCAAATTCGGGAATACGTAAGTTCCGGCGCTGGAGGCCGTTGCGGTAGTGGATACGTTTGTGGCCTCATTCGTGACTGTCACTCGGGCGTCTTCCACGCTGGCGCCGCTTTTGTCGGTAACGGTGACGCGGAGCGTGCCGTCGAGGCGTTGCGCTTGCGCTACCGCTGCCGCGAGGACGCACGACAACACTAATAGCGCGAACTGGATCGATCTGCGCATAAAGTAGTTCTCTCCTTCAAGGATTCGCTGTGCCGGGCGGCCTCTTCCACACCCCAACAACGGACTAGGCGTTGCTGACCCGAACAAAACGGTGACAACCAATTTGGCAGGCGAATGCCCAGGCGGAAAAACTTGTGTCTTATTTCTGAATTACGAGCGCGTTAATCCGTAAGCGGCTGTACCTTCAGCCACTTAGGGATAGGAGTCCCCACCACAAAGCTGAAATTTAGCGAACTTTGCGTCTCAACGCGGAATGGACCAGTAAAAGTTATACAGTTTTCACGATATTGCTTCGTGGATTTGTATAAGCGCAATTGTTGACACAAAAAGAGAAACATACGCTCGCCTTTTCTCGTATTCCAGAAAAACGCTTCGGCGTTTCATACGTCTAGTATGAGTAAAGGTGGGGTGTATGGGACCCAATGTGACCTCAACACTGGAGCCTGAGATGGCAGCAGGGCCCAGTCGTCTTCCCGCATTAACCTCGCGGTATATTCGCTTTGGACCTTTTCAGGTCGATCAGCAGCGCCAGGAAGTCAGCAAGAATGGCGTGCGACTAAAGTTGCAGGGCAAGGTGTATCAAGTTTTGTTGGCGCTTATCGAAAAGCAAGGTGAGGTAGTGACGCGCGACGAACTGCGGCTGCGTTTGTGGCCGGCGGACACGCATGTCAATTACGACGCCAACGTCAACACGACGGTGAATAAGCTGCGGCAAGCGCTAGGGGATTCCTCGGAGAAGCCCCTGTACATCGAAACAATTCCGCGCAAGGGCTATTGCCTGATTGTCCAGCCGGAGTTAGCCGAGGTGCCGGTTGCCGCTGCCCCTGCGGCTCACCTCACTACCGCTAATGGCAACGCGAAAACGGAAAGCGAAAGTTCGGCCAAGACGGATTTGTGGATCACGCTGGGTATCATCGGACTAATCCTGGGAGGCATGCTCTTGGGTGCGGCGATTACCAAGCTCTGGATTTACCATTTCGCGCCCACGCCGGGCGGCTTGTTGTTCTAAGCTTCTTCGAATGTTCTGTCACTCTATCTCTGCACGCTACTTCCGCTGAAAAGAGATTCCCTTGGTGCGCCCAGCATCCAGCGTGAACGCGGAAGCGATTTGCTTTGCATCGCGTTGAAAATGAAACGTGACGCCAGATTTTCCCGCTTCGAATTCGTCGGAGCCGACAGCGCGCAGCGCGTCCGCGGAGAAGTTATTCACGCGCGGCGCTCCGGACGCGTCTGCCACCGACAGCACCTTAATTCTTCCGTCCATCACGCCGAGCCGGTAAGCCACACCAAGCTCTTCGCTCCAATACTCGCCGGAATAATTTTTTAGCTGGTCCGCGCCTACAGTGACTTCGCTTTTTTCTTTGCTTTCGCTTTCCAACAATTTATTTTCCCGCGCTTTCATCAGGCTGCCCAGGTAGATATCCGCAACCTGGCGCGCGCGCCTGCTTGGGCCGGCGTTTCCGACGTTGCAAAGACACGCCACGGAAAAGTGCTGCTCCGGAAAACGCAGCAGCTCCGCTCGATAGCCGCCCCAGGAGCCGCCGTGG
>JAOAPV010000045.1 GCA_025463055.1 Candidatus Acidiferrum typicum
ACAGGCTCAGCGTTTCGGTTTTCGGCTTGCAGCCGCCGAGGGCGGTGATAAGAAGGGCGGTACAGAAGAGCAGCGAGCGTTGCGTCATTATGGTCCGGCCTCGCACTTCACTGTGCCGGCGCCTGATAGACTACACGCCCGCCGACGATGGTCGTCAAGACTTTGGTTTGCGAGATGCGGTGCGGATCGACCTCGAAGATATTCTGCGAAACGATGATCAGATCGGCAAGTTTTCCAGGTTCGATCGACCCTTCGGTTTTCTCGCGGTGCCCCGCGTACGCGGCACCAAGCGTGTATCCGCGAACCGTCTCCCCCACGCTTAGCCGCTGCTCCGGAACGAAGCCGGCTTCGGGCTTGCCTTCCGTGGTCTGGCGGGTGACGGCGGTCTGAATGCCCTCCCAGGGATTTAGCGTCACGACGGGCCAATCGCTGCCAAACGCAAGACGCCCGCCAGCATTCGAGATACTTTTCCACGCCCAGGCTCGCGAGGCCCGGTCCTGGCCGGCGTTTCGCGCCCAGACCTCCATCGTATTCGTGTCCGGATAGGAATGTAGCGGCTGCATGCTGGCTATAACGCCGAGTTTTCCGAAGCGAGAAATGTCCGCGGCGGTAATCGTCTCGATGTGCTCAATACGCGGCCGCCGGTCGTTTGTGTGGTTGACCTGCTCAGCGTGTTCATAAGCATCCAGAGCTGTGCGAACTCCATATTCGCCGATGGCGTGCGTGAAAAGTTGGAGGCCGCGCTTATCGAGTTCGGCAACCGCCGCGCTGTATTTTACCGGATCCCAAAATAACTTGCCCTTCGTCGAAGGATCATCGCTGTAAGGCTCCAGCATCGCCGCGGTGTGCGATTCGATGACGCCGTCGGCCATCATTTTCACTACGTTGGTATCAATCCACTCGTCGTGAAATTTCTTGCGAGCCCCTTCGATAGCGTCAATGTCTTCGGGGCGGAGCTCCGGTGGATTCAGAAAATACGCGACGTAGAAACGGAGCGTTTGCTGGCCTTGTCGGCGCAGCTCGTTATAGAGGTCGAGATACTCGAAGTCACCACCGGCGCTGTGCACCCGCGTGAGCCCGTGTTCATTTGACCATTTCATTCCAGCGCGAAGAGCCGCGAGATTTTCGCTGCGAGACGGCTTCGGAACAACCCGCACGACAAGGCGTTGAGCGGATTCCTTCAGCGCTCCGGTTGCTTCGTGTGTTTTCGCGTCACGCACAATCACGCCGTTCGGAGGATCGGCAGTGTCATTGGTGATTCCGGCGGCGGAGAGTGCTTTGGAATTGGCCCAATAGGTATGGCCATCATAGCCCTCAAGAAA
This sequence comes from Candidatus Acidiferrum typicum, assembly GCA_025463055.1. GTDB lineage: Bacteria > Acidobacteriota > Terriglobia > Acidiferrales > UBA7541 > Acidiferrum > Acidiferrum typicum_A. The sequence goes on from JAOAPV010000045.1 coordinate 1,323, forward strand.
AACCGGGCGGTCCGGGAAAACTTCGTCGAGATATTTTTTGTGAGGCAAAGCTTCGGCGCCGAACATGGCGTAGTTCCAGCCGCGTCCCAGCACCCAGTCCTTGCCAGGATGTTTCGCGGCGTAGTCGCGCAAACGCTGCTGAATATCGGAAGCGTCCTTTGCACCTTCAAGATTTACGCGGCCGAGGCTTAAGGAGCCATCCAGAAAGTGGATGTGGCAATCGACGAAACCCGGAAGGACCAAATGGCCGCCGGCTTCGATCACCTCCGTCGTTGCAAAGTGCAGCTTGTAAATTGTTTCTTCATCCCCAACGGCCATAATTTTCCCGTCACGAATGGCCACAGCCGTTGCCCAGGGCTGCTCCTTATTGCCCGTATACACCTTGCCCCGAGCGATGATCGTGTCTGCAATGGGTATGGGTTTTCGTGCTAAAGCCATGGTAATCGAAAGAGCCAGCGCGGCGGCGAGGAAGAACAAGATGCTTTTAATCGTCACAGTTCGCCCTTTCTTAAAACGTCGGCGGAGTATTGACCCAGAGCAGCGAAGCTTCCGTGCGGCCGGGATTGCGCCAGCGATGCGGAGTCGAGCTTTCAAAGTAGAGACTATCACCGGTTTTAAGGTGGTAATGCTCCGTGTCGCCAAGCCAAATTTCAAATTCCCCGCGAAAAACGTGAAGAAATTCCTCGCCCTCATGCGAATAGGGTTCACCGCTGCCGCCGCGCGGTTTTATATGGAAGAGATGGGGCTCCATGACGGTACTGCCCCAAGCGAGTAGTTCCATGCGAACGCCCGCGTTGGTCTCCAGAATTTTTCTTTGCGAAGGCCGCACGAGACGAGGATTTTCCCCAGCAGCCTCGAACAGCGAAAGAATATTGGTGCGATAGAAGCGCGCGATGCGGCGAAGAGTGGCTACGGATGAGCGCATCTGCCCACGTTCGAGCGAACTCAGAAAGCCAATGGATACGCCCGTAGCGCGAGCAACCTGCGCGAGCGAAAGCCCGCGGCGTACGCGGAGGCGGCGAAAGCGCTGTCCAGGGAGATTTGCAGCTTCTGGCGGAAGCGCCACAGCCCGCTGGCGCTTGAGCACATGAACAATGGCCGGAGGATTTAGTCCGCGAGCGCGGCGGAGAAAAAGCGCGCGTTGCAGCAGGCGCACGTCAGCTTCCGTATAAAGACGATAGCGACTTTTTGAGCGCTGCGGTGTGACGAGGCCCAGCGCCTCCCAGGCACGCAGCGCTGAAGAGGAAATGCCAACGCGACGCGCCACTTCGCTGATGCGCAGCGTGACGCGCGCAGTGTGCTTACTCGATTTGACGGATAGATTCTTTTTCCTTGACACCGATGCTGGCTTTCTCTAAGTTTGCGGGATTATAGTAAGGTTCAGGGGATGAGGCAACCTCGAAGAGTAGCCTCGCAAAAAATTCCTCGTTAAAAGGGGTGGGGCCATGAGGAAAGATCTTCACATTGGGCTGAATGGCAAGCCTTTTCGTTTCGTGTGCGCGCTGGCAATCATGTTGGCCGCCGCCGTTTTCAGCAATGCGCAGAGCACGGGCGGCCGCGTTCGCGGCACGGTGACCGATTCCAGCGGTGCCGCGATCACCGGGGCGAAGCTCTTACTTACGAATGAAGCCAATGGGACGCAGCGAGACACCCAATCGGGATCAAACGGCGAATACATTTTCCTCGAGGTCCCTGTAGGAACGTATCAGATCGAGGTCACCCAGCAAGGCTTCAAAAAGTATTTTCGCAAGGGGCTGGTGGTAAACCTGAACGAAGTGGTCAGTCTGGATATCCCTCTCCAAATTGGCGGAACGAGTGAGGTCGTGGAAGTTACCGGCGCGCCGCCGCTGGTGGATACGACATCGACGCAACTGGGCGCCGTGGTGAACGAACGCGCGGTAAGCCAACTGCCCCTGGCACAGCGCGACGCGTATCAATTGCTGCAGTTGCAGCCTGGCGTGCAGTCGCAAGTTGGATTGGATACGGTGTACGGCAGCGACCGCGCGGGAGTGGTCAGCGTTAACGGCGGACGCGGACGCGACAACAATTTCACCGTCAACGGCGGAGACGGGAACGACCAATTTGCGGGATTGCCGGCGATTCAGCCTTCTCCAGACGCTATCGCAGAGTTTCGCGTATTAACCAACACGTTTGACGCGGAGTACGGGCGCAATTCGGGCGCGGTTGTGAACGTCGTGACGAAGTCCGGAACAAATAATTTTCACGGCAGCACGTACGAATTCTTCAGGAATGATGCGCTAAACGCGAAGGGTTTTTTCGACACAACAAAGCTTTCCTATTTGCAAAACCAGTTTGGAGCGACACTGGGCGGCCCCATTCACAAGGACAAGACCTTCTTCTTTGTCAGTTACGAAGGTGACCGCATTCGCCGAGGCACATCGGGAGATACCGTGAACGTCCCGACGGCGGCTGAGCGCGTCGGCGATTTTTCCGCGGGGCCGACCTTTGCCGGCACACTCGCGAACGCCAATATCCTGAATAATCGACCAGGCTGTTTAGCAGCGCTCGGGCGCAGCTCCAATATTGCGGACGGCACGCCGTACGCGAATATTTTCACGGCCAACCAAATTCCTACCGCGTGCATGGACCAAACGGCGCTGGACCTCATGAATCAGTTCGTCCCGCAAGCAAATATCGGGGACACACTGTTCCAGGGAGTGCCCCTGGGACATGAGCGTAGCAACCAGTTCACAGTAAAGATCGATCACGAATTGACAAAGAATCAACGCCTGACTGGCTACTACTACTTGACCGATCATTATCTTGCCAAGCCATTCGCGCGATTTCAGGCGGGCGGAGCAAACCTTCCAGGGTTCGGCGATCTAACCGACGAGCGCATCCAGCAAATCAATATCAGCCACACGTGGACGATTGGCGCGACGGCGGTGAACGAAGCGCGGTTTACCCTGTTCCGCGAGGGCCAGGGAACGTTTTTGCATCCGCAGCATACCGCCCTGGTCCAAGACTCTTGCAAAACGGTTCCGGTAGCCAACTGCTTCGCGGACCCGACCAATCCAGACCTCGGAATCCACCCCGGACTGGGTGCGAGTCGCGAAGGAGTGCCGTTCGTCAATATTTCCGGCGGATTCAATATCGGCAACAATTTCGAAGGTGAGTTGCCGCAAATAGGCAACACCTTCCAGTGGTCGGACAATTTCAGCAAAACGATCGGCAAGCACGACCTCAAGTTCGGAGGCGACGTCCGGTACCAGAAGTTCGATCAGTCGCTGTTTTTCGACGTTAGCGGGCAATACTTTTATTTCGGTGGCGGACCAAACGATCCGTGCCTGGGCACGATCGATCCGACTTCCGGAGTCTGCAGCTCGGTCAATCTCTTTCCCAACTATTTGCTGGGATTGCCCGATGAATACGGCCAAGGCTCCGCGCAGCAAGAGCGTGTAAGAACAAAGGCGCTCTACCTGTTCGCACAAGATAGTTACAAGCTTCGCCCGAACGTCACGCTGAACTACGGCTTGCGCTGGGAGTTGACGACTCCACAGGCCGACGCGGGACAAAAAGTGCAAACGTTCCGTCCCGGACAGGCCACAACGATTTATCCGTGCCAACTCTCGGCCACGACTCAGGCGGCGCTTGGATACGCGGACACGAATTGCAATCCGGGCGGCTCCGCGCAGGCGGTATTTCCGTTGGGTGTAGTCGTTCCTGGTGACACAGGCGTTCCAAAAGGATTGTCCAACACATACTACAAATCATTTGCGCCCCGAATCGGTGTGGCGTGGAGTCCTGACGCCAAGGATGGCATCTTGGGCAAGCTATTTGGAGGCACCGGCAAAACCAGCATACGCGCGGGCTTCGGAATTTTTTACAACCCGGTGGAACAATTGGTACTGGAACAATTCAGCGCGGAACCGCCATTCGGCGGCAGCACCTTCGTGTTCAATACTCAATTCAACACGCCGTTCCTGGGCCAGGATGGGAGCACGACCTTCCCGAATCCTTTCAATGGAATCTTGAACCCACCGCGCGGGAAACCGGTAGACTGGTCCGTATTCCGCCCCATTCTCTTGTTCGGCCAGGCGGCAAAGAATCCGCGGACCCAGTATGCGGAGCAGTACAACCTGACGATTCAGCGAGAAGTCGCAAAAGACTTAGTGCTGCAACTTGCGTACGTAGGGCGCCAGGGACATCGTCTGCTTGCGTCGCAGGATCTCAATCCTGGAAACCCGCAGACGTGCCTCGATCTGCAGACAATCTCTGCCTTGCCGCCAAACAACGATCCTTCGCTGGGTTGCGGACCCTTCCTCGCGGACAGTGCCTATACCCTTGTTGTCCCAGCTGGCCAGACTTTCCATTTGCCCTACGCTCCACCGAAAACTCCCGGCGGGCCGAACATTCCGTGCCCGATTGCGAACGCTCCGGCCGCCTGCACGATCACAGGGGCGTCAGGCGGTACACCGATTACGCTGGTCGGAACTCGGCCGTACTCCTCGCCATTTTGCGACCCGCTGAGTGGGAACGGATGTCCCTCGGATGGCATTCCAGTGATCTCCGATATTTTCACGCAGAATACGATTTCCAACTCTGCTTACAATGGATTCCAGGCCAGCCTGGAGAAGCGCTTCTCGCACGGGCTGCAGTTTGAGGCGGCCTACACCTACGGGAAGTCCATCGATAACGCGTCCACGTTTGAGAGCTTGGTGGACCCCGTGAACCCGAAGCGGAATCGCGCCCTCTCGTTGTTCGACGCGCGGAATCGGTTGGTCTTGAGCTACTACTGGGAACTGCCGGTCCCGAAGTATGAAGGTTTCAAGGGCAAGGCGCTGGACGGCTGGGGGATGTCGGGAATCACGACGTTTCAATCGGGCTTCCCGATTCGAATTACGGAGCAGGACGACATCGAGCTGCAGTCCAGCTTTGACTTTGAGACCCCGGGGCAGCCGAATATAGCGGCCCCATTCCATAAGCTCGATCCGCGTGGCCCAGGAAACCTAGGATTTAATCCGGGCGCATTCACGGAGAATACGGTAGCGCCAGGAACAATTGGGAATGCCCCGCGAACGGTTTGCTGCGGACCAGGAATCAACAACTGGGAAATCGCCTTCCTGAAAATTACGCCGCTCAGCGAGCGTTTCAAGATGGAGTTTCGCGGCGAATTGTTCAATGCCTTCAATCACGCACAGTTCTTCCAGCCGGACGGGAATTTTACCGATGGTAGTGATTTCGGGCGCGTGAAACGCGCGCGCGATCCGCGTTTGATACAGTTCGCGCTTAAGCTGTCTTTCTGAGGCAGTAAGGGGCGTTAAAGTGGCGGGACGAGCGCGGCTCAAAAAGCCGCGCCTTGCCACGCGCGGAGAACGATTCGAATGATACTGACTGCAGGGAAGAGACCTGCGTGAATTACGGAGTTAGACATGCACGAAGGACTACAAAAGGAAATCGCGATTTACGAAAGGCGGACGCCGAAGTCCGCGGAGGCGCACGCGCGAGCGTTGAAGCGTATTCCGCTGGGCGTTGCAAGCAACTACCGGGCGTACGACCCGTATCCCATCTTCGTTAAGGAAGGGCAAGGCAGCAAAATCCGCGACGTTGACGGCAACGAATATATCGACCACAACCTTTGTTTTGGCGCGCTGATGGCCGGCCACTGCCATCCCGCCGTCGTAAAGGCCATCGAAAAAGCGCTGCACATAGGAACTACTTTCGGCATGCCTCACGATATGGAGTGGGAGCTTGCGGAGGAAATTTGCGGGCGCTACCCGGTGGAGATGGTGCGCTTCGGGTCGAGCGGCACCGAAGTCACGATGCACGCGTGCCGCATGGCACGCGCGGCCACCAAGCACGACAAAATTCTCAAATTCGAAGGTTCCTATCACGGCCTGCATGACACGGCGCTGGTAAGCGTCAAACCGAAACCAGAAGAGTACGGTGACATCAACGCGCCAACTTCAGTCCCCGGCGGGCTCGGCGTTCCTAAAGCAAGTGTTGAAAACGTGCCCATAGCCACGTTCAACGATCTCGCCAGCGTAGAGCGGCGCTTTAAACAATTCCCCGGCGAGATTGCCGCAATCATCCTCGAGCCCATTCTGATGAACGTGGGCCTCTGCATGCCGCAGCCTGGCTTCTTGCAGGGTTTGCGCGATATCGCCACTAAAAACGGCGCGCTGCTCATTTTCGATGAAGTAAAAACCGGCGCAAAGTTGGCTTGGGGTGGCGCCAGCGAATATTTCGGTGTGAAGCCAGACATGATCTGCCTCGCGAAGTCCATCGGAGGTGGCGCGCCGCTCGGAGCATTCGGCGCAAGCCGCGCGGTTATGGACCTGATCTCTCAACACAAGGTGTTTCATGGCGGAACGTACAACACCAACCGAATCTCGATGGCCGCAGGGCTCGCAACGTTCCGCGAAGTGCTCACGCGCGAGAATTATGCGCACGTCGATAAGCTGAGCAAGAAGCTGACCGATGGTTACCGGCGAATCGTCGCAAAATCAGGATTGCAAGCATACGTGGCCACCGCCGGCGTAAACGGCGCATTGATGCTGTATCCGAAAGAAATTCACAACTACCGCGACTGGACGACGATCGATGTGGACCTCTGGCGGCAATACTGGTTCGCCATGGTGAATCGCGGCGTGCTGGCGCAACCTTACTGGTGGGACGAGCAGTGGACCATTTCGGTGCAGCATACCGACGCCGATATCGATAAACACCTTGCGGCGTTTGAAGACGTAGCTCCGGCACTTGCGAAGGCCCAGCACGAGCGCGGCGCGGCGGCAGTCGGTTCGGCCGGACATTAGCGCTATTCTCGGCTGCGCTCTCGCGTGCGCGGCTGCCAACGGAGATGAAGATTGCCCAACGAAGTCATCACGCCGTCGACCCCGGCGGAAAACGAAGCTCCGCGTCTACGCCGGGTCTTGGGACGCTGGGATCTCGTCCTTTTGTTCGTAGTTGCGGTATTTAACCTGAATGTAGTGCCGTCGATAGCCGCGAACGGCGGCGTGACCGTTTGGCTGTGGATCATTTCGCTGATCTTATTTTTCTGGCCACAGGGCATAGCCGTGATTGAGCTGGCGCAACGCTATCCCGGTGAAGGCGGCGTTTACCTGTGGGCCAAGGAAGTCTTCGGCGATTTCCACGGCTTCCTCTCCGGCTGGTGCTATTGGACGAACAACATGATGTACGTTCCCACCATCATGCTGTACTTCGTTGGCGTTTCAGTGTTCATTCTCGGCCCAGGACATCAATCCCTGGCGGACAACAAAGTTTTCGCACTGAGCGCCTCGATCGTCCTTCTGGCAATCCTTGTGGTGCTCAACGTCATCGGATTGAGCGTGGGGAAATGGATCAACAATTTCGGCGCGATCGGGACCTTCTTCGCGGCCGCGGTCTTGATCGGCCTCGGTCTGATCGTTTGGTTCCGCTTCGGAACGACAGTCACCGCGGCGGATTTTCAAATCCCGACGAACCCACGCTTTGTGCTGAACTCGTTCGGCGTGATCTGCTTTGGACTGGTGGGCCTAGAGCTGGCATCGGTAATGGGCGATGAGATCGAGAATCCCCGGCGAATTTTGCCTGGAGCGGTAGCTTGGGGCGGCATCTTATCGGGGTTGCTGTACATTGGCGCGACGCTCACGTTACTGATCGCGGTCAGCAAGCAAGATATCAGCGTTTTGCAAGGGATCGTGCAAGCAGTAAGCCACATGGCGGACAGAGTGGGAGCACCATGGATTGTCGCTCCCTTTGCGTTTCTGTTAAGTGTGTCCATCGCGGGAATAGGTTCGGCATGGCTTGCAGGATCCGCGCGTATACCGTTCGTTGCCGGCCTCGACTCATACATGCCGTCCTGGCTCGGCAAAGTGCATCGGCGGTATTCAACCCCATACGCCGCGCTAATCGTGCACGCGGTCGTTTCCATGATTCTGATAATCGTTAACTTTACTGCTGCGGGGGTGCAGGAAACGTTTCAAAAGCTGTTGTCGCTCGCGGTCGTGCTGCAGTTGGTGCCTTTTCTCTACATGTTCGGTGCGTTGCTGAAGCTTTCCGCCGCACCAACATTCACAAAAGCGCGGTATGGCAGGCCAACGCTCCTGTTTGCGGGCGCAAGTGGATTAATCACTACCACGATGGGTATCGCGCTAGTCTTTTTTCCGGCGGCACAAATTACCTCGCTGCTGTCGTACGAAGTATGGATGTTCGGCGGAACACTATTATTTGTCGGCTTGGCGGCATTTTTCTTTTTTGTGTACGGCCGGCGCAAGGCCGCCCGCAAGCTGGACCAAGTCGCTGCGGCAGGATGAATTGTGATCTGCTGCGCACCTCGTTAAGCGGGCTAAGCGAATTCGGAGGTTGTCATGTCGAGCAGTGTAAAGACGGAAGTTCGAACCTATCGAAATTACGTGAACGGGCAATGGGCCGCGAGCGCTTCCGGTGAAACGATTCCGGTGTACGACCCTTCGACGGAAGAAGTGATCGCGCGGGTAAGCGCCGCCGACAAGGCGGATGTGGACATTGCCGTTAATGCAGCGCGCCAGGCGTTTGATTCCGGCACGTGGTCGAAAACGACTGCGCAGGATCGCGGGCGCATCCTGTTCAAGCTGGCGGAGAAAATTCGACAGAACGCGGCAAGTTTGGCCGAACTCGAATCGCGAAACACCGGCAAGCCCATCGTCGAAGCGGAATACGACATCGCCGATGTGGCAACCTGCTTTGAATATTACGGCGGCCTTGCAACAAAGATCTTAGGACACGTGAATCCGGTGCCGGCAAATGCGCTGAGCTTCACGCTGCGCGAGCCCATGGGCGTTGCCGCGCAAATTATTCCCTGGAATTATCCGCTCCTTATGGCCGCATGGAAGCTGGCTCCGGCGCTCGCTGCCGGTTGTACTTGCATCCTGAAACCTGCGGAGCAAACCCCGCTCACAGCTCTCGAGTTCGCCAACTGGTTTGAAGAAGTCGGCCTTCCTCCCGGCGTCGTGAATATTATTAATGGCTTCGGCGAAACAGCTGGAGCCGCGCTGGTGGCCCACCCCGGCGTCGATAAGGTTGCGTTCACAGGAAGCGCCGCAGTCGGCAAAATTATCGTGAAGAGCGCGGCAGACACGCTGAAACGCGTGACGCTCGAGCTAGGCGGCAAGTCACCTAATATTTTCTTTGCCGAAGCCGATTGGGAAGCTGCCGTGGATGGCGCGCTCTTCGGCGTTTTTATCAACCAAGGGGAAGTTTGCTCCGCAGGCAGCCGCATTCTGGTGGAAAAGAAAATCTATTCCAGGTTTGTGGAATCAATGACGGAAAAAGCCAAGCGCATCAAGCTTGGCCCGCCGCTGGAACGCGAAACCAAGATGGGTCCGCTGGTCAGCAAAGAGCAGTACGATCGCGTGCATTCCTATCTTGAGTTGGGAAAGAAAGAAGCGAAAGTCGCCATCGGCGGCGGGCGGCCAAAGCAATTCGGAAAAGGCTACTACCTCGAGCCCACCATATTCTATGACGTCGAAAATAGCGCCCGCATCGCGCGCGAAGAGATCTTCGGCCCCGTGGCATCGGTCATTCCGTTCGAAGGGGAAGCGGACGCGATCCGCATTGCCAACGATACGCCATACGGCCTTGCCGCTGCGGTCTGGACACGCGACATATACAAAGCATTTCGGGTCGTGAAGTCTCTGCGCGCCGGAATCGTGTGGGTAAATCACATGCAGCCGACCTATGTCGAAGCGCCGTGGGGCGGCTACAAACAATCCGGTTTTGGGCGCGAGCTTGGCCCTTGGGGCTTGGAAGAATATCTGGAAACCAAACAAGTGTTCGTGAATCTCGACGAGACTCCGATCGGGTGGTACTGAAATGTCCACGATTCAGATTCGCACGGAAATTCCCGGGCCGCGGTCGCAGGCGCTAATGGCCCGCCGGGAAGCCGCGATTCCTCGCGGGCCTTACAACAGCGCTCCGATTTTCATGGCGTCGGCCGAAGGCGCCACGCTCGAGGACGTAGACGGCAATCGGTATCTCGATTTCGCCGGCGGAATTGGCTGCCTCAACGTCGGCCACCGTTCGCCGCGCGTAATATCCGCATTACGCGAGCAGATCGAGAAACACTTGCATCTTTGCTTTGCCGTGACTCCTTACGAGGGCTATGTCGCCCTCGCGGAAAAGCTGAACGCGTTGGCCCCGGGCAAAGCTCCAAAGAAAACCATCATCGTCAATACTGGCGCAGAAGCAGTGGAGAATGCAGTGAAGATCGCACGCGCCTACACCAAGCGCCCCGCGGTGATTTGCTTTGAAGATGCTTTTCACGGACGCACTCTGTTGACCATGACGCTCACCAGCAAAACGCATCCGTATAAGGCGGGGTTCGAGCCCTTTGCCAGCGATGTGTATCGCATACCCTTCGCCTATCCGTATCGTGGTGGGAATGGCGCGACGGCGGAGATATTCGCTCATCACCTTGAAGATGCATTCAAACGCAAGGTAGCGCCCGAATCCGTCGCTGCCGTAATCGCCGAGCCCGTTTTGGGCGAAGGCGGATTTATCGTTCCGCCGAAAGATTACTTCGCGCTATTGCAAAGAATTTGCCGCCAACACGGGATTCTCTTTATTGCCGATGAAGTGCAGTCCGGCTTTGCGCGCACCGGAAAATGGTTTGCCAGCGAACACTTTGGAATTGAGCCGGACCTGATCACGATGGCCAAGTCGCTCGGCGGTGGTATGCCCATTGCCGCGGTCACCGGTCGCGCGGAAATTATGGACGCGCCTGGTATTGGCTCGCTTGGCGGAACGTTCTGCGGTCATCCGCTGTCCTGCGCCGCCGCTCTGGCCGTAATCGAAACCATTGAAAAGGAAAATCTGCTGAACCGCTCAGCCGCTATTGGCCGCCGCTTCGAAGAACGCGCCCGTGTTTGGCAAAAGAAGTGGCCCCTGATCGGTGACGTGCGCGGCCTGGGAGGGATGTGCGCGATGGAGTTGGTTCGCAACCCCGCGTCGCGGGAGCCTGCCGACACGGAAACCAAACAGATTGCGCGTTTCTGCTATGAACACGGCCTCATTACCATCACCGCGGGAACATTTAACAATGTTCTTCGCATCCTTGTGCCGCTGGTGGTCACCGATGAGCAATTTGACGAAGGCCTCGGTGTAATCGAGGCTGCGCTCGCCGCGGTTGCGGAACAAAAGCAGCCCGCGCTTTCTCACGCTTAGAAAGAAGAAGTCATGCCGGCAGCAATCGAGTCTATCAACCTGGGCTTTCTTCTCGACGGTAAATGGCGCAACGATGGCGAGCGCATCGAGGTCCTCTCTCCCGGCACTCGCCAACGCGTCGGCGTCACCTATCGCGCCACAGCGGCTGATGCGGAGGCTGCAATCCGCGCCGCCGTTCGCGCTTTTGAAATAACGCGGCGCATGGGCGGTTACGAACGGCAACGTGTACTCCGGGCAGTCTCGTCCGGAATCGCAAAGCATAGCGACGACCTTGCTCGCATGGTCGCGCTGGAGGCCGGCAAGCCGATCAAGACCGCACGTGTCGAGGTCGATCGCGCGATCTTCACCTTCAGCGTCGCTGCCGAAGAAGCGGTGCGTGTCGGCGGAGAGTATCTGCCGCTTGATTGGCAGGCATCGACCGCGGGGCGATGGGGTATCGTCCGGCGCTTCCCGCTTGGGCCGATAGCAGCGATAACGCCGTTCAACTTTCCAATCAATCTAGTCGCGCACAAAGTCGCTCCCGCCATCGCTGCGGGTTGCACGATCGTGTTGAAGCCTGCGCCGCAGACGCCTTTGACCGCACTGCGCCTGGCTCAGATTATCGAGCAGGCCGGATGGCCGGCGGGCGCGCTCAATGTCCTGCCTCTTTCCAACGATGACGCGGGAATCCTCATCTGCGACGATCGTCTAAAGCTACTCAGCTTTACGGGCAGCACCGCGGTGGGCTGGGCGCTCAAGCAGAAGGCTGGGAAGAAGAGAGTGGTGCTGGAGTTGGGCGGCAATGCCGGCGTGGTGATCTGCGCGGACGCGAATCTGGAGTATGCAGCAGACCGCTGCGTCATCGGCGGTTATGGTTATGCGGGCCAGTCCTGCATCTCCGTGCAGCGAATCCTTGTGGAGGAGAGCGCGTACGATAAATTTCTGTCGGCGCTGGTTGCGCGCGTGCAGAAGCTGAAAGTCGGCAATGTCCTGGACGAAAGCACCGACGTCGGTCCGCTGATCAGCGAAGATGCCGCGCAGCGAGTGATAGATTGGATCGAGCAAGGTGTTCGCGACGGTGCCAAAATTGTTTGCGGAGGTCATCGCAAGGGCGCAATAGTCGCGCCAACAGTCCTGACGGACACAAAACCAGACATGCGCGTGAACTGCATGGAGATTTTCGGTCCTGTGGTTACAGTGGAAAAGTTTTCAGACTACGACGAATCGCTGAACACGCTGAATCGCTCCGAATTTGGCTTGCAAGCGGGCGTCTTCACGCGCGATTTCAAGCGCATCACGCGGGCGTTCGAGACCCTTGAAGTAGGCGGCTTGATGATCGGAGAAGTTCCCACCTTTAGGATCGATCACATGCCGTACGGCGGCACAAAAGACTCCGGGCTCGGCCGCGAAGGTCTGCGTTACGCTATTGAAGAAATGACCGAGTCGCGCCTTCTCGCTGTCAATCCTGCGGGCCTGTAAATCCGCTTATCTCGTAACTGGCTTCGCGCAAAAGCAAAACTTACTCCCAGCTGCGCCGCCCCCATAATCGTGCGTTTCGATTCTATGCAAGCGAACATACGGAGCGGCGTGAATTGTGCAGACGTTGCTGAGCGCAGGCAAAATGCGGCCTCTGACCGCGTATTGCTGTAGAAAAAGTACTGCGGTGCTGGCGTCTGTGAGGTAGAGTCCAGGAATCACCCAACGACTTGCAGGAGGAGCTATATGGAAGGCGCAGCGGCATCTGTCGACAACAAGAAGAAATTGATGGACGCGATTCGGGCGGGGGACAAAACGGGTTTGGAGGCGCTGTTGAGTGCTGAGCCGAGCTTGGCATTGTCTACGGCATCGAATGGCTCTTCCGTGATGCTGCTTTCCGCCTATTATCAGCATCCTGAGCTTGCGGAAATCTTTATGCGGCGCGGGGTGAAGCCGGATGTGTTCGAGGCGAGTGCGCTCGGCGATTTGGAGACGGTGCGACGCTTGGTTAATGTTGATCGGGCTTTGGTTAATGCCTTAGCCGCGGATGGATTTTTTCCGCTGGGTTTGGCGGCTTATTTTGGGCACCCCTCGATTGTGGAGTTTTTGCTGAAGAATGGCGCGGACGTGAAGCAGGCAGCGCGGAACGCGCAAAAAGTCACCGCGCTGCATGCCGGGGCGAGCCGGGGTGGTGCGGAGATTGTAAAGATGCTTTTGGAAGCGGGCGCGGACCCGAACACTAAACAGGAACACGGATTCGTGCCGCTGCATTCCGCGGCCGCGAATGGCAACGTCGCCGTAATAGCGTTACTACTGAAGTATGGCGCTAGGGCGGATGCGAAGGCCGACGACGGCAAGACACCAGCCAACATGGCCGCGGAAGGCGGGCACAAGGATTTGGCGGAGATGTTGCGGAAAGCACAGGCGTGAGTTCTCCGCTATCGGCGAGTGCGAATAAACAGCCAGGGCGAGGCGGGGCCGGTAAGATGCCGGCGCTACCCGCTAGAGCATGCTGGCGCCCCGTGAGGTACGGCAGTACTAACGGGCGAGTACGCAGGTAGCGGCGCGGAGTACTGGCGGGAATGAAACCGGCGGGCTATCGACCCGGAACGGTTACGGCGGCACAATCGCAACTGTGATCGGGGACGGCCCAACCGGACTCGACCACGGTTCCCTCCATCCCCAACGCCCGAGCGGCCGGTCCCCCCACCGGCCGCTCACTTCTTTTGGCGAAGAAATTTAAGGTGCTTGTGTGCCTGGCTCCAACCCATTCCAAGAGCGCTCGCCTGAAGCTCACTAGTCAGGCTGAAGCCCGGCTTCTACAGGTTGCGGCGGTTTCGACGAGATGGGGCACAGCATGCCTGGGTACCGCAACGTGGCTGCGCGTCTACTCAATTGCTAGAAGTGGAGTTTTAGGCTGCCGCCGACTGTGCGGGAGGGGGCGTATTGGATGGGGATTTCTTCGCTCTCTTTTGCTATCTGGTAGATGCTGTTGCTTACGTTGGTGACGTTGAATTCGAAATCGAGATACCGCGGCTCGGTCCGCCAGAGCGTGAGGCCGGAGGCGAGGTCGGTAGTGAAATGCTGAGGTAGGCGCGGGCCGTGCTCGATTATAGTGCCGCTGCCGTAGCGCATGGCGCTGCCGGCCCAGAATCCGCGCCAGTGATTGCGATAGAAAATCTGCGAGGTGCCAGTGTGCGTTTGATCGAACGCGGGAACGATGAATTCTCCCGGGGTGAGCGGCTCATTTCCGGCGAAGCCCCCGGTGATGGGTCCGTGAAAAATGGTCCGGGCGGCAGCGTATTGGAGGCGACCTGAAATCCCGAGGCGCTCGAGCTGGCGCATGTTCAGGACAAATTCGACACCTTTGGAGCGGGCGCTATCGAAATTAATAGGGGCGAAGATGCGCGAAATCGAGATTTCGTGGTTTTCGAAACTGTTGCGGCCGGTGTGGAGATAGGCGCTCAGCTCGAGACTGACGCGCGGGGCCAGCTCCTGAGACCAACCGACTTCGTAATAGTTTTGCGTGTAGGGGCGGAGGTTACCGACGCGCTGGCCGGGAGTGGCTGTGTTGTTTCCGATGAAGCTGGCGAGCAGGGAATATTCGATCGGCGGCGGGGAAAACAAGCGATTGTACGCGGCGTGAATCACGGATTTTGTGTTGATGATGTGATACGCGAGGCCGACGCGCGGGCTAGCCTGCTGGTCGGCGCTAACAAGATCGAAGTGATCGTAGCGAAGGCCTACGTCGACCGTAAGATTTCGCAACGGAGAGAAATGGTCTTGTAAATAGAAGCTCGCCTGGCCGCCCTTACCCCAGCCTTGGAAGGCCGGGAAGGTATCCGGGTCGCCGCGCGGGTTAAAGAAAAAGCTTTCGCCCTCGCGGAGTTGGACAAGATCGATTCCCGATTTGAAGAAATGGCCGCGCCAGGAGTGCGAGAGGTCACTCTTGATGCCCAGCGCGAAGCCGGAGCGCGAAGCGTCCGAAAGGGGAGTGATGGGATCGCTGGTCGGCAAAACGTGATCGGAGCTGTTGCGTTCGTAAAGCGAAGTGTGCAGAAGGGTTTCCGGTGAGAAGGTGTGGGTCCAGCCGAGAATAGCGGTGTATTGACGAAGATGGCGCTGCGCGTCGCGGCCGACGTCTTGATCGTCAGTGATATTAGGCTGCTGGAAATTGGCGCCGGAGCCCATAAGTAGCAATCGGATGGTGTCATTTTTGCCAGCGCGCCAGTCGAGCTGCGTGGTGGCACGTGAGCCTTTGCCGAAATCGAAGAGCTCCTTCGGTTCCGGGGGATCGAGGTAGCGGCCGGAAGTGAAGCCGTCAACGAAGAAATAGTAGCCGAGCCGGCCAGCTTGGCCGCCATAATCGGCATTGAGATCGAAATTATCGACGGTCGCGCCGCGGAAATTCACGTCGCCATGCCCGCCGAGCTCGGCGCCGGAGCGGGTCGTGATATCGAGTACGCCGCCGAAGCGATTGCCGTATTCGGGAGTGAATCCACCGGTCATGAGATCGACCGTTTCGAAGATCTGGGGGCTTACGCCTGGAGAAAATTGCGGCTGGGTATTGTCCAGAAAGGAAACGCCGTTGATGAATTCGTGGAGAGAGAATTCAGTGCCGCGAACGGCGAGGAAATTGTCGTGGCTGTCGCTGGCGCCGGGCATGAGGTTGTTGACGAGGTCACTTGTGCTTTCCACGATCGGATCGGGCAGTCTTTCAAGATCCTGGTGAGTGAAGGTGTAGGAGCTGCCGGTTTTTTCGGGATCGATGGTCAGATAGCCGGCGTGGACTTCCACGCTTTCCTGCACCGTCTCTTTTTTCTGAAGATCGAGATTGAGTGAGAGAGGCTGACGAGGACGCAGGATAAATTCGTAATGTAAAGGATAGTACTCAGATGCTTGCACTTGCAGGGAGTAAGCGCCAGCCTCGAGAGCGGAGAGACGAAACTTGCCGCTGGCATCGGTGATGGTTTCCTGGACCTTTGCGCCGACCTGGTGCTGGAGGGAAATGGAAGCATTGGCAATAGGGAGGCCAGAGGTGTCATGGACTGCGCCTTCGACTGTGGTTTGCGCAAGAATAATAGACGGCGAAAGGAGGAGCAAGGTGAAGAGACAAAGACGCAGCGAAGGCATAAGTGAAAACCCGCATCGGAGGAGCCCGTCCGTACCGAGCCTTTCGGGAAAGGCGAGTCTAGCATACGTCGAGAAGCTTATTGAGAGCCGGTCGGGGGCTTTTCAGGATTGGTGATTGTTGAAATGACGTGTGTCGGCTGACTCGAGTCGCGTCTCGGGGGAGCGAATTTCGGAGTCTTTTTCTTGGGCTTTTTTGCTTCGCGGCTTCGTCTGTCTTTGTTTCCCATGTTAGATAGCATGCCACGGTTCGCGTACGGATGGCTAGCGTGTGCCTGATTGTGTAGTCCTTCTGAACTTGGCCAATGGTGCCTAAGCGCTTCTCAGGTTTGCTGGAACTAGAACAACCAGCGTATAGGCACCGAGGGCAATGCCGAGGGGACCGTTAATCAGACCGAAGAACGCCGCGAGCAGGCCAAGCTTTCGCGCGGACGGTCCACCCGACATCAGGGCCAGACCGGCCATGATGGAAACAATACCGGCTGCAATGCTTAGGATGATTACGAAAATCAAAAATAAATGAAATAAATCCATCAAGGTAACCGGCTTGGGAACGCGAGTGAGCAGCGCGCCCCACATGACGGTCAGCGTGCCACTGCTCAGAAAAACTCCGAGAGCAACAACAAATCGCAGAAGGCCGTATAGAATCCAGAGAATCCCAAGATTTCGCATGGAAGCTCCTGGGCCGGATTCCCGTTTTCGTTTCCCGGCCGGGCCGTCAATGTACATCTGACCCCGTAAACGTGCAACGATTGGCCGCGGTTTCGGCCTCTGCCGGTCGCGGGGGGTCCCGCGGATCGCTTTTTGCGACCCTGGGCTGTGCCCATCTGGATACGATACTGGTAGAGACGACCTGCCCTTTCGGGCAATTGCGCAGCTTTTTCGCGGCTCAAATACTGTCATTACTATGAAACCCACACTTGCATTCGCAATCTTGGGGACCCTCGCGCTCGCGGGAACAACATCCGCGCAACAAAAGCTCTTTGAATGGCAGCCGGCGAACGATGAGTCGGTCCGGCTGGATCCCGCCAACTACCATACGGGCCGGACCTATCGGCCTGGACCGCAGGGCGGCAACCTACACGTGGACATCGAAGCACAACAGCCGGTGACGATTTTCATGACCGGCGAAGGCGACTGGAACCAGGCGCTGCAATATCCGGAGACGATCGGCAGCATAAGAAAGTTGTGCTTGCGAGAGTACGTGGTGAAGACGACGTATCTGTGCGACCTTCCCGGGGAACCGATGACCTTGGTGATTCGTGACGACCGCGGTAGCCGCCAGTCCGCCGCGTTTGCTGGGCTGGGCGAGGTATGGAAGCGCGACGGCGCCGTGCTTAATACTCCGGTTGGCAATGCTGTCGGCGTGGGTGTCGGTTTGGCAGCCGTCTTGAAATCGCAAGCTTCGCCCAACCGGCATTTCGTATCGCCGAACGACGTACACATCCAGTACTACCGCTGGGCGTGCATCAGCAATTGCTTCCCGCCACAGTTTCAGTGGATTCAGCAGGCGAAGGAGAAGTACGAGCTGACGTCCTTCTTGAAGGTATATGGTGGTTACTCGCCGGATCGCGATGGCGAAGTGGTGAGCATCAAGATCAAAGCGCCTACGCCGATGCTGGTGGCCATGGTGCCCTCGTCGATCGCGAACCAGCTGCATGGGAAACCAGAGATGCTGGAGCCGGCGCTTGAGAAGAATTCTTGCCAGCAGCGCGGCGTGCAGTCGCAGACGTTTCAGTGCACGTTTAATGCCGCCGATGGGCCACAGTCGCTGATTGTGGTGCCGGAGACCGGCGAAAAGGTACCGCACAAGAAGGCGGAAATTGAGTTTTTTGCCTCGAAGTGCGTCGCGAATTGCGCGCTGCCGGCGGAGAATCCGAATAGTTCGGCCGAGAAGATTAACCCTTAGCGCATCCGGTTATCCGAAGTACCTGCCGCCCGGTTGGTCGCACAGCCTCCCGGGCGGTTTTATTTTTGATCCTCTTGATATCCCCCATTAGCATCGTGGCCGCGTTCGGACAGCTATGCCCGACTTTCGCTACAATGGTAAGAGGCTCTGGCTGAGAAAAGGCGGATATGTTTGAGAATTTGACGGAAAAGCTGCAACGGACATTTAAGAATTTACGCGGGCAGGGGAAGCTCACCGACGAGCACCTGGACGCGGCGCTGGCGGAAATTCGCGAGGCGCTGCTGGAAGGCGACGTCAATGTGGGCGTCGCGGACGAACTGCTGGCGAACATCCGGCAAAAGGCGATTGGCAGCGAAGTGATGCTGCAGCTTTCGCCCGACCAGCAAGTGGTCAAGACGGTACGCGACGAACTGACGGCGATGCTGGGGAAGCATGCGAAGCCGCTATTTGCTTCGCGGCCGCCTTCGGTGTGGATGATTGTGGGCTTGCAAGGGTCCGGCAAGACGACGACTACTGGCAAGCTGGCGAAATGGCTGACCCAGCATGGGCATCGGCCGATTGTGGTGTCTACCGACGTGTACCGGCCGGCGGCGCGAGAACAGCTAGCGCAGGTGGCGAAGGCCGTGGGCACACAGGTCTGGCCGGGTGCGGGGACGGACAAGCCGATGGAAATTGTGCGCGGCGCGATTAAAGAGGCGAAGCTTTCAGCGAGCGATGTGATTTTGGTGGACACGGCAGGACGCTTGCACATTGACGATGAGTTGATGAACGAGCTGAGCACGTTGAAGAAGGAACTGCAGCCAGCCGAGATTCTGTTTATTGCGGACGCGATGATTGGCCAGGACGCGGTGCGGTCGGCGGGAGAGTTTCACAAGCGGCTGGGCCTGACCGGCGTGATTTTGACGAAGCTGGACGGCGATGCGCGCGGCGGCGCGGCGCTTTCGATTGCGAAAGTTTCCGGAGCGCCGGTGAAGTTTGTGGGCTTAGGCGAGAAGTACGATGCGCTCGAGGGATTTTATCCGGAGCGTATCGTGTCGCGCGTGCTGGGCATGGGCGACCTTATGTCGCTGATCGAGCGGGCGGAGCAGGCGGTCGATAAGAAGGCCGCGATGGAGCTGGAACGGAAGCTGCGGAAGAACGAGTTCACGCTGGAGGATTTTCGGGATCAGCTCAAGCAAGTGCGCAAGATGGGGCCACTGGAGCAGGTCGTGGACATGCTGCCGAAGATCGGGCCCCTGGCGAATCTGCCGAAGGACGCGAAAGTGGATGAGAGCATGTTGAAGCGCGTGGAGGCGATCATTAACTCGATGACGAACCAGGAGCGGCGCGACCACAACGTGATTGACGGGAAGCGTCGGAAGCGGATCGCGAGCGGTAGCGGGACTTCCGTGCAGGAAGTGAATCAGGTCTTGAAGCAGTACATGCAGATGCGGCAGATGATGAAGCAGTACGGGGCAATGGCGGCGCGGGCGAAGATGAAGGGGCTAGGGAAGCTGGCGGGATTGGGCTGAGTTGCCTGAATTTTCCTAGTGGGCAGCACTCTGAAACATATCGGCGACTTTGGTGGCGAGGGATTCTGGGTCGAGGTCGGTCCGGTTGCAGAGGATGATTATGGTGAGGCGGTCGGCCGGGAAACGCTCGATGTAAGTGTGGAAGCCGCTAGTATCGCCGTAATGCCACATGCGAACGTAATTGCGATAAGGATCGAGAAACCAGCCGAAGCCGTAGGCAACTGGGGTGCCTTGGGCACGGTCGGAGTTGGCGGGCCATTGTGGTTGCGCGCCAGTGGTGAGCTGCGCTGGCGTAAGCGCGAGCCGCATCCCGTTTTCGCTTAGAAGCGTGTGCTGCGCGAGCGCTTCGTCCCATTTTGCTAAATCATTTAGCGAGGAATAGATTCCGCCGTCGCCCAGAGTGGCGGAGGTGGGACTTTGGTCGGTTTGCTTCCAGGCGTCGCCTTCTTTCGAATGGCCGTAGGCGCGGTTGGTGACTTCGTTCTGTCCTTCTTGGTAGGCGATGGTTTGCGACATTTTCAGAGGGGCGAAGATGCGCTCTCGGAGAAATTCACGGAACGGCTTGCCGGAAAGTTTCGCCACTACTAATCCAAGGACAACGTAACCGGAATTGCTGTAGCTCCATTGCGAGGCCGGTGTGAACTTGCCGGCTTTTTCCTGCTCAAGCAAATTTAAGACTTCGGCGTCTTGAATCTGGTGCGTGTCACTCCAGATGGACGCACCTTTGCGCTTTTCGGCGGCTGCCATCAGGTCTTCGTAGTCGGGGAGGCCGGAAGTGTGGTTCAGAAGATTGCGGATCGTGATGGCTTTGCCGTAGGCGGGGAAATCGGGGAAGACGTCCGTAAGTTTGTCGTTATAGCGGAGCTTGCCGTCGTGTACGAGCAGCATGATGGACATGGCGGTGAACTGCTTGGAGCAGGAAGCGAGGCGGAAATTGGTTTGGGAGTCGATCTTGGCGAAAGAGCGGAGGTCGCGGACGCCATAGCCGCGTTCGAAAGCGGTGCGCCCATCTTTTCGGACCAGGACGCCGAGGCCCGGAGATTTGTCATCCCCGAGCGCAGTAAAGATCCGGTTAATCCGAGCGGAGAGATCATCCTCGGCGCCGCTCTCTCTCGGCCCGGAGAGGCAACAGAAAAGTAGCAGGGCTGCAGCAAAGCAGGCGTGATCCCGCAAGAAGCCTCTTTTCACGAACGCAGCATATCATCGGATATCGGTCGGTATCACTGCTCGTTACCTCCTAGATTTACCTGATGGGAAGCGTCTGTATTCGCACACATCATCGTCATTTACAGACTAGGGCTACGCGAGGAAGGCGCTTTATGAATCCCACACAAGTTCTCACGCGCGAGATGGAAGAAGCTATTCCGGACTGCTTGGAGTGTCATCGCATCTGCTTACGTACTTTCTCGCACTTGCTGACACTGGAACCAGACGCGGAGCTTGCCGACCCCGAACAGCTCAATTGCCTGCTGGATTGCGCTGATATGTGCAGAGTTTGCGCGGATTTTCTGCTGCGCATTTCAGAGTTTTACGTTGGTGCGGCGAACCTGTGCTGCCAGATTTGCCGGCGGTGCCAGCAGCTCTGCGAGCTGCCCTCCGGGGAAGACCCTATCGTGCTCGAGTGTGCCTCAACATGCGCGCGGTGCGCGAATTCCTGCAAGAGAGTCCTGGCCACCTCCACTGTGCCATAGCGCGAAGGGAACTGCTTACCTTTCGATTGTGAGCCGAAATCCGGATTACTCCCGACAGGGTGTTGAAAACGAGAACTAAGGTGAGAGCTGCACGGCGAGCGCGGCTTTGAGGCGGTCGATCTCTGACTGCAACTCCTCGATTTGCTGCTGCTCGGCATCGAGCTGAGGGTTGCCGCCCAGGCGTTCCGTAACCGGCACGGAATAGTAGTCGTCCTCGTCCAGCGCAAACTGGCGTTGTAGAAGATTCAGCTCATCCTCTGCTTGATAGATCGCGATCTGAATCCCTGCAGCTTCGGGAGGTTCGCAAGCGACGCGCAGGGCTTTCCGCAGATAGACAATCTGCTCCTCGACTTCGACTTCGGCGACACGCTCCGGAGCCGGCGGTTCCGCATCCAGCAGCGGCGGTGCGCCAACATCGAGGCCGGAGTTGCCGGGCTGGAAATATTGGAGGTCGAGATCGTTCTCGGAGACGACCGGTGGATTGTATTGGAGATCGCGGCGAATTTGATCGAGGTCCTGCTGGGCGGCCTGCAACTCCATGCTCAGCCTCTCGGCCTGGGGGTTATCGCAGACGTCCGCAGATTGCGGATTGGGCGATTCGTCCGCATTCGTGGAGGGGGACTGTAGATGGAAAGCTGAGGCGCTCGGCACAGGATGCGACGGGCCGAGGTCGGCGTTGGTGATGATTTTCGGATGTTTTGTTGACTTTGATCGCTGTTCGCGAGCGCTGCGCGCCGCATCGGCTACGGATTCTTGCGAGCGCGCGAGTGAGGGAAGAATAAGCGCCAAAAGCATTATGGCTATAAAGAATTTGTTACCGCTAGCCATGGCAACACCGTCCGCCCGAGACCCACGAACCGAGTTCCAGGCTATTAGTTCAGATGATCGATTAGTCTAAGAAGATTCGTGGACAAGAGACTCGCGACATAAGCAAAAATTCAGAACGTTTCGGGCCGGCCGCCACAGACCGCAACGGCATGCTGTAGAGCAGCAATCATGCGTGGCTCTGAATCTTCCGATTCTTCCGATTCATCGGTATACGTGAGGTTCGTGTAGTAGGTGTTCTGGTGCGGCGATTGGAATGTGTCCACGATGGTCCGTCTGTCGTACGAGGTCGAAATACTGATGCCCGGTACATCCCAGATCAGGCCTGGGACTTGCAAAGGGTACGGTTGGATTCTGCTTGGATCGACATCACGGAGAGGAATGATTTGATCGATCGTGTGTTTGTCAATTTCGCCATTAATAGTGTGGTTGCGCTCCGAGCGGAAATGCGCGGAGCAGCCTTTCCAATCGACAAGAACCGTGGAATAGGAAACTGTTTCGCTCAGATGTCCACCGGCTTGGACGTTGACTTCAAAGGGCGCCGGAAGCTTTTGCTGGATCCATCTCAGGGTGTCGTCAAGAGAAGAGTCTGGCTGTGGGGTATCCGCAACGGGCCCAGCCTTTGCTCTAACCGCAGCAACGTTGCCTACGTTTTGTTGGTGAGCTTGTTGCGCGGCGTTCAGTATGAGTCCAGAGGTGAGAATAGAAAGAACCAGGAACTTGGACATGTTTTGCCTCGTGCATGTACGTAGTTGAGATGCGAAGTAATTGCAGGCGGGTTCGGTCCCGATAAAAATTCCTGAAAGGAAGGCTCAGACTTCAGGGTCGCGTGTACGGGCGCGGTATATGAGTACTGGTGAGGCTAGAGAGCGGCGTGTTGCTTGCGGAGTGGCTCAGGGGACCCACTCCAGGTTTGTTGCAAGACGTTTCGGCTATAGAGAAGATGGTTGAGATCGGTGGCGAACACTTCCAAGGTGATTGTGCCGTCGTAACCGCAAGACTTGAGCGCCGTCACGGAATCTGCCACATCGACATTTCCAGCTCCCAGAGGTAAGTGCAGATCCAGATTGCCTCCGCGATTGTCGTGGAGGTGCACATGCTTTAGCCGATGCCCATACGCGGCGATGATTTCCCGCGTCGTGTTCGATGCGGTCATCAGGTTCGCGTGTCCAATGTCCAGATGCAGACCCAACTCGGGCAGGGGGTCCAACAGCTCGGAGAGTTGCTGAGCCGTATTGAACCTGTCCGGCAAATTTTCAATCATGATTCCTACGGCTTTTTGTCTTCCGTAAATTAGTAGGTCGCGCAGGGATTCCAGGTTACGGTCCACGGTGAAAGCCCTATCGTGCATGGGCGAGATACCGGGGTGTACGTTCATCCATTGCACGCCGACGCGCTGAAAGACGTCGATGCAACGGCGGAATTCGAAGAGGGCTGCCTGCCGGAGTTCCTCGACTGGACTGGCGATGGGCAGAAAGGGCGCCGTGTGGCCAACCACTCGCAGATTGTTGGCTTCGATCATGCGCTTTATCGCGGGCGCATCGATGTTCCACGACGACGCGTGCGGAGGCTCAAGGGTGAGGTCAAGAAAGTCAAAGCCCATTTCGCCGAGCCATTGGATTTGTTCTGGGATGGGACGCGCCGGATGGTTCATTGTGCCGATTAGCATTTACTTTGCTGCTCCTCTAAGGCGTTCATTTTGCTTGCGCGAGTTCGTTTTGCCTGTCGGACAAGAGCCCGGCGCGGGTTTCTTCGGATTCGTCCATAGATACTTGGGCTGGGTTGCGCACGACAAATTTTCCCCAGATCCATTCGGGAAGCTCAGCCGCTTTTTGTGGACTGAGCCAGGAGAAAACGCACAGCGCACCTCCCAGCAAGGGAAAATCTGGCCCGAGACGATCGTACAGATGTTGCCAGTCGAGCCCGGGGCCGCAGACGGAAATGTAGTGGAGTACGTCTGGCCAGTCGGACCGCAGCCGGTGCAACACGTACAGCTTGGCCCACATCATCTCTTCCGGAGGGGCAACGAAAACTTTTATGCCGCGCGCCTCGATTTCTCCCCAGCGCGTGAGCCATTGCATATCGACATCGGCGCGATGGTTGCGCATGGTCCATATGACTTCGACAATCGTTGACCCGTCAGTGGCGCGATAGGTCCAGTCGCGATGATACGGAAATTGATCGTAGATGTCCTTCAGGCCGAGCCCCTCGATCAACTGCTTGATGTCCTCGCGGTGCTTGGGGAGCGTGTACAGATCCATGTCATTTGTATCGCGCCAGCGTTCGGTGTGGGTAGCGGTTGCAAATGCTCCACCCAGGGCGAAGGGGATGTTGTTAGCCTTAGCTGTTTCCATGATGCGGCGGTAGATAGACCATCGCTCACCCGGAATGCGATCGGCCCATCCAGTCCAACATTTCGAGCCGTGCCTTTGTGTGCTAGTACGCTCCATACGGAGTACTCCCTATCGATCCTGCAATAGCATCCGATTTAGCCTGGCCTGTGTTTAGATGAAGGCGAAAGGAACAACGGACGCGTGAACACGAGAATCCGCAAGGTAGGATTGAAGGATTTCCGATTTTGCTCCACGTGGAACTTCCTTTCTTGAGATATTCGCGGGATAGGCGATGATGGTTTTTTGGGCATAACGCTAATGGAAGCCGTAATCTTTGTGGGAGTGCAAGGCTCCGGAAAAAGCACTTTCTATCGCGAGCGTTTCTTCGACACGCACGTGCGTATCAACCTGGACATGCTGCGGACGCGCCAGAGGGAACAACTCCTGCTGACCGCGTGCCTGGCGGGAAGACAGCCGTTTGTGATCGACAACACCAACCCATTGCCTAGCGACCGCGCCCGATATATTGGACCGGCGCGCCAGATCGGGTTTCGCGTAGTCGCCTATTTTTTCGAGACTCCCCTCCGCGACGCAATTCGGCGCAACAACGAGCGCGCGGGAAAGCAGAAAGTGCCGGTGCCGGGTATCGCAGGAACATTTCGGAAACTGCAAGCTCCCATACTGGAAGAGGGATACGACGCGATTTATAAGGTGACGATATCTCCTGAAGGCGCGTTCGTCGTAAGCGAAACGATCGACAAGCCGTAGCTTGTCGATCGAAAGCGTTACTCGGTGCCTCGGGCGGCGCGCAATGGGCACGGATTTTCTGTGTAGCAGCACTTGATGGAGCTGGCGCGGACTCGGAGGAGTCAGGCTCGCAGGCGACGTCAAACGCCATGGTCTAGCACTCCTGTATATCGCGATGGGATTCCCAGTACCCGGACCGAAAAGGTCTTACATTGCCGCAAGTGGCCTAACAGGCTAGAATAAAGCACGGAGGAATGTCTTAGTGCTGACGATTCGACTGTCAAGGATTGGCAAGAAGAAGAGGCCCTTTTATCGAGTGGTAGTGATCGAGAGGACGCGGCCACGCGATGGCCGAGTTCGCGAGTTGGTGGGGACGTACGATCCGCTCAAAAAGCCCGCGGAGATCAAGCTGGATGCGGAACGCATCAAGTATTGGCTCGGCGTCGGCGCACAGCCCAGCGATACCGTGCGCAGCTTCATCCGTTTGCAAAAGATAGCGTAAGATTCCCAGCTAATTGTTCGTCTAGTGCACCCTCTTCCTAGTCAGGGCGCCTTTTTCCAGGCTCATGTCCGAAGTTGATGAAAATCGCGTTCTTAGAGGTGCCCCCATGAAGGAGCTGGTTGAATCTATCGCCAGAGCTCTCGTGGACCATCCGGAGGAAGTTAACGTCAGGTCCGTCGAGGGTTCACAAGCTACGATATTAGAATTGCGCGTACATCCGGAAGATCTTGGCAAAGTGATAGGCAGGCAAGGCCGGACGGCCAAGGCGGTGCGCACATTGCTCGGCGCCGCGGGAATGAAAGTGCGCAAGCGGTTTACGCTCGAAATACTGGAAGAGTGAGCGACGCAGCGCAACGCTGGGTCGCTGTGGCGCATATACTTCGTCCTCGCGGAAACAAAGGCGAAGTGGCGGCAGAGCTGTTGACGGATTTTCCGCAGCGGCTTTCGGAATTACGAGAAGCGTTTGTTGGCGATAGCCGCAAGCAGGATGGGCTGCGGCGTATCGCGATTACAGCTTGCTGGCTTAGCCAGAATCATCCGGGGCAGGCGGTGTTTCACTTCGAGGGCTGTTCCTCGATTGACGACGCGGAAAAGTTTCGCGGCCAGGATGTGCTCCTTCCCATCGAACAGCGCGTTAGTCTTCCTGCTGGGCAATACTTCATTTCGGATCTGATTGGCTGCTCCGTGTTTGAGCTGCCACGCGAGGCATCGCCTCTGGCTTCTTCGCCGTGCTCGATGTCCACCGCCCCGGTATTGCTCGGCGGCGTCACGGATGTTCAATTTACCGGCGAAGGCGTTTCTGGAACACCGCTGCTTGTCGTGGATGCGCGAGAAGGCGAGCTGTTGATTCCGCTCGCCGAGGACATTTGCACGAAGATCGACACAGCGGCACGGCGAATCGATGTGCTGCTTCCAGACGGGCTGCGCGATCTCAACACACCGTAACGGAACGGTGTACGCTGGCCGGAATGTCTTCCTTCGCGCTGGATTCCTCGGTTTAGAGATAAGCTAGATTGAACATGCGATTTGATCTCATCACGATTTTTCCAGAGTTTTTTGCGGGTCCGCTGGAGCACGGAATTGTGCGGCGGGCGCGCGAGGCCGGTTTGATTGACGTGCGCGTACAGGATTTACGGGAGTTCACGAAAGATCGGCATCGCACGGTGGATGATCGTCCTTTCGGCGGCGGGGAAGGGATGGTAATGAAGCCGGAGCCGCTGTTCGAGGCGGTGGAATCTTTGCTCGGGCAGAGTGTAGGGCAAGGCTCGGGATTAGAGTCGCCAGATTCTGGGACGGCGATTGTGCTGCTGTCTGCGGCAGGCAAGCGGTTCACACAGGAAACGGCGAGGCGCTACGCTGGGCTAAATCGGATGGTTTTTATTTGTGGGCGGTATGAAGGCGTGGACGAGCGTGTGGCCGTGCACCTGGCGACGGAAGAAATTTCTGTGGGAGATTTTGTTTTGAGCGGCGGGGAGCTGCCGGCAATGTTGGTCGTTGATGCGGTGACGCGGTTGTTGCCTGGGGCGCTGGGGAACGAGGCCTCAGCGCAGAATGAGTCGTTTAGTGGCGGCGCTGGCAACGCGTTGCCAACAGGGGCGCAACATGTTGCGCCCCTACAAGGAACCGGAGATCGGGCTCGGGATGGCGACGACCGAAATGGATTGCTGCTGGACTATCCGCATTACACGCGGCCGGCGGAGTTTCGCGGATGGGCGGTGCCGGAAGTTTTAATTGGCGGGAACCATGCCGAGGTGGCGAAGTGGCGGCGGTCGGCGGCACTCGAGAAGACGCGGCGGAACCGGCCGGATTTGCTTTTGCGAGGTTGATTGGCGCGATATACTGGTAATTCGATGAATCGCGCTACGCAATGCGATAACTTCGGGACGGCGGCGACCAGTTTTGTGCCCCAACCAGCCTGCGCTTGTTGCCGCTGCGCGTGTATGTGTTCCGCAATTAGCGGCACAGGCGATCCTGCGGTGTAAGGTCAGTTGTAAACCAGCAAGATCCGGGCCGCTCGCGATGAGCGGCCTTTTTGATTTTCGGACGTCAAAGTCTGAGGGTTTATGAGCAAAGCGACTATAGGGACCGGCAACAGCGAATCAAGACCGATTGCGATTTATTACGAGCAGCCAAACTGGTTTGTGCCGCTGTTTCAACAATTGGACGCACGCGGCGTGAATTGGGTGAAGCTGGACGCGCGATATCACCAGTATGACGCGGCGTCGCCCGAGCGGAAGTATTCACTGCTGTTCAATCGTATGAGCCCCTCGGCCTGGCAGCGCGGCGTGGGGCACGGGATTTTCTATACGCTAAATTATTTGAAGCACTTGGAAGATAAAGGCGTGCGGGTGGTGAACGGATCGCGCGCCTTCAGGCATGAAACTTCGAAGGCACTGCAACTTGCGCTGCTCGAGAGGCTCGGACTGCCGTATCCCAAGGCGCGAGTGATTAACCATCCCTCGCAGGTGGTTACCGCCGCGGAAGCTGTCGGGTACCCGCTGATTGTGAAGCCCAATATCGGGGGCAGCGGGGCGGGCATCAAGCGATTTTCTTCGCGCGATGAATTGCAGGCCGCGGTCGATGAGGGCGGCTTGCAATTTGGTATTGATAACACGGCGCTGGTGCAGGAGTGCTTCACGGCACGAGACGGGATTATCACGCGCGTAGAAGTTCTTGGCGGAAAATATCTGTACGCAATTCAGATTCACATTACCGGCGAGACGTTCGACCTATGTCCAGCGGACATTTGCAAGAGCACGAAAGGCGAGGAGCTGACGCGGATTGCCTGTCCGGTGGACGCGCCGAAGACAGGCATGACGGTCGAAACGTACGATGCGCCACGGCAGGTAATAAAGAAGGTTGAGCTCATCATGCAGAAGGCGGGAATTGAGGTGGGCGGTGTTGAGTATGTGACCGACGAGCGCAGCGGGCGACAGATGTATTACGACATTAACGCGCTTTCTAACTTCGTGGCCGATCCAGAGCGCATGCTGGGCTTCAATCCTTATGGACGCTTGGCGGATTTCTTGATCGCAGAAGCGCGAATTCACGAAGGGAAACAGACGGCGGTGGTGGCGGCAGGAGAAAAGTCATGAGATACGGATACTGGCTACCGGTCTTTGGCGGATGGTTGCGCAACGTCGCGGATGAAAACATGCAGGCCACGTGGCCGTACGTGAAGCGGCTGGCACAACGCAGCGAAGAAATTGGATTCGATGTGACGCTCATTGCGGAACTAAATCTGAACGACATCAAGGGAGTGGAAGCTCCGTCGCTCGATGCGTGGTCGACCGCGGCTGCGCTCGCGGCGGTGACCGAGCGGATCGAGTTGATGGTGGCGGTACGGCCAACGTTTCATTTGCCGGCGTTGCTTGCGAAACAGGCGGCCAACATCGATCACATCAGCGGATGTCGGCTGACGTTGAACGTGGTGTCGTCCTGGTGGGCGGATGAGGCACGCAAATACGGCGTCGGATTCGAGCAGCATGATGATCGTTATGCGCGAACGGCTGAATGGCTCGATGTGCTGAACGGAGTATGGTCGCAAGACCATTTTTCGTTTTCTGGGAAATACTACAGAGTTGAAGACAATGTCCTGGAGCCGAAGCCGCTTTCGCAGCCGCGTCCGACTTTGTACGCTGGCGGGGAATCGTCCGCAGCGAAGGAATTGATCGCCGAAAAGTGCGACGCGTACCTGATGCACGGCGATCCGCCAGAGCGCGTTAGAGAGAAGATCGCCGATTTGCGCGAACGGCGTACCCGCCGTGACCTCCCGCCGCTAAAATTCGGCGTAGCCGGATATGCGATCGTGCGCGAAACGGAGCGGGAAGCGCAGGATGAGCTGCGGCGAATCACGGACGTGCAGCAGTCCGCGGCAGGCTATGCGAATTATCAGCAATGGCTGGCAGGTACGCAGCTTGAGCAGCGCGTTTCGCTCGAAGATTATTCGGTCTCGAATCGGGGCTTGCGCTCGGGGCTAGTGGGCACGGCGGAGCAAGTGGCCGAGCGTGTGGCACAATTTGAGGCCGTCGGCGTCGACTTGCTGTTGCTGCAATTCAGCCCACAACACGACGAAATGGAACGGTTTGCGGAAACGGTAATCCGAAGGCGCAGCGCGGCTTCCGCGCTCGCCTAGTAAGCGAGCGGCACGATTCCGCTAGGCAATTCGCGGGAATTTGCCTATAATTAAAGATTGCGTTTGGTGTGCTGGCCCCGCCCGAGTGGGTCTGCAGGGAATACGAACATGAATCTTGTAATTGCAAAACTACACGACGCGCAACTGCGCAAAGACCTCCCCGACTTCCGGCCGGGGGATACGGTCCGCGTCAACGTGCGCCTGAAGGAAGGCGACGGCGAGAAAGAAAAGGAGCGCCTGCAAGCGTTTGAGGGCGTGGTGATCTCGAAGAAGGGCCGGGCTTCCGGAGCCACGTTTACGGTGCGCCGCGTCAGCTTTGGCGTGGGCATCGAGCGAATTTTCCCCCTGCATTCGCCAACGATCAGCTCGATAGAAGTGGTCGGCAAAGGCAAAGTGCGTCGTGCGCGGCTTTATTATCTGCGCGAACTTCGCGGCAAAGCAGCCCGCATCAAAAGAGCTGCGCGCGAAGAAGCGCCGGCTGCGGCCGCTGCTACTGCCGGAACAGACACAAAGGCTTAAGCGTTTTCATCTATCAGCTTTCGGAAGAGCCCTGCGTAAGCGGGGCTTTTTATTTGCCGGGTGCTGAGGGCATCACCAACGTTCAGCCATAACCCTAGTTCAGCACGAAGCGCCGAGCGCTCCCAAGCCACATCCGTCAAATTGCCCTGGTGCAAGAACTGGCCGAACTCCATCTCTTCGTATTGATTGTAGTAGGTCATGTAGTTGTAACTGATGAGATTGGAGATACCGGCGATTGGGACCGCAGCCTTGAACTCGTTCGTTTGCGTGATTAGCCAGTCCGTGAGCTGGCCGCCGTAGCTCACGCCTTCGATGCCCATGCGCTCGCGGTCAATCCAAAGATAACGGCGCACAGCCGCGCTGACTCCGTACAGAACGTCTTGGCCTTCGTTTCCGTCCTGGTCTCCGAACACAGCATCGGCAAATTTTTGTCCGTAGCCGGCTGAACCGCGAAAATTCACGTTCAGCGTGGCCCAGCCGCGCGCCGCATAGACTTGGTTCTTGAAGTTGAACGCCGGACCATTCTGACCGTGTGGACCGCCGTGAATATTGACGATTAGCGGGTGCTTTGACGTGCCGGCCACCGACGCCGGCTTGGTGAGAAAAGCTTCGACCTCGAATTTGTTGTCATTGCTGGTGAACGTAAAGGACTCGACCTCACCAAGCTGCTTTCCCTTCAGGATGTCGGCGTTTAAATCGGTCAGCTTGCGCGGACTTCCCGTGCCGCTCTTGAGATAAAGCTCAGACATGTCGCGCGGCGACGTAAAGCTGTAGGCGAGCGCACCGTCCTTGGCCATGGACCAACTGCCAACCGCGCCTATCTCGTTCACAATGTAATCCGGTTTGCCTCCGGAAATCGACAAGCGCACCAAATGAACGCTGCCGCGCTCCTGCACCGTGAAATATACGGAGTTGCCATCCGGCGCCCATTGCAGCGCGCCCTGGCGATTGTCTATCACCGCGCCAATTTCGCGGCGGTCAGTTCCGTCCGCGTTCATCACCCAGACGTGAGTGTCTTCCATCGTGGTCTCACGGTCGGTCAGTCCGCGGCGCGTGCCTCGATAAACAATGCGCTTGCCGTCTGGAGACCAGAGCGGCTCGTATTCGTTGTATTCCGTGGCGGTAAGCCGGCGAATGCTGCCGTCGCTGACGCACAACGCAAAAATGTCGTAATTAAAGAACTCGTCTTGATTGGGCTCGCGGTTGGAGGCGAAAAGTATCTCGTTGCCGTCGGGCGACCAGTCAATGGAATGCTCGTCTGTCTCGCCCGTAGTTAGTTGCCGAATCCGCTTGCTCGCGAGGTCTACGACGAAAATGTGCAGCCGCTGGTTGTCGTTGAAGCGCGTCATGCCTTCGCCCGCATCCGGCTTGTAAAGATAGCGCGTGATGACCATCGGATCGCCGGCAGCTTGCCCCGATTCCGCGCCGGGCGTGGAAGAGATGAACGCGATCTGCTTACCATCAGGCGACCAAGTTATTTCTTCGCCACTCCCAGGCAGCGGGCTATTCGTGCCGGTCATCGGCGCGAGAAAATTGACATCCGAGCCATCGGCGCGCGCGACCAAAAGTCCATGCCTTTCGCCCTGGCTTCCCTGAAAAGCCACCCATTTGCCATCGGGCGACCAGCGGGGATTGCCGGCTGGCGCTTTGCCGTCGCCCACGGGCACCGATTTCTGTGTGGATAAATCCATGATCGAGAGCAGCGGATAAGGACGGCCGGGGCGATCGTACATAATCACCGTATAAGCTGCGCGATGACCGTCAGGAGACAATTGCACTCCGCCAACGAAGCGAAACCGCGAAAGGTCAGAGCTGGCTAAGCTTTGTGCTTTGGCAGACGCGCCAAACCCAGTCAGGATGAACATGCACAGTGTCAACAAACCCACCGAATGGCGCGCGAAGCATTGAGGTGCATGCATCAAATCCCCCTAATTACGAAATTTTGCTGCGCCATGCTAGCCGGGCGCTAGCAGCGGGTCAACTTGGGGCCCGCTCGATGTCGACTTTGGCGAGTTACTCGCACAACTCCTGTGGCGAAATTTGCCCTCGTGCTAAAATCGCGCCCGAAATGAGCCGCCTCTGCTCTTCCCGTTTCGAGCGAGCGGCGCGCAAACTTGGCTGGACGCGCATCGCCGGCTTGGACGAGGCCGGGCGTGGCGCGCTGTTCGGGCCGGTCGTTGCCGCCGCAGTGATCCTGAACCCCAAGCGCCGCATTGTGGGGCTGGATGATTCCAAGCAGATTGCGCCAGAGCGGCGCGGACAATTGGCGGATCGGATCCGCGAACACGCACTCGCATGGGCCGTTGCGGAAATCGATGCGCAGCGCATTGACGCCTGGAACATCTATCAGGCTAGCCGCCAAGCAATGACCGCCGCGCTGCAGCAACTCTCGATTGTCCCCGATTACCTGCTCATCGATGCGCTTCAACTGGACGTGCTGATCGAGCAGAAACCCCTGATCAAGGGCGATTGCCGTAGCGTTTCCATTGCCGCCGCTTCGATCCTGGCGAAAACGCATCGAGATACACGAATGGAAGAGTGGGACACTGTCTATCCTCAGTATGGCCTGGCGCGCCATAAGGGCTATGCCACCGCCGATCACCTGGAGGCTTTGCGACAACATGGTCCCACGCCGCTGCACCGGTATTCGTTTGCGCCGGTACGCGACGCAGGCTGCTGGTCCGCTGGGGCGACACAGATCGCATTATTGCCCGACGCCGTTCTGCCGGAAGTGTGACTGCGTTCTAGATACAAGCACTAGTCAAATATCAGACAGTTTTCCGGCTTAGAGCATCTTTCCGCGGTTTCGCCCGGTTTTCGCCAGCGCGTTCCTAAGTCCAACGGGGATAACTGGCTGCTCACACGAAATTCTGGGTTCGTTGACTTGTCTTTTCCCTGCCTGCTAGCGTAGGCAAGCACAGCTTCTGCCTGCCTTTTTTACCTTCGGGCGCGAGGACAAACCTCTCCAGCAGGCGCGGGTGGCGCTGTGTCTGAGTTAACGAATGGCCTATAGCAAAAGCAAATACGTCGAAGCCGCACAAAAGCTCCTGAACCAGGGCAAGGTCCCGCAGGCCATCGCGGAATATCAACAAATATTGAAGTACGAACCCAAAGACCAGGTCACCCTGATGACCATTGGGGAGCTGTACATCCGTCAGGGCGAGACGTTTCAGGCAATCGATTATTTTGAACGCCTTGCACAGATATTCGTGGGCGACGGCTTCCTTACTAAGGCGATTGCGGTCTACAAGCGTATCGCCAAGCTGGCTCCCGAAGAAATTCGCGCACTGGAGAAACTCGCCGACCTGTACGTGCAGCAAGGGGTGATGAGCGAGGCCCGGCCACTATTCCTACAGCTCGCTGAAATCCATCTGAAGAGCAATCGCCAGCCGGAAGCGGTGGCCCTCCTTAAGAAGCTGCTGCTGGCCGAGCCGGACAATCTGCGCATTCAGATTCGCCTGGCTGATCTTTACACCGCGATGGGGCAGACGGCTGACGCCATTGAAGCTTACGTGTCGGCTGCGCAACGCGCTTTGGCGCGTGGCGATT
Source organism: Candidatus Acidiferrum typicum (assembly GCA_025463055.1). GTDB lineage: Bacteria > Acidobacteriota > Terriglobia > Acidiferrales > UBA7541 > Acidiferrum > Acidiferrum typicum_A. Next base: position 35,292 of record JAOAPV010000045.1, read on the forward strand.
CCGTGGAATGCGAGAAGCTGGCGGACCGGGCATTAAAGCTCGATCCCAAGAACATGGCGGCGGTGATCGTCAAGGCCCGCATTCACTCATCCAAAGGCGACGTGGCGGAGGCGGCCAAGGCCCTCGAGCAAGTCGCCGATCTGGATAAGGGCGGCGAGCAAACCGACTTGCTGCTCGACATGTATCTGAAGAACTCGGACTGGAAGAATGCCGCGGCATTGGCGTTGAGAGTCTTCGACGCCGATCCCAAGAATTTCGGCACGGCTCAAAAAGTCACGGAAGCGCTGCTACAAGCGGATGAAGGCGAGCGGGCAATGGAGTTGCTGAAGCGCATCCGCATGCCCATGGTTGACGCAGGGGAGCAGGAGCGCGTGGGCCGGCTCCTTAACGAGCTGACCACTCGCCTGCCTGGACGCATCGAGCCGCTTGAATGGCTCGTAGAATTCTACGGGCGCACGAGCGATTCTTTCCGACTAGCGGACTCTCTCGCTCACTTGGGCGACGCTCTGACAGGCGCCAGGCAATATGACCGTGCGAAAGAAATCTACGAGCAACTTGTTGCGCGGCAGCCAGAGAGCGATTCTCCCAAGCGCAAACTCAACGCAGTTCTGCGCAAACTTGGGCATGACGTGGCCGAAGAGGCCCCCGTACCGGCGGCGAAGGAAGAGGAAGAAGAGGGCTTGTCAGTCGAGTTGGTGAAGCCGGCTGCTGCGAAATTGCCCACGGAAGCTGAGACACCGGAAGTCAGAGCAAAGCCCGCAGGGGAGTCCCCGGATAGCCAGCTCGATGATGAGACGCAAAAATTCATTGCGCAGTCGCTCACAGATGTTGACCTTTTTGCGAGTTATGGACTGACGCAGAAAGCTATCGGTTTACTGGAGGCGATCCTCCGGCGAGCGCCTCGGCATGCCCCGACGCTGGAGAAACTGCTGGATTTTGTCCTCGGTGCAGGCGACGACCGCCGCACCGCGGAACTCGCGGCGCAATTAGAGCAAATTCATACCGAGCGCGGGGACGTCCGCAGCGCAGAACGCTTCGAGGAACTTCGCCGGCGCTTCCAACGCGCCGCAGGTTTGAGCGATGAAGATTTGGCTCCCGCCCAAGCTGTTGCTCCCGACCCCCCGCCAGCCGAGGCCAAAGCCGCACCGCCGGAGATTGAGTTGGCCGAGGAATCCCCTCCAGCCCGGGAAGAAGTCCACGAAGTCGATTTATCGGACGAATGGGCATCGATGCTCAATGACACGCGGCCGGCCGAACCTGCCGCGAAAACGCCCGCTGTTGGCGACGATGCGGCGCCTGAGTTTGAAATCCCGCTGGAAGCGGCCGCGCCTGAGGCCACAAATCCTTTCGCCGAAACTTCTGGAGAAATTTCCGTCGCAGAAGATCTGCCCGAAATTTCGATTCGCAAGGAAGCCCACGAATCTGCGTCGATTTTCGAGAAAGAATCGTTACCAACATCCTCCGGCGAACCGGCTTTCCGCACGGAGCCGCCGTTGGCAGCAAAGCCTCCCAAGGAAAAACCGCTTGTCAAGGAGAAGCCCAAAGCACCGGAGCCGGAGCCGGAATCTGAGTTCGAGGTGGAGCAGGAGTACGAACTGGTGCTCGATGCCGAGCCTCTCGTTCCCGCGCATGAGCAAAGGCCGCCGACTCCTCCGCCCGCGAGCCGCAAGCCGGAGCCGGTTCACCAAAACGCCGCGCCTCCTGCAGCGGTGGACAGCTTCGCTTCCGACCAATTCCTGGCGGACCTCGCCAGTGAGATCGACCAGCTTGGTATAGGCGAACCCGCGCCTCCTGTCGCTGCTTCGACTCCGAGAGTCGACGCACGTGTAGCAGGGAACAACTCATCCAAACCTGCGCCCAAGCCAGCCTCCACGTCGACGTCGATGGAGAGTGGCCCGCTGAAAGAAGTGTTCGACGATTTCCGCTCGGAGTTGGGCGAAATGGGAGGAGCGGAAGAGGAAGACCTCGAAACGCACTACAATCTCGGCATTGCCTTCCGCGAGATGGGCCTGCTGGAAGAAGCGATCAGCGAGTTTCAAAAGGTAGCCAAGGCTACGGATCGCGGCCGGCCGTTTCCCTACACGATGCAGTGCTGCATATTTTTGGGGCTTGCATTTATGGACAAGGGACAACCGGGCGTCGCTGCTATTTGGTATGACCGCGCGCTGCGCACTCCAGACCTCGACCCGGAAAGTGCTCTCGCGTTGCGGTATGATTTAGGTGTAGCCCAGGAGTCAGCGGGTGAGCCGGACGCGGCCCTGAAGAGTTTTTCCCAGGTTTACGCGATGAACATTGATTATCGCGATGTGGGTGAGCGCATCGCCGCTCTTCAGAAGCCGATCCGTTGAGGTTTCGGTCCGCTTGCCGGACCAACCCATCTTTCATGAATAGAATGCTTAGCGCGCTGCTGGTGGTCATCCTGTGCATTATGGGTGCTATCTTGTTTTATCTCCCGTGGACCTCGATCTGGGAGAAGAATTATTTTCTTAACCATTTTCCTTCGCTGATGCGCATTCTGCTGCACCCCGCATTTCGCGGGGCTGTAAGCGGTCTTGGCGTGCTGGACATTTTTTTAGCCGTCAACATGATTGGGGCTGACCCCGCGCCATCTGCTGCACCCCGTGTCCACCCGCAATAACCCGCTTACGGGACGCATGTCTCCGCTGCTCTGCTACGTCACGGACCGCCATAGCCTGCGTGTTGCAAATCAAGCGGAATCGGTTGCAGCGTTGATTCCAAAGACCGAGGAGATCGCGGCCGCGGCTGTGGATTGGGTGCAGATTCGTGAGAAGGATTTGCCAGCCAGAGAGTTGGCATCGTTCACGCGGCAAGCTCTGGCCATTGCGGAGAAAGTTTCTGCAAAGCGCGCGAGCGCCCTTCGCGTTTTGATCAATGACCGGCTGGATGTCGCCATGGCCGAGCGTGCCGGTGGCGTCCATCTCGGCGAAAAGAGCCTGCCTGTAGCTGTAGCCAAGCGATTGGTTGAGTCCGCGGTTCGGAAGCAGATTGTTGATGAGTCGTTCCTAATCGGCGTCTCGTGCCATTCGCTCGAGACCGCGCAGGCGGCCCAGCGCGATGGCGCCGATTATGTTTTCTTTGGTCCAATTTTCGCGACGCCCTCCAAAGCCGCGTTCGGGGCGCCGCAAGGCTTGGCGCGTCTCGCGCAAGTCTGCCGCGCCTTGAAGATTCCTGTCCTCGCCATCGGCGGCATCACGTTGGAGAACGCAGAGCCTTGCATAATCGAGGGCGCCGCGGGTGTCGCAGCCATCCGTTTGTTTCAAGACGCGCCCGACCCAGTTGGCCTCGTTCAGACGTTGCATCGAGTCGTTCGGGGGTTTACATCGGCATGACGTGCGGGTCTACCTTCACCATAGTCCCGTCTTTTCTCTTGACCGCAATGGAATACTCATAGCATTCAGCATACTTGCCCGTCACTCCCGCAACAGTCTGATCCGGTGTTAGTCCATTGGCGTTTGAGGAGAGTACCGTAGGTGTCGGCCCAAACGGCCACCCATTGTTTGTGAAAGTAATTGTGTACGAGGCCACATTTGCGTCTCCGGAGGAATTCCAGCGAACAATCTCGCCCTTACAAACAAAGACGACTTGGTCTTCGTCCTGAATGGCTTTATTTGACGAGTTGATTGCAATCTCTACCGGGCCACCTCCCAAATGTTGTTTGCACTTTACGTGTTTCAGATTGTTTGAGTCGCCGCCCCCGGGTTGTACTACGGGTGCTACCTGTGGTTTACAGCCGCAGAGACCCACGAAAGCGCCTAGAAAAAATACACCGAGAATCCGGAACCCTGCCGAGGAACTCCGATTCAACATGGTTATTTTCCTTTCTTAGTGACTCGATGAAATAAGGGCCTGGAAACGGGGATCCTTCGAAAGCACAGCGAAATTTGGCGTGTCGCGAATTGCGGCCGGCGAGTAACCAGCGGCCACTGCCTGCTGTAGGGACTCTAACGCTTTCTGCGCCTCACCTAATTGAGCATAGACAAGGCCTGCGTAGGACAGCACCTCGGGATCGCGAGGCATCAGGCGCAGCGCCTCTGCAATCTTTTCGTGCGCGGGCCGGACCTCACCCAGCATGGCGTGGTAGCCGGCGAGATAGCTAAGCAAGTTCGCGTTCCGCGGATTCACCTTTCGTTGTTCTTCCCCCAACGAGAGTGCCTTCCGATAAGCCTCCACGGAGCGATCCCGCATCCCCGGGGTCCAGTAGTACGCGTCTCCCAGATTTCCCCAAATTTCGTAGCTCCAAGGATCGAGCGATGCCGCCTGCTCAAAAAATCTAGCGGCGTCGCTGAATCGTTTTTGCTGAAAATAGGCGGTGGCCAAATTTGATGTTGCTGGTCCAGTCTTCCTGATTTCCAGGGAGCGCTTTAGAGGCTCCACGGCCTCGGCATATCTGCCTTGCTGCACGCGGGTGATGCCAAGGTTTGAATAGCCCGTAAAGCTATCCGGAACGAGAGAGATGACGTGGGTATACATCTCGGCAGCTTGATCGAGCTTGCCTTGCCGCAAATAGAAGGTTCCTAAGCGGTTGTACCCGGCCCAATAGTTGGGCCGCAGTTTAATGGCCGCCTTGTAAGCTTGCTCCGCATCGTCCAGCCGATTAAGACTTTCGTACGCTCGAGCCAAGCCGGCGGCGGCGGCATCCTGGGTTGGTTCGCTTTGCGCTGCTTTCTCAAACTCTGCTACGGCCAACTCGTACTTGCCGGTACCTTGCGCTACCATGCCCAAACACGTATGCGCCTCGCTTAGCGCACTGTCCCTCTGATTGGCCTCGCGGCATGATTCCGTTGCTCGCTGAACCAAGTGTTGATCGTGAACTAATTCAAATTTTCGCCAGTATGCCTCGCCTAAACCCGCATAAGCGGCTGCGAATCCCGGATCTTTCTGCAGCGCCCGTCCAAACACAGACAGCGCGCTTTCGACGTTTTCCTGCTTGCCGAAATCTTGCAGGTAGCCCCGCCCTTGCAGATAGAAATCATAGGCGGCGGGCTCAGTGGTGCCGTGCGCCTGCATCGCGCTCTTCTCCTGAGGTTGCAGTTGCAACTCGAGCGCTTGGGTTACGCTCTCCGAGACTTGGTCTTGCAGTGCAAACGGATCGCCGCGCGGCGCGGTAATGGTTCCGCCGCGCAACTGTTGGTGAGAACTAGCGTCCACCAGCGAGTAATTTACTCGCTCCTGTCCTCCCGCGTGCTGTACGTTTATGACTAAGCCGAGGTTAATGCCGAACTCCGCACGCGCGGCATCGACAGTGCCGACTTTGCGAGCGCGCACTTCGCTAGCTGGAATCACCGCGAGCGGATGTTTTTCCGTCAGCGCCGTCAGTCGCGAAGTTAGTGTTTCCACCAACCCGTCATTGAACGCGCTGTCTTCGGAACCGGCCACGTCGCTAGGGGGCAGAACCGCGAGCTGCACCCTTTGTGGAACGCTGATCGCCGGCGTGCTAACACTTTTCAGCCCGCCGCTGTTGCGCCATAATAAGGCGCCGCCAAAACCCAAGAGAACGAGGGCAACGCCAACTGCAATCCACAATGCAGTTTTGCGGTCGCTAACAGCCTTAGGCAGCGTCGGCGGCGCTACCACGCTCGTGCTACTTATCTCCAACGCTTCCAGAGCGGCGCGCAGCTCGCTTGCCCGTTGGTAGCGCCGCGCCTGCTCCTTCTCTAAGCAGCGTTTGATAACCGCGGCAAAGCCCGCTGGAACGTGCGCCGGCAGTGGTGGCATCGGCTCTTGAATGATTGCGGTGCACAGCCGGTACAGATTCTCCCCTCGAAAGGGTCGCGCACCCGACGCCATCTCATACAACATCACGCCCAGTGACCATATGTCACTCTGCGGCCCAGTTTCGCCGCCTTGCAGTTGTTCCGGCGACATGTACGGGAGGGTTCCGGTGAGTCCGACGCTGCTCTCTGTCGCCACACCTTGCGTTGTCTTGCGCTGGAGATCGGGGTCACTGCGCTTCGCGAGGCCAAAATCCAGGATCTTAGCCGTCCCATTAGGCGTGATCACCACGTTCGCGGGTTTAAGATCGCGATGCACGATTCCGCGTTCATGCGCGTGTTCCAGCGCGCCAGAGATTTGTCGCCCGTAGCGCAAAACTGTTTCCACGGCCATCCCGCCTTCGCGCAAAGACTCTGAAAGCGGCCGGCCCTCCACATACTCCATGGCGATAAACAGCTCGCCTTCCTGTTCTCCTACTTCATAGATAGTGCAAATGTTGGGGTGATTCAGGGAAGATGCCGTGCGCGCTTCATCGCGAAAGCGCTCCACACGCTTGGGATCCTGCGCAATTTGTGAAGAAAGAAACTTCAGAGCAACCGTGCGGCCCAGTGCAGTGTCTTCTGCCCGGTAGACTACGCCCATTCCACCACTGCCGAGCGGATTAAGTAGACGGTAATGCGAAACTACGGAGCTTGGCAACGTACACCGCCGGGGATCACGCAGAATCGGCCAGGAAGGAGGGCAATGTGCGCCCTGTCCGGCAGATGATGCGCAGTTTAGGATGCAGTGCCGCGTAAGTCAATGAACTCGGGAGTGGCTGGCACATGCATTCCCGACAGCGCTCACTATTTCTTGCCACCCATCAGCCTTAGCAGCAGCCGTATTTGACCCGCGTGGTAAATATCGTGAAACGCGATGCCCCACAATTTTGGCAGTAGTTTCTCCCATCGCGGCGTTCCCCTCAGTTTTTCGATTGCGAGTCGCAGTTCGCGGTGCTCGCGTTCGAGCAATTGTTTGTCCGCGGTCCACGCCGCCTCTATATTGGCTCCCGGTTCTGGCCGGACAAAAAAGTTGCTGCCTTTTAATACAAAAGAGCCACGCTTGCCTCCCGCAATTCTTCGCCGCAGAACGTATTTCCAATATGCTGCGTGCAGCGCCACTTCCCAGATGTTGTGCCGATCGCGGCCCGGACGCCACGCCGCCTGCTTTGCCGTTACTCCGCGCAGAGACTGCTTCAGATTTGGACCATGCCATGTGCGTTTTTCATAGGCTTCATCGAGCAGGGCAAGAACGAGATCGGCGGAGTCCACGGCGGATTCTCCCAAAAAATATGTCTGCCCAGAAACGCGGCCAGAATCGCGCTATAGCTGCGTCCCTGTCAACGTGTTTGTGGGAGTTTAACCGGAGCTCACGCGTCGCGCATGTGCTGCCTTCTTGCGCTTGTATAAGTACCGGTCCGCGGCTTGCAATAGTTCTGGGACGGTCCGGCCATCTTCCGGAGAAGCGCTCATTCCAATACTGACGGTGAGCGCAGGCAGTTCCCGGCCGTCGCGCAATGCCTTCCGCACGCGCTGCGCAATCCGATTTGCCATACCAGGGTCAGCGTCGATCAGTACGACCGCGAACTCGTCGCCCCCGTACCGAGCGACTAGATCGGTCGCCCGAGAGTGTTCCTTGATCACCTCGGACAATCTCTTAAGGGCGCGATTTCCCACCAGATGCCCGTACTTGTCGTTGACCGCCTTCAACCCGTCCAAATCCAGGAGAAGCAAAGCGAAGGAATGTTTGCTGCGCTCGGCGCGTCGCACTTCGCGGTCCATCGTGTCAATGAATTCGCGGTAGTTCGCTAACCCGGTCAGCGCGTCGTGGGTCGCTTGGTAGCGAATTTGATCCTCGCTTCTCTTCCGGTCCGTGATGTCGACACCCGCACCGACGCAACCTGTGATTTCGCCGGACGGTGCCCGCAATGGGCTGAGATGAAGAGCAAAGTGCCGGCTGCCGTGCCGGTACTCGAAATAAGAAGGAATCCCCCGCAGCGCATTTGCATGCTGCGCGATAGGGGGAGCGAGAGGATCCTGGCACCCCAAGTAATCGTGGAGTGTCCGGCCCACAAAATCCCCTGCTTTGACTTTCGACGAATTGAGACCTGTTCCCCAGTTGGAGGTGATTCGCAGTTGCTGGTCGGTAGTCCAGAGTATCGCGGGCATCTGCTCCACTAGGGCCTGCAGCTGGCTATTCGCGGCGGCGCCCTCCGCATCCCACCCTCTTGCGCTGGCAGTCTCCACAATTCCCGTAATTGCGCCACTTTCGTCGCGAACCGCCGCCCTTTTCAGCGCCACGCGGATCTTTGCTCCGTCTTTCCGCAGACGCTCCGCGTTTTCACAGGAATCGTCGATTCCGTCTTTGGCCGCCCTCAAGAACTCTTCGCAAGCGGGTACCTGGCGGACCGGTAGCAACACCTTGATCGCCTGGCCGGTGATTTCCGCTTCCGAATATCCATACAGCCGCTCTGCTCCACGGCTCCAGGATTGGATTATTCCATCGAGCGAAAATGAGAGTAGACCGTCCTCTGTCGAAGACAGTATGGTGGCAAGCAAGTGCTCTGGCCGCAGGCTGGGCGGCATTCGTTGCTTCTCGGCTTTCAGAACGGAGAGGGCGTTCGTGGAAGGGTCAGTTTCCCGTCGGCGAGAGGGTCGAGCCGCGCGGGGCAATTCTTGTTTCGGTAAACCTAGGCTACCACTTACACCGCGAATAGCAATAGGCACGAATCGTGACAGTCCGTCGGACGCATCGTTGCGATTCAAATCGGACTAAGTTAGTCTTATATCTTGTTGCAACCTAGTTGCAGGAGAGCCGTATGTCGATTAGCCACTCTCGATTGCTCCGCGGCTTGCTCCTCTTTGCGCTCGCGCTATGGCTTCCTGCACGCGCCAAGAGCCAGGAGAGCGCTTACTTTGTCACCTACGACCACTATCTTGAAGAGCCGGGCAATCTAGAGATTGAATACTTTTCGACGTTCGGCACCCAGCACGGCGGCAATGACTTCCATGCTTTCTGGATTGAGTTGGAATACGGTGCCAAGGCATGGTGGACGACGGAGTTTTATCTCGATGGCCAAACCACCTTCAACGACAGCACTCTTTTTACCGGGTTTCGCTGGGAAAATCGGTTTCGTACTCTTAAGCATGAACATTTCATCACCCCGGTGATTTATGTCGAGTACGCGAGGCTCAGCGGAGCCGATAAAATAATGAAAGAAGTGGAAGGCCACGATGTTGCCTCTGATTTCGATGAGCCTAACTCGCTTCTTCGGCGGGAAACCAAACACGAACTAGAATTTAAGCTTCTGCTCTCAAGCACCTATAAGGGGTGGAACTTCGCCGAAAATACCCTTGCCGCCAAGAATTTGTCGAACCAACCCTGGGAGTTCGGCTACGCACTCGGTGCAAGCCGGCCGCTCCAACTGGCGGCCTCTTCCAAACGCTGCAGTCTTTGCCTTCAGAACTTTGTCGCCGGGGTCGAGATATACGGGGGTTTGGGCGATCGTCATAGTTTTGGCCTGAAGGACACATCGCAATATCTCGCTCCGGTAGCCGCTTGGAATTTGCCCTCGGGTTGGACGCTGCGGGTTTCGCCGGCATTCGGGCTAAACGACACCAGTCGCGGCTTCCTCCTCCGCTGGGGGCTTTCCTATGAAATTAACGGATTCGGCGAGAGGGTGGGGCGCCTGTTTGGACGTGGCCAGTGAAGGCTTACGTTGCAACATTCTGTATCTCAGCGACCCGCGTCGCGTGGTCCGCCGTAGCCAGGCAAGATGCTGGGAGCGCCAGCACGAGAGTACGGGACTCCGTATATAGCGAAATTGTAGAGGCACCGGAGAAAGCCCGCGCGAAACGCAACCCTTTCGAGCAGAATGCTGACGCTGTTACCGCAGGTAAAATCCTATTTGAGCAGCACTGTGTTGAATGTCACGCCGAGACAGCACTCGGCAGCAAGAAGGCGCCCAGTTTGCGTGTTGTGGAGGTCCAGAGCGCCAGCCCGGAGCCATTTTTTGGATTCTGACGAATGGCGTAGTGCGGCGGGCATGCCCGTCTGGTCGAAGTTGCCCGAGCCGCAACGCTGGCAATTAGTGACCTACATCAAATCGCTCGGAATGGTTCCTTCGGAAACAGCGGACTGCGCTCCGAAAAAGCCATAGCGGCCATTTCCAAAAAAGTTTGCTATAGGCTGGCTTTGGCCGCCTCGTTGAGAATCATTGCCAACCGTATTCCCGCTTGCGCCAAACGCTCCTCAACTACCGATCCCGCTTGGTCGCGGTAAGGGACCCCGATCACAAGGTGTTTATGCAGCATGCGTTGCCCGATGTTGTTATCGTCCGCGCACGAGTTCACCGGAGCGTCCGGCTCAACAGGAACAGGTTTGCTGAAAGCTCCATAGGCTGTCTCCACAGCATGGTCGTGGCTTTCCCAAGCCCACCCGTCCAACTGCATGCCGCCCTGCTGCCACGCCGCGAACGAACTCTCGAACGCAGCATCGAGCGTGTCCGCAAACTCCGAGGCGTCGGCTCCCTGCATCTGGCTTTCCGGAATTTCCGTGTCCCAAACGTGATGGAGATTCGGAGTGTAGGAATTGTTCCGGACATGCGGATTTCGTGTGAAGTATTTCACCGGGACGCAATTTCCGCCTCGGTCGCTGTTGGTCGACCCGTGGAGTGGCTGGTGCAAGTCGCCGACAAAGTGAATGATAAATCGCAGCGCGTCAGCACGCTTGGCTCCCGGCGCGTTCTTGTCTTTCAGGATGGCGAGTTGGGCCGTGATGGCCGACAACACGCAGCCGCCTGCGCCACAGAAATCTTGCGCCGAGCCGTGCGTCACGCCTAGGGGAATGTCGATGAAGTGCCAGGGCGCCGTGCTCGGATCGCGGCCGCGCTCATCGTCGGCCCAAGTCGAGGAATCGACAAAGGGGTCGAGTCCCATTTGCCCGCAATAGCGTTTTAGTTGCGGATCGATCGGGTTTGCGGTCAACAATGCGAGCAATGCTTGCTTCGCCTGCGGAGTCAGGTGCTTTTCCGCCAGTGCGGCGACCGCTTGATGACCTCGGCAGCCCCATGCTTGCGCAGCTGGCGCGCCTTCGAAACACAGCCAGCACAACGCGACACACACATACGCTAAATGACGTTTCACGGAATCAGGTCCTCTCTCTAGGCGCTCAGCCAGCGCCCAATCGGGCGCAACGAGTCTGTGTGGTCGCAAATCACGCGCAGCGTCGCCGTAATCGGTATTGCCAAAAGCAGCCCCATGCCGCCCCACACCCAGCCCCAAAAAAGCAGCGAGATGGTGATCGCCACGGCGTTAAGCCGAACCCGGCGCCCCACCAATTGCGGAGCGACAAAGTTGAGCGCCACGACGTGAATCGTTGTCAGGCCGACAGCAATCAGCACAAAGTTGCCAATGGTCTTCCACTTCGCCAGGCCGATTAAGAATGCCGGCAGCCATGCCATTACCGCCCCAATGTACGGCACCATATTCAACAAGCCGGACGCAATACCGGTGAGGATGGGATAGTCCAGATCCATCCACCAGAAGAGAACGCTGCTCGCTGTGATCACGATCAGCGTGACCAAGGTCATTCCGGCCAGATAATCACGCAAAACATCGCGCAGGTCTTCCAACGTCTCCTTTACCCGGGTTCTCTGGGAGACTGGAAACAGTTGTAGCGTGCCGTGCCACACTTCACGTTTTGCGGCCAGCATAAAGAACACCAGAAAGGGCACGAAGGTCACTTCCAGGAATAACGCATATAAAGAACCGATGCTTCGCACGATCAGCGTGCGCACGACGCCCGGCTCAGGGCGAAAGTCCGCGCGCACCTTCCCTGCCTCTTGCCCGATTTCCGAGACGTGCCCCTCAAGCCCGCTGATCTTGCCTTCGACTGTGTTGGCTGCCTGCTTTAGCATGCCGCCATATTTTGGCCAGTTCGCGGCAAAGTCCGCGGTGCGTTCGCCCAAGCCATAGCCCACCGCCACCAACACTGCTATAAGTATCAACACCATGGTCATAGCACCCACGGTGCGCGGCACGTGCGCACGCTCCAGAAGCTCCACCGCGGGGTCCAAGAAATACGCCAGCAAGATGGAGAGCAGCAGCGTAATCACCACACCCTGGGCGTAATAGCAGAAGAGGAGAATGATCGCGGCTGCGATCACCCGTAGACTGAACGTCGACCCGCTAATGCGAACCAGGCTCGGCGGCGCTTCCGTTAACGGCACTTTGACCCCGTTTCCGACCCCACTCGTTCCCAACAAAATAGCACATTCGCGCAAGCCCCATTGGCTTTCGAGCCTGGCATTGTAACTTTGTCGCCATCGCAGCAATCTTTTGAGTGCCATCGAAATCGTTAACACTGATTCTGCAAGCGGCGTAGCGGAGGCCTATACCAACCAGCGGCTGCTGGTGTACAACCATACGCACCATGTCTATACGCATAGTGCCGGACGAAGACCAACCATCCGCTTCTATTGAGATCGCGTTGGAAAAACCCTTGCCCGATTACGACCTTGAAGAAGTGGAGCAGCCCACCCCCCGCCACGTGGACGCTATTTTGGTTTCTCAGGGCTTTCGCGATCTCGTCGACGACACGCGCGGCATTTTGATGGACCTTCTGGCCCAGCACCATCCGCATCATCCCGGGTTCGATCTTTCCAACGATCCCCCTCTTGTACTTGCGCAGCTAACGGGGGCGATTTGTCCTGGCAACGATGAGGTGTACAGGCCGGGCCTATGGATTGTGCTGCAGGATCCGCACGGCAAGCCCAAGACGGCGCTGCCCGCCGCAACCCGGGAACGTATCGCCGCGATCGCAAGCGAATTGGCCAAGCGGCTCCAACTCAACTAAGGGCCACCAGATGCCGGAAGAAAAGGGACTCTTGATCGTTTACACCGGACCGGGCAAGGGTAAGACCACTTGCGCACTAGGCACGGCATTTCGCGCGGTCGGCCAGGGTCTGCGCGTGCTGATGGTGCAGTTCATCAAAGGGTCCTGGCACTATGGTGAGCTGGACGCCGCCAAGATGCTGGGCGACGACAAGCTTGAGATTCGACCTATGGGCCGCGGCTTTGTCAAAGTAGGCGGTGCCGAGACCGATCCTGAGGACGTCAAGATGGCGCACGACTGCTGGCA
>JAOAPV010000059.1 GCA_025463055.1 Candidatus Acidiferrum typicum
CGAATTTGTACAAGGCCATCGCTCCCAATGGTTACACGTACCTGGAAAACTACCTGAACGGCACCGATCCGAATTTGACGGCGAGGACGAACTCAACCCCATCCATCTGGGCGGCCTTGTCATCAAGACGGAGGTTGGGCGACGGCTTAAACATTGGACTGCCCGCCGTTTTGACGGGGACCGCTGTTATCCAAAGACGTGAAATCTTGCTGTCCCCTTCTACGGACCTTCAGCAACAAGTGGGCGGACCCCTGCTTCTGGCATATCCTGAAACCTTCTCTGCGGCCCCACTGCGCAAGTTTGAATCGAACACGAGTGCTAGTCTTACTTCGAACTGGAAGGAGCCAACCCAGATTTCCCATATAGACTAAAGAAGAGTGTCGTTTTTTTTGGAAAGGAAAATGCCGCTTTCCCGGGCGTAACCGCGTTGACGAAAAGCGGTGCTGTCCGGATGGAGGCGGCCTTTTCCATGACAGACTTCATGTCTCTTCGGAGCACCAAAGATATCCTGCGCGTCTACGGGCGCGCGACCACCTCGCTCACGTAGTCGTCGATCAGATCAGCGGGATCTCGGCGCCGCCGCGTCTAACACTGACGATGCGCCATCGCGTTTAGCTTCGGGAATTACAGCTATCTTCGAAGATGGCTCGAGCAGCAGAACCCGAACACGGTTCACGTGTGTGCCAGGTATCTCCTGCCAGTCGGCGTAGCCAAACCCACGGGGCCCGTCCTTCGCTACCAAAGCCTTTGTGCCGATGCTGAGTAGATGTTCCTTAACCTTCTCGCGCTCCGCAGCGCTCAACCCCCAAAATTCATCTGCTTCAGGAATCTGCGCAATGATGCGTGTTCCAGCAGCATGAGCGTAATAGGCGTCGAATGTGTATCCTATGGTTGCCAGCTCGTCCCCCGGCTTGATTCCGAGCGTTCGAAGTCCTTCAGCAATCCTCAGGTAATCCGGAGATTTGGGTTCGGTAGTGTGATGGAGTAGTTCGCCACCCCCTATCGTCGAGACAACCAAGCTGCCCAGAACCGTCGCCAATATAGCTTTTTCTGCCCCTTTCTCCGCCGTGCCTAGCATAAAACGGTAAGCTGCCAGCCAGAAGAGCACGAAAAACCCACCAAGAAACCGGTACTCAACGTGAACAAAAGCATACATGGCAGCGGCAGCGAGGGACCATAGCAAGAGCCAATACCGACTGCGGTCCGGTTTCACAGGCATCTGCCTGTTCAGCCTCAAGAGGCTGAACACCAGCAACCCAGCGAACAAAGTGCTCATCTCGATAAAAGCGTGACCATACCGCAGAAGATTTTCCTTCAAAGCGATCATCTGTTGTCGCAGATCGAATCGAGCCTCTGGACCTTTATTCCAATAACAAGGATCGTACCAGAGAGGGTACGTACCATTTACTGGTGAACGGAACTCAAGTATTAGGGGCTTCTCCATGAGCATGCGCGGGGGATGGGTCAGCCCGTTCGAAGTGTCGAGCTTTCCCGTGTAGAGCGAATCCAGAATGGCCATTTCCATGCGGATCGATCCCCCATACGGAGGCACTTTGTTAACCCACCAAGCATAATTGAGACTACCTGATCCTCCGGTGCTTAGATGGCCGACTCGGCTGCTCATGACAAAAATCAGGGGTGCGGAGACAAGCAGAAACACAACGGCCGCCACCAGCACTCCATAGCGGCCGCGACTCCCGGATGGAGGCCAGAGGAACAATAGGAACAACAGCAGCAGGGCTAGGGGAAACATTGCCGCTTTCGCATAGTAACCGAGCGCGAGAGTCCCACCCAGAGCGAGATCGTTTTTCCAATTCGAAGTGGGCCGTGAAAGCTGGCTACAGATCCCCGCGGCCAGGAAAACGACACCCTCTACACAGAGATCAGGACTGACCAGCGAAACGGGGATGAAATGAATCATAGACCAGAAGAATAGCCAAAACGCGAACGGAACAAGGATCCCGTGTCGTGCCGCGTTCTCTGCATTCGGAGTGGAATCTTGTTTTTCGGCGAACCAGGTTCGGACAAGAAAAGCAAAGGCCAAGGAGACCCCTAGAAAAATCAGCCAGTTTACAATATGTATCAGAGGTATCTCCGCGCTCGCCGAGGGGCGAAACAAGAACAGCGAAAGGGCGATCAGAGAGGGATACAGTGGGCTCCAGAGCAGGTTGATCAGATTGCTTGGTCCGCTGCGGATCGTTTCAGACGCCATGTCGTAATAACTTAAGCCATCCTGACTCATAGAAAGTCTGCTGTCCCACGCGAGGAAGGCTGCCCCAACTGCGCCGAATACGAACCAGAAGGGAATAGAAGTCAACAGATGCTTTGGCCACGCTCGCTCCAATGCAACACTGGTCCCGCCACTCGCAGAGTATGTCCCGGCAGGTGGGTGTGCGGTCTCCTCGGATGTCACGCGAGGCGACAGAAGAGTGAGTTTTGCGTTCATGAGACTAGGGCGTCGGCTCCTTTCGCCGACCGAGAAGACGAGCCACAACTGCCCTGGAGCGAAGCCGAAGCTGGCTGGCCTCAGGTCGTGCGCGGTCTGGCCACGTTATGGCAGTGTTAAGCCTGTAGTTGAGATACATACCGAAAACGATGGAGAGAGATTGGCAAAACAGTGCGGTGAACGAGCCAAAAGGGGGATATCGGAAAACCGATATTTGCCTCAGGCCCGAGGTCAGGACTATGTAAGCCGACGTGGTTACCACGAGCCCTAGCGAGGTCATCAGCAGATAGGAAAAATAGCCCTTTACGATTGCGAAGCCTTTATGCAAACGGTCAGAAAAGGTCCAATAGTTGTTCAAAATGTAGTTGCTAACGTTAGCCGTCAGGCTGGCCACTGCGGACGCTTGCCAGCCCGGCTCACCGGTTAGCTTGAGGAACAAAGTCATGGTCAGGAGGTTGACGGCGACTCCGACGCTCCCTATCGTAGCGAATTTTAGAAATCGCTCTGAATAAAGGCGTCCTACTTTGGATAATTGGCACAGTTGCCCTAAGTACTGAAACACGACTTTGCTCGAAAGCTTGGACTTGCCGGCCATTCGCGAGCGAAAAGTGTATGGGACCTCCCGGATATTGGCGGGATGCAGCTTGGCTAGAATTTCCAAAAGAATTTTGAAGCCCTTTCCATTTAGTTGCTCTTGCACGCGGGCGAAATCCTCGCGCCACATCAGGAAGTAACCAGACATCGGATCATTCAAGTTGGCGCCGAGGACGATCTTGGCCAGTGCCGTAGCAGTCTGAGACTCAATTCGGCGAAACCAATTCCAATCGCCGGTGCCGCCACCGACTACATAACGGCTGCCCACGACCACATCCGAGCCCCTGCCTAGTTCTTCCAACATTTTCGGGAGTATGCTGGGATCATGCTGCAGATCAGCGTCAATGCAAGCTACGACCTCGCCTTGAGCCGCCTTGAAACCGTCGATTACTGCTGCTCCGAGCCCTGGGTTCTGCAACCGTCTTAGGACTCTTACCCTGCGATCACGCCGGGCCGCCTGCTGAGCAACGAACCACGTTTGATCTGGAGAGTCGTCATCCACGATCAGGATTTCGTAATCTACACCGCACAGAACCTGGCTAAGCTGCTCCAGAAGCGGGCCGACATTCTGGGCCTCATCGAACGTGGGCGAAATCACGCTCAACTTCATGGCTATCTAGCTCTGTTAATCTTGTCGCGCTTTTATAGGAGGGCCGCCACGGCGAATCGGCGAGGCTCACTATCGCGGGTCCGGTATGTCGCGCCCCGGTCAGCCCTTCCAACCCGGGATCTGGATTCGCAAATTTTTCCAGGGGCTAAGCCCGAAGAAGGATTGACCGTTCGGCCCATCTCGCAGACGTCAGGTGTTTCTTCCGTGCTGGCTTCGGAGATCTCACCGCCCAGCCCCTGCTGCCTGGGCCATCAAACGCGCAGGATTGCGGTTCGGTGTCGGCGCCTGTGCAAAAGCAGCCATCACATGTTCGTCCAGCTCGTCTTTGCAAGATGGGCTTCCCAACAGTTTTAGAAACTCTTGGTTGTAGTACAGGGCGTCTCGATAATCCAAGATCTGCTTTTCTTCGAAGGCTCGGCGGAGTTCCTGGATGCCGTTGTCCAGGTCGAGCGAGCATTGAAAACCCAACTGACGGCGGATCTTGTCGAATGACACACGATAGTTGCGGCGATCTGAGTTCTCGATGTGCTCGACCTTGGTATTCGGAAATACCGCCAGGATCCTCTCCGCCACTTCGGAAAGTTGGTGGTTCATGCGACTATCACCCAGGTTAAAGATTTCCCCTCGGATAAGGGAAAGCGGCGCTTCGAGAACCTGCACGAGCCCACGGGCTACATCTTGTACGTGTATGAACGGCCGCCATTGTGTGCCATTGAAGACCGTGATTGCCCCCTCGACGCAAGCTTTCGCAGTAAGGAGATTCACCACTAGGTCGAAGCGAGGTCGGTAGGAGAGGCCGAACACCGTCGCCAGACGGAGAATTACAGGGTAGAAGCTATCCGAGTGCGCCTCCAAAAGCGCTTCTTCCGAATCAATCTTGGTCTGTCCGTAGAGCGAAACCGCCTTCACAGTGGAGTTCTCATCCATCAACAGGTCGGTCGCTCCGTATACGCTACAGCTGGACGCAAATACAAAACGCTTGATGCCATTCCCTCGGGCGACCTCGATCAACATCCGTGTCGCGGCGTAATTGATTTGCAAGGTCGTTTGACGATCCACTTCGCAGGCCGGGTCTCCTACGATGGCCGCCAAATGCACGATAGCTTCGGCACCTTTTACAGCGCCAACCACGTCCTGGATTTTTCGACAGTCGCCCACTTTTAGTTCGAGGTTAGGATGGCGAAGGATATCGCGGAGCGCACTATCACCGTAGACCAGGCTATCCAAGACACGAACCCTTCGTCCGCCGTCCAGCAGCTTTCGCACAAGGATCGAACCAATGTATCCGGCTCCACCGAGAACGAGAATCAAACGTTCTGAAGGTGAACCTCCCTTGCCGTTCTTCGGTCGAATCTCAAATCGGTCCGACAACGCAGTCTTGAGAAGGCGGGAGAGTGCTAACGACAACATGGCTAGGCCACAGAAAACAAGGAGCACACTTCGGGGCACGAGCGTGCGCCGAAAGAGAATAAAGTTTGCTGCCAGGAACAAAAGCATACTGATGCCGACACCGCGAAGGATTACGAGCTTCTTGTAACGGCCGATGTATCCCCTGGAATGGGTGTAGAAACCGTTTAGCAGGAAGACGATCGGAAACAAGAGCGAAAGAAGCATAAACGACCAAGAGTAGTAAGCCATCGCCTCGGCCAGCCGGATTGTCGCCTTATCGTTCTGATGTCGGAGCGCGTGATAGAACACGGGCGTCGCGAGGGCCCCCATCATGCAGAGATGTACATTAACGAAATCTGCCAGCAAGCGGGGCAGAGCTTGCCAAGGCTCGAAGTTACGAACCGGCGGCCACATGTTGGAACCTCTTATTGGCGATGGCCTGTTTTTCGGAGGCCTTAAATCTCGCAAGACGCACGATGGCATACGTAACCTGTTCCACTGTGGCATCCGGCAGCGATTCGTAAATAGGCAGGCTCACGATGCCATTAGTGATGTGGTTGGTGCGGGCTAGGTCTACGCTGTGGAAAGAGCTGTATAACCTCTGTTTGTGCAAGGGAGGAAAGAAATACTTCTTTGTTTCGACGTTCTCTGCCAGCAGAGCCTCTGCCAAGGCGTCGCGGGTCATTCCGAATGCGTCCGACGAGACGTGAATGGAATAGTCTTTGTAGGTGCTCAAGTCTCCAGGGAGAACCTTCTGGAAGCGCAGACCCGGCAGCGGCGCAAGCAAGTTCGTGTATATCTTCGCGACGCGATTGCGGCGAGCGACTTTCGCTTCCACGAGGGGCATACCGGCCAGGGCGAGAGCAGCGTTGAATTCCGACATCCGGGCGCTCATCCCAAGCCACTCCGGATCGTAAGCGCCCAGGTCGCCGTAGTTGCGCATCCCCTGAATTGCCCTAGCGAGCGTTGCGTCATTTGTCGTGACCAACCCCCCCTCACCGGCCACCAACAGCTTCGTCGGTGACAACGAGAAGACTTCTGCATCGCCAAATCCTCCTAGAGGCCGGTCCCGGTGCCGGCTGCCAAATCCGTGAGCGGCGTCGAAAATGAGCTTTAGGTGATGACGCGAGGCCAGTTGCTCCAGTGTTTCGACCTCACAAGGATTGCCATAGAGGTGAACGACGAGAATGCCGGAAGTGCGCTTGGTGATCTTTCGCTCAACATCAATCGGATCCACGTTCCAGGTTTCTTCGTCGCAGTCCGCAAACACCGGCCGCAAACCATTCCAAAGCGCGGCATGGCCCGTCGCAAAGAACGTGAAACTCGGAACAATAACCTCGCCTGAGAGGCCAAGGGCGCGCAGGACCATCATCAGCCCGCTCGTGCAACTCGATACCGCCACGCAGTGCTTTACCTGGAGTCGCTCGGCGACCGCAGCCTCTAGATGCTTGACAAGGCTGGCGTTGGTAATCGTGCCGTTCACGTAGGCCGCCTGGTAGTACTTCAATGCGTTCCCGATCGACGGCAGAAGCGGCCGACAGAAGCGGAATCGCTCAGCAAAAAGGGGGCGGCCCCCGTGAATCGCGGGTATGGTTGCCAAGGTCAAATCATTGGTCGATTGCATGGCTTTCCTCGAATTGGCTTTGGGTTCGAGACGGCAATTGCAACTAACGAAGTATGGAGCGATCCGTCGGGCTGGGGCTTCCAAGCAGAAAACCAACAATCCTGGAGACTGCCTAAATCAATTCGGTACATCCCGTGAGTTCTGGGGAAGGCGTAACTTGCTGCGTTTCACCAGCTAGTTGCGCATAGATTGACTCGTAGCGTCGCACGACCGATGGCAGCGCGAAATGTTGATGTACTCGGAGCCTTGCAGCCATTCCGAGGTTGTGTCGTACCCGAGGCCCAGCTTCGATCAGTTCGCGCCATGCCGTCGCCAGGGCATCCGGATTTCCAGGTGCCACGACCCTGCCCGTGTCGCCTACGATCAGGGCGGAGTCACCCACATTGGTCACAACGCAGGGCGTAGCGCACGCCATTGCTTCGCCGACGGAAAGAGGAAATGCCTCACTCAGCGAGGACGACGTAGCAATGTCAAAGGCCGAAAATAGGCGAGCGATATCTCTCTGTTCCCCCAGCAGATGACAGTGCATTTGTATGCCTGAATCCTTTATCCATTGGGCCAGTTCTCGGTTATCGGGAGCGACGCCGAGCCCGCACATCACGAAGTGAACACCGGAAAACCTCGTATGGAGCAGTGCGGCGGCCTGGACAAAGTTGCGGTAGTCCTTGAGTACATGGAAACGCGCTGCTATGCCGATTACAATAGCCTCTGCGCCGATCCCTAGTTCTTCTCGCACGCAAACCCGTGCGGCCGGATCAGGCCTGAATTCATTCAGATCGAGGCCATTCGGGATGACCACCATTCTTTTCGCCGCGTAGCCCAGTTTGACGTGCGAAAGCAGAGCCGCCTGGGAGCAGAACACAACACATCTTGGCAACCATTTCGACATCGAGGCACAGACCCTGGCGATCCATATTGTGAGGCGCTTGTTCCCGTGCGGGTCCAGATTGGCGTGATGTATACCCCAAACAACTGGAATATTGGTGGCAAGGCGAGCCGTCAGTCCTCCGGTCAGGTTAGCGTGATACATCCATGTCTGAACGATCTGCGGTTTCGATCTACGGATCCACCGGAACAGGCGAGCCTCCGGGATGGGGTTTGGAACACCCTTCTTCATTCCCAGCGCACGAACCGGCACGCCCTTGGTCCCGATCTTCTCAGCAATGTCCCCGAGGCTGGTAAGGGAAATGACCTCGTTCTCAAACCGCAGGGTATCCATTTTCGAAAGGAGCCGATACAACATCGTTTCGGCCCCGCCCGCAGAAAGGTCTGTAATGATGTGCAGGACTTTGATCATCGAGTGTGCGCGCATGCCAGCTCCGGCCAGCGACGCCCGTCCTCAAAACGCTAATTGGATGTCGCCTTGATGGCGCGATTGGAGTCTTGACCGTAACTCGCCATGCGCGAAGCAGCCCGTACGCAGCATTGGCACTCAGCATTAATCATCGCTCTTCCCGAGGCCAAAGACGCTGTCGGGTTGAGGGTGGCTTGGGCGGATTGGGTGCCTGCGGCTGGGACGCAGTCGCATTGAGATCAAGACTCTCGACTTCTACGCCCTGAGAGGGCGGATCGGCCGCAACCGGCCCCGGACTGTTTCAGCGAACCTGACGGGGGTTAGGGATGCGCATCTCTCAGGCCTTCTATGTGGAACTGCCAAAATTATGATGCTCTCCGGATGACGGAGGGCCCTCAAGAACAATCGCAACATCTGTGCGCCGAGAATCTTCGGGTTTCCAACCGCATTGCGAAGATCCAATAGGAATGCCTCATTGGTTGGATGTATTTCAAAACCCTTGAACCCTGCCAGGCCCAAAATTTCTACCAGAGATTGCGGGGAAAAGTGGAAAAGCTGCGCCGGAATGTGGAGCCACCCTCGTCCGCCATGCAGTGGATTCAAGATGCGCGCAATTGCAACATCCATGAGGGTACGATTTGGAGTCTTAATGAGGACGACACCGTCATCCGCCAACAGTTCGCGAGCCCTCCTGAGGAGCTGCAAGGGGTCTCGCACATGAGCGAGAACGTCCCAAAACGTAATTAGGTCAAACCGCTCCGAAGGGAGAACGCTTTCCAAGCTGCCCCTCAAGATGGGCAGGCCGTCTAGGTGGAATCGCCGCGCTGCTAGGCTAGGCTCGACTCCGCACACATTCCAGCCTGTCGCGCGAGCCGCCCGAAGAAACAAACCGATCCCACAACCTACATCCAGAAGACGGCCGGGCCTCCTCAAATTGGCCAGATAGTCGAGCCATCGTTGGAAATACCACAACCGCGGCTCTTCGCATCGCTGGTAGTAGCTTTCAAAATAGTGTGGAGAGTACAGGGCATCGAGTTCTTTTTGATCCGGAACGGGCTCCACCCACATTAGTGAGCAATGCTCGCAGCGGAGCAGACAGTAGACAGGGTCTTTCCAGATCACGGCAGAACTGTCTTTGCCGCAAATGCAAACAGGAGGAATGGAGAACGCTCCAAAATAACTCTGTATGGCGTACGTGGAAAGGGTTGCAACTATCGGCCACATCAGGGCATAGAACCAGTGAGCGTATGTTTCCATCTGCCACGCAGCATCAGACGCATACGCAGAAACTGGGGATAGGCCACTTCAAATAGCTTGTCCTTCCAGTCAAGACGTCGAGACCCATAGTAGGTGACTACGTCATCGAAGCTGATTATCTTCCCACTGTATCTTTCGACATCCTGCTCGAAGCGCAAGATATCGCGCGGCCCCCAGCTATTGATATGCAGGCACACGCTCCACACGCCGAACTGCATTGGTCGGAAGCGCCAGAATTGCTGTGGTATCCAAAGCATCCCTGCAGGGTCGAGGTTGGGGAACAAAAAGAATCCGTCACTGATTCGCCGCAGCCCCATTTCTTTCAAAAGCTTTAAGGTTGTGCGATCAAACGAATGTGCTGGAGCGATCCACACGTCAGGTCGGATTCCCTCGCGGCGAAATATCTCGAACGCCATTTGAAGCTTGGCGGCTTGCACCTCCGTAGCCAAGCCCGCAAACTCGCTACTGTTGTTAATTCCAATGATCCCCGGATCCCGTGTCACATAGCGGTGCTGATATCCGTGCAAACCGATCGTCCAACCCCAGTTGCGCCAGGCGCGAACCTGCTCCCAGAATGTTTTCTCGGGAGGGCAACTCTTTAGGAAATCATCTTGGTTGTCTGGAATGACAGCGAGCAACGGCTTTATACCCCATCGGAGGAGAACAGTTTCCACCCCCGGCCACACGTGCCAATTCATCGTCGGGCAAACATCATCGATTCGGACCAGATATTTTGCGGTCATGTGCGTTTGGCGCCGCGCGATAGTCTGAACCGCACTGCGGGCGTCTATTCAGTAAAAAGCCGACTCTCCACGTATATATGTCTTCAGCTGATATAAAGCATTCCACACACGGGGAGGAAAATGATCTCGAAGCCATTCTTTGCTCCCACTCGCGAAGTTGGTGTAGGTGATGTAGTGCCTCCCGAAACGGGTGGGGTGTGCAAAACACACGTTCAGATATCTACCGGCTCGCGCCCCCCAAGCATGCTTGTGAGAAACAAAACCTTCGAGAAAATCATACCGTTTTATTCCCAAGTGAATGAAATACTGAAGCATAGCTGCTCGCAGCGCATAGCCGACTTTGTCGTGGGCAAAATCGGGATCAAATCCTTCCTGCAAGACGTAGGCACTGTCGCGGTATCGAAAGCAAAATTGGGCAGCGACAGCCTCTCCGTTCAACTCCAGGAACCAAAACTCCAACCAGCCTCTTCGGAAGAACGCCTCTGCCATGTCCCAGTAGAATTCTCTCCTCGTTCCGGAACCAAAGCTGCCTCGCTGGCTCACCCTGTTCCATCGCTTCTGATGAAGGGAAAAAAGGATGTTCAGTCCTGAGGCGAGCTCACTGAAGTTTTCACAACGATAGATGCGGACGTGATACCGATTTGCCAGCCTTCGCGGGTAGCGGATCACAAGCGGGCGAAAACTAGGACCAAGGCTTTCCACATAGAATTGCCAGGTTCCCGGCAGTGAAATGGCTGCATTACTAGAGGGCCGTAGCAGCAGGGGCCACTTCACTGCTTGAATTTGTCGTATCAAAGCCCTTGCCGCCGTCGAGTTCCGGGTCAGCCTATTTAAACAGCAAACATCCCAGTCCGGTTGGTCTTCGAGCCAGCGCAAAAAGGTCTGCGCACAAGCTTCCTCAAAACCGGGTTGAATGATGAAATCAAGGTTGTCGGAGTCTCCGGAGCCGTCACCCACGAGTCGCAGATAATTTAAATGGCCAAAAACCGGATCTCGTGAATGATCCAGATAGAGCGGAGCCAAACCCCGTAACTCGCCACTTTCGTTGGTAAAGGCCAATGTGACCATCTGCTTGTTCAAACCAAACGCTTTCCACCAGGAACCCAGCCACTCCGGCGTCGCGAAGATCGACAATTCGGGGTTTTCGTTCAAGACGTTTTCCCACGCAGCGATTCTTTCTTCAAGCTGCACCCAGGAACAATACATCGCGATTCGAATGGGCTGATCTTTCGCATTCACCTCCTTCAGAGACGTAGGCCTGGACGAGGAGATGCCCCCTTGATCTCCTCGAGCAACCTCTGGGTTGAAGCATGCGGGTGATTCCGCCACGCGCGGTCTGCTTTGAGCCTTCGTCATGGGCATCGAGCCAGTGGTAACTATGTTCGAAGAGATTCAGCGGCTGCTAGCAGCGAGGAAAAACGGCGGCCGTTTGGGTCACCCGATCCGACCGTCGTCTCCAAATGAAATGTAGCCAAGGGCTCCGTCCTTAAAAATCCTAAGCACCTCGTACGTCCATGTCTTGCACTTTTTCTCAGAGGACGGACGGTAACACTTGCAGACTAGCACCATTGTAAAACTTTAAATTGAAAGCGAACCTTACGCGAGGTGCCTTCCGTTTGTGCAATTTGCAACGGGTGATTCACTACCCGTGATTGTGGCGGAAGCCCGTGTAGCCAAGATATCCTCGTACAGTTGCGCGTATATGTCGGCCATGCGGGTAGCACTAAATTCCTCCTCAGCGCGCCGACCTGCAGCCCTTCCCATCTCGAGTCTCTCGACCGGATCTTGGCTCAAGCGAACCATTGCCGCCGCCATTCCATGGCAATCGTGTGGCTTCACCAGCAGACCCTGTTTCTGGTCCTCGACAATCTCTGGCACACCGCCTACCGACGTTGCGACAACCGGAAGCCCCGCAGCCATTGCTTCCATCAGAGAGAGAGGGTTGCCCTCAGTGTGTGAGGCCAGCACAAAGACGTCTACTGCTGCAAGAACGTCGCAAACATCTTCCCGTCGGCCCAGAAAGTGGACCCTTCCTTGCAACCCGAGCTCACAGACTTGTGCCTCCAGGGCGGGCCTGCATTCGCCATCACCCGCCAGCAAGAGGTGCGCTGCACGATTTCTGGCGGGCCCGCGAGCGAACGCCTCGAGGAGCATCGCATGATTCTTTTGCTTTGCAAGCCGTGCGGCACAGGCGTAAAGCAGATCGCTCTTTTGGAAGCCCTGCCCTCTCCGCCATGCCTCCCGAGAGGTACTGGGACACTGATAGTCGGAGATTGGGATTCCGTTCGGAATCACCCCGCAGTCCCGCACTCCGAAGACACGTTTTGCCCACTCGGCGACATTGCTGGAAACTGCGATCGGGATCACGCCTCGACGATAAGCCATTCGGGCGAGCCCCCGCATAATTCGCCTATGAGTCGTCTGAGCGGGCAAATGAATCGTGGTCACCTGTCCGAGATTCGGAAAGCGTGCCAGGGACGGAAAGACATAGTGCAGACACAAATGTGAATGAACGAGATTAGGACGGAACTCGCGCACCACATCACGGATGCGGTGGAGGATTCTCGGATCGAAGCCGGGCCGCTTGCCCAGATACCAGGTCTGGAGCTTTTTTTCTGTCAACCTCTGCTCGAGCTCCCAGCCGTTGGGACCATATAAACTTACTGCGCCAACCTCAAGACCCGGTCGCTCTAGTTCAGTGATCAGGTTGAACATCATTCGTTGCGCGCCGCCGAGTCCCAAGTGCGAGATGAATTGAAGGATGCGTACGCTTTTCATAGGTTGCACTTCGCGAGATACGGAGTCGGATGAAGGAGTCGCGGGATTTAGGTGCTCGGCGTGCCGGTTACGAAAGCCGGCCGGGGGACACGGACCCCAGAGTTAACACCCCTGTCGGCTAGACGAGCTGCAGCCAACCCGAAGAGAAACCATGTCGCTTTTTTGGTCTCCCAGGTAAGAGAACTGACTCCGACCACCCAAGTTACCAAAAGGACGAGCCACAGATTCCGCTCTACTGTAGGAAGTCCCAGAGCAGGAAGCGTCAAGCTGAGAATCAACAACAAGAAGAGTGCGAAACCGACCAACCCTTCTTCCACGAGAACCGACAAGAAGGCGTTATGAGCGACTAACGCCGAGGATGTGGCTGTTCGGAAGCCACCTGCTCCAACTCCCTGGACCGGATATTCCCGAACAAGCTCCAGACCAGCCGACCAGATCGCTTTGCGTCCCGACCAGGTGCCTTGTTCTAACTCACCGCCCATTCCTCGCCACCTTTTCCACGTAGTTTCCGGCATAAAGGCCAATGTGAAACTGATCGCCGTCACGCCAACAAGGAGAAAAGCACATTTCTTTCTGAACGTCATTTTTACGGAACCGAACGGGAGGTACGCGAGGGCCACAAGGGTTGCGATAAGAACACCCCGGGAACCCGTCAAGCCGATTGCGAAAATCGCCGCCAACAGCTGGAGGCGATAGATCCAAACTAGACGGCTGTGCCTGTGAATCGTTGTCAGATAAAACGAAATAGGTAGGCTCAGGGCTAGAAGTAGCGCCAAATCATTCGGGTCAAACCCAGATGCCGTATAGCGTTGATAATGAACCTTGCTGCCGGTCAAGTAAGAATAGATGGTGCCACCAGCGGAGACCATTGTCCCGAAAACGTAGGTCCGCATCAAGACGAGTTGTCTTCCTCTCTGGTCAGCAAGTTCCCAGATCAACCAGACCATCCCCAGATTCTGAACCCACGAAATAACCAGTTTCCTTGTTGCTTCCACGTCGACTGTCCAGAAGAAGCTAAGGCTCCCCCATGCCACGAATAAAGCCATCAGCACTAAAGGCACGGACAGGCGTCGCAACTGCCCTGACTCAAGAATTGCTAGAACCGCCACGGGGAGGGCAACCAAGCCCAGCATGTGGCTAACCGTGACAACCGCCGACCACATCAGCAAGTT
Source organism: Candidatus Acidiferrum typicum (assembly GCA_025463055.1). Lineage (GTDB taxonomy): Bacteria > Acidobacteriota > Terriglobia > Acidiferrales > UBA7541 > Acidiferrum > Acidiferrum typicum_A. The sequence goes on from JAOAPV010000059.1 coordinate 13,908, forward strand.
CTCCCAGGGAATGGAGAAGACAAACAGACAAAAGAGACCAAAGGCCAAGCGGTTCAGAGGTGAGTTGCTTGCCCCAACAAATCGCGAAGAATCTACTCGAATCCTCTGCGCTGGTCCGCCAGCCTTTCGCATTGTCTCTGGGGGGAATCGAACGAGCTGTTGCCCTCGGAAGACGATACTCAAATGGCTCCACCGATACGCCAAGTCATGCAGGCCGAACATCTCTGGCGCTCACCTTGGCGATTCCTTTGTGAAGGATGATGACGCTTCCGACGAACTGCACGATAGCGCTGAAAAATAGCGCGAGGATAGCTCCGGGGAGTCCTCGTCGTGGGATCAGCCAGTAACTACCCAGCCCAACGACCAAGTTCGACACGAAAAACAGTGCAACCTGAGGATTGTAGTATCCGGCCGCAGTCATCCCGAACCCCAGGAATTGGGCCAGATAGTTGATCGAGGCAGCCCCCATTATCCAAGGCAGCAGATACGCGTGCTCGCCATATTCGGGCCGGAAGAGAATTGTAAGAAGCTCTCGTCCCGCCACCTTGGCCACAATGATCCCGCAGATTCCCAGCGTCGCGCCCAGGGCCAGGAGCTTGCCGAGGAGTGCTCGAAACTCTACAAGGTCGTTGGTAGCGTAGAACTTGGCCAACCGCGTGAACGCAGATTGTCCTAGCGACACCACCGCCATGCTTCCCGCCGCCAACATAAATGCGAGTGCCGAGAAAATGCCGAGAGCTCTTTCGCCGAGTGCACGTTCGATGAAATAGCGAGGGATACTCGAATTGAGAGAAACTAAGACCGCAATGATGCCGAGAGGGAGACTTAACCTCAACAATGCGCGTTGCCCCCTTGGGTTCCAGCGTGGTTTCAGCGCCTCGTTTTCAAAGAAACCTTGTGATCGCTGGGTCAAGTTGTGTGTGCGCCCACGAATGTCGTAGCCCGAGAGCACGGCCGTTCGTGCCAGCACAATAGCGGCTATGCCCCAGAAAAGGCTGCGTGAGAAATAGACCACAATCGCTAATCCCACTGCAGATAGCACCGTCCTTGTAATCATGGATTTCGAGATTTGTTCCATCCGGTCCTGCAACTGCAGTCGCGCATAATAAATATCGCTGATGGCTTCAATGGCTTGCGCCAAACCCACCATCAGAATTATCGCCTTCAGCTGCCAGCGGTATCCGAGTAACGATGCGCTGACGAAGATGATCACAAGTGCCAGCGCGGTCGAGAGCAGCCGGAAACTGAGGTAATCTCCGAAATGTCTATGCCCGAGCACGTCTGTAGTTACTACCCATCGCAGCTGCAAGCTTGTGAACATGATCACGGGAAGAACAATTGCTAGCCCTAAAGCGTACTGCCCTACGAGCTCTGGCCGAGTCAGCTTGGCCAGCAACATCAACATGGCCCATTGGCCGCCGGAATAAACGGCGTTGCCGGCTAAGGTCCATGTGAAGTTCGCGCTCAGGGATGAAACTTCGGGTTCGTGAATGATCACCGCTTGCGACACGTGGCTCAAGATCAGCGCTCTCTAATTTGCGACCAGAGGTTTAACGCTTTTCAGAACTGAGAAGTTGAGTAAAGATGACTCCGACCATCAGACCCTAGGATGGCTCGCTGGTTGGCTGTGATATTGCTGAGCGTACTCCCGGTAGCTATACGTGTAATCGGTACCTTCGCTCGATCTTGGATCCCAGCTATTCAACACCGTACCGAGTACACGGGTGTGGTCTTCAGCGAAGCGTTGCAGTGCCAGCTGTGCTAGTCCGAAAGTGGTCTGCCCCGACCGGATCACCAGCACAACTGCGTCTGCAAGCCGTCCGAGCACGCGCGCATCTGCGAATTGCATCGTGGGTGGCGAGTCCACCAGCACGAGATCGTATTCTTCTCGTAATCGCTGAAGTAGTTCGGCAATTCGCGGGGAATAAAGCAGATGTGATGGAAGCTCGCGAGCCTTGCCACTTGGGAGCAGGTCTAGTCCGGGAACATCGGTGTGGCGCACGATCTGCAATAGTCCACAGTTGCTGATCGGATTGTTGGACCGCACCACGTCGCACAGACCCCAGCTATTCGACATCTGAAAGACATCGTGGAGTTTGGGATTACGGAGGTCTCCATCTATGAGCAACACGCGCCTTGCCATCTCGGCCATAACGATACCTAGGTTGCTGGTAACCGTGGTCTTCCCGGCATTCGGTCTGGGGCTAGTGACCACAATAACGCGCGGCGGCGGGGTGGTTCCGAAAGTTGGCAACAGGATGGAGGCGAGCGTGGCGCGGAACGCCTCTGCCATCATAACCAGTTCTGAACTCTGTGCTGCTCCTTTGTTCAGACTTGCCTTGCACAGTTGGTTCTCGCCGCTCCGGTTTCCGTTCAAGGGCAAGGTGGCTACGTTTAATTTATTCCGGCCTGAGAATAATCCACGCACAAAAGAGGCAGAAGAGATCTCAGCCAAGGGAATCGCGCCGAGCTCAGGCAAGTTCAAGTAAGCAGGCGCCACCCCAGGGGCTCCGATGCTCTGGTTGAAGCGCTCACGGAGAATACTCACGCTCACTCCAAGAAACGTCCCAAGTAGTAGTCCAAGCGCCGAATTCATCGGATAATTCGGACGATAGGGCAGCAAAGGAGGCTTCGCTGGGTCTACCACGAGAAGGTTACTGGCGCGCATGGCAGCAGCTAAACCGGCATGTTTGACTCTTTGCAGTAGGGTATCGTAGAGCTGGCGGGAGGTATCGACTTCGTGTTTGAGAGTGTCGTAATGAATGGCTTTCTCTGCCTGCATCGAGACAAGTTGCGCCTGTTGGTGGTATGCCTGCCCCAGTAATTCTTCGCGCCGGCGAGCGCTTTCGTATTCATTGGCTGTCCGCCGCACGATATTCGCGCGGTGTGTTTCGAGAGCTGACATCAAGGCGTCGATTTGTGACTGAACTTCGAGCACTTTGTAGTGCGCCGGGGTCAGCGTCGATGTGAGTTGCGCCCTTTGCTGGCGCAACTGGGCAAGCCTTAAGCCGTACTCTCGCAGGGTGGGATCGTCCAGGGCCTCCGGAACCGACTCGATGGGCTTGGTCATCGCTGATTCGTGTTTTGCTTGTTTCTCCGCACGGTCGACTTGTGCCCTGGAATAATCTGCCTGAACCTGCCGGAGTTTCTCCTCGGCGACATTTCCCTGTCCGGAGAATAGGAGACCAGACACCCGAGCATACCTTTGGAGCTGAGCCTCAGCATTTTCAAGATTCAGTTTCATGTCGCTTAAGTGCTCCGCCAACCATTCCGCGGTTCGTTGGGTGGACTCCCAGCGCATTTGGTGGCTCTGCTCCACGAATTCGGTAATAAGAGTATTGGTAAAGTCCGCGGCCAGTTGGGGATCCGCAGCTTCGAAGTACACGTCGACTAGACGCGTATCGCTAGAGGAACGCACTGTGAGTTGCGAGGCGACCTGGTCAATCGATTGCTGGCGATCGCTGCGTGGCGGGCTCTTCGGGAAGCCGAGATACTTTCGCCAGTCGACCCCACGTGTCTTGGCTTCCTGTTGCGCGAGAGCCTCGGCTATGGACGGCTTGTCGACCACACGTTTAAGCAGTGATTCGCTGTGCAGGATCTGGACTTGCGTCTGGAAATACGGATCAATCTGCCCGGCCGGATTACGCGACGTGGGATCCTCTTTCAAATTCAGGAAATTCTCATTCAGGTCTTGCATGGTGATCGATGTGTGTGCCCGATACACTGGTCTCTGATACAGGCTGAACATTAGCCCAATCAGGAGCCCCGCCAGAACAAAAGTCAGGATCAGGAACTTGTGAACGCGCAAAATGCGCCAGTACTCCACCACATCTTGATGGGCTGGCAGTTCACCCCATTCAGCCTGTGTCCATTCGGGGGACGCATGACGCCTTGAGAGTGGGTCCCCACTACCTCTCATTTGCTCGATTAGGTACCTACCAAAGCGGCTTTCGAATTCCGGTTGCCCATTACTCATTCGAGGTTCCTCTCTTCAGTACCTCCATATCGCGATACCTGTGCCGACTTGAACCATCGCCTCAAGGGTGCGCACGCCGGCTTTCTTTGCCGTGCTCCCCGGCACAAACAGGATATCTCCCGCTTGAAGTGGAACGTCGTTGGATGTGCCATCCAAGATTTTCTTGAGGTTCACCGCGATTTCTGTTCGTTGTTCTTGCCCCGATTCCAAGCGCAAAATCTTTGAGTGACGCGCATTGGCGGTGTTCCCCAACCCTTCAGCCATAGAGAGAGCTTGCAGCACGGACATATTGGACCGCTCTGTCAGAATGAATCCACCTGCTTTCTTGACGTCGCCAATCACGTAAACTAGCTCGCCGCGTGGCACAGTAATGACATCGTGCGGCATCATAAGGATGTTTTCCTGTGGATTCCTAGCCTCCAGAATTTCCTTGATACGAACCTCTGCCACACTGAACTTGTGGCCCGGATCAATGCTGGCATTCGAGAGCGGAATCTTTCCCCACTCTATTTCGCGGGTGATCTTGATGGTATTTCCCGCATCTTCTCGAAATCCTCCTGCCAGCGAAATCATCTCGACCACAGTTTTTCGGCCTTGGAGCTGATATGTGCCGGGCGCCTTGACCGCGCCCACCACCGAGACCGGCTGACTACGAAACTCCGCTATGGTAACCACGATGTGAGGCTCGCGGATGTAAGCGCTCAGCTGCTTGTTCAAAACCTCTTCGAACTGTCGAATAGTTAGACCCGCAGCGCGTAGACGCCCAACCATGGGCAAGCTGACGTCACCTTCCGGGTCGATGCGGAATTGCTTGTTCACAAGTTCGTCGGCATCAATTCCCCAAAACGAGATTTGGTCGTTCGGTCCCAGGGTATAAGTCGAAGGGACATTCATCGTCGGAAGCGAGTCCTGACCGGCCACTCGCTCGGCACCACCGAGCAGACCTGTGCCTATAACTACAATCAACACTAGCTGCCACGGCAGCTCTGAACGGGTGCTCCACATTTTTCTCTCCCGGTCGTTGTCTGATTCTCTTGCCGATACCCTAAGCGGGCGTCGGCAAAATCCTGGGCTTCGGAGATACAATCGAGCTATGGGTTGGAATAATCCGGGCTGGATCAAGGGGCCGGATCCAATCACGCTCCACCTCGACCGAGACTCCTCGCTGGAGAAGTGTGACAGATACACAGATTCGATCTCGCGTTCCTACTTGAGTTACAGCCCCTTCCAATCCGCAAAGAGGTCCGGCTTCCAGTCGAACTCTTTGACCGACGGCTAGCGAGGGCCAGGGCATTGCGGGAACGCCTGAACGAACCACGAACTGGACCGCAGCTATTTCGTCTTCGTCAACTGGCACGGGTTTGTTTCCCACGCTGACGATGTAGAGAAATCCTACTGTCGTCAGCAGAGGTAGGCGGTGATCAAGATCGAGTCGGCAGAACAGATAACCGGGAAAAAGAGGGAGGTCCACGGTCTTGTAGCGGTCCGACAAACGCCTCCGGCTCTGATAGAGAGGCAAGAATTCTTCTAAGCCTTTGTTGCGGAGGCCAGTGGCCACCTTTTTCTCAAAGTTCGATTTGACTCGGATTGCAAACCACGGCGCTCTGTAGAATTCCTGCATTTCACCTACTCCTCGCCCTGCCATGAACGTATTCACTAGTGGCAAAAAACCTGTCGTTGGTGCTCGCTCGAGTAAGTATGACCGCGCAGGCTACCGCCCCTTCGCCTCCAAATCGGCTCCGCTATCTAGCTCTGATATCTGAGGGCCCTCGGATCGACCTGGCATTTCCAGGCCTTGAGACCCTCAGCGGTGATGCGCGTCGGCGTTTTCTTCTTCGCCACCGCGCAGGACGGCACCCTCGTAACTCACCGCAAACCCGCTGTGCACCGGATCGGCCGGATCTCTCTCGACGCGTACAACACGCGCTTTGACGCGCACCCGAAGCGGCGCTTTTCCTTCTTCAAGCGGCGGCAGCTCGAACTCGATGCGGGCGGGAACGTGTTCGGTAGGACCCACGGCCGCATATATGAAAGCGCCATTGCCACTCATATCTCGTGTAATGCCTTCGGACCTCTGCGGGATTCCACGCTCGTCCTGCCACGCGAAAGTCGCCGTCGCGACTATCGCGTATCGAAATACCTTTCGCTGCTCCACTACGACGCTCCTACTCGCAGTGTAGGCCATGTGGCGGCGCTGAAAGACATTCGACATAGTGCACAATTACCGGCGACCGTCGCACATTACGCGTACGAGCGCCACCGAGCAAGAGAACTAAAGTCATCGGGACCGGCGGCCTTGCGCCCCAGGGAAGTTCGGACGGGCGTGTGCAGTCCTGTCAGAGATGTGCAGTGAGGGAGAATTGTTACTCCCCCGCGCAGGTCTTTGGTCCTCATCGATAACCCATTGACAGAGCTCGCGAAGAAGCGTTATCTGAAACAAGACTTCATTTATTGTCCGCAGGCTAGCCGCCGGTTGACCAGAAAGTTGGGCTCCTCCGATGGGCCGTTCTACTCAGGTGCCGCGCATAGTTCTTGGTGAAGCTACCCCTATGCAATGCGAACTGTTGGCGAACGCCCTGAAAAAAGACCGCGAGTTTCACGTCATTGGGACGGCTGCTGATTCCAAGCACCTTTTACGCTGCATCAATGAATTCGAGCCCAGCATCGCCGTCCTCAGCGTTGACTTGCAAGATGGCCCACGCACAGGCTTGAGTGTGCTGGCCGAGACGCATGCTAAGTTTCGCCGCACACAATGTGTCGTCCTGCTGGATCGATCTGATCGTAACTTGGTGGTCGCTGCCTTCCGGAATGGTGCGCGTGGTGTCTTCTTTCGAGCTCAGCCCATCGAGCAGCTTCGCAAGTGTCTACGGATTGTTCACCAAGGACAGGTCTGGGCGGATACCAGGGAAATGAATTACATCCTTGAGGCATTTGCCCACGTTAGCCCAATGCATTTATTCGATCGCGATCGAAAGTCCATTCTGACGCATCGCGAGAAGGAAGTGGCTCACCTTGTGGCTGAAGGCCTTACTAATCGGGAGATAGCGGGAAAACTGCATCTGAGCGAACACACGGTAAAGAACTACATTTTTAGCATTTTTGAAAAGACGGGCGTCTCGAATAGGGTGGGCTTGGTGCTGTATGCATTCAGCCAGCAGGAAGCCGTCCAAAAGTAAAGCTAAGGGCGAGATCGCGGTCTGCAGTTTTCCGGGATCCGCTTCTCAGACATCAAGAGGTAGTTGCGACGCGGGTGTTCATCGAATCTCATCGGAAGTGCCCTAGAACCGCCGCCGATATCGGTAGCACGAGTTGATCCTAATACTGAGTCCGCCTTGACATGCGCACACCTAAGTCTTATATTCGCGAAGAGTTCGTTCGCGGAGCAGCTACCTCCAAGGGTCCTCAAGTCCTTCCCTTCTATTTTGTGAGCTTAATCCTTGGGCCTGTGACGCACCCGGACGTATATGGTGTTTGTTAAAAAGGCGCTCGTCATCGGCGCCTCCTCGGGGGCGGGCTTTTTCCTTCTGCTTCTTCTGATTCTCACCGGGGCCGGGTTCAACAGCTCGCCTGTGAAGCCTCCCGGATCTTGGAGCCAGAACGCCATCAAGGCTACTTACGTCGGAAGTCAGCTCAGACAGATTGACAAGACGGTTGCCGGTCTGTTTCTCTCCTACGACCTGGAAAACAACACAGACCGCGATTATCGCCTAGCCGATACCCCTGGTGTCGTCATTATGAGCAGGCTCAAGTCGGGCCATAGCTTGAGTCAGGAAGAACTCATAAGACTCAGCTATCCAGCCTTCTTACCTGCGAACCAGCGTGTGCGCATCGCAATCGAGATCTCGTATCCTTTTGTCTGGCCCGCGCCAGGAGATCCCGCTCTTGAGAGTGAGCTCAAGGATTTTGTGAAACAAAGACTAGCGAAGGTGGAGGAGTTTGTACTCTTCGATGAGGTCAACCGGTGTCAGGTCGAACTCCCAAGCGCCTGGCAAGAACTGGAAACGGATGCAGGAGTGAAAAACTGATTCTCAATGTTGGATCTCGAGGCGGGCGCCGCCCCGGAAAACGAACGCGCTCGAGACGAAATGGCGAAGCGAGCAATACCTTTGACATCGCAGAAAGAACAAATCGAAACTAACAATCGGCGTCTCTGCCCAAGGGGGACATTCAGAGGAGGCGTGCTTGTCTTTTTCGGCCTAGGCAAATGGGGCAGGCTAATCAATATCAGCGAAGGGGGAATGGCCTTCGAATTTTATGAACTCCCGCCCAGCGGTCAACGGCTCAGGTTTGGTCTCGAAGTGATGGGACGTGAGCCACCTGAAGCCTCAAGCAAACTCGCCATCGATTCAATCCACGCAGACGGTCAAGTCGTATGGACACGCGATTTTGATAGATGCGCGGGGGTACAGTTCGTAGACGTATCCGGAGCCACGCGGCAGCAGATAAGGCAGTGGCTTTCTATCGAACCGTCCTCCGGGGCTGCCAGTGAGGGCGAGAAAGTCCAGGGCGATCCGATTGAGACAGAGTTACCCGGACGGCCACTTACCCTCCACGCGACGATGAGTGAGGGCATCGATGAGGGGCAATCGCGGAATGCTGACTTGGCACAATGCAGTAGTCCACAGGCACTCTCGCGGCCCGACTTCGACGAGCAACCCACAGTCGAAGAGGCATCCGGAGCGAAGTCTAAGATCGATCGAGCTGCGCTCATGAGCATAGCGCCTTGGCTCGCCGTCTTCGCGATGCTCGCTGGGATTACAACAATGATCCTATCGCAGCGAGTTCATTTGGCTACGCTGTTCGAGAGTATCCGAGAGCGGTCCATCAGCAATTGGGCGCCGCCTCCTGCAGGAGAGCGCTCAGTCGCCAAGCCGCCGCTAGTCTATCAAGTTGAGGCGGTGGACGCGAACAACAGGAGGATGTTACTAACGTTCGACAACAATGCATCCTCGGTTGAGGCGTGGTTGTCGTCCGGTACGGCGGCCTCTAGTACTACAAACAAAACCTTTTTGGTTAACGCTGCTGCTCCTCCTTCCGAAAGAACCGCCGCGGAAAAGCGACGATCGCTTTCGAATCTAAAACTGGGTAGGCCCACAGTGACTCGCCGCTCCACGAATGCTTCGACCGAGAACTCTACGCTCGCAATCGACTCAGTGGCTCTTAGCAGAGATGTGATTGGTGCGGGGTATACTTCAGGAGCAATTCTTGCGAATACGAAGGAGCAGGTTCCCGCCGCACCACAGCCCATACCTGTGAGTGGCCAAGCCCAACAGGCACGTCTGATTTCGTCAGTGTCTCCGACCTATCCTGCCCTGGCCAAATCGATTGGCCTTCACGGGGACATTACGATTGATGCGCTCATCGATGCGACCGGTAAAGTTACGACCATGAAGCCCCTCTCCGGTCCGGTCGCTCTACAACAGGCCGCGATGGACGCGCTACGGCAGTGGAACTACGAGCCGGCGCGATTAGATGGCCAGCCCGTGTCGACGCATGTGTCGGTGACAATGAAATTTCGGCTTGACTAGATCGCCTCCGAGATTGCTTTGCGGCTCAGTCTTCGTTTTCTGAGAATGCCCGTTGTGTATTGACAACTCTGAGAAACGGTGCAATATGACCGGAAGGGACCCCGAACCCCGCTGACCGCAGTTCCACAGAAGGCCTCAAATGGACGTCCCGCAGGAGACCAAACATGACCGCTAAGGTTCAGACCTTTTCATCCCACGGCGATAGGACACTTCTCGAATACGATCCGGCCACCGCCGACATGGAAGAAGTGAACAGAGTGATCGCCGAGTATGAGGCCAAGACCGGAGCACAGCCTTTTGACATGGCAACCGGTGAACGCATCGAGAAGGTCACGCGCGACCAGAACGAAGTGCTGATGGTTCATCCCGTGGCGGGCGGCTAGTCGGGCGAGAGGCTGTGGCAGGTCCGTTGTGTGGTGTAGGTTGGGGGCTGTAACCCTTCTCTCGTGTGTGTGCCTTGTTCTGATCTGGGGAATTGTGTTTGTTGGTTCGCAGCGGCTGTTGTTTGGAGAAATCATCTTACCGCAACGACCACAGCACAATCGCCCAGTCTGGGGTTTCCTCAACTACTTTGAAAACAATTCTCCTGAGAACGTAAGAAATCAGGCCCAAAGCTATCTGCTGCGGGTCGTGGCCCTCACTAATGCCACCGAGATGGTTGACGGTTATCTCCTGAATGTGGGTACAAACACATTCCATGTGCGCGATAGATATGTCAGGCGGCTTCGAGGAGTGAAAGACGCCAACTCCCGTTACGAGGAGACGTGCTTTTTCGTACCGAACCAAGGGATGCCGAGCGCGGAGCAAATTGCTACCGCGTTACTGATGCTCAAGAATGACCCGACGCTGTTCGATAAGTGGGCCGTTAAGAACGGAGAGTCATTCAAGGCCGATGGCCAAATTTTCAATTGATCGGTTCGCGATGAGAACGAGAATCGATTGCCCGAAGCAGCGAGCAGCAATGTATCTGAAACGCATTGTGGCGCTCACTGGAGCTAGACGAGTATGCGGCGACACCTACTTTCTCAAAGCCGGAGGTAAACGCTTCCTGCTCGATAACAGCGCCGTTCGCCTTATTTCGCACCGCGGCAAATCGACCTGCTTTTCTATCCCCGCTCACCCGTACATGCCGAGACAGGAGGTTATAGCGTCTGCATTGCTACAACTGAAGAATAATCCGAAACTTTTTAAGAAATGGAGAAAACGACCTGGGTACCTGTTCAGGGCCAATGGGAAGGCATTTCGCACGGACCGACTGTTTGTTCGACAAGAACTATGGTGAGTGCCACGGAACGACGACTCTGGCCGCGGAGCCGAAGATCGCTTTCTGGCCTGTGGGTGGTAAGCGTGTAACAGGTTAATGAATATACTGCAACTATTACAGCATCAACTCTTGTGCCAAACTCAGGGAAGGAGTTGAAGCCGTCTTGGGAGGTCGGGATTCCGGACAAACTGAAATGAAACTCCCGCACTGGGCCGGACGTTGTATCTCCGGAACCTGAGACCATCGTGGAAAAACATGAGGTTTATCTCGAAATGCGCCTCAAGATTGAGGCGGTTTTTGAGCACTATGCGGCGCAATCGGAATCTGTGTAACAGCGAGGTTTTTAAATCCCATCTGAGGGCTCGTCAAGTTAAAACCTGATTGTTTCAAATGTCGCCAACCACGATGCTTCCCCAGCAAGTTGACGGAAACTGGCTCCCGCTTTTATTTTTTCTACTGTTACAAGGCAAGGCCGATTCTTCCCTGGGGCGACATGAGAAGTGTGGGCAGCCAGCGGAAACGGACTAACAATGAACACGATCTTTGATATTTTGAAAAAAGACCGCAAGGGGACATTTCACTGGATCGAAGCAGTAAATGACATTGATACTGCCGAGGCTCGCCTTCGACAATTGTCTTCAGAATCCCCAGATGAGTTCGTTGTTTGTCGCCATTTCCTTAGCCAAGAAATGTGGTTACTGCGAAGCGGCGCGCACCTTGCATTTTGCAGGATTCTGAAGACAGACCCAGAGACGTGTAAGAATTTGGTCAGCAATCTCGCGCCTGATTGGTATAACCCGCAAAGGGGCCGCGATTTCTAGCCGCTGGCGTTCGTGCCAATAACCTGCTCCCAAGGCTCAACCCAGTGTTGAATAGCCATCAAGCCATTCACATCCCCAGACCAACCACATTTGCAGGCTAGGTTAAAGGTGCGAATGGCAACGTGTTCTCGGTCCATGTTCTGGCTGGAACAAGCAGCCGTCACAGGACGACTGCACTTAGGACACCTGAATAGCAGGACATGAACAAATGTTCGGGTTGCGCGATTTCGTGAAATAGCGTTCGGTGAAGGAATCCGTCACTCCCGCCAAAAGAAAAATAAAAGGGCGCATCAGCGATCAAGCCATTGCGCCCTCTTGAACTGAAGCCGTAAAGTTTTGTAGAGTTTTTGGGCTTCGAATTCAATCTGCCAAATTATTCCTTCTCGTTCAGCCCGTCAATCGGGTTCTCCTTGTATCTGTTCGATTTTCTCCTTCGCTGACCTCAGCCATTTTTGAAGCACAGGTAGAAAACGTGGTTCGACCTCAAGAAAAGGCAAGACCGAGCCCGACATTTGGCCGCGAATAAATCACGCTCCCCTTCGCTTCGAAGAACTCTGATTTCGTAAACATCTTCACGAACACACGCGTCCCTGCGGCGAGTAAAGTCGGGAACTCCAGAAAATACCCATGCGAACTAAGTTCTAACGCGGGTGCTCACTGTGCGCGAATTCTCAGGACTTCGGCGCGGGCATCAAACGGAAATGTCCGACGTGGGGCCTCTTGCACTAAACTTGTCCTCCCGCTGATTAGTTTTTCTGTCCGCGATGTTCTACACCGTACACTCAGGCAGCTCTATTGAGGACGATGGAGCAATCCGCCACATTCTGTAAGTCCATGTATTTTCCGCACTCAACCCAGTGACGTAGCGCCGCGAAGCCAGCCATTTCTCCAGCCCAACCACAGTGACAGTGAAGTATGAAAATACGAGCATCGGCGGGTTCTAAGTTGCTTTGGGAACTGGAGCAGACTGACGCTAAATAACCGCGACAAGCGGCGCACGTAAACAAAAAGAAATGCGCGTATAAGAGCGACAAAAGTTTCCACAACAATTGCCCCAGATGGAAGGAGCAATCGCGACGTTTTGACCCGTCGTTGAGTAGGACTTATATAATAAAAGCGTCGGCCCTACCTAAAAAATAAAATGTCGTAGGCGTGCCTCAAGCTAGGGTTCGATGTCCTACGTGCGTAGTCATTTTACGTGACAGACTGACTCCGGTGAAAACCGGATTGTCGTCGCCTACGGGAGCGCCTATGCTCGCTCGCAGCGCGGAGGCGGCATACCATGAAACCTACGCAGGCAAAAGCAACAGGGACGATGCGCAAAATCGTTGACTTTCATTTAGATGAAAATTTGGATTGGGTGGCAGAACTGGAGTGTGGGCATCAGCAGCACGTCCGTCATAATCCGCCCTGGACCCACCGCCACTGGGTAACAACGCCGCAAGGGCGGCTTGAACACCTCGGTCAGGAACTCAATTGTTTAGCATGTCGGCCCGAGTTTCCGGCGTAAACCGCCGAGCGGCTATCTGATTCCTCGCTTTGAAAATCAACGCCGCCTGGACGATTGCACTGCGGAAAATCAGCCACGTACGACGCCTACGATTTAGGATCACATTGGCCAGAGTGGCTCCGAAAAATATGGGGAGCAGCTAGGGTAGACGCTGTATAGCCCTCCGTCAGGACTGGAATAATCCTGCCCTCAGGCGGAAACATCAAGCCGCAAATCCAGACGGAGGTGAATCGTCATGGTGAAATTGAGCAAAACAGCCTTCGGATATGCCAAAGAACTGGTGAACGAGGGAAAATTTGTACGGGACGAAAGGGGCGCGTGGAGCGAAGACCAGCCTTCCACACAAGAGGAGAATGAGTTCATCCGCTTGCACGGGATTAACGAATACGCCAAATGGCACTTGGGGGTTGATGACGAGGGGGATGAGCAGAACAAGAGAAAATACAAATTCCCCTACGGCGACTTCGAAAAAGTTCACCGTTGTGGAGTTATTACAGCGGAGAGCAGAGCGGGGCAATACAGATATCACGATATAGAACTCGCCGCTGCGCACCTCCACGGCATGATTGACGAAAAGAAGCCTGCAGTGCGCAGTCGTCGCGCAAGAGCGTGATGTGAACGGTACGATTTAAGGTATCGCTCCTCAGGATCGTAACCTTATTCCGTCTTCATTCCGTCTTCGCCTCTGACAGTCTCTCAATCAACGCACGCATAACGTCATCCCTGCCGACCCATCAAGTTTCCGGCTCGACGTCAGAAGGGAGTGACCGTTACGAGCAAGCTCATCTGCCTTTCGGCTTTGAGCCGCGAATCGTACCTGATGCCAACTCCGGAGCAGAGAGTGGTGAATTGCCCGTGCGGAGCAAGGTTGCTCCTTCGATGGATAGGTTAGAAAGGAGGCAAAGCATGAAAATAGTTCCCCTGCGATCCGATCCCCGACCCGAACACGCACACCACGTTTGCAATATGTGCGGCAAGCCTTCGGAAATCACCATCTGCGACGAGTGCTCGGAGCGCCTTCGCATGGAAGCCCTCGCTAGAAAGAAACACGAAGAGCAGGGTAACGCCTGGTCTCACTGGGAATAGGTTAGCTATGCTCGAACATTGCTGCGGCATCTGGTCTGCGTGAGGTCGTCAGAAACTACGGGCTTGCCGTCGATGATCTTCGTGAGCGTTACTGACATTCAGAGCTTATTGTACGATTCCGTCCGTTTCGCTGATCGTTACGACCGTCTGGCGACCCGTCTTTTGGCTGAGGATGATGTACTTGCCGGGGAAGGCTAACCCTAGAGTCTGAACGCGTGCGTTTGCGTCTTCTAAAGTTAGCGCAGATTGCACCCATGTCGGATGGCCGTCCCCGGCAACCTTGAAGATGTCGAATGGCGGTAGCAGAGCTTCCCGCACGCCAGCCTGAGGCAGTAACGCATTGATCGCCTCCGCCAGCTTCGCGAGTCCCTCATTCTTGGATACGATCATATCGAATCCGGCAGCGGCGAGTTGCGTCCTACGATACTCTCCAGCGAACACGGCTAAGCCAATGATCTTGGCGCTGGGGACCATGCTGCGCAGGGCCGAGGCGGTCTCGATGCCGTACAGCATCGGCATGTTCAGGTCCAGTATGACCAAGGCGGGGGCGCGCTCGCTCGCTTTCTCGACGGCAGCATCCCCGTTGCCAGCCTCGCAGCAGGCTTTGAAGGGAGTGGCCCTATCGATGAAGCTGCAGATTGCGCCGCGCACCGCGGTGCTGTCATCTACAACGAGGATTCACGGCGTCCGGGGAGACGGCATGGCAGAAGAAACTACTAGCATTTATTGTTTAGGGCAATACGAATTTTCGCTGTTTTTCGTGTAACTTGTGTCGCCTGCAGCTCATGGACCGGCAGCAATCAGGTGAATACCTGCATTTTGAGAGAGCCGTTCTGGCGTTCGACTGAGATCGTTCTAGAGGGAAGAGGCTTGCCGGTTGAGATCGTTGGTGCAGGGTAAGGGTCACTTGTCTGCGTGGATGCGGTCTGCGGGAACTTCGACTTCGTTAACTCCACGGAAGGAGAATAAAAGCTTTACTAAATACTTCGGTGGTTGTTCCGAAGTCTGTTTCACAATGTGACCAACAGCGTCCGTGACCGCAGCCTGAAACATTACGCCCTCGGCCTGGAAGCCAGCGAGGTTCACGCGCACGAGTTGGCCCGATTGGAACATTGGTCCTGCACAAGAATCCTCCCGCCGCGAGAAGTCAAATGCAAGGTGTTTGCTCGCGCTTCGATCTGGGATGAGTAGCTGATAGTCCCAGATGTTAGGTTTGTTATCGCCAGTGTGTACCGCTGAACATCTGTCCGTCCGCCTTAAACGTATGTCCCTGCAGTTCCCTCCACTTCTCAAACAATCCTGGATTGTTCTTCAGCTGTAGTAATGCAGACGCGATCACTTCCGCGCGCGGGAGATCGGGGTACGCGACAACAGAAAAGCACGTCGATTCGCCGCCGTGCGAGATAACACCCACGAATTTATAGTCCAATCGGAAGCGAATGCGCCCGGCCGTGAGGTGGTAAGTGCCATCGTCGTATTGCTCGGCTCCAGTGAGCGCAGCGATACGCTCCAAATACTCTTCCGCGCGCTCGGCCGCCGTGAATTTGAGTTCCATTCTCATTGCGGGCGGATCACCGCGCACTGGTGAACACCTGGCCGTCAGCCTTATACGCCACGCCGTTCTGAACGGCCCACTTGTCAAACAGCGCTGGATTGTTCGTAAGCTGCAACAGCACGGTAGCGATTTGCTTCGCTTTCGGCATGCCTTTGTATGCGGAATAGAAGCACGTTTCTTCGTATTTACATTTGGGATCTGTAACGTCTCGCAGCCGCCTCACGTATCCAGTACGCACAGAAAATTCAGTTTTGCCGACATCTAGGACATAACTGTTCCCTCTTTGCGTGGCGCCCGTGAGGGCAACGATGCGGCGCAGATAGTTTTGCGTGCGATATTCTTGACCGATGGGCTCTGCACCATTCACACGGTTCTCCACCTCGCCTGCGACTAGTGCCGAACCGGCCGGGTCTAAGATGTGGAGGCACTGCCCTAAGAGACCATTTTGCCGCGGTCGCGGTACGTCAATTTCTCCAACCAGCCATCTCCATCCCATGTCAGTAAAAACAAACCTCCACCGGGTCTGCGTGAGGAACGGAATCAGAGATAGAACTCCAGGCAACATACAGATACCCCGGAACAGAAATCGACTCTGGCAAGTGGCGGGTTCGGTGTTTAGGCAGCCCCGTACGGCTAGCCGCCGGCGATGGGATGAACCATCAAGACTTCGCGCTCTTCGTTCGTAATTTTCTCGATGCGTTCACCAGTCGCCATGTCAAATGGCTGCGCACCGGTCTTGGCTTCATACTCGGCAATCACCCTGTTTACTTC
>JAOAPV010000062.1 GCA_025463055.1 Candidatus Acidiferrum typicum
CGAGACCTCGAATGGGTCCGCTGATTCCTACGGCAAAAAAGTAGCCGACAAGCACGGCGGCGAGCACTACGACAGTGACGAAAGCGAGCGCCTGACGATTGAGTTCGCTGACCCCAGCGTCATCGCGAGCTTCACTGAGGCTGCGCTGCGCCACCACCGCCCAATTCAGTTCCGGCATAGTGCTGAACGTGCCGACCATCTCGACCGTATGCCCGTTAACTTGCTGCTTGAAGCGAATCGTTTGCGTGTTGCGCAGTTCTTGCGGCAGATCGCGGATTTGTTTGACTAGGTCGGAATTGGTCAAGTCCGTGCCCGGAACGAAGTTTTTGGTGTCCGGGTGAACCACCGTATGGCCGGAGTGATCGACGATGAACACGGTGCTCCCGCGCACGCTGGCGTCCTGCAATCGGCGAAGAATCGGCTCGAGCGAAACAACGGCAGCCAGCATGCCCGTAAAATTTCCGTTAATGTCCTTCAGCGGCACGGCCACGACAAATGCGGGGCGATCATCAGGCGCAAGCGCCAACGGATCGCTACGAAACTCTCCGGATTGCTGCATGCACCACACGAAAGCGCGCTGCAAGGCTTTGCCTACGAAAGGATCCTGATCGGCGCGGTAGTTCCCCTGCGAAACGACGGTGCCTTTCCGGGATTTGCCCACCGCACTGAGATATAGAAAAGTGTTCGGGTTACTTTCCGCAAATGTCTGGAGCACGCGTGTGACTTTGGGCTCCGCTACCGGGTCTTCTACGTTGTCGCTGACGTTAATCAGCGCAAGAATCTTCTCCTGGCTGACGAGCTGCTGGCTCATATTGGCTTCAAAAAACTGAATTTCCTGGGTCAACGAGCGGGTTAGGTCGGTTTGCTGTACGCGCTCGGTATCTACCAGTTTGTCTTGGCTGAGCTGCAGCACTTGCCGGTGGTAAAGTCCGATCGGGAAGGCGCTGACCAACAGTAAAGCGCCCAAAACCAGCCAAAGAATGCGCACCCGCCCGGTGCGCATACGCTCCCAGGAGGCCCCGAACTTGACGGAAATCGGTTGCTTTGCGGACATTGCCTTGACATCAATTTTAAGTGATTCGGGCAGCGGACCGGGAAAATGCGAGCGGCGAGTCGCGGACTTGCAACTGGAACCTTCGTACTATGAACGGCAATTCCAGGTTAGCCCAGCCGATTTCACCGAAAAGGGTAGGACGAGCCGGCTATTCCGGCCGTTGCGGACGCTCCATTATGTCGCGAATGACTTCTCGGGGCGGCTTTCCTTCGTGGAGAATAGCCTCCACTTGCTGAGTGATCGGGAGCTCGACCTTGGCTTCGCGAGCCAGCGCAAGGAGCGCGGCCGTGGTACCGACGCCTTCGGCAACCGTACGCATGCCCGCCAGGATTTCTGTAAGCGTGCGCCCTTTGCCCAGCTCGATGCCCACTTGCCGATTGCGGCTCAGCGCTCCCGTGCAGGTGAGCACCAGATCGCCGAGGCCGGCCAGCCCCGTCAGTGTTTCCGGTTCTGCGCCCAGAGCCGCCGCCAAACGAGACATTTCAGCTAAGCCGCGCGTGATAAGGGCGGCCAGCGGGTTAGAACCGAGCCCGAGCCCCTGGCAAACACCAGCGGCGATGGCGATCACATTTTTCATCGCGCCAGCCAGCTCCACGCCCAGCACATCTTCGTTGGTGTAAACACGGAAATTCGGTGCCGCGAACTCGTCCTGCACCTCGGCAGTAAATGCGGCATCGCTCGATGCCAGCACAACTGCGGTGGGTTCTCCCCGCGCCACTTCTGCGGCGAACGATGGACCGGAAAGCACAGCCACGCGGGGCACGGATTTGCGAGAGAAAACTTCGAAAACCACTTCGCTCATTCGTTTGTGAGTGGCGGGCTCCAGGCCCTTGGCTGCGCTTACAAAAATGGAGCCGAGCGAAACGCTTGCGGCTGCCGCCGAATAAACAGCTCGCGCGTGCGCGGTCGGTATAGCCCCGATAAGAATCTGCGCGCCTGAGGTCGCGTCGCGAATCTCGCTCGTGACGTTAACTTCCGCGTCCAATAGGTATCCCGGCAAATAGCTGCGGTTTTCGCGATCTCTTCGGATGAATTCCGCAAGGGTCCGATCATGCACCCACAGCGAAATCTCATGCTTACGTCGTGCGCGCGAAAGCACGATTGCGAGCGCGGTACCCCAGCTTCCACCGCCAAGAATGGCAATCCTGCTCACGCGGGGTCTCGTTTTTTACCAAAGGAGAATTTCGGCTCTTCGCCCTGCGCCAACCGTTGAATGTTGGCGTCGTGCTTGTAAACGATGATCACTGCGGCTGCGAGCGCGCCAAACGTGATAATCATCGGTGGCGCATGATGCGGCGCCCACAGCAAATAGATAAGCAGCGGCATGGCAGCAGCGGCGGAAATGGACGCAAGCGAAACATAGCGCCAGAAGAAAAGCACGATCAGAAAGAGAATCACGGAGCCGAGTAGCGCCGCAGGGCAGAGCACCAGGAATGCGCCAGCCGCCGTGGCCACGCCTTTGCCGCCCCGAAATCTCAGCCAAATCGGAAAGCAGTGTCCGGCGAGCGCCGCTAGTGCGGCAATCATCATCCATGTTGCACTTCGGTTGCTGACGCTCGCGGCCATCCAAACGGGCACAGCGCCTTTCGCAAAGTCAAAGAGCAGGGTGAGCAATGCCGGCACCGGGCCGGCCACGCGCGCAACGTTTGTGGCGCCAATGTTACCGCTGCCGGACTCGCGCACGTCGCCGGCACCAAAAAGCCGAGTAAACAGCAACCCGAAGGGAATCGAGCCAAGCAGATAAGCCGCCAAGGGAATAATCGGCAATAGCAGTGACGTGTTCATGATGCGCGCCTAAGCCGTCGTCGGCGCGAACGAGAAGGAGGCCAGGCGCGAGTATTCCGCTCCGCTGGGCTTGGTCTTGCTTTCAAACAGGTGAAATTCGCCGGTGCGGGTGGCGCCGAATTCCCGAGCCACATTCTCTTGCGCAATCGCGCTAAGTCCCTCGGAAATTCCGGGCGGATCGAAGCGCGCCAACGTGAGATGTGGCGCGAATTCCTTCGTTTCACTCGAAATCCCGAGTTTCTTGAGCCGCGCATCGATTTCGGCGGCAAGCGGCGCCAGGTTCGGCGAAGCTTCCATACCCGCCCAAAAAACGCGCGGGCGTTTTCCGTTGGGGAAAAATCCTAACCCACCGAATCGCAGCTCAACAGCGGTGTCGAAGCGAACTTCCGAAAGCGCGGCGCGAATCGCATCGATCTTGCCGTTGTCAACATGCCCAATAAATTTCAACGTGACGTGCAGGTTCTCCGGCCGCACCCAGCGCGCTCGACTTTTTGAAAACGACGAATCCGCCGCGCGCAATTCGTTGATCAACGCCGCGAACTCATCGCGCACCTCAGAGGGAATCTCCAGCGCAACAAAGAGGCGCATGCATCAGCCCCTTTTCGCCGAAGATATCGCAGCGTTTTGGCCGTTGTACAAAAAATGCACGCGCACCAGATCGAGTGCAATCTGCGACGCCTGCCAGCGAATGGAGTCGCGATCACCCGGAAAGCGCGCGCCGCGTTCCTTGATCCCGCCTCCGTGCGAAATGGCTACATGCACAGTGCCCACAGGTTTCTCGTCAGAGCCGCCGCCGGGTCCCGCAATCCCGGTAATTCCCACGCCCAGCGTGCTGCCAACCCGCCGGCGAATACCCTCCGCCAGCGCTACGGCCACCTCCGGACTAACCGCGCCCTTCGCCGCAATTATTTCGGCGGGAACGTCGGCCCACGCTGTCTTCAGCTCGTTGCTATAGCACACCATGCCCCCCAGAAAATACGAAGAGCTGCCCGCTATGCTCGTCAGACGTTGTGCAAGCAGCCCACCGGTGCAGCTTTCTGCCGCCGCGATCGTCGCATTGTTCAGCGTTAACTGCTCTGCGACAATTTCCTCCAAGGCACGGCCATCCCGGCTGAAAATGCGATCGGCGAGCGCAATCTCGAACCCCTGTACAATCTCGTCCAGAATTTTCTTGGCATGCGCCGCGTCTTCGGTCCAGAAGCGCAAATGGATTTGCGTTTCGCCCGGAGCCGCGAGAATCGTCGTTTTCACTTCCGGAAAGCGCTTGTAAATCGGCAGGATGCGCTGCTCGACATGCGATTCGCCCAAACCGGTTACGCGCAGTTCGCGGCTGTGCATACGCAGACCGGACGCGCGCCGCTCCAGCCGTGGCAAAACCTGCTCGCGAAATAGCGGCTTCAGTTCGCGAGGTGGACCGGGTAGAAGCACCACAGCGCGGCCGCCGTCTTCCAGCCACAATCCCGGCGCCGTGCCACGCGGATTCTCCAGTATTTCCGCGCCTTCGGGAACCATTGCCTGCCGCACATTTACTTCCGGCATGTCGCGGCCGAGGCTGCGAAAACGCCCTTCGATGTAGCGCA
>JAOAPV010000069.1 GCA_025463055.1 Candidatus Acidiferrum typicum
CCAAGGCGCAAGAGATTGGCTACAATGGCAACGCCGTCGCGCAAAACGTTTTAATCTCGCTTGGTGGCAGCTTCCAGACCGCGCCAACATACTGGCTCGACCCTAAGAATCGAAACAGCTACGACATTTCTACTCAGACCCCGCAGTATCGCGTCGATACGCTCCAGGATCTGGCGAACATGCCCATCACGGGACCGACTCCTGGCGTCGCACCGACCCTTCTCGCAACCGTCGCTTCTATCCAGCGCGGAACGGGGGCGGCGGTAGTCTCCCACTACAACATTATGCCGGTGATTGACATCTTCGGGGCGGTTCAGGGCCGCGATCTGGGCGGCGTATCGGGGGACATTACAAGCATCATCGATAAAGCTCGGCCGAAGCTGCCGCGCGGCTCGCAAGTTGTCCTGCGCGGCCAAGTTCAGACGATGCGCTCGTCGTATATAGGTCTGTTATCGGGGCTGGTCCTGGCTATTGTCCTTGTCTACCTCCTGATCGTGGTGAACTTTCAGTCGTGGCTGGACCCTTTCATCATTATTACTGCACTTCCCGCAGCCCTCGCTGGCATCGCTTGGTTCCTGTTCGTGACTCACACCACATTAAGTGTGCCGGCGCTCACGGGCACGATCATGTGCATGGGCGTAGCCACCTCCAACAGCATCCTGGTGGTGCAATTCGCCACCGAACAGATGAGAGAGGGCAAAGACCCCGTTGCCGCGGCTCTTGAGGCCGGGTTCACTCGCTTCCGCCCGGTGTTAATGACTGCGCTGGCCATGATTATCGGCATGCTGCCGATGTCGCTGGGGCTTGGCGACGGTGGCGAGCAGAATGCTCCGCTTGGCCGCGCCGTAATCGGTGGATTGCTCTTTGCCACGGTGTCCACGTTGTTGTTCGTTCCAACCGTGTTCAGCATTCTCCATGGCCTGCGCCATCGGCCGGCGGAGACTAGTACTCAACCATAGGGATTGCGAAAAAGGAATTCGAGGGTGATGCCAATGCAGTCGCAAACAGCAGGACACATTTCGATGCAAGGAGCGCAATCGCCGGGCAGTGCCGCCACAAAGCGGCGATCGCGACGAGGTTGGATCATCGGGGGCGCAATTTTTCTAATTTTCGCCGGAGTTTTGATTTTCGGCATTCTCGAGCGCGTCCACACAAGCGCCGCGCTGCGCACTGAAACCGCGAATTTGGCGGTACCCACCGTTACGATTGTTCAGCCTAAGCAGGCCGCACCGTCGCAGGAGATTGTGCTGCCGGGAAACGTCCAACCGTATATCACGTCGCCGGTTTTCGCGCGAACGAACGGTTATTTGGAACATTGGTACTTCGATATAGGGGCGCATGTCAAAAAAGGCCAGCTTCTCGCAATAATCGCGTCTCCTGAAGTCGACCAGCAGCTGGAGCAAGCACAGAGCACCCTGTTAACCGCACAAGCCAATCTCGAGCTAGCTTCGATCACGAAAACCCGATATGAAGGGCTTAAGAAAACAAATGCTGTGTCCCAACAGGACGTTGACAATACCGTCGGCACATACAACGCGAATAAAGCGATTGTCGAAGCAGACCAAGCAGCGGTCCGGCAGTACTCCGCGCTGGTATCTTTCGAAAAGGTTTACGCTCCGTTTGACGGCGTAATTACCGCGCGAAACACCGATATAGGGGATCTGATCAACTCAGGCAGCAATGCCATTGTGAAAACCGATCTCTTCCACATGGCACAGCCCGGCGTGCTACGCGTGTATGTCAATGTACCTGAAGAGTTTTCGCAGCAAACCAAGCCGGGCCTGACAGCAGACCTGAAATTGGCGGAGTTTCCCGGACGTATGTTCACAGGGAAATTGGTGCGCACCGCCGAGGCTATTAACTACACAACGCGCACGCTGCTGGTTGAAGTGGACGTGAATAACCCGTCAGGGGAATTGCTTTCGGGCGCTTATGCGGAAGTCCATTTCAAAGTGCCGGGCCAGGCATCCACGTACATTGTGCCGGTCGACACTCTTCTCTTTCGGAAGGAAGGCCTGAACGTCGCCGTTGTCGAGAACGGGAAAGCGAAGCTGGTGCCGGTAGTGGCAGGCCACGACTTCGGCACTTCGATCGAAATCGTTTCGGGACTGCAGGGCAACGAATCAGTCATCGAGAGCCCACCCGATTCCATCGTGACCGGAGAACAAGTGCAGATAGCACCGGCCTCGAAAACACCGCCCCAGCCAACCGCAGGAGCGAAGCAATGAATTTTATCTGCGCCCCACGAATAGAAGCCCGAGTTCGCAAGCGCATGGCGGGCGGTATCTGCGTGCTGAGCATAGTTTCGCTTGCGGGTTGCACGGTTGGACCAAAGTATAAACGGCCGGCGGCGGAAGTTCCGCCAGCCTATAAAGAAGTCGGTGATTGGAAGCCGGCCCAGCCGAGCGACGAGAAGCTCAGCGGCAACTGGTGGGAGATATTTCAAGACCCTCAACTGAACGCCCTCGAACAGCAGGTAAACGTCTCGAACCAAAATTTGAAAGCCGCCCAGGCCGCATATACCCAGGCTCGTGCGGCGCTCAGATATCAACGGGCCGATTACTTTCCAACCTTGACCGTAAATCCGACGCTAACCCGCAACAATTTTTCCGTGAATCGGCAACCCCGCAGCCCAACATTCAATGGCGTTACCTTCACCGACATACAAATTCCCTTCGAATTGTCTTATCAGGTCGACGCTTGGGGACGCATACGCCGCACCGTCGAATCTTATCGCGACCAGGCCCAAGCCAGCGCTGCCGACCTCGCAACCGTGAGCCTCTCTATGCATGCCCAGTTGGCTTTGTTCTATTATCAGGCCCGCTCCCTGGATGCCCAGGAACAGCTTTTGAACTCGACGGTTGAGCAATATCAAGAGGCATTGGACTTGATTGAGAACAGGTTTGCAGGAGGGCTTGCTTCCGATCTGGAGGTTCAGCAGGCCAAAACGCAACTTGAGACAACTGCAGCCCAGGCAATCGATGTTGGAGTTGCCCGCGCCCAATTCGAGCACGCCGTGGCGGTTCTGATGGGGAAGCCGCCAGCGTCTTTCACCCTCGCTCCTCTTCCTCTCACTATGCCCCCTCCCCCGATTCCCGCTGGGTTGCCCTCAGAGTTGCTCGAGCGCCGGTCTGACATTGCGGCCGCCGAGCGGCTCATGGCCTCCGCCAACGCGCAGATTGGAGTGGCCAAGGCCGCCTATTATCCGCTCATCAATTTGGCCGCCGCGGGGGGTTTCGAGAGCGGCAAAATTACGACATTGATCTCTGGCCCCAGTACTTTGTGGTCCGTTGGCCCGTCTGCGGTTTTCACTCTCTTCGACGTGGGCAGACGCCGGGCTCTATCAGACGAGGCCATCTCTTTCTACGATCAGTCCGTCGCCAACTATCGCCAAACCGTCCTGACCGGTTTCCAACAAGTCGAAGACAATGTAGCGGCATTGCGGATTCTCGAGCACGAAGCTGAGGTTGAAGCCAACGCAGTCATCGCGGCCCAGAAATACCTGGAACTCGCCATCACACGCTACAAGGGCGGCGTCACCAGTTACCTGGAAGTGACCACCGCGCAGAGCGCGGCGCTTTCTGACGAAATCACCGCGGTGAATATTCTCGGCCGTCGCATGGTGGATGCAGTCACGCTCGTGCAGGCCCTCGGCGGCGGCTGGGATAGCTCCGCCTTGCCCGCGCGACCGGAATGTTGCGGAAAGCTAACAAGCAAGATGAAGTGATGGTTGCCCGCCACTCCCAGCCGCGACGGCCCTCGCCAGAGCCGCGCGTCACCTAACCCGGCACGACCACAAGCTCGTCTCGCGGTATTGCATCCAGCGTGGCCCGGTCGATATTGAGATGTGCCATGACCAGCTCCGGTGGGGTGTGGGCCAACCACTCCGAAAGCGACAGGTCTTGATAGAAGCTGCTTTTGAACATCTCCAGGAAGACCAGGTCGCTATTCCCTGTATTCTCGATGTAATGCAACAGGGTCTTTTGCACGTACCCGACGTCTCCTTCTTGAAAGTCCATAGTGCGAGCCCGGTTGCCTGTCGACACCACGGTCATTCTAGCCTTGCCGGTGATGTAGTACTGCCACTCGTCAGCGTTGGGGTGCCAGTGCAGTTCCCGCAGCCCTCCCGGACGAACCGTGACCATTGCCATCGCAACGTTAGTTGAGGCTTTGAACGTACTAGAATCAACAATGCGTACCTCTCCACTCTTCGTGCGCTTCGTCGGCGGCATTTCCATCGTGCGAAACGCGAAATCGGTCGACGACTTCCCAAGTGCTCCTGCGGCCGCTTTCTGGTCCGCCTCCAGTGGTCCCGGAACAGCAGTCTGGAAAATGAATAGCTCATGCTTGGGGAGGTTTTTTAAAGCCAGTTGCGAAACCCCGAAATTCTTTGACAAGATCTCGGGCGGAAGATGCGCCACCGAGTCGCTCAGCAGAACCGTCTCTGACTCCGAAAAGTCTCCATCGTCGAATACGAGCATGAATTCGGTACCGTCCGGCTCAAGGCCTTGAATCGAATGTGGAATCCCGCTGGGGAAGTACCACAGATCGTTTTTCTTTACATCGGCAACAAAGCTCTTGCCGTCCCGATCAATGGCCGTGATCCGCGCCGACCCATAGAGCACGAACGCCCATTCGTCGGCCGTATGCCAGTGCAGTTCACGAACGCCTCCGGCGGTGAGTCTCATGTTTACGCCTGCCAGGGATTTCGACACGGCTAGTTCCCGGACGGTCACCTCCCGCGACCATCCGCCTTTGTAAGTCCGCTTGTTCGCAAAAGAGAACGGATATTTGAACGTTTGCACAAGGCTCTTGGAATCGGTGGCGGGTGGCCAAGCAGAATCCAGGTTCTGTGGGTCCAGTCCGTTATTGGTGGGACCCGGATCGCTCGCACTCCGGTCAGTCCGAGGATTGCCAGGTTGTTGGCCTTCCTGCGCGATGGCGCTGCTTACCGACAAGCCGCCAGCCACAGCCGCAAGGGCAGCCGATCCAACTCCAAGAAACCCGCGCCGCGAAAATTGATTCTTGTTGCCATCATTTTCCATTTTGCGTAGCTCCTCCATTCAAATTCACGTTGCTACCGCCATTAAGAGAGATGCCCAAGGCATCGCGATAGTCAGAAACGAGAGGGAAGAGAACTCCGAAAACCCTACGAGAGGCCAGTAGAAAATCCCAAACTGCGGTAAACTCAAGACCTACGCGTGTCGGGGCGTAGCGCAGCCTGGTAGCGCGCCTGCCTTGGGCGCAGGAGGCCCCCGGTTCGAATCCGGGCGCCCCGACCAAAATTATCTTCCGTATTTTCTTCAGCTTTTAAAAAGCGCTCTTCACCCCAAACTTCACTGTGGAATTCCGGCAGACAGGAGGACGCGATCCGTAAATAATTCAATTGTCGAGACTTGTCGTATGCGGAGAATTCAGGAACACAGGGTGGCAGGAGTGCAAATCCGTAAATCATTAAA
>JAOAPV010000077.1 GCA_025463055.1 Candidatus Acidiferrum typicum
CCCATCTCTCCCACTGGAGCAGCGCTACTACAACGGTGCACCGCCAGAGATCATGCGGTTTGGCTCGGCCTGGCCTGGCGCTAATTTCCAACTCGTCGACAAGAACATGGAGATCGCACCTAACATCCATCTAATTACGCTGGTTTCCGATAAGCCGGGTACGCTCGAACTGCGCGAGCTGTCCCTAGCCTTCAGTACGCCCGAGGGCATGGTCATTGTGGTTGGCTGTTCGCATCCCGGTATCGACAGAATCGTCGAATCTGCCAGCGCGATCAACCCGCGCATCCGCTTCATCGCTGGCGGCTTCCACCTTGTTACGGCTAGCGACACGGACATCGAGAAGATCGTAACCGTGCTACATGATCGATTCAAAGTCGAGTACATCGCCCCTGGCCACTGCACCGGCGAGCCCGCCTTCACGGCGTTGAAGAAAGCCTTCGGCGATCACTATCTTTACGCTGGGCTGGGCACCACATTAACGCTGAATACCGCACCGCGCTAACTTCGCCAGATACCACAGCGACGTCCTTGCTTGAAGATCGTTGCTTTCTTAATACTCATCACGGCTGTCGCCTACGCTCAAATGCCGGCAGCGCAGAAGCCGAAGTCTGATGCGGAAAAGATCTCATCCGCGATGCAGGCGGGTCCAAAGTTTGTCACGCAAAATGCAACCGTGCTCGACTGGCCGTCTTCGCCCGGCGGCGAGTTCCGCGTTCTCCGAGCCGGCACCAATCAGTGGACCTGTCTTCCGGGTCGCCCTGAAGGCGCCCATGATGAGCCCGGGTGCTTTGACCAGGTGTTTCTGCAGTTCATGAAGGACAGTATGGCCGGCCGTACGCCCAATGTGAAGAGTGTCGGAATTTCATATATGTACGGCGGCTTCTGGGTGCCAAACAAGTCGCATGCGATGGGAAGTGGCAATGAATTCCACGTTGGGCCACACATCATGATCATCGGACTGGATCAAAAGATGCTACAGACATTGAACCATGACGGATCAAATGGCGAGCCTTATGTCAATCATCTTCCGGACCACTCCGAGCTGTACCTAGTGGCCCCGATCCGCGAATGGGAGGATTCGCAAGCATTCTCCACCATCGGCGCAACGCGATAATTCTCGGAAATTCGCAGTAGTCCGCGAACCCGCGACCACCTGCGTGACAGAAGGCGGTTCTAAGGGCGGCAAGGCCATTGCCATTCAGGGAGACGTTTCGAAGCCCGAGGAGATCCACCGACTCTTTTCGGAAATCAAGAAGCAGTTTGGAAAGGTAGATGTCCTTGTGAACAATGCAGGGACGTACGAGTTTGCTCCGCTGGAATCGATTACACTGGAGCACATCCAAAAACATTTCAATCTGAACGTTACGGGTCTGCTTCTGACGACCAAAGAGGCGGTGAAGTTAATGGGCCCGGATGGCGGGTCGATCGTGAACATCGGTTCGATTGTCGGCTCGATGCCGACACCCCAGGCGGCCGCTTACAGTGCAAGCAAGGCCGCAGTAAATGCAATCACGGTTTCTCTATCGCAGGAGCTTGGCCCGCGAAAAATCCGTGTGAACTCGCTCAATCCCGGCGTCGTGGAAACTGAGGGCCTGCGGGCTTCTGGACTACACGAGCGTGAATTTCGAGAGCAGCAAGAGAAAACGACACCTCTCGGCCGGATCGCCACGCCGGAAGACATCGCCCTGGCCGCTACGTTTCTAGCCAGCGACGACGCGCGCTGGATCACGGGGCAACTGATTGTGGCCGCCGGCGGCAAACGGATGTAATGTTTTTGGATGAGTCCTGGGCGTTCGAGAAGAGTGACTGCAGTTCGCCCATGGAGGTGGACATGCTTGAGGTAGAACGCTACGAGATCCTTGTTATCGGAAGCGGAGAAGCCGGGAAGCACGTGACGTGGACGTTCGCGCAGGCGGGCCACCGCACGGCGGTCGTGGAGCGGAAGTACATCGGCGGATCGTGTCCGAACATCGCGTGCTTGCCGAGCAAGAACGTGATTCGCAGCGCGAAAGCGAATTGGTTCGCGCGGCACGGCGCGCAGTACGGCATTCAAAGCGGGCCTGTGTCGACGGATATGAAGGGCGTCCTGAACCGCAAGCGAAAGATGGTGGAGGGTGAGGTTCAGGCTCATCTCGATCGGTTCAAGGCGACGGGAGCGGAACTGGTTCGAGGCGAAGCACGGTTCGTCGCTCCCAAAACGGTCGAAGTGCAGCTTAATGAGGGCGGGCCGAGGATGATCACGGGCGACCGTGTGTTTCTTGACCTTGGATCGCGCGCTGCTATCCCGGACATTCCGGGGCTTGCGGCTGCACGACCCATGACGCACGTAGAAGCGCTCGATCGAGCGTGGCCGGCAACTCGCCGTCGCGGAAGATCCTGATATCGCGCAAGCGATTCTGGAGAACTTCGCGAACGAGGGAATCGAAGTGCTGCTCGACACGCGAGTGCGCCAGGTGGAGGGACTTTCCGGTCAGAAGGTGCGAATCGCCGTTGAGAACAGTCATGGAGAACAAACGATCGAAGGCACCGACCTGCTGGTTGCGACGGGGCGAACGGCGAACACGCAGGAAATCGGGCTCGAAAGGGCGGGAATCGAACTCGACGCACGCGGCTACATCAAAGTGAACGAGCGGCTGGAGACGACGGCGCCGGGCGTTTGGGCCATGGGCGATTGCGCCGGGAGCCCGCTGTTCACGCACGTCGCATTCGACGACTTTCGAGTCGTCCGCGACAACCTGAACGGCGGCAGCCGCACGACCCGCGATCGGCTCGTACCGTTCTGCATGTTCACCGATCCAGAACTGGCGCGAGTGGGTTTGAACGAAACGGAAGCGAAGGCGCGGGGCATTGCATATCGCCTAGCCAAGATGCCGATGGCCGGCGTACTTCGAGCCGTTGTGATTGGCGAAACGCGTGGATTTGTAAAGATGTTGGTTGATGCGGAAAGCGACCGCATCCTGGGATTCACCGCGTTTGGTGCGGAAGCCAGCGAAATGATGGCGGCCGTTCAGACGGCAATGCTGGGGGGATTGCCCTACACGGTGTTGCGCGACGCGATCTTCACGCATCCGACCGTCGCCGAGGGCTTGGTCTTTTTGTTGGCGAATGTCCCAGCACGAGGTATGCGACATGGCTCATCTTCGGTCGCCTCTGCCTGAATCAGCCACCATCGTTGCTGGGCTCATATCTCAGTACGATGCGCCAGTCGGCAATATTCAGGTGCCCGTTAAGTGCCCAGAAAACGGCTTTCCTCTTGGTCTCGCGGGTGTTGAGAAGAGCTAAGTCGTTTGAATCCGGCAGGGCCAGGTGGTGTTTGGCGCGTTATGAGCCCGACGAGCTACCAGACTGCTCCACCCCGCGAATTCATCTTAGCGAAATCACTATGCAGCTTAAGACCAGACCCGCAACCGTTGTTAATCTACCGCGTCAAGCTCATTTGGAATGAGTTCTTCGCATTGGTAGCGGTTGGTCGGCAACCCTTCCACAACCGCGCACCCAGCTCAAGGATTCGGCTCGATGCCAATGCGATCATTGACGGCTGATCGAATCCGCTGCTTGCAGCCAAGGTAACGTTCGGTCGTCTGCACCGAAACGTGCCCCAAGAGAAATTGGATCTGCTCCAACTCGCCTCCTGATGCGTGGCAGAGCCGAGCACAAGTCCGTCGCAGATCGTGCGGCGCCAACTTCGCCACTCCGATGCGTCTGGCGGATTCCTTCACAACGTGCCAAACGGCCTTTACCGTCATCCCATCTCCCCATGTCTTTCCCACTTTGTTGACCCTGCGGAACAGTCTTCCTCGATCAATTGCAGCGGCGGCGAGCCAATCGTCCAGTTCGGCTCTCACCCAATCGGGAACTGGAACCGTCCGAATGTGGCCCCCTTTTCCAACCAGATCAACGATGGCCCAATGCTCTTCGCTTTGCTGGAGATGATCCAATGTCAAAGCCACGGCTTCATGCCTCCTCAACCCACACGCGAGTAACAATGCAAGCAAGGCTCGGTCACGCTTTCCTTTCAGCCGCTGACGATCGGGTGACTGCCAAAGCGCATTGCCTTGCTCTGCCGTCAACCAGTTGCCGAGGCGAATGCCCAGCTTCTTCACCCCTTTGACTCGACGAATGCCGGACGCCAAATCGGCGCTGAGGAGACCGCAGTCGGCGGCCTCGTATGCGAGCCGGCGCACAGCGCCACGACGCAGATTGATGGTGCCGGGGGCGAGTTGCCGGGATTCCAGATGAGAGCGATAGCGCAAGACCACGATCCTGTTGAAGGCCAAGCGAGGTTCCGAACAATACTAGTCAACGAACTCATCGATGGCGTGACGATAACCCCGCTTTGCGTCCACTGAGTTGAGGCTGTTCAACACCGCGGCTTTGGCGTGTTCAAGGTCGGGCAAGCGCAGGATGGACTTGGTGCTGTTGCGTCTTCGTCTGGAACTGGGCTTCTGTTTCATGACCGTGGCCTCCATGCCACCGATCAATGATCAGAGCAGCTCCGCGACTGTAAGGTGAGAGTTGCCCGTAATTCGGGATTAATTCACCTCAAAGCATGATTAGCGATCCTTTTGCGTGGTCGCCGCCTCACGGACACCTTCGATCACGGGACGGTTACAAAATCGGCGCGATAAACGAACACCGCCCGAGCATTCATGGGGTTGCCACTGTGCGGCTACCCAGGGGACGCGCGACGCAGCGATAGACTCAATTAGCCTTAGTGTGTCATTCCTTTGTCTCGGCTTTGGTGGGTAGGGTGAAACAAAAGCTTGCGCCGCGCGGGGAGTTGTCGCTAGCCCACAAGTGGCCGCCATGCGACTCAATGATTGACCGACTGATGAGCAGACCCATACCGGTCCCATGGGGCTTGGTGGTAAAGAAGGCATTGAAGATCTGCTCCGCCTGCTGTGGGGGCAGCCCCACGCCGGTATCATTGACGGACACCACGACTTCCTCGTTTCCCGCACGCTGCGACTTAATGGCAAGCTCGCGCGGGCCGTCCATGTTCTTCGTCGCGTCGATGCCGTTGATCATGAGGTTCATCAGCACCTGCTGCAATTGCACAGGATCTCCCATGACCTGGGGAAGGTCTTCCGCCAGCTCGGTTCGGAACGAGATTGAGTAGGGCATTGCCTCGCTGCGCAGGAGAACGATCATCTCTCGAATGATCTCGTTTACATCTACGAGCTCCCGTTGCGGCGTACCCTTCTGGAAGAGCAGGCGGGTGTGGCTGATGATATCTGCTGCACGGGTTACGTCCGTGATTATTCTCGAGGCTGCTTCGCGCGCCTCTTCGACCTTTGGGGTGCCGGCGGCGAGCAAGCGCAGGCAGGTCCTGGCGTTTATGATTGCCGCCGCAATAGGTTGCTTCATTTCGTGCGCCAAGGAAGCAGTCAGCTCTCCCATGGTGGTCACCCGGTTGACGTGTGCGAGATCCGCCTGCGCCTGACGCAGCGCTTCTTCGGCACATTTGCGTTCGGTTATATCCCGCGCCAGTTTCGATGCTCCAACAACGCGATCCGCGCCATCTTTTATCGGCGAAATTGTCAGCGCAACGTCGAGCAGGCTGCCGTCCTTGCGCATGCGGACCGTCTCGAAGTGGTCGACCCGCTCGCCTCGCGTGAGCCGCCCAACAATCGTTCTTTCTTCGTCACGACGATCAGGGGGAATAATGAGCGTGATGTTCTGGCCAACCGCCTCTTCCGCATTGTACCCGAACAGGCGTTCTGCGCCCTTATTCCAACTGGTGATTACGCCATCCAGATTTTTGCTCACAATCGCATCGTGCGACGATTCCACAACGGCAGCCAGCAAACGGGTCGCCTGCTCTGCCCGCTTCCGTTCGGTGATGTCCGTCGCGCTACCCACGAATTCCATCAAATCCCCGGATGCGTTCAGAACAGGATGACCGACAGTGTGGATGTATTTGACAGTGCCACCTGGAAGAAGGATTCCGAATTCCACTTCGTAATCCGACTTTTGAGCTATCGCGCGATTGAATACCCCTAGGAACTTGGCTCGATCCTCCGGATGAATGCGCTGCAGCCATTCTTCAAAAACTGGCGGGCCCTTTTCTGGATCGAAGCCATAAATCCGATACCATTCCTCGGAGAGATGCAAGGCGACTCTTCCCGTTATCCGCCAGGCCCAACTCCCGGTATGCGTGAGCCTCTGCGCTTCCGCCAAGTACGCTTCGCTTCGCTGCAGCTTCTCTTCCTGTAATTCCAAGGTCTGGGCAGCGAATCGCCTATCCATCCAGGACGTCAGCAGAGTCAGCCCGAGGACGATAAAGGTGACGACGGCAATTCCGGCGGTGCCGAGAGCGGAGATGCCAACGGCGTGATGCAGGTCCGCGGGCATGC
Source organism: Candidatus Acidiferrum typicum (assembly GCA_025463055.1). Classification (GTDB taxonomy): domain Bacteria; phylum Acidobacteriota; class Terriglobia; order Acidiferrales; family UBA7541; genus Acidiferrum; species Acidiferrum typicum_A. Next base: position 6,357 of record JAOAPV010000077.1, read on the forward strand.
TGGAGGCCGTGAAACTGGCGGCCGCCATGCCGGTGTAATGCATGACGGGGATTGCAGCACCCATCACGACGGCTCCGGCTAATTTTCCCCAGCCAATCCGCGGTTTCTCATCTCGGAAGTGAAAGCTAATCCATAATGCGGCGAGAGAAATCAGAACCGCGAACACGACCGACAGGACGACGAGAAAGGAATTAAACTGGCATATGGCCGGTAAGCGCATGGCGGCCATGCCGGTGTAATGCATACTCGCAATACCCGCACCCATCAGGACACTTCCGGCGACCGCTCGAGACGCACCCATTCTCTGCCGGCTCACCACGTACAGTGCAATAACCGACGCGACAATCGCCGCAAACAGCGACAGCAGAACGGTCGGCCAATGATAGGCCACGGGAATCGGCAGGATGAACGCCAGCATCCCAATGTAGTGCATGGACCAAATGCCAGTCCCCATCGCACCGGCCCCGCCCAGCAGCCAAACCGCGCGAGTCCAACCGCCCGCGGCCGTTACGCGACCTGCAAGATCCAGAGCAGCGTACGACGCAAAGATGGCGATCAACACCGAAAGCGCTACGAGCGCGTAGTTGTACGAGCCAATCAAGTTCACGGCAGCCATGCGCCTCCGTCTGGTTGCCACGCGGACAAGCCGCGCCGCGCTTCAATCAGAGAACAAACGTCAATCGGAGCAATGACTCCGACGAAAATCCGCTGATCCGGTTTCAGATGTTTGCGTATGACTCTTAGGACTTGCGGGCCGTCCTGCTCACCCGCAAGCGCGATGTAGAAAGATCGCGTCTTCAGCTCAAACAAGCTGCGTGGCAACACTGCGTAATCGACATCCGCGCTGTGCGTCGAATCGAGATCACCCCCTGGGCAGGTATGGACCCCGATGCGCCTGCGATCTTCTGGCGAGAAACGCGACAGCGCGAGATTGAGTCGGAAACCATAGTTTTGGACATGCAGCATGAAACTCACCTCTGCAGCATGTGGCGATGGAACTGTAGCCGCTCTTGCTGTAGCGCCGTGAGCAGCGGCAATAGTGAGGCTACATTCGAGTCTTTTAGCACAGCTCAGCGCCCAAAGGAACACACGAGTAGCAGTAGAGAGGTTTGAAAACGAGCCTGTGCGATAACCGATATGGATTCCGCCCGATAAACGCTTATCGGAATCTGGAAATTTGGCAAATCCCACATTCCGAG
>JAOAPV010000080.1 GCA_025463055.1 Candidatus Acidiferrum typicum
GGAAAGGTGATAGGCGATCTCCTGGCCGGCTTGCTGGCCCGCTAGAGCTTGGGCTTCTTTGCGGGCATGAAAGGGACAGAGATGAGGATGGCCGTCGCGGCGGGGAGTGCGGCAGCGGCGGCCGTCGGCAAACGTGAAGGAACACAGGGACGCAGGGTCCTTGGAGCGAGTAGACATAGATGTCTCCAGAAAGAAGATTTGATTTTGGGATTTTGGGGGAAGTCTCGCGGAGGCGAGGCGTAGTACTCTAAAGAATGAGTATAGCTAGACGGCGATTACTTGTCAATAAAAGCCAGGAAAAACAAGAAGGCTGTTCTTGAGACAGCACGAGTGTTTGGACTGTGCGTGGCTTTGCATTTCGCGGCCAAGCCCTAGGTAGCAGCAGACGCAATGAATTCAGCAAACTGTAGTGCCAATAGGCGAACCTGATTCCTGTCGTTGACGCTCGCGAACAGCTCGCTGGGTATTCCGGCGGCGCCCACAACGGCCCCGGCCAACTGTCCCACGATCGAGGCGATCGTGTCCGTATCGCCGCCAGCTTCGATGGCGTGAACGAGCACAGCCTGAAGTGGCTGCACCGCAATGGACTGCGCGCAATAGAGGGCCAGAGGAACACTATCAACAACATACCCGGTTGCACCAAAACGCGAAGCGACTTCCATTGCTGAGAGCCGCAGCGGAAGAAGTTGCTGAATCCGGTCACGAACGGCAGAGTCTGGTAGTGAATTCATTACGGCATCCAAAAAATTTCGATGGCGCGGCCACATGCCTCCGAGGACCGATCGTATGGCGACCACAACAGCAGGTGCACCGACATACGCTTCGTCGCTATGATGGGTGATCCGGCAAACATCACGAAGTAAAGTGCGGCCGCCGGGTTCGGAGGTATTCAGCAGGAACGCGAGCGGCGCAATTCGCATCGCGGCTCCGTTTCCGGCTGAGTACTCACCGCAGCTTCCCGCTAGCGCCCAATGCACGCCAGCAGCGAGATCCCGCATTGCTTTTAGAGTGCTTGATCCGATACCCGGGGATTCTTCCCTCGCGAAACCATCTAACGAAATGAGAGGCAATGTTCTCGGGATCGACGCAGCCTCGTTCGAGGATCGATTCACAGGTTGCGAGGGTAAGCTGCGTGTCATCAGACAAGACTGGCCGCGCAGGAATCTCGAAACGCACAGGAGAAGCCGCGCCCTCGAATGGCCCGCCCCAAGCGTCGCCGAGTGCTCCGCCTAGAAAACATCCGACAATTCGATCTTCTACGCTGATAGATTGCACCGGGCTTGCCCTTCGCCTAGAGGCCCCTAATTTTGTGAATGTAACACCAATTGGTTCCGCGCTATAGCGAGGAGGCTTGGGAGCGGCCTTTCCATTGTGCGCCGCGGCCTCGATAGAAGCGGAGGGCCGAGAGGATTGTTCCGTAAGAGTAGAAGGCCGCTACTGCTGGAAGTAACGGCGCCCAGAGTGGCGATAGGGAATAAAAGCGCAGCGTTGGGAGATACAGCAGGGACATTAACGCCCAAGCACAAACTGCTAGGATTCTCGGCGTTGCGTCGGTTGCGAAAAGCAGCGCGACTGGCGCGATGTAGGTGAGGAACATGCCTGCGATGGTGCCGAGAAGAAGCGCTGGGGAATAGCGGAGTTGGGTGAAGGCGGTGCGGGCGATCATGTCGCGAATTTCGCTGAAGGTGTTATAGGCGCGGAGGCTTATGCTGCAGCGCGTGAGGCCCATCCAGATTTTGCCGCTGGTGCGCTTTACGGCTTGGGCCAGGGCGCAGTCGTCGATTACTTCGCTGCGGATTGCGGATAGGCCGCCGATTCTTTGCAACGCTTCGCTTCGGAGGAGGATGCAGCCGCCGGCTGCTCCGGCGGTTTTTGCTTTGGGATTTGCGATCCAGCTTGGGGGATAGAGCTTCAGGAAGAAGAAGAGGAAGGCGGGGATTAGGGTGCGCTCTGGCGGAGTTTTGGCTTGCAGGAGGACCATTAGCGAGGTGAGATCGAGTTGGTTGCGCTCGGCGCGGGCTACTAGGCGGTGAAGAGTGTCTGGGGCGTGGAGGATGTCGGCGTCAGTGAACCAAAAGAGGTTGGTTGCCAAGCTGGGGCGCAGCAGTGCTGCGCCCCTACAAGCGGCATGGCTGACGCCTTCGTTCAATGCCCATAGTTTGCCGGTCCAGCCGTTCGGCAACGATGTTGCGCTGCAGATTTGGATTCGGGATTCCGCGCTTAGCTCGCGCGCGGCTTGCTGGGCGAGTTGGGCCGTGGCGTCTTCGCTGTGGTCGTCGACTACGATTATGGAGAATTCGCCGGGGTAGTTTTGTTGGAGGAGGCTGGATACTGCTTGGCGTATGGTGGCGGCTTCGTTGCGTGCGGGAATTACGGCGACGACGCGTGGCCAGGTGGTTGGCGGTTCGTGCTCTGACGAGTCGTCGTCGAATGCACGCAAGCTCCAGAAGCCGCCGCGAGCGACGGCTAGGTACAGCCAAATGGCCAGGGAGATGAAAGCAACTACAAGCGAAGCCGAAGGCACAAGGCATTGTGGCGCAGCATGCTGCGCCACTACAACGGAAACGGAATGCCGCGAGTTAGGCTAAATCTGCGGCCTGGATTGGGAGGCGGCGGAGGCGCTTGCCGGTGGCTGCGAAGACGGCGTTGCCTATGGCCGGGGCCACTACCGGTAGGCCCGGCTCCCCGATTCCTGTTGGGTCTTCCTTGCTCATTACTACGTGTACTTCGATCTTGGGCATTTCCTTCATGCGTGGCATGTCGTAATCATTGAAGTTGGCTTGCTTCACGCGGCCGCGCTCGATGGTGATGGCGTCCTTCATCATTGCGGACAGGGCGTAGACCGCGGCGCTTTCGACTTGCGCTACAACCCCAGCGGGATTTACTGGGCGGCCGCAATCGACCGCGTAGACGATGCGATGGATTTGGACTTGACCCTTTTCGACGCTGACTTCGGCTACCGCGGCGGTGTAGGACTCGAAGGAAAAATATCCGGCGATGCCGCGCGCTACGCCTTTCGGCAGCGGCTTGCCCCATTCGGATTTTTCCGCGGCGAGCTGCAGCACGCCTTTGAGACGCGCGGTATCGAGCGGCTTATTCTCCTTGGGATTGGTGAAGTCGGGAATTTTGCGGGCGTCGCCGATTAGTTGCAGGCGGAATTTCAGCGGGTCGGCGCCTGCTGCTGCGGCTAGCTCGTCGACAAAGGTCTCGACTACGAAGCCACTGCTCGAGTGCTCGACCGAGCGCCACCATGCGCGGGGAACGCCGGAATGCGCGAGCGCGTATTCGACACGGAAATTCGGCGTCTCGTACGGGATGAAGGCGGCGGTGGCAAATTCGCTGGCTTCCGGCTTGTCTTTGCCATTTTTGTCCCACACGGCAGCGATGGACGTGGAACTCTGAAAATGTTTCCACGCGGCGACTTTGCCTTGCGCGTCCACCGCGCCTTGCATTTTGTGGTAGGAGGCGGGGCGATAGAAATCGTGCTGCATGTCGTCTTCGCGCGTCCACAAGACTTGGGCCGGCTTGCCGGTGGCCTTGGCCACCTGCGCCGCTTCCATTACGAAGTCGGCCTGATAGCGACGGCCGAAGCCTCCGCCCATCAATGTGGTGTGCACGTTTACTTTTTCGAGGGGGAGCCCGGAAACTTTGGCGATGACTTCCTGTGCCCATTGCGGAGCTTGCGTGGGAACCCAGGCTTCCGCGCCGTCGGGGCGGATGTGCACGGTGCAGTTCATTGGCTCCATGCAGGCGTGGGGGGCGAAGGGCAGCTCGTACACGACTTCAATTTTCTTTGAGGCTGAACCTAGAGCGGCGTCGGCGTCACCGTCGTTGCGCACGATTTTTCCAGGTTTCGCGGCGTTTTCGATGAAGTGCTTGCGCAGCGATTCGCTTGACTCGTCCGCATTTGGACCTTCATCCCAGGTGATGTTCAGTGCTTTGCGTCCCTGGATGGCGGCCCAGGAATTATCCGCTAGCACGACAACGCCGCCGGAGGTAAACGCGCCCTCGCCAACCGCATCGATGGAGATGACATCGCGCACGCCGGGAACAGCTTTGGCTTTGGCGGCATCGAACTTTGCGACTTTGCCGCCGAATACTGGGCAGCGGGCGATGACGGCGTACTCCATGCCAGTCGTGCGAGAGTCGATGCCGAACTTTGCCGCGCCTGTGGATTTGGCGGCGGCCTCGAAGCGCTTGCGGTCATGGCCGACGATGGTGAAGTCGTCGGAATTTTTCAGCGGAAGGGTGTTGAAATCGGGGAGGGGGAGTCTGGAGGCGGCCTCGACAAGTTCGCCATAGGTCAAGAATTGCTTGCGGGCACCGTGCAGGACGCCGCCATTTTGCGCTTTGCACGTATCGCGACTGACGTTCCAGTGTTGCGCTGCGGCGGTGATCATCATTTCTCGCGCGGCCGCACCGGCCTGCCGCAGCGGCAACCAGGAGCCGGCCACGCTGCCGCTCCCGCCCGTTCCGTGGTCATAAATTTTGGGATTGGTGGGCGCTTGCTCGACGCTGACCTGCTTCCAATCGAGATAAAGCTCTTCCGCGAGAATCATGGGGAGCGCGGTCATGGCGCCCTGGCCCATTTCGGATTTTCCGACGATGAGCGTCACGCGATTGTCCGGCGTGATGCGCACCCAGGCATTCAGCGGGTTCGCAGGTTTCTTTTCCTGATCTTCGGCTGCGGCGTACGCGGAGCCGGGAACATGGAAAGCAATTACGAGCGCTGCACCTCCCGCGGCTCCAGTCTTTAGAAACTCACGGCGATTCAAAACGGGGGCAGTAGTCATGACGCACCTCGATTTTCTTTGGGTCGGGAGACTGCGGATTAAGCGGATTTAGCTTTGGTTGCCGGCGTTGACGCGGCGCGATGAATGGCTTTGCGAATGCGTTGATAGGTGCCGCAGCGGCAGATGTTGCCGCTCATGGCGTCGTCGATATCGGCGTCGGTGGGCTTGGGCTTCTTGGAGAGCAAAGCGACAGCGGACATGATTTGTCCGGATTGGCAATAGCCGCACTGCGGAACGTCTTCGGCAATCCAGGCTTGCTGGACGGGGTGGGTGCCGTCGGCGGACAGGCCTTCAATGGTGGTGACTTTCTTTCCGGCGACGCTGGAGACGGTGGTGATGCAGGAACGTGTCGCCTCGCCATTAATGTGCACGGTGCACGCGCCGCAAAGCGCCATGCCACAGCCAAATTTCGTACCGGTCATGTTCAAGGTGTCGCGCAGGACCCAGAGGAGCGGCATGTCCGGGCTGACGTCAACCGTTTGGGACTTTCCGTTGAGGATAAAGGTGGTGGCCATAGGTCCTCCTAGGGAGAGCGATATCGTACAACACTCGCGCCGTGGATGAAAATGAACGGATTTTCACAGGGCTCGGCCTGCAGCCACGGCGAAAGCCAGGCTGAGAAGACACGGGTTGAGACGCGAAAGGGTGCCGAAAGTGAGCAGGGAAATCTATGCGGGGGCTACGGTGCGGGGGGCTTCCGGCTCGACGCCGCGCCAGCCGACGGGGCGGCCGCTGACCGCTTCTTTTACGGAGCGGAATAGGACTACGTACATTAATTGGCGATAGTAGAACCGCTGTAGGAGCACGGGGACGAGCAGGGTCCAGTCTTCCTTTTTTTCCAGGGCGAAGGCGAGGACGCAGGTCAGCATATCGATCAAAAGGAAGCCGAGGAAGAATAGAACTGACCGTTGGAGATCTGATGTGGCGGTCGCGGAAAGCAGGGGGAGCCTGATTATGTGGTACTGCGCGAGCGCCCAGGCGATTACGGAGCCAAGGAAGAGCAAGTCGATGACCGGGGAGATCAGCGGGAGCACGAGTTGGAACACGAATATATTGGGCAGGGCGACTAAGCCCAGCGTGCCGTACTTCGGGCGGAAGAGCGTGTCGCTATGCTTCCAAAAGGATTGCAGGGTGCCGAAGGTCCAGCGGAACCTTTGGCGAATGAGCATACTGGCGGTCTCCGGAGCTTCGGTCCAGGCTACGGCTTCTTCTTCGTAGTCGACGTGCCAGCCGAGGCGGCGGATAGCGATGGTGAGGTCGGCGTCTTCTGCGACAGTGTCCGCGGTGATTCCTCCAGCGGCGTCGATGGCTTTTCTGCGCCAGGCTCCCAGAGCGCCGGGGACCACCGTGATGCAGTTGAGCAGGTCGAAGGCGCGCTTTTCCATATTTTGACTGGTGATGTACTCGAGGGCTTGCCAGCGCGTGAGCCAGCGCGAGCGATTCCCGACCTTCACATTGCCGGCGACGGCGCCCACTTTTTCGTCGGAGAAATGGCGCAGCAGCTTACCGATGGCGTCCGGCTCGATTTCGGTGTCGGCATCGATGGTTACTACGATTTCGGTTTGCGCTTCGCCGAGCGCGCGGCTGAGCGCGGCGGCTTTGCCGCGATTGACCTGGTGAAGGATGCGCACGCGCGGGTTCTGCCCGAAATTTCCGTCGAGCAATTCGCCGGTGCGGTCGATTGAGCCATCGTTGACGATGATGACTTGCAAATCTTTCAAGTCGGAGGCGAGGACGGACTTCACCGTCTGCACAATCACGGTTTCTTCATTGTGAGCGGGGATAAGCACGGAAACGCCCGGGGGAGGGTTGGGGAGGACAAAATGGTCGGGCCGCAGCTTTTCGATCAGGGCCAGAATGCCGATAATCAGGGCGCGGCCGCTGACCATGACAATCCCGACAATGAAAATGGTGGCGATGCTGACGCGGAACCAGTGCCAGATGCCGAAGATGAATGCGTCCGCGCGCGCTTCCAGCTTTTCCTGGGAGGAGAGTGGCATCATCACTTCGGCGCGTTTTTTTCCTAGAAGGTCGGGCACCGAGACAAACTGATAGCCCTCTTCGCGGAGTTTGTCGATCACCTGGGGCAAAGCAGCGACCGTGTTGGCGCGCTCGCCGCCGCCGTCGTGAAAGAGGACGATGTTGCCCATTCCCGCCTGGCGAACGACGTTGTCGAGAATTTCTTGCGCTGGAATCTGCTTGCCGTCCACCTGGCGCCAATCGTGGGCGTCGATTTTTTGCCCGACGATCAGGTAGCCCATGTCCTGCGCGAGCGGCAATTGCGCGACTTCTTCGGCGTATTCCGGTTGATGGTCAATGCCGTAGGGCGGGCGGAAGAGGATTGATTTGACGCCGATGGTGCTCTCGATCAGGCGTTGAGTGAGATTCAACTGCCAATGAATCTCGGTTTTCGAGATGTCGTCGAAGCTCGGGTGGGTGTAGGTGTGGTTTCCGATTTCGTGGCCTTCTGCGTACTCGCGCTTGACGATCTGCGGGAATTGGCTGGCGTCCACACCGATTACGAAGAAGGTGGCCGGTACGTGCTTTTCTTTGAGGATGTCGAGAATTTTCGGAGTCCAGCGGATGTCGGGACCGTCATCGAAGGTGATGGCGATTTTGTTGTCCGCCGCGCCGATCAGATCGATGTTGTCGGAAAGCGGTTATTTTTCGTACTTCTCGCTGGTGAAGAGATCGGTGGTCGCGTCATAGACAAAGCTGCGAAGGCCACTCTTGGGCGTGTCGGTGAAATGCCAGACGTCGCCGTCGCCTTCGAGGATCAAGTCGGGACCGGGCGGAATGTCTTTTATCTTTGCGCGGACCGCATCATCGGGGCGCGGCGAATCCCACACCGGCCAGATCGAGCTGTCCGCGGAGCCCATGCGCCACAGCGCTGTGCCCTGAACGCCAAGGCGTTCGCAGGCACGCAACTGGTTGTACGCGGTGACGGCGTCGAGCATCCAGACCTGATGTGTGTGATCGTGCTCGTCGGAATAGGAGTAATGCGGATTCATCGAGGCCGGGTCGAACTCAACTTCGGTTTCGGATTCATAGGCGTGCAGCAGGGCCTCTTGCACGCTCATCTCTTTCGCGCTCTCGTTGCGCTTCTTGCCGCCTTCGGGCCAGTCGTAGGCGTAGTTGGCGATGCCCACGACAACTTTCTGAGCGGGCACATCTTCCAGGACCTGACGAAGATTCTCGACAAACCAGTCTTGCGCGGCGACAGGACCTGGCGGCGACGTTAGCCAGTGCTGGTCGTAGTTCATGAGTACGACGGCGTCGCACTCTTTGCCGAAGAATTTGTAATCGTAGGCGTCGTCGCGGGCCGGGAGCGCGATCATCAATTTCAATCCGACGGAATGCAATGCGGGGCCGAGCTCGGCGGCAAATTCGCGGAAATGCGGCTGCGTGGCGTCGGGGACTTCCTCGAAGTCGACTACTACGCCGGCCTGGTGCGAACCTACGGTGTAATCCACGACGTCGCGAACCAGGGTCTGGCGAGCCGTTCTGTTGCCGAGCATGGCGGCCATCTCTTTGACGCGCCAGGAACGACCGTCGTAATTGTCGAGCAACCCCATGATGGGAAGCTCCACGTTGGCGGATTTCATCCAGCGATGGAGCTTGTCGTCTCTGAGGATGGATATGGCCTGCGTGGGGCTGGCGTTGACGGTCTGATAGCGCTCGTAGTCCACGATAGTTAGCGCGCCGTCTGGCGTTACGGCGTGCAGTTGGTCGGGAATGAGAACGTCGATGTCTTTGTAGTGCTTCTTGAGGGAGGCGAAACTTGCGGCGTCCCAGCTTACGAAAAACGCGGCGCGCAATGGGTCGTAACTGGCGGGCACGGTACCGATATTGGAGATGCGGCGGTGGCGCCCTTCGCGTGCGGGGACCTTCTTTTTAACTTTCAGGGCGCGATAGGCGGGCCTGGTGTCGGGCAGCAAACCGGCGGGAAGCTCTACGCTAACCGCGATAGTGACAAAAAAATAGGCAAGCAGCAGCACTAGTAGCGCGCCGGAAATCTCCAGCACGCGGCGTGTGCGGCGCCAGCGGACACGCTCCGCGTCGTAAAAAATAGGTCGGCGTTCTTTCATGAACATTTTCAGCCTGGCGGCAGGGCGGGAGCCTGGAAACGTGCCGGGCTAGGTTCATCTCCCTCGACAGTGATCGCTCGATTGCCTGCGCTCTATTGTAAGATGCGATTGATAGATGAAGCGAATTTTCTCCAGTCCCGTTGCGGCACTGATTGCCGGAGTTTGCCTCCGGCTTTTTTTCGTCCTGAAATACCCGGCGAATTCCGGGGATACGGTGCTGTACGAGCAGATCGCGGCGAATTGGCTGCAGCATCACGTTTACGCGATGAATGTTCACGATCAGGTTACACCGGTGGACATGCGTATGCCCGGCTACCCGGCGTTTTTGGCACTGATCTATGCGATTAGCGGGGCGCTTACGGGTCGGATAGGGGAAGCCGCGCGGCTCTGGGTGATGCTCGCGCAGGTCGTGGTGGATTTGCTGACGTGCTTGCTTACTGGCGGACTCGCGGCGTTGCTGGTGCTGATCGCTAACGACCGCGCGCGGCCGCAGCGGGTATTCCTTGCGGCGTTATGGCTCGCGGCGCTGTGCCCATTCACCGCGAACTATGTGGCGGTGCCGTTGACGGAAGTTTTCGCGACATTTTTCACAACAGCTGCGTTATTGCCTCTTTGCTTGCTGGTTACGCGGGGGCAAAACCGCGGGTGGCGGCTCGCCGAACGACACTGGATTATCGGTAACGACTACTGGTACCTGGCGGCTTGGTCCGCGCTGCTAGTCGGCCTTTGTACGCTGTTTCGGCCGGAAGCCCCGCTGCTCCTGGTGGCGGCGTGGCTGGTGCTTGGCGCAATTCTTACCGGGCAACGCGAAAGCCTGCGCTGGCTGAAGACTATGGCGCTGACGGCTGCGTTGTGCGCGGTGCCTCTGGTGCCCTGGGCGATTCGCAACGCTGTGACGCTGCACGAATTTCAGCCTCTTGCGCCGAGAAATTCGAATTTGCCCGGCGAGCTCGTACCCTACGGGTTTATGAGTTGGGAAAAAACCTGGCTCTATCGCTTTCGTGACGTTTATCTTGTGCCTTGGAAGCTAAACGAGGAAGCGATCGATGTGAACGAAGTCCCGCCGCGCGTGTTCGACACGCCTGCCGAAAAAGAGCGGGTGGCCATGATTCTCGAGCAATACAACGAGGACTTGACGCTCACGCCGGAAGAAGACGCGGCGTTTGCACAGCTCGCGCGCGAACGAACCGCACGCCGTCCGCTGCGCACATATCTGTGGCTGCCGGCGGCGCGCGCTTTGACGCTATGGTTCACGCCACGCATCGAGCTACTGCCATTTTCCGGCACGGTCTTTCCGCTGGTGCAGTCCTGGGAGGACGATCCTATCGATCAATCCATGACGGCGGGCTTCTTCCTGCTGAACATCGGATATATCGGACTGGCGCTTTGGGGCGCGGTGCGTTTGTGGCGGCGAGCGCCTGCTGCGCGCGGGGCAATCGCGCTGCTCGCCGCATTCATTCTGCTGCGGACCGCGTTTCTTACTACGCTGGAAACACCGGAGCCGCGGTATGTGCTGATGTGTTATCCCGCGCTCCTGGCGCTGGCTGCGCAAGTTTTTGACCGAAGCGAGACTGCGGATTAGCCTTCGACAGGTTCGGGGTGAATGGTGACGCGATGAATTTGGGGAAAGCGTTCTTTCACGCGGTCTTCGAGTGTCGCCAGCACGTCGTGAATTTGCGTTATGGGCAGCGCGCCCTTCATGGTGCAATGGCAAGAAACCAAAATGTGGTGCTCGACCTGGCGCGTGCGCACGTCGTGACAGTTCACCAGCTCATCGAACTCGGCTGGCAGCGAATTTAGAAATTCTTCGACGGAGCGGGAAAGCTGCTTCATCTCGCCGGCGCCGGTATCGGGAGTAGCGATGTGGCGTCCGAGCGGCTCAATGTGAATGTTCACATCAATGGGGTCGTCACGCAGTTCGCGAATTCCCTCTTCCAGCTCGGTGGCTTGCCGGTGCGCATCACGTAGGCTGAGATTTTCGTCCACTTCCAGATGCAGCTCGACGAAAAGCTGCCCTTGCTGTTGTAAGGCGCTTACGTCGTGGATTCCCAATCCCATGCGTTGCGCGACGGCGCGAATGGCTTCAAACAAGTGTTCGCCTTGCGGCGCGCGGGGTTCCGCATGGACCATTACGTCGGAGGGGACAATTTCGCCCACGCGCTTTTCAATGGCGTCGCTGAGCTCGTGCACCTGTTCCAGGCTGGCTGTGCGCGCCACGCTCACGGTGGCATCCACAAAATGGTGGTTGCCGGCGCGGCGGACTCGTACGCGATCGACGTCCAGCACGCCATCCATTCGCGCGATGGCGCGGGCAATCTCTTGCTGCAGCCCTTCCGGAGCCGCGTCAAGCAATGCATCGACCGTGCGCCTACCGAGTTGCGAGCCCACCCACAGGATGACTCCCGCCACGGCTAAACCGGCGATCGCGTCGGCGTAGATGAGGTAGGGCATATTCCAGACTTCGCCGGCCCATACCAAACCGACGCCAGCAATGACAACAACGGTGCTCCACACATCGGTCGAGAAATGCAGTGCGTCGGCCTCTAACGCTTCGCTGGAGAATTTCTTTGCTACACGCGACAGGGCTCGAGCACGCGTGACATCGATTGCGAGCGCAAACAACAGGACGACGATGGCGGTGATGCTCGGCGCAATATGGACGCTGCGGAAAAACAGGCGCATAAAGGCTTCGTAAATGATGTACAGCGCGGTCAGTAGAAGGAGACCGGTTTCGACGAACGCTGAAAAATTTTCAAATTTGCCGTGTCCGTAAGGATGCCGTTCGTCGGCGGGCGCATCCGACACGCGCACGGAAAGAAACGTGATGATCGCGGCCACGAGATCGAGCCCGGAGTGCAGCGCTTCGGACAACACGCCCAAGCTGTCGGTGCGAATGACGAGGAAAGTTTTGAGCGAGACGAGCGCGAGCGCCGAGCCCACACTTAACAGGGCGGCGCGCTTCTTCTCCTTCACTTCCTCGGCGGCGTGAGCGGCTATCACGGTCCGCCTAGACTACCGTACTCGGCTCAGTTTCGCTGCGTTTCGGAGCAGCGGGCGGCTCATCGACCACCATGAGGATTTACTTGCCGACGTAAAGCAATAGCCAAGAGCGATTCGCGCTGCCTGGAACGATCCTCGCTCGCTGCAAAGAATTACTTCGCGGCGGTTAGCGCGGGTGCCGGCAATAGGGGCAGGCGCTTCGGCTCTCCGCGCGCGCCGCGCACTTCCAATTCTTCAAAGAGCAGTGACGGAGCAACTACGGAGGCGGGCAAACCGCCTTGCGCCGAGCCGAATGCGCCCAGCGCCGTCCCGGAGAATCCGGCTACAGCGCTCTGCATGTAGTTGTAGACGAAATTGTCGTTACCGATGCCGGCGAGATTTCGCAAGGCGCGCGTGTTCACACCGACGATGCGCGCCCCACGAATTATTTCTTCGCGGCCATCTTGCGGATAAACTTTATAGACCACCAGTGGCAGGCGGTCGCCGGTTCCAGCGCCACCCCCGAAACTCGCCAGCAGTTCCGAGAAGTCTTCCTGGTGCAAAAGGCTGAGGGTTGGATTATCCATCTCTCGCACGATGATGCAGTATTCCAGCTTTTCCGAACGGCACTGGTCGATGAATTTTTTCTTCAGGTCCGCGGGCGAAACAGTTTCGGAGGCATTGAAAAAAAGATTGCTCATCGTCGGTTTGGCGTCGGCCAGGAATCCGGAACGCCCGTGGCCGTTGGACTCTCCCGAATCCGGGCCGGGCCGGCGCGACATTAGAAGTTCCTTCAAGTTGCCCTTGTCCACCACGGTGACTTTTTGCGCGCGAACGCCTTCATCGTCCACCGCGTAACCACCGAGCAGCGGCGTACCATGAAAATCCTTGGCAGTGGGATCATCGATGAGGCTTACGGTTGGCGGCAGCACGCGCGAACCGATCCGGCCAGCCCAGTCGCTTTTACCACCGAGGCCACTCAGCATCTGCTCGACTACAGGCTGAAACGCGAGAGGCGGACGCGAACCGTTCATCGCGGGACCGAACACCTGAGCGACAAGCGGCGCAGCGGCACGCGCTTCAAACAACACAGGGCCGGTGTAATCCTCGGCTGGCTTGGCAACACGCAAAGCCATCAGTTCGCTGGCCGACACGTTGAGACCTTTGCGCACCGCGTCGACATTCGGCAAATCGGCTGGTTTCGGCGCGTAAGAAGCGTAGAGGTGATTCAGCGGCATGCCGTCGCTGGCGAGCGTGTTCATGCCCGCCTCGACGGCCGCGTAGGAGCGGTTGGTGCGAATCTCGGTGCCTTCACTGGTCAGCAGATATTCGGTGGCATACACGAGGTAGTAGGTGACGCGCGTTTCGTAAATATCCGGGAACAGGCGCAGGGTCGCGGAAGATTTCCGCGCTTCATCCTCCCAATTGCGATTGCCCCAGTCTGGAGCGACGAGAGGCTCGATTTGTTGGATCGACTGAGATTTTGAGAAATCGTCGATATTCGACTGCCGGGCCAAGCTGCTCAAGTAGGCCTGCTTGCGCGAGTAGGTCTCGACGGCCTGCTTGAAAGCCTGGTCGGTGGCGATCCACAGATCCTGGCGCAGCGAATCGTAGTCGCGGTCGATGCCGACGGAGCCTTGTGAGCCGATGAAGCCGCGGAAGCCTTCATCGCTGATGAAATTGGAGCTGTCGAGCTTGTAAGTGCCGACCCGCGCTTCCACGTTCATGAAGCGGTTGCGACCGCGCGTGGTGGTCACCAACGTTCCGAATTCTGCGACGATTTCGCGGACGTCGAGGTCGAGCAGGCGGTATTCGACGTAGTAGGGGCGCACGGGCTGCTGCGTCCCGGGAATGTTCAACTCCAAACGCGTCTTTGAACGCGACATTTCGTCGCGCATCGCGCGCAGCGTTTGATCATTGTCCTGGGACGCCTGTGCGGCGCGCGCAGCTTGCGCGGGAGCGATGCCACTGAGCACCATGGACAGAAAAGCAAATGCCTTGAACATTCGGGCGCGGCTCATTGCGGGCCTCCCGCTTTGAGAATATCGTGGGCGGGTGCCGGCAGAATCGGCGGGCGATCGGTGGAGCTTTCTTTCTTCTGAACCTCGAGCTCGGAAGTCAAAATCGCCGGCGAGGCGGCCGCAACCGGCACGGACCCAGATTCCGCGCCGCAATAACCGTTAAACACTTCCTGCTTGTCGCCGGTGGCGACGATCTTCGTCAATGCGGCGAGTGGCGTTCCCACAATATCCACCCCACGCACGAGTTCATCGGGACGCCCGTCGGCATAGACCTTGTAAACGACCAGCGGCAGCACTTGGAATGCTTGCGGCTGCCCGCGTCCGGTGAACGTGAATCCGCCGGCGATGTCGTCAATCAGCAAGCCGAACTGTTTGCCCTGCTGCTTGATTAATTCGATCAGCTTTGCGCGAAGCTGGGCGTCGCTCATCGTCTTGCTGCTTTCCACGATCAGGTTGCCCTGCCGTGAAACCGGCGAAGCACCGAGTTGGCGGCGGCCGTGGCCATTGGAATGTTCGAAGCCCACCAGGGGCGAACGAGACATCTCGAAATCCTTCAAGACACCGTGATCGACCAAAACGACGCGGTGCGACCGGACACCTTCATCATCGTATTCGTAGTATCCGAGCAGGTCGTTCGGGCCCAGTTTGCGCATCGTACTGTCGTCCGCGATGCTCAGAAACGGCGGCAGAATCTGCTCGCCAACCTTTTTCGCGAAGGTTTGACCCTCCGCCACGTCTTTCTGGCGGTGGCCCTCGGCGCGATGGCCGAAAACCTCGTGGAAGAAGACGGCGGCGGCGCGTCCGGTGAGAAGCGCAGGGCCGACGGACGGTTCGTTGATTGGCGCAGCGACCAGCCCTTCCAATTCCTTGCGCATGGTCGCTTCCGCCGCGTAGACAGCCTTCTCGTCCGGCGCATCCGCGGGCTTCACCCAATCAAAATTGTAGTAGCGGTTCAGGTCCATGCCGTCTGGCGCTTTGCCCTGAATGAAGAGCTCCAGCCGGTAGCGAATCTGCCCGAATTGCAGTTGCGTGCCTTCGCTGGTTACGTGATATGCGTTTTGGGCCTGCGCGGTAAACGTGACGATGGAATTGATCACTGCCGGTGAATCGCGAAACGCCTTCGTGTAGGCGCGCACTTTTTCTTCCCAGGGTTTGCGCTCAAGAACGAACGAAGTCTCCGGGCCAATGTAGGTGTGCGGCTGCTCGTGAGTAAAATCCGGTGCGCGCCCTTCCGCGGTTTCAACCTTTACTTCGCGCCCTGTTTTGATCTTGATCAGCCATTCGGCGGCGGACCTGTATTGCTTGTCCGTCTCCAGCCAGATTTCGCGGCGCAAGACTTCCTGGTCGTCATCGATGGGCACAGCCGTTCCCGGACCGCCATTCTGCGACTGACGTTCGCCAATCTTGTGCGTGTTATCCAAGTCGTAGTTGCCGGTTCGGACGGAGACTTCCAGCCAGCGATTGCGGTTCTCGTTGCTCGTGAGCAGCGCGCCGTTGGAGCCGGAAACGTCCGCGCGTTGCGTGTCTGTAATCGTATAGCCGATGAAGTATGCCGCCGGATCCTGGGTGCTCAACGTTTTGACCGAGCGGTCCAGTTCTCCCTTCATAACGGCCAGCAACGGAGAGGGCTTTGCCTGTGGGGCATCGGGCGGAGTGGCTGGCGGGGTGGCCGCCTCGACTGGACTCTTCAGCGTTCCGGCCAAAGCCAGCGCGAACACGCCGGCCGCAACGAAATTGATGCGAGTACGAGCAAATGTGATCAAGGAATCCTCACTCCGACTTAGACGGGGCTGCGAATTATTCAGTGTACGCCAGTCGGGAAGGCCGCACAAACGCCCATAGGTTCTCAGTTCCCAGGAATTGGACGGCGAATTCGACACAAGCGTTGCATTGCAGGGATTGCGACCACCGCTCCTGCTCGTGTCGGACGCAAGTAAGTCGCTTACTTTTATGCTCTATCATGCGTGGTTAACAGACCATAGTGAAAAACCACGGCTGCTATGTCGTCATGCTGGTCTCGATGTTGCGTGAACGTTGCTACAGCGGCAAATATGCGTCGAAGTAGCTCGGACGGCGGAATGCGCACCGCGTGCTCGCACAGGGCCTGTACGCGCGAAATGCCGAACGATTCGTCCCTGATGTTAAAGGCGTCTGTGATCCCGTCCGTGCAAAAAAGCAGGGAATCGCCCGGTTGCAAGGTGAGGGTTGCAGTCTCGTACTCCGCTTCTGGAAATAGCCCGGGGGGAATCCCGGGGATTTGCAGAACACGGCAACCCTCGGCGGAAAGGTAGAAGGGGCCTGGCATTCCTGCGCTCGTGATCTGCATCTCAGCCGTGCGTGGATCAAAAACCGCATATTGCGCGGCGCTGTATCGGCGAGGCACGCCCCGAACCAGCAATCTGCGATTGAGGCTTGCGAGTACCGTGGAAGGCGGTTGATTTGTTTTGTGCACGCCTCTGAGAGTTCCCACAGCCAGGGCGGCGTACATTGCCGCGGCAAGACCCTTTCCGGATACATCTCCAAGATAGAGTCCGACACTTCCGTCTGACATTTCGAAATAGTCCAGGAAATCGCCACCTACCGCGGCTACCGGCTGAAATGCGTGCGAGATCCTGACTGCGCCGGCGCGCAATGGTTCCCTGGGCAGCATCATGCTCTGAATCGCGCGCGCTTCTTCCAACTCCTCTTCGCGAAGCTTCTCTATGCCGAGTTCCAGCAGGGACACGGTCATTATCTTTAACCCACGGAAAGCGGAAATTGCACCTGAGAAGGGGTTCGGAGGCAGGTGTGAGTCTAGCAGAGGCACCTATGAGCATCCGCACAAAGCGGGGTGTTGTTTCCTTCCGCACGCCCCTGAACGCAGCGATTGCAGCCGCCGTTCATCGCCCGCACAATTTCACTATGAAGATTTTTGTTTCGCTCCTGGTTAGCGCCAGCTTCCTCATGGGCATCTATTTGATTTATTTGAAGAAGATCCCTACAGCGGCGGAAGGCACCGTCGCGACCCAAGCGGTCAGCATCACGGGCGTGCGCATGGACCTGCTGCAAATCGCCAAGGCCGAACGCGCCAGCATCGGTGTCGACGGCCATTGCATGACGATGGACGAACTGCTGGGGTCCGGCTCTATGAGCATGTCGCGCCCTGAGCGCGATGGTTACTCGTACACCGTCGAGTGCTCCGGCAATGATTTCACCGCGACTGCACGTCACGCTCCCGCTCCCGCGGGCTCACAGTTTCGTTACCCCAATATGGTGATTGACCAATCCATGCAGGTTCGCGAGCTCCCGTAAAACGCGGCGTTCTGAGCGCGGCGTATAAGCCTGGTCTAAATTGAGTTTCCGCTTAGCTCCCCTGATGTCACGGAACTTTCTTGAGCCGGGCAGCGTACCTCCATCGACAGCAGTTCCTACACAAGTGCTCGGCGCAAGGGGAGCCCAAAGAGAAATCTAGGAGCGGAAAATGGACGGCACAATTATTGGGTTAGTGGCTGTGATTATGAGCCTGGGCATTCCCCTGGGCGCGATGTACACCTATTACCGGGTGCGTAAGCTACGCACGGAAGAGCGGCTCGCGGCCATCGCTCGCGGTGTAAGCGTGCCTATGGAACCGGAGCTTACGCAGGCGGCGCGCTCGCGGCGCTCGGGGATTTTATTCGTGTGCGGCGGGCTGGGTTTCCTGGTAGCGCTCGGCTTGATAGCTCAGATTGAGCATGAACCTGACGCCTGGAGCGCCGCGGTGCTTGGCATTATTCCCTTCGCCATCGGCGTTGGCTATTTCCTGGATTCCACGCTGATCCGCCGCGACCTGCAAGCCTCGTAGCGGTGGCGATTGGTGTGTGACTCTTGGTATGTGCAAAGGGCGCGTTTTCAACGCGCCCTTTGCTCTTACGGCGTTCGTTTCTGGTCGGCGACTAACACGCCTGCTTCGGCGTAATTCGTCGCGGCCACATCGTGAAAAGC
Organism: Candidatus Acidiferrum typicum; assembly: GCA_025463055.1. Taxonomy (GTDB): domain Bacteria; phylum Acidobacteriota; class Terriglobia; order Acidiferrales; family UBA7541; genus Acidiferrum; species Acidiferrum typicum_A. Next base: position 17,842 of record JAOAPV010000080.1, read on the forward strand.
CACGTGAATGTTCTCGCGCTTCGTCCGTCCGTCTTCGATCAGAACGTCCGTAATACGCTGAGCAATTTTGCGCTTCTGTTCCGGGGTGCGTCCCTCGACCCAGGTAATCTGCACATGCGGCATCGCTCTACCTCCATGAATCGATCAGCCGCATTCTATCGCAATCGCTGTTCAAGTCTTGGGATCGGGACCGAACTTTGTTCGAGGGACTATTTAAGAGCGGTAGTAACTGAAGGAGACGATGCAGCGTTATGGTGTTGCGGCGCAATCGCACTTGGCCAGATGACTTCGAGAGCGGTTTCGTGGCGAACGAGCATCTTGGGGCGCTTGCTAACGCGAATGGTCAGCGTGTTTTCGGCGTCAGCGCGAAGCTCGCCCAACCCTTCTTTTTCGGTCTGCAAGCTTTTGTCGCCGCGATACAGCGCGACCCGGAGTTGGTGTGGTCCGGCAGGCAAAAGCCGCTCGAGGCGCATTGGGTCAGCAGCGGCCTGGTCGCGCAGACCAGTGGTTAGCAAAAGCTCATGGTCGGCGAAGATGGCGAGCGTGCCATCACCAACCGTAGTCTCAATCTTGATCCGCAGGGAAGCGCGTTGGATAGCCACGGGAAGAGGCGAGGCGGCCGGCGTCGGCAGCGCGAGCAAAGGTACACTCACATCCGAATGGGCATCCTGGGTAGTTGGCACGACGGCGCGAGCCATTTCGCTATTCCGGTGGGCTTGGCTAGCAGAGCGCGGCGCAGTACGAATTCTCTTTGGCGGCAGGAGGCTCTCGGCGGGGACAGGTTCAGCCGAAGCAATCAGAGCTTCCGTTGCGGAGTGACCGAGCAAATCTTCCGGCGCTTTAGGCGCAGCGAAGGAGGTGATCGGCGCGGGCGTGGCTGGGACGCGGAAGTGCGAGACGACGGCGCGGCCTACCGGGACGCTACCGCCAGCCAGCAAAATGATGGAGGCAAAGACCCACATATCGCGCGACTGCATAGGGCGCGACCACCAAGAAAGAGTCGTCGCAGCGGGCTGCGAAGTGGGAGTTCGGCGCGCCAAAGGAAATAATGAGGCCGCCAACGCCTCGCCTGAGGGGTAGCGATCTTCCGCCTTCTTCGCCAGGCAGCGCATAACAATGTGGTCAAGGCCGGCGGGCAGCGCTGGGTTGCGCTTCGAGGGCGGAACAGGGTCGGTAGTGAGAATTTGCGCGCAGACTGCAGCGACAGAGGTCCCATCAAACGCCGGTACACCGGTCAGCATTTGGTAAAGAACAATTCCCAGGGAGAACAGGTCGGAGCGAGTGCTGTGGGGCTCGCCCATGATTTGCTCCGGAGCCAGGTACGCCGGTGTGCCCATAATGCGCCCTGAACCAGAAACTTGCGTGGCAAAGCGTGCGATGCCGAAGTCGCTGAGCTTTACCTCGCCTTCCTCGGTGATCATGATGTTCGCGGGTTTAACGTCGCCGTGGATGATGCCGGCATGATGGGCGCGGCCAAGCGCGGTGGCCAAATCCGCGGCCCACGAGCAGGCGCGCGGCCACGGAATCGGCGATTCGGCAAGTACCTGCTGCAACGTCCGCCCATTCACATATTCCATCACCAGATAGGCGATGCCGGTTTCTTCGACGCCGACGTCGAACAGGTTCACGATCGCGGGATGGGAAAGCTGGCCTACGATTTGGGCTTCACGCAAGAATTGTTTTTGCTGCGGGGCGGCGCCGAAAGAGTGAACGAGCGTCTTGATGGCCACGGTTCGGCCAATAATCTTGTCGCGAGCTTTGTCCACGCGACTGGTGGCGCCGAAACCCAGGGGGCCAAGGATCTCGTAACGATCTTTTTGCATGGTTGAGGGCAAACCCGCGCCCCGGTTTTTGACACCGGGGTTAGTCGCAATACTGGGGCAAAAAGTGTGCAAAGGAAATGGGACAGGAGTTCAGGTTAGAACCGGTCTTCGGTACTACGTCTGAAGGGCTAAGGTTTTTACTGTAGGCCCGCGACGTGCCTTGCAAGCTACTGATATTAAGTTACTTACATGAATAACCGGGAGAAAACACGCGGTGCGGTGCGTGTTTGTCACTTCCCGCCGAAGTACTAAAATTGGCATCTGGGACTTTTTGGGGCACATCTCTACCGTAGGAGCTGACCAACCCGCTCTCGCAGCGAGGACGCCTGTACCTGTGTTTGCACTCCTGCATTGCGTCGCGCCAAAGGATGAAGGCGTTCGGCAAGTGTTTCCGCAGAGGCGCAGCGCTGATTTGGTTCTTTAGCCAAACAGGAGGCAATCACCTCGTTCAATGCCGTGGGCACGGAAGGATTGGCGTGGGACGGCGGTAATGGAGTGGACGAGAGAATCCGAGAACAAATGCCCTGCAGCGAATCGGCATCAAACGGCCGGCGTCCGGTAACCAGTTCATATAGGACCACGCCAAGAGAGAAAATATCCGAGCGCGCGTCCTGCGGCTTGCCAACAATCTGCTCAGGGCACCAGTAAGCGGGCGAGCCAAGTAGCGGTGTATCTTTGGAATCGCGGCTGGCCAAGCGGGCCATGCCGAAGTCGGTCAGTTTTAAGCGATCATCCTCGGCGATAAGGATGTTCGCCGGTTTGACGTCCCCGTGAATTACACCCTTGCGGTGGGCAACCGCGAGCGCTGTGGCAACTTCGGCGACCCAAGCACACGCCTTGGTGTAGGGAATGCTGCCTTTTTCGAGCAGTTTCTCTAGTGACTGGCCCTTGATG
>JAOAPV010000121.1 GCA_025463055.1 Candidatus Acidiferrum typicum
CTAACTCTGCATCATCTGATGTCATCACTCGTGATGAGGTTGCGCGCAACCAGCAAAGCGAGCCCCTAACAATGGCACAAACGCATCGAGTACTTATTTTGGGAGGCGGGTTCGCCGGCTTGAATGCCGCGGAGAAGCTGAAACGCGCTCCGGTGGAAGTCACGTTAGTGGATCGCCGCAATTTTCACCTATTTCAACCGCTTCTCTATCAGGTAGCCACCGGCTCGCTGTCGCCCGGCGAAATCTGTGCGCCTTTGCGGGGCGTCCTGAGCAAGCAGAAGAACACGCTGGTGCTGCTCGGCGAAGCGGCGGACATCAACCCGGATTCAAAGCGTGTGACACTGCGCGACGGCGCATGCCTTGATTACGATTCGCTAATCGTGGCCACCGGCTCGAAGACCTCTTACTACGGCAAAGACGAGTGGCGCGAATATGCGCCGAGCTTGAAAACGGTCGAGGAGGCCACGGCCATTCGGCACAAGATTCTCTACGCGTTCGAATGGGCCGAGCGCTCTGCCAGCGCCGCCGAAGTTCACGAGTGGCTCACCTTCGTGATCGTGGGAGCAGGCGCGACCGGTTTGGAATTGGCCGGCGCCCTGGCGGAAATCGCAAACGAAACTCTTAAGAACGATTTTCGCCGCATCAACCCGAGAGACGCACGCATCATCCTGATGGAAGGCGGAAACCGCGTCCTCGCCGCCTACCCTCCGGATCTTTCGGAAAAAGCCGAAAAATTGGTGAAGCGGTTGGGCGTCGAGGTGATGAAGGGCGTGATGGCCACGGCGATCGAAAGCAATGGCGTGACCTACAAACGCGGCGACACCACCGAAAGGCTCGCAGCCAAGACCGTGCTGTGGGCGGGAGGGGTGACGGCCACTTCCTTCGGAAACAAACTGGCCCAGCGCACCAAAGCGGAAACGGATCGTTGCGGGCGCATCAAGGTCCGTCCAGATCTCACCATTCCGAATTATCCGGACATCTTTGTCGTCGGCGATCTGGCCACGGCGCAAGGCAAGGACGGCAAGCCTATCCCTGGAGTCGCGCAGGCGGCCATACAGGGCGGCGGCTACGCGGCGAACACGATCAGCGCTCGTCTAAAAGGTAAGAAGGACGTGCCGCCGTTTCATTACTTCGACAAAGGGGACATGGCGGTCATCGGACGCGCCGCCGCCGTCGCCGATATTTTTGGTCTGCATTTCTGGGGTTTGCCGGCTTGGCTCATCTGGCTGTTTATTCATCTTTTGTACATCGTTGAATTCCAAAGTCGCGTGATCGTGTTTATTCAGTGGGGATTCGAATATCTGACGTTCAGTCGTGGTGCCCGCCTAATCACCGGTGAAGGTGGAGGCGAGCTAAAGGGGCAGTCCGCGCCGGACAACCCGCCCCCTTGTTAGACCTTCAAAGCTACAAGCTCTCCTGTATTGTTCGCGATTGGGCTAAGCCCAATGATATGAGCGTCGCGGAGCTGTGGTAGGGGGCATTCCGGATAATGTGGTGCGTGGTCCAGAATTCCAGGTTTTACTTTGGTATTGCCATCGTTGCGGTGTGCTTATCTCCGAATCTTTTCGCGCAAACCCTCCGATCAGATCCCCAAGCGAGTACTAAGAACGCCGACGCGTTGGTGCGCGAGGTTATACACAACGAAATCGAGGCACAGTTACACGACACCTCCCTGTGGTGCTATCGCGAGCACAATCAGGAGGATGGAAAGCCCAGCAAGACGCTGGAAGTCTGTCAGACCAAAGACGGCGAGCTCGAACGCTTGATGGCGCAAAACGGCAGGGAATTGGACCGCGCGCAACGGCAAGCCGACGATGAGCGCCTCCAAAAACTAATCAGCCATCCGGAGCAACTTAGAGCCAAGCAAAAAAAGGAGCGCGAAGACGGCGAGCAAGAGCGCAGCATGTTGAAACTTTTCCCCGAAGCGTTCCACTTTCAGTGCGAGAGCGAGTCCGAAGGTCGCGTTACCGTGCGGTTCCGGCCGAATCCTGCCTTTCGGCCCAACACACGCGCAGCGCTGGTTTTCCATCACATGGAAGGAACGCTGGTCTTGGATACCAAAGACAAGCGTCTAGTGGAAATCGATGGCCGCTTGACTAGCGAAGTGAGATTCCTAGGCGGTCTGCTCGGACACTTGGACAAGGACGGAACTTTTTTGGTGAAGCAGCAAGAAGTTGGCGGCGGCCACTGGGACCTGAGCCATATGAGCGTGCACATGGACGGCAAAGCGCTGTTCTTTAAAACCATCACCGTTGTGGAGAAGAAGACTTTGGTTGACTATAAGCCGCTTCCTCGCGGCGCAACTCTCCAGCAAGCTGCCGATTTTCTTATGCGCGATTTCGATATCCACACAGCCTCGTCCGCGTCATCCTCTGCAAAGTAAGCAGCGGGTTACCTACGTGGCTTCGCTCTAGTGGCACTTTCCGGTTCCTGAGTCTACGAAAGCTTTTCCCGCATCGGGGACAAACTGCCAATCATACGCTCCCGCACGCAAAGTAAGCTTTAGCACTCCATACGCGTCGGCGTTTCGCGATTCGCTGTTCGGCTTCGCGAGCACCACTGGCCGATGGTTCTTCCCGCCGGTACCTACCACGAACTCGCGAATTCCGCGCGCCGCATCGCTGTGGCCATCGGGATTTTGCGGAGCGAAGCGCTCGTAGTTGTGGTCGTGACCATTGATCACCACGTCCGCATTGGCTTCATAAAGCGCCTGCCAAAGGGGCTTCATTTCGTAATCATTCCCATGCGCGCTGCCGGAGCTGAACAGCGGCTTGTGCCAATACGCCAGCGTGCAGGCAGCCGGATGCTCGGCTAGGTCGGAGCGCAACCACTGCACCTGACGCGATGTTGCGTCGCAGCCGCCAATGTCCGCACATTCGCTATTGAGCACAACGATGTGCCAGGTTCCTAGCTCGTAACTGTAATACCCGTACTTCGGATCTCCGGCGGCCGTGCCAAAATAGGTAAAGTACGGAGTTGCGCCCGAAGCGTGGAATTCGTGATTGCCGGCAGCAGGCCGCGTGCGGCTCCTCACGCGTCCCCACGTTTTTTCGTAGCAAGCGAAATTTTCCTTCGTGCCATCGGGATACGCCAAATCACCTACAGCCATGACCGTGCCGGGAATCTGCTCCAGCAGTTTCGCCGTAGCCTCCGCGCCGGAAAGATCTCTGCAGTCCGCGATATCACCTGCCCCTACGAGAATTGCCGCCTCTTCTGGTGCTGTCGTTCTTGCGGGAAGGTTGGCATCTGTACTGGATAAGGCCAGTAAGCACACGAAGCTGCACACGCGTACCCCAGCAAACCATCTAGATTTCATCGAACTCCTCACACTTGCAGTCTGGGCAAGCCGACCTTAACCCAACCTAAATATGCTTCCCCCAAACGCGGCCAACGGAAAAGAAAAGGCTCGCGACGGAGACTGTTAAAGTCCATCGCGAGCTTTCGTCTGATGAGAGTTTCTACTCCGCGGATGAGGACCAGCGAACGCCGGCCGAAACCGTCGGGTGGTAGTATTCGCGTTGGATGGGATATATCCCACTGCCTTGGTAGAAGCCAAAAACCTCGTTGCTGAGGTTCAAGCCGTAGGCCACCAGTCGCAGGCCCTTGCCGATTCGATAGCTGCCCTGCACATCAAACTGTGTGTGGGCATAGACGTAGATATCGCCAGTCGGGCCCTTCAACCCAAGAATCGGATCGTTCAGGCTTACTCCCGGTGAAGCTGAATAGTTGTACGCGTAGATGTTGGCGTCATTGTGGCTGACGCCAAAGCGCATCGAAAAGCGCGCCTTGTCGTAAGTAAAGCCAAGGTTCCACGTATTCGGCGCTTGGCGCAGCAGGGAAGGATGATCGGTCCTGCCGCCCGAAAAACCGGTAGGGAAGCTGACTCGCGATGAGGTGTAGCTGTAGTTGGCGGCTACGCCCAATCCGTTGAGTAGGCCCGGAAGCCGCGAAAGGCGCTGTTCCCAGGCGGCTTCGAAACCGGCGATATGGGCGTTCGGACCGTTGATGGACTGGTTCAACTGGAACCCGGCGAATTGGCCAGTGGTAAGCGACTGGGTAGTGTTGTAAATGGGGTTTGAGAGATCCTTATAGAAGAATCCGGCTTGCAGGATCCCCAAAGGCTGGAAGTAATGCTCGACAAGCACATCGTAATCGTTGCCGCGAGTGGCTTTCAAAGCGGGATTGCCGATCACGACGTTCTTGGGACTCGCGTTTGGATTGACCACTAGCGAGGGCACGATGTCCGAGAAGTTCGGGCGGGAAATGCCCATACCGTACGTCGCGCGAACATCTGTATTCTGGTTGATCTGATACTGCACCTGAACGCTCGGGAGGACATTAAGATAATCTGCGCCCCCCGGGATCGGTGTGGTTGAGACCCAAGCTCCCGAATTCGGATCGCGATTCACTTGGTTCGCCGTGTACGACTCGTTCGTTGCCTCAAAGCGGAGTCCGGTTTGCACCCGGAACTTGCGGAAATTGATGGAATTCATCAGGTAACCCGCAATGATGCGCTCGTCGCCGCTATAGTCAGAAGCATCAGACCGCAAATGGGTTTTGTTGGAATTGAAAGAGAAAGAGCTTTGGTTGTTTGTAAAGGCGTTGATGAGCTTATCGTATGTGGACAACGGGCCCATCGTATAAGAGTGATCGTAATAGTTCGGATCCGTGAATGTTCCAAGCGTCTGATCTAATGTCAGATTCGGATTGCCATTCTCGAAATAGAGGTTATTGACGAAATTCACCTTGTGGCCGTTCCTCGCTTTGAAGCCTACCTCGAAAGTACCGAGATGCCCGCCTACCGTGTAGCGCCGAGCCACGGAAGCAGCACCTTGAAAACTTAACTGCGAAGTATGGGCCACAACGTTTTGCACTTCACTTATGGAATAGGCGGTGGGATCGAAAATATTGGTTCCATCGAGCACCGGGAATTGAGGCCTACGAGGATTAGTGTTGTTGAGGGCGAGGTCCACACCCGGTGTGATGACGGCTCCACTGTCAGTGAAGTTGGGTGCCGGGCCGTTGAAATAGGTGGTCGGAAAACCGCCGATTTGATGGCCGCGAGAAACTGAGAATTCATAACTGATCAGGGTGTTTGTAAGGTCGTGACGCGCTCCGGTCGAAAAACTGAAAAGTTGCTGGTCCGGCCGGCGGATGTACTCGCGGTATTGCATGGAACCAGGCTGGCATGGATTACTCCCCGGGTTTGTCGCATCTGCTGCCTGGTTAATCGGCGCGCAATCTGCGGCGTTATCAAAAGTGATCACCGGGCCGTTTACTGACTTCACGAAATTTCCGGGGTTGTAACTGTATACCCAGGTGCTGCCATAGTCGTGAAAATCGGAAAACAAGCCTTTCAGGTAGACGAAAGAGCCAGGAGCGAGGCGATAATCAAGGCTACCGCCAAATCCATAGCGCGTCCGATAGTATTTATACTCACGGGTGTCCAGCGCGTTGGTGACGGCAATGGGGTTTCCGCTCGGATCGGTATTGGTTCCCTGGCTGGGTTCAAGGTCATTGATGCCGCGCCCGTTCCAGTCATAGCTGCCGCTTAACAAAGCTCCGAAACGTTTGTTCGCGCCAAACCGCTTGCCGGCGGTCCCAGTAAACGCGTCGAGCCAACGGCCGCCTGAAATTGGCGTATACCCGCCCATGCCCGAAAAACCGTAAATCGGCCTGTCCACCGCACTCTTAGTCACAAGATTAACGGAGCCGCCGATGGCATCCGCATCCTGGTTAGCCGATAGCGTCTTGTTCACTTCGATGCGATCAACCAGGTCCGCGGGGATAATGTCGAGCTTGATGTTGCGCACCCCCGATTCCGGGGACGGCAAGTCCACGCCATCGACCGTCGTGTTGCTCAGGCGCGGCTCGGTGCCGCGAATCTGCACGTACTTGCCTTCGCCTTCGTCGCGCTCCAGCGTGACGCTAGGCAGGCGGCCGACCGCATCGGCCACGTTCGTATTGGGCAAGCTAGTGATAACTCGTGACGGCAACACTTGCACGATGTTGTCCGCCATGCGCTCGATATTGATGGCCTCAGCCTCGCCTCCCAGTCGTTCGGCGGTGACCATCACCTGATCGTTCACCGAAGCGATCTTTAGTTGCGCGTCCACATTGACAGTCTGACCGCCATCCACTTTCACGCTCGTTGTGAACGAAGCGAACCCAACGTAGGAAACCGTCAGTGTATATTCACCCGCGGGCACGTCAGTCATGCGGAACTGACCCTGGTTATCGGACGCGCCTTTTCTTCCCAGAGGCTCCAGTTCGATTAGTGCGCTGGAAAGCGCGCCGTTGGCCTCATCTTTGACCGTGCCGCTAACAATGCCCTTCCGTTCCTGCGCAGACATCGGCAGAGCCGGCAAAAGCATAGCCAATACCGCGGACAAAATTATCTTCTTAAAACGGTTTCCGACACCGCAGTTCAAGAAATACATACACCCCTCCCGATCAAGATTCTCAACCAGCGCACACACACCTCTTGTCTCAGCCCGTTATTCAGAGGACTTGTAGGTCGCAAACACTTATAGGCGATGACTTGTGAATGATTCGTGAATGTACGTTAATGCTTCTTTAAAATTGCCGGTCGCGGGAGATCTGGCCGGCCCCTGCGGCGAGACTCCATTTGAAGCCCAATTACTGGTACATTGTGAGTGGAGAATCATGCCGACCCGGATCATTCTGGCCGACGACCATGCCTTAGTCAGGCAGGGCATTAAGTCCTTGCTCGAGCGAGAAGGACTGCAAGTTGTAGCGGAAGCTTCCGATGGACGCGAAGCCATCCGCCACGCCGAAGCGCTAGCGCCTGATGTTGTAGTGATGGATATCGGCATGCCGACGCTCAACGGCATGGAAGCTGCTCGCGAACTTGCGCGCTGCTGTCCCAAGGTCAAGCCCATTCTCTTGACGCAGCACGATGAACCTCAATACGTCTCCGCCGCCCTGAGCGCCGGTGTAAAAGGCTACGTGTTGAAGAGCCAGATTTCCGGTGAATTAATTCACGCGATTCAACAAGTTTTGCGCGGACACGTGTATCTCAGCCCGGGCATCTCCGGCGCGGTCATGGCCGCGTACAATTCCAGAGAGCATCCCGTTGATCCCTTGACCTCGCGCGAACGCCAGGTGCTGCAACTAATTGCAGAAGGAAAATCCACGAAGGACGTTGCGGCGCTCCTGGGTGTCAGCGTGAAAACTGCGGAGTCGCATCGCTCGCGGCTCATGCAGAAGCTCGACATACACGAAACTGCCAGCCTTGTCCGCTACGCCGTGAAACACGGCCTCGTTCAAATCTAAGCGCACTGCAAAATTTGGAGTGCGAGACCCCTGGTGAGTAGCCGCTCTTATGCGCGGCTCTCCAGCGCCAGCTTCAATCGCCCCAAATCATCCTTCAACTGCTGCTCCGGTTCCTCGCCAAACAGCTTCGCAACTGTGGCACCCAAGATCCCAGCCGGCGGCAAATATTGCATGGACACACGAATCAACGTTCCTTCATTCCGCATGCCTCTTTCAAAACGCACAGACCCGGCGCTATCGATATCCGGATTGTTGATTGATCTCCACGCGATGAGTTCACCCGGCAAATCATTGATAATTTCCGCGTCCCACTCCACCTGCGTTCCAGCCGGAGCTTTCACTACCCAATGCGAGCGCTTGTCATCCGTTTTCGAAACGTTCTTCACGTGTTCCATAAAACGCGGCAAGTTCTGCAGGTCGCGCACAAAGTCATAAGCCTTCCGCGGCGGCGCATTCACGTGAATCGATCGTTGCACCTGCACGCCCAACTGATGCGGTATGCGCGTCCCTTCACTCTGCCCCGCATGACCGCTCGTAATTCCCAGCGCTTCATACAGATGATGTCCCGTTGCGCCGTAGCTCAGCAGGTCTGCCCCGACTAGCGCCAGTGCCTCGCGAAACCATGAGCGCCGGGAGATGCCAAAGATCAGCAGCGCGCCTCCCGCCAACCCGTACAGCAGTCGTGACTCTGTCCCCATTCTCTTATTTCTTCTCGGAAATACTCGTTCCATAAATCTCTCCTCGCTCGAAAATCTGCAACGCGCACGTCATTTACATCGAGACTGATACTCCGTGCTTTGCCGAAGCCGATGCTATCCACTGAATCGTGTAGCGAAGATTAGTTTGTCAGAAAGTCTGGAGCGCGAGCGGCTTCGTTCGTGCTAACGCTCGAAGGTTCACCGCTTTTCGTAGACGCTTCTCGAACCAACTCTGCATTTCAAGCGAATACCCGATGGCCATCCATTCTTTACGGGCCGAACGTAGTAAATAGCGCGGAGGCAATATGAAAATCAAAACGTCAGGCCTGGGTCTAATCGCCCTGGGCATTCTGCTCCTTGGCGCGCAACTCGTTCTGTATTTGGGTGCCAAGAACGTAGTCCCGCCGCCAAACAGCGGCGAAAGCCATATCGTGCCGAAGACTCGAGTCACACCGCTCCCCGGAATCTTTGGCGCGCTTTCCCTGATCAGCGGCTTGGCGCTCGTCGCAAAAAAACCTGAAGAAGCGGACGATCCTGCAGACGGCCTCACCATTCATGAGGAAGCAGACGAAAAAATCAGGAGGAAAGCCAGCTAACTTTGCCGTCGCACGTCAGTATCGGAGGCCAATCGTAAGCGGAACCATCCTCGTAGGGATGTGGCCGTTGTTCGAGTAGTGGAACCGTGCTTCTGCGAAGATCTTGACCCCCGATTGTCCGATGGGCACTTGGAATCCCGCTCCAGCGTTTCCCCCGATGCCGTCGCGAATCGCCCTTCCAATTACTAAGTTCGCGGGAATCAGCACGGGAAAGAAGGTGAAGAAGAAGGGATCGAATACGGTGACCGCCGCCACCGTGGGCTGTGTGAACTCCACCACGCGGCGATAGTAGCCAACCCCTCCAACGACGTATGGCGTGAATTTGCGTCGAGGAGCGAAGGTCAGCCGCGGCTCTACGGTGAACGCCCAAATCCGCGCATTGCCGTCGGGCACCGCAAACTCCCGAAGCACGCCTCTGCTGACGCCAAGCCCGTTGTACATGATCTGTGCGCCGAGCGAGAAGCGTTGTGAGAACCTATATCCGCCTCCGAAGCTAATGTTCCATCCATTGTCCAGCCGCTGGTTCAGCGCGCCCAGCAATGGTGTAAATCCCGCGCCCACATTGGCGGTCCACTTGCGTTCTTCCTCCTGCGCGGAGGCCACTCCGCCGAATGAGGTCAGCAGCGCCATCGCTGCCACGCTTCCGATTAAGTGAGTTCGAATCTTCTTGAACATCGTTTTGTGCATGGGATTCCTCGTGTCGTCAAAATGTTGACACCCCTTAGATATAACCAGGTTAGTCAACACCAGTTACGCTGACCGTCCCGAGGGGGTGCAATACAGAACTGTTGCGTGCATTGCAGGGAAGAACGCTGGCTTGCCCTGATGCGCGCAATACGCCATTCACCCTAGCGCCTGACATTACCGGATGCGGTAAAACAGATACGCGAATCGCACCCAAACAAATTTGGTTGGACCTACAAGATGTTCTCTATAGTCACAAACCGTGACCGTATGATTAGATAAAACACGGTGAACCTTCGACAGCGGGAAGATCTAAGTCCCAAGCCCCGCGCTGCGCAGCGGCTCATCGAGGCGCTGAAATGCCGAGTCCCTTACAAATTCTGATTGTCGACGACTCCGATGTGACGCGGCGCATTCTCTCTACGATAGTGCGCTCCCGACAATGGAACGTTTGCGGAGAAGCGGAAGACGGGTGGTCGGCGATCAGAAAATTTCAGGAATTGCGGCCTGATCTGGTTCTGCTCGACTTGGCGATGCCCGACATCAACGGCATCGAGGTCGCGCGAATGATGTCCGGCTTGGATTCCACCGTGCCAATCATTCTCTTCACCATAATGGATTTGGAAGGTCTTGAGAGCGCTGCTCGCCGAGCGGGCGTCTACGCCGTTGTTTCGAAAGCGCAGTGCTGGGATCTCCTCAAGAGCATCGACACCGCAGTCGCGCAATCTCAAAGATTGATTCAGTAATACCCCAAGATCATCAATTTATTTCAGGCAACTCCCTGGGCGCTACAGGGCGCGCAGGAACGCGACTAGATCCTGCTTTTCCTGCGGCGCAAGTTTGGTGCTGAGGATTATGTTGAAGAACTCGACCGTGTCCTCCAGCGTCAGCAGACGCTCGTCGTGCATGTAGGGCGGATTATCCTTGACGCCGCGCAGCGCAAAGGTTTTGATCGGCCCGTCCCCAATGGCCATCATGTTGTTAATCATCACCGGCTTGAAGAAACGTTCCGTCTGAAGGTTGTGCATCAAGTTATCGGTGTAAAACGGCGGCTGGTGGCAGCTCGCGCATTGACCCTTGCCAAAGAAGATCTCCTGGCCTCGCATCTCGGCGGGGGTCGCCTTGCTGGGAATGAGCTTGCCAAGAACGTCGAGCTTCGGCGCCGGTGGAAAGTCCAGCATCTCTTGAAAATCGGCCATGAAGTCGACCTGGCTTCCACGCTCGAGGGGGTTCACGCCCTTTTTCGTGGCAATCACAATATCGCCGTCGAAATACGCGGTCCGCTGTTCGAATTCGGTGAAATCCTCGACAGTCTTCAGGGCACGCTGCGACCCGAACAGCCGCTGAATGTCCATGCCGCGGAGCGACAGCGTCTTGATGCGGTGGCGGAACTGCTGCGGACGCGTATCGGGGGCGAGGTGCGTCGCGCCGTTTTGGTGGCCGTTCGAATGACAATCAAAGCAAGCCGCGCCGAGGCTGGGAATCGCCGAGCGGCGGTCCTCGGTCGCATTAAACTGCTGCTGCGGGAAGGGCGTAAGCAAAAGGCGCAGCCCTTCCAGTTGCCTGGGCGTGAGCAGTCCGTTGAACATCTCGTAGAAATTCGTGAGCGAGACCAGCTTGCCCTGCGAGACATCGCCCAGTTCAGGGCGCGGCGCCAAGTAAATGGCTGGCGGAAACTCGGCCAGGAAGTGATCCGGCAGATCGAAATCTATATCGAACCGGGTAAGGTCTCGCCCATCCTGCTGTTTGATCGCGTCGATCAGGAAGTGCGGAAAGACAAAGCCGCCATCGGTGTGTTTGGGATGCGGCAAGGGGTAGAACCCCTTCGGATATAGATTCTGTTCGCGAATCTGCTCCGCGCTCATCGCCGCCAGCTTCTCCCAGGTCATTCCCGCTGTCAGCTTGACTCTTACGCCTTCTTGCAGCGGTTTCCCGCGATCCATCGTGACACCCCGGGCGGGACGATCGCTCAGATCGTAGCGCTCGTTCATCACGGCGCTATGCTCCTTTTCCACCTCTGGTTTTTCCGCTTTCATTCGCGCCATGATCGATGCGAACGATTCGGTATGGTCCACCTTCATATAGCTCGTCTTCCCGCGTTCTTCTTGCTGTGCATGCGCGAAGCTCAAGAATACGAACAAACCTGCGACTAGCAGGAGCACCCCAATCCTTTCGATCAAACTGTTTGGCTTCGCCATACACCACCTCCTCAAAGAAGGGAATCGGCACCGTGAGCAATGAAGAATCGCATGACGTCATTCGGCATTCGCCACGTCAGGTGCCGCCCTTCGTTGCTGCCCTGGCGTTCTTTCCAGAATGTCGCCTCGCACAAAACTGCGACTCCAATAGACGGAATTCTTGTGAGACCGCGTGACTGGAGTGAACTACATACAGATGATTCAAATTGGTCTGATGAGCGCGCGAAGATAATGGCGCTATTGTGTCGTGAACTTATTTACTGGGCTGGTGACTCCGTCGCTCTTGCCGTTGGCGTCCAGCGACTCAACCTTGTAGTAGTAGGTCGTCTTCGGCGGCAGGTCGTACAGGTGCACGCGGAACACCGTCGAGGAATGGGAAGGGTTCAACCTGATCGGATTTTTGGCGGTTTGGCTCAGGTCTTTTGGATCCGTACCATAGTGCACAACGCCATAATGCACGGGCCCGCCACCGGGATTGTTTACCGTCCATCGAATAACCGTCAAATATCCGCCCGCCAACGCGATCTCTGGCCCCTGGCTAATCTGTACCCGCGTGGCTCTTGGAGTCGTTGGACTTTCTTGAGCGAGCAAGCTGCCGATGAAGACCACCATGATCGACACTGTCAAAAGCACTTTCTTCATGTTCACACCTCAAAGAGAATTAACTCAAGATGACTCAAAGCGAAAAAAACGCGGTCAACTGCCATCCGCGATCTCTGACTCCGGCTCGTCCGCTCGCATTCGAGGTTTTGCGAGACGGACGAGCCAGAGAGGAGATGGGTTATTGGTTTAGGTTTAGGACTTAGGCCGTCTGGCGTCCTCCGCTCACGGAATTGGCTTAGTCGGGAGAGGCGCAACGCCGCAGATGGCCGATGCGCACGGCGGTAGAGGTGGAGTCGGGATAAGCGTGCTGTTCCCTTGCGTCGCAGCGGTTCCACCGGTCATGCAAACGCCCGTGAAGGTGTTCTTGTCCGGGTAAGGTCTCGAGAAGCCATCCGATAGCGTCATGAGGAACGCAACGATTTGGTTCTCCTCGGTGTCCGTCAAGCCGAGCATACCCGTCGTCGTGTCGAGATTGTTCCTGACCTCGGGCATCGGCCAGCACGTCACCCGCTCAATCGTTCCTGGCGGGCAGTGTCCGGAAGTGACCGGCTTGGCAAAGCTCGTGTCACGCGTGTTATAGAAATGTACGAGCTGCTTGAGGCTCTTGATGTAGCCGTTGTGAAAGAACTCCTTCTGGAAGTAAGGTCCGGGGGCCTCGGTAGTGGGGCACTGTGCTGGTGTCAACGCCACATCACGCGCGGAAGATACCTGAAATTGGCCGTCGGAGGTCGGCGCAAATTGTGTCCAAGTATCGTTCGGGCTCGGCGCCGCGCCGAAACCGCTTCGCAGGAAAGTTCCCAATCCCAAATCTCTGTAGCCGAAGCCAAAAGGATTGGGGGTGAAGCCGAAGAAGTCTGGCCTGTTCTGATAATAGAAAGCATCCCTCGGATTGAGGGGCAAGCCTTCATTTGCCGAGCCGAAGCAGCTGAAGATAGGTTTCACACTGGCGGTTGCGCCTGTGTCTTCGCCGTTCGGCGCCTCCCCTTCGGGAGGCGGGGGCGTCGGGGCAGTCGACCTGCCGTCCACATGGCAGGAGTTGCAGTTGCCCTTGCCATTGAAAAGCTTGAACCCTGCCATCTCGTCTGCACTCAACGTGGTATCGCCAGCCAGGAACATGTCGAATTTCGACGAAAAAGCGCTGACATCCGGTGAAGCTTCGTATTGGTCGAGGGACTGTCCCCAATGGTCGTAGACGTCGTTTGCCCTGGCGCGGTCCTCAGGAGATAGCTTAATTGGCGTGGCGCTCGTTCCGAAGATCTTAGCCCCGCCTGGGGTTTCGCAGATTTCCTCGGTGTTGGCTGGGAACTTGATGTCTAGGACATCGCCCCAGAATTCCTCAAAGAAGGATTTATAGACGGCGGTCTCAAGCCGGAACGCGATGCAAGCCGTGTCCGGTAACGCGTGTTCTTGTGTATCGACAGGAGGATGCTGCGCCTGCTCTTCGTCAGGACTTCCTAGCATGTACCCTGTCGCGCGCGAATCCCAGAAGTTTCCACCAAAAAAGAGCTCCTGCTGGATGTTGAAATTGAAAACAGGGAAATTCGGTGCATAAGTATATCTCTGCGCCGTCCGCTTGCCGGCCCGAAACTGAAATGATCCGGGATACGCAATCATCGTCAGGTTGACGGACGGAATCGGTCCGCTAAAGCCGGCGTACGGCATATGGCAGAAACCGCAGGCCCTATTCTGGAAGGGGGACATATTCTTGTCGAAATTCAGGGCCTTGCCTATCAAAACGTTTAACCTTTGTCCGGTGTTCTGGAAGGTTGGCGGGTTACCTGTGAGGATCGGAGGCGGCAAGGCACGCAACTGTGCCAGCGCTTCGGCTTCGATGTTATCAACTTCACGGAGGACCCGGGCTATCTCGGAATTTAAATCAGCAGGGAGAATCCCCGGCGGGTACGGGTTGTACGGCGGCGGTGTTTTGTCGGGCTCATCTCCCGTATGCCATGCTGTACTTTGTGTGCCTGTACTTTGCGCCGAGATGCGCGCTGTTTGCGACGAGATGAGTAAAGCCAAAATAACTGTCACTGTGACTGTACATAATGCGACGAGTCTTCTTCGGTTCATAGGCCAACCCCTTCTATGATTACTGTTCGGACGTGATTGTCGCTGGGAGGTGTGATTGTCAGCGGAAGATGTGCTTGTTACTGGGATGGATGCGAAGATGGCGCGCAGAGTAGACACACTTCGGCACAATTCCACGTGTCACCCATTAAAATAAGGATTGCTCGGTTCGGTAAGAAAGGCAGTCAGCGTCTTTACTGGGATGGTTGCGGAGGATCTCGGTTCATGGGCCAACCCCTTCCGTAACGAATCTTTGAAGCTGGATTGTCACTGCGAAAGATGCAAAAGACGGCGCGCAGGATAGATACAGGACCCCCAAATTTTGACGCGTCTCTGATTAAATTAAGATTGCTCGGTTCGGCAAGAAAGGCAGTCAGCGCGTTTGTCTTGGACTGCTGCGGAGGACCTATCCTGGAATCCTCTGGACCGGCGGATGCGCATGGCTTTTGCAATCCGCAGTCGCAAAATCTCAAAGATTGATTCAGTGATCCCATTGGCTACGGTATCGTGAACTTGTTTACGGGGCTGGTCACTCCATCACTCGTGCCATTGGCCTCCTGCGACTCGACGGTGTAGTAGTAGGTCGTCGCCGCCTTAAGCCCTTGGATACGCACGCGGAAAATTGTAGAGGGATGGCTCGGGTTTAGTCGGATGGGAGATTTCGCAGTCTGGCTCAGGTTATTGGGATCGGTACCATAACGCACGATGCCGAAATGGTCGGGCAAACCCCCAGGGTTGTTGGTCGTCCATCGGATAATCGTCAAATATTCCTTAGCCAATTCGAGTTCCGGACCTTGGGTGATCTGGACGCGCGCGGCTTTTGGCGTAGCTGGACTTACCTGAGCGAGCAGGTTCCCCATGAAGACGACCATGATCAACACTGTCAGAAGCAGTTTCTTCATGTTCACACCTCAAAAAGAGAATTAACTCGAGATTACAAAGCGCCATCCGATCTCTGGCTCTGGCTCGCCCGCTCGCATTCGAGGTTCTGCGAGACGGACGAGCCAGAGGAGAGATGCCATTGGTTTAGGTCAGTGGTTTTCGCCGTTTAACGCCCTCCGCTCACGGAATTGGCTTAGTCGGGAGAGGCGCAACGCCGCAGACAGCCGACGCGCACGGCGGTAGAGGTGGAGTCGGGATAAGGGTGTTGTTCCCTTGCGTCGCGGCCGTACCACCGGTCATGCATTTACCAGTAAAGGTATTTATGTCGGGGTAGGTACTCACGCTGGGGTTAGAAGGGTTGAAGCCGTCATTCAGTGCTTGCATGATGATCACGAGTTGGTTCTCCTCCTGATCCGTCAGGCCGAGATTACCGACCGTCATGTCGATGTTGTTCGGGACCTCGGGCATCGGCCAGCAATCAACTTTTTCGGTCTTCCCTGGCGGGCAGTGTCCGGAAGTGACGGGGAATGGAAACTTGTCGCGCGTGTTGTAGAAATGGACGAGCTGCTTCAGGCTCTTGATGTAGCCATTGTGAAAGAACTCCTTTTGGAAGTACGGCCCTGGTGCCTCTGTAGTAGGACACTGTGGCGGCGTCATGGCCACGTTGCGCACCGTAGACACCTGCTGCCGGCCGTCCATCCGCGGCGCCAACTCCGTCCAAGTCTCGTTCGGGTTGGGCGCGGAGCCGAAGCCGCTTCTAAGGAAAGTTCCTAATCCCAAATCGCGGTAGCCGAAGCCTAAAGGATTCGCAGTGAACCCAAAGAAATCCGGCGTGGTCTGATAAAAGAAAGCATCCCTGGGATTTAGGGGCAGGCCAAGATTGGAATAGCCGAAGCAGGTGAACAAAGGCCTCGCATTAGTGGCATATGTGCCGGTGTCGGTCTGGCCCGGCTTTAGGAGGGTCCTTTGTCCGTCGATGTGGCAGGAATTGCAGTTCCCTTTGCCGGCGAACAAAATGGCACCGGCAAGCTCATCCGGCGTATAGGTGTACAGCCCGTTTATATTGGCATCGACTTTCGAGGTGAAAGGGCTGACCTGCGGTGAATCTTCGAAGAAGGAAATAGATTGTCCCCAGTGATCATAGACTGAGTTTGCTTTGGCGCGGTCCTCAGGAGATAGCTTAATTGGTGTGACGTCCGTTCCGAACACCTTAGCCCCTCCGGGGGTTTCGCAGATATCCTCGGTGTTGCCTGGGAACCTGATGTCTAGGATATCGCCCCATATTTTCTCAAAGAAAGATTTATATACGGCGGATTCAAGCCGGAACGCGATGCAAGCCGTGTCCGGTAACGCGTGTTCTTGTGTGTCGACGGGAGGATGCTGCGCCTGCTCGGCATCGGCACTCTGTAGCAGATATCCGGTCGAGCGTCCATCCCAGAAGTTTCCGCCAAACAAAAGGTTCTGGTCTGGGTAGAGCTCGAGGACAGGATATCTGGGTGAATAGGTGTATCTCTGCGCGGTCCGCTTGCCGGCCCGAAACTGAAATGATCCGGGATACGCGATCATCGTCAGATTGACGGATGGGATCGGTCCGCTAAAGCCGGCGTACGGCATGTGGCAGAAAGCGCAGGCCCTGTTCTGGAAGGGGGACATATTCTCGTCGAAATTCAGAAGCTTACCGAGTGTTTGTACTGCTTGATATCCGGTACCTTGCAGGGTCGGTGGTTGCCCCGTCACAGTCAGAGGCGGCAATGCGCGCATCTCTCCGAGAGCTTGATTGAAGATGAATCGGACTTCCCTCCGGACCCTGGCTATCTCGGAATTCAAATCGGCGGGCAGAATCCCAGGCGGGTACGGGTTGTAAGGCCGCGGCGGGGGTTCCTCGCGATCCACTCCACTATTTTGAGTATTTTGCGCCGATATGAGCATGGTTTGCGACGATATAAGCAAACCTAAGAGAACTGTTACAGCAACCGTACATAATCCTACGAGTTTTCTCCGGTTCATAAGCCAACCCCTTCTATGGTTAATGTTCGAACCTGATTGCCGGGAATATTCAACGATGGCAGGATGGACGCACCACGGCACACTTCGACGCGTCACTCATTTAAGTTAAGGATTGCTGGGCTCGCTAGGAAAGGCAGTCAGCTCTCTTGCTTAAACTGCTGCGGAGGACCTATTCCGGAATCATCTGGGACCGGCGGATGCGCATGGCTCGTACAATTTCGCGATCCGCGCGATTCTCAAACTCTTCTGGTAGGCAACGGGGACTGTCACCTATACAGATCCCGATCTCTGTCGCGATCGATTGGCTCAGCGGATGGAACTCGCCCGCAGCCAATGCCGACAGATCAAAACCAGTTCGTGGCGTCTTGCTATCTTTCTAAGCGCATCTGAAGCACTGAAGTGATTCAGGCGCAGAAACACATCAAATCAGAATTGCCAGATCACGTGCCTTGGCAAATTCTCTCCCGAAGTTGCTCGCTCGCGTTTCGTACGTAACCTAAAATGGTCTCACATTTCTGTCAATGCGCAGGACTCTGTACGCGTCCTGACTGTCAAAATCTGGCGAAGGCGCTGTTCCATCCCGCCGCTGAGTTCTAGTCCCGAAATCCTCGCGCCGTTGGGCGCTAGCCGCGCCCTCGCTCTCCGTCGGATGGTTCGTTTACTCTGCTGGCGCTATTGCCATCTGCGCCATGGGACTAGGCCTCGTATAATTGATCCAAATTTCTGCCGCCATCGTCTGTAGTGTGAATCCGATCCAAAATGCCGTTCCGAAGAATTCGTGCGGGACCGGCCTATGTCCGCGCAGAACCGCAACAGCAAAGAACGTTGCCATGATCGGTCGGATCGTTGCCACGGCCAGTCCAACCGCGTAGCCCCGAATCATCCACTCGCGATGCTGCGCGAGCTCCCGCCGAATGGCATGCCACAGCCCTTTTGCCAGCGCGATCAGGAAGAAACTTCCGAAGAGTGTGATAGCCGCCTTTTCATCCACACCGCCAATTGTTTTTCCGAATGCCAGCGTCAGCCCGGTAACTCCCACGACGAAGCTGGCGGTCAGAAAAATCCGTCCGCACCAGCGGTGCAAGCGTCGATGTTTTGTGCGTAAGCCCCGTACAAATTGCAGCGGCCCCAAGATCATGAAGACCACCGCAGGCAGAATGTGTGCGAACGTCAGCGTTCGCCGATCCGCGAACGCGTGATCCAGCTCCGCTGCGGGATTATTTCTCGCGCTCAGCGCCCCCGGTTTCAAAAGCACAATACTTCGCCGCGCAGCCATCGCAATCCCGATAAATGCCAGAACAATCACCGCGACCCACAGGAAACCTGCAACCGCGCGATTGGGTGTCATAACCTGCTCAGCCTCTACTTAGGCATACGCGCGCTCCCGCCTTTTTGTAACCTCCGTACATCGCCTCGTGTGTATTTTCAGACGCGTCTGTTTTTCTTTTTACGCCGCTCGCCTCTCCGGTTTTCCTTGCATTTGCTTTCTGTGTCTCTTCCCCCATTTCGCCAGTAACGTTAAGACTGGCACCAGGGTTCGCCCGTAGGCGGTAAGCTCGTATTCGACGCGTTCCCACCTTCTCCCGAACGCTTTCCGTGAAATGATTTGATCGTCTTCTAATTCCCGCAGCTGCTCGGTAAGCACTTTGGTGCTTGCCTCCGGCGCGTGCCGTCGCAATTGGCCAAAGCGCAGCCTGCCCGCTTTTAGCGCATTCACCACGATTGGTTTCCATTTGCCTTCGATTACATCAATCGCCGGCCTGACCGGACAATCAGAAAGCCGCATGTCGCACTCCGGTTACAAAATTGTGTCTACTGGACTCGTCCGCCCGTTCGTGTCAAAAACGAATTGCAGCAACGACGTCCTGTGAAGGAACTACGGGAGCCCAGTCACATCATCGAAGCATAGCGCAACCGCATCGTCAGATTAGCGTCAGCCAGTGCTTTTGTTTGTGTGCATCCCAGGAGAACGGTCAATGATTGTGGAATACACCCGCTACAAGATCGACGAACAGCGACGCGGCACTTTCGAGAAAGCCTACAAAAAAGCGGTCGAACCTCTCGCAGCATCCAGTCATTGTTTAGCCTACGAGTTGTCGCATTGTACGGAAGCTCCGGAGTATTACGTCCTCCGCATCGAATGGGACTCCGAAGAAGGCCACCTCAAGGGCTTTCGCTCCAGTCCCGAATTCAAGTCCTTCTTCGCCTTCATCCAGCCCTACGTCAAAGACATCGAAGAAATGCGCCACTATCAGGTGCTGTCAACCGGCCGGAAACCCACGTAACCATTCCACGATGGCGCAGCCATTTCTGGCTGTCCGCCCAACGACCAGCGAGGTAACCAGAGCACAGCCGTTAATAGCTGTAAGGGATCGATGGGACTTGCGTCGAGGCCTGGAACTGAAAGCAATAATCGCCCTGGGGATGAATCCATGGATCGGCAGTATTAACAGTGGGGGCGTTTCGATTATCTGTGGCAAAACTTGCGCACAGCTCGTACTCGTCGTTCGATTTTGCGTGATAAACGAACGGCTTGCCCGTGACCGGGTCTTGTTTCAGCGCACTCGGAAGCTTGTTGAGATCCGCCGGAAGCGGTCTGGCTCCGGTTGCCCATTTCTGATTGATTTGTTGTGCAAGTTCCGCGATTGCACCCACCGTACGCAGGTCGGCCTGCACCAGGCGTTGACTTGCCGGACTGCCCAGCACGCGGAATCCCAGTATCACGACCACTGCCACGGCGATAGTAGCGGCGATGGCGGCCCACTGGTCTCTACTCATTCGCTGTCCTCGTTGCGTCAGCGCTTTTCTGCAGCGATCCCAGGTAATACCAAAAGACGCCGCCCGCAATCGCCAGCACAACGGAAGTCTTCGCTACGAAACGTCCGGTCAATTCACCGCGCAAGAAGTACGTCAAGAACGCAATCAAGTCCCCGACCACCACGCCCGCCGCAATCAGCAGCGCGATATACGTCAGCCATTTTCGCACTGGAGACTCGAGTTTCTCTGGGTGAAGCCGCACCTCTCGCAAAATGTAGCGCGTGGTCAAAAGATACAAAGGAAACGCGACAATCATGCACGCCAGGGAATTCGCCATTTGATAATAGCCACTGGAGTAATAATTATTGGCCGGGCTAAGCGGATCCCGGATCCAGCGGTCGATGAGTGTGAACATCACCGATCCCAGCCCGATGGTCCACGTTGCCAGCATGGAAAAGCTAAGCAGGTACAGAAACGCGTCTTTCGCCGAACCCGAACGCTTGTACTCTGGCACGCGAACGCCGCTGTGCTTTTCATAGTGGTTCGCAAGTGCGCGATACACGTCGTCCTCGGGCCAGCCGCGTCCGCGCAAGAGTGCCACCACCGATTCATCGCTGGCGCCCTGGGTCTTAGCAGCGCTTAGAAATTCCTGAAGGGAATTGCTCATCGGCCGCCGATTCTACCGTAACTCCCCTTTGGCGTGTTAACCGAAAAGAAAACCGTCTTTAGACAGGGCCAAATCTTCGTAGTACTCAGCTTAGTTTACTATTGACAAATAGGAAGATCTACTATATGATTCGTTATGTTAGCTACGCTAAATCGCCCAAGCTCTTTCCTTCCTATCACATCCCTGCAAGTCCCTTATTGTCATACGATCTTTCGCGCAACGGCGACCCGTTATCTCTTCTGTTCTCAATAGCTTCCGCACTCTTTCTATTGTAACGGGGGTGGTACCCCCCCTTCTTCCTCAAGCACGGACGTTCAGGCATTCAGAGTCGCTATCTGTGTCCTTTGTTTTCATGCCATTACAAAACCCTTCACCCGCAACTCTCTTGTTTTCACATCCATACAAAACCCCGGGGGTGTCACCCAAACCCGTCCTTGCAAGGCGTCCTTTCGTGAGTAAAATGCCAGCAATGGGCTACTTGCGAATGAACGCCGGGAAAATCTTGCGATCTTTTGCTGCTGCCATATCGCTGCTGACCTTGTCTGCGGCATCGCCATCGATTTCTGCGCAGATCCCCGTCGCCGAGCCGCGCCCCGCGATCATCGTCTCTGGCTCAGTGCGCAACTCCACCGGGGAACCCGTCCCCGATGCCTCCGTCTTTTTTGAAGAGAAGGTCACCGCGGCCGCGGTCGAGACCAAGACAAAGCCTGATGGCTCATTTTCCTTCCTCACCTTTCGCCCCGGCACCTACACTTTGCGAGCAGAGAAAGCAGGAATGAGTACTCCCGCCACCGCTACGCTTCTCTTATCACTCAATGAGAAAAAACATATCAATCTCGTGCTCGACCCCTCGAAAGAGGTCCCGCCAGTGTCTTCCGCCGCATCCAAAACGGATTCTTCCGGGGCAGCAATGCAATTTGATGACAAGCCCAATTTCACCGTGGCCGGAGTCACCGACTGGACCAACGTTGGCGGACATGGCTCGGACACGAAGCTGCGCACCAGCGAATCGCTCGCCAGAGAAACGGCTGCCCTGAAATCAAGCTCGCCAGCCGAAAGGCCCGCTCCGGCTGGCGTATCGCTCAGCGCCGCCGATTCGCATCGTCTGGCCGGCGATCGCGCCGAAGGCTCCAGCGATCCTCTCGCAGCCGTCCGCGAATACGAACAAGCTGTCCGCCTGAATCCCACCGAGGAAAATTATTTCGCCTGGGGCACGGAGCTGCTCCTCCACCGAGCCATCAAACCCGCCGCAGAAGTTTTCGAGAAGGGAACTACTGCGCATCCCAAATCCGCACGAATGCTCGCCGGACTCGGCGCCGCTCTCTACGCTACCGGCGATTACGCAAATGCCGCAAGCCGCCTCTGCACCGCCGCCGATGTGCAGCCCGCAGATCCAACCCCGTATCTCTTCCTCGGCAAAATGGAAAAAACCGCGCCTGATCCGCTGCCCTGTGCAGCGGAGAAGCTCGCGCGATTCGCGCATGACCAGCCTACAAATGCGCTCGCGAATTATTACTTTGCCGTTTCGGTTTGGAAGCGCGCGCAACGGAACGAGAATCCTCAATACCTGCGGAAATGCGAATTACTGCTGCAAGCTGCCATTGCCGCCGATCCGAAGCTGGATTCTGCTTACGTGTACTTGGGAATGGTGTACGCCGCGCGAGCCAATTTCGCGCAAGCCATCGAGACATACAAAAAAGCTGTCGAAATAAATCCGCAATCTACCGAAGCTCACTACCGCTTGTCGCAAGCGTACAAACGCGTGGGCGAAGAAGAAAAGTCAGAGCGGGAACTGCAACTTTACAAGCAAGTCGACAAAACGGAAACCGCCGCAATCGAGCAGCAGCGCCGCGAAATCCGTCAATTCCTGATCATCCTGAAGGATCAGCCGCAAGCCTCCGCGCCGCAGCAGCAATGATGAAAACTTCAATCAAGGGGTCATTTCAATTTGGCCGCAGCCGGGGAAACGATGCCGCTGCCTTCGCGGATTGTGAGAACTTGATTGGCCTTGACCTTCGTAAATCGCTCCACCTTCTGTGTGGTCGGCCATTTCACTTCGATCAAGTCGATCGTCGGCGCTTTTCCCACACCGAAGTGCAGCCGCAAATCGCTCTGCGACATAACGCTCGAACCGCTATGCACTTCATCCATCTGCGCATGAGTTCCGGTAACCACTCGCACCCGTGCTCCAATCGCCGTGCGATTGCATTTCGTCCCAATCAATTTAACCTTGATCCAGTTCTGCAAATTCCCGCCGTCATTGCGCAGCAGCGAAGGAATGTCGTTCATATTTAAGATCAGCGCATCAATGTCGCCATCGTTGTCGTAATCGCCGAACGCGGCGCCGCGGCTGGAAAAGCGCTCCAAGATTCCGGGGCCCATCTGGGCGGAAACATCTTTGAACTGTCCCTTGCCGAGATTTCTGTAAACGAGCCGCGGATTCTTAAATGTTTGCCCGATATTTTGCCCGTCAATTTCGGGATAGACGTGGCCGTTAATTTGCATAATGTCAGGCCAGCCATCGTTGTCGTAATCGAGAAACGCACAGCCCCACGCGACAAATTGATTGTTGATTCCGACGCCAGACGCAAACGTTACGTCGCTGAAAGTTCCGTCGCCGTTGTTGTGGTAAAGATTGCAGGTGTCGTCGGCAAAATTGGTTTTGAAAATGTCGAACCAACCGTCGCAATCATAATCGGCAACGCCGATGCCCATGCCGGCTTGCTCGTGTCCATTTTCGCTGTAAGCGACGCCGGCAATCACCGCTACATCGGTGAACGTGCCATCGTGATTGTTGCGAAATAAAATGCTGGGCTGCGAATCCACCGCAACATAAATATCCGGCCAGCCGTCATTGTCAAAATCGTACGAAACGGCAGTAATGGAATATTTCGGCCCCGGTTTCAGGATTCCGGATTTCTCGGAAACGTCGGTGAACGTTCCGTCACCGTTGTTGTGAAACAAGACATTCGTATCGCCGGGCATGCCGCGGGGGCCGCACATCACCGGAATTCCCTTCCACTGGCAGAGCGGATCCGTGAGAGACGGAGCTTTTTCCGGATCAAGGCGAATGTAATTGCAAATGAAAAGATCGAGATGCCCGTCGCGATCATAATCCAAGAATGTGCAGCCCGCGCCCCAGCGATAGTTGTCATCGTAGACGCCGGCTTTCTTGGTCACATCGGTGAAGGTGCCATTGCCATTGTTGTGAAACAAAATATTGTGGCCCCAGAAGCAGCAGAAGAGATCGTCCCAGCCGTCATTATCGTAGTCGCCGACGCAAACTCCGGTTTGCCAGCCGGTGCGCGCGAGCCCGGATTTGTCGGTCACGTCGGTAAAAGTGCCGTCGCGATTGTTTTTGTAGAGATGGGAGGTCGGCGCTTTTCCTTCCGGCCATTTGGCATCGAGGCGCGTGCCGTTGGTGAGATAAATATCGAGCCAGCCATCTTGGTCGTAATCGAAAAAAGCGAGGCCACTGCCCTTGGCTTCTATGATGTAGCGCTTGTGTTCGACGCCGCCCCAGACATTCGGAGAATTCAGTCCCGCCTCTTTTGCTACATCGACGAAGGTGACTGGCGAGACTGCGTTTTGTTTCGAAACGGTTGCAGCGCTTTTCTGCAACGTGGCGCCAGACGGGCACGGGTATCCCGTGCCCCTGCACTCTAGGAGTGCGGACCGATTCCATTTCCAGAGCGGAGTGGCGAGGGCGTCCAACAGGGTGCTGCCGAGCATTACAGCGGAGGAGCCGAGGAAACTTCGACGGGGTAATTTCATCGGGTCGCTGTCTTTGGCGCGATTTTAGGGGCTATTTGCGGAAATGAGCGCGGCACAATTCCGGCGCCTTCTTTTACGGCGCTGATTTTGTCGATGGGGACGTTTGTCAGTTTTTCCACGGTACCGCCGGGCCAGGTTATTTCCAGGGAATCGATTTTCGTGCGCTTGCCGAGACCGAAGAAAATGCGCGGATCGTTTGCGGACATGTAGCTCATGCCGCCTTTGGCTTGCTCGACATGCGAGATTCCCTCGGAAGTGAGTTTGAGTGACGCGCCGATGCCGTCGCGATTCGATTTTGTTCCGATGAGCAGAATCTCCAGCCAGTGATTCGAATTGCCGCCGTCATTGCGGAGCAAAGAAGGATAGTCTCCGCGATTATTGGTAACGATGTCGATGTCGCCGTCGTTGTCGTAATCGGCGGTGGCCAGGCCGCGGCCCGCGATGGGACGCATGAAATCCGGGCCGAGCGAGTCTGAGACTTTTTCGAACTGGCCTTTGCCTACGTTGCGGAACATCAGCAACGGCTCCTTGTAAGAAACCTCGCCATGGTAGAGGTGCACATTATCGAGCATCGCGCCATTGAGTTGCAGAATGTCGGGCCAGCCATCGTTATCGTAGTCCAAAAACTTCATGGAGACGCCGCTCAGGAGAATTGCTTTGTTGCCGATACCAGAGCGATAGGTGTCGTCATTGAAGGTTCCATCATGGTTGTTGTGATACAGGCGATTCAATTCGAAATCGAGATGCGTAATGTAGACGTCTTGCCAGGCATCGCCGTCAACGTCCGCAGCGTCGATACCCATGCCCGCTTCGTAGCGGCCATCTTCGCTGGCGGCCATGCCGGAGACGAACGACACGTCTTGAAATGTGCCGTCATATTTATTCAGGAAGAGAAAATTGGGCCACGAATCGTTGGCGATGGCGATGTCGGTCCAGCCGTCATTGTTGAAGTCGGCGAGAACGACGCCCATGCCTTTCGATTCGGGCTTGCCGACGCCTGATGCATCACTTACGTCGGCGAACGTGCCGTCGTGATTGTTGTGATAGAGCTTGGTTTTCTGGCCTTTGTAATTTCCGGGGTGGCAGTAGGAGCGATACCCAGGGCGGTGTTCGCCGCAATAAATATTATTTTTGGGCGACCATTCGATGTAGTTGGTAACGACGAGATCGAGCCAGCCGTCTTTGTCATAGTCAAACCATCCGGCGCTGGTAGACCAGCCGCCTTCATCGGCGACACCGGCTTTTGCAGTGATGTCCGCGAATGTACCGTCACGATTGTTGTGATAGAGGATGCCGCGGCCGTATCCGGTCACGTAGATGTCAGGATAGCCGTCATTATCGAAATCGCCGACGGCAACACCCTGGCCGTAGTGCCCTTCGCCGGCAAGTCCAGCTTTTTCGGTGACGTCTGTGAAGGTGCCGTCGCCATTGTTGTGGTACAGCGCGGAGCGGAGCGGATGCGGCGGCTTGTAAATATCGGTGGCAGCCGACTGCACGAAGAAAAGATCCATCAAGCCGTCCTGGTCGTAATCGAGCCAGGCGACGCCAGTGCCCATGGTCTCCAGATAATATTTTTCTTCGGTTTGAGTGGAGTCCTGAAGAAATGTGATTCCGGCTTCTTTGCGAACGTCGTTATAACGGACAGGAATGGCAGCCTGTTGCTGCGATTTGGGAGCCTGGCCCGCGAAGAGCAGCAGATGGGTAGCGGTGCCGAATATTGCGGTGAGCGCTATAATTGCGGCGATTTTGATCCCGAGGCTAAGGATGGGTCGTTTAGCTATTGGCAATTTTGCGCCCATTCCCCCGGAGTGTGTAGCGGATATTCCTTCCTACGAGCCGGCTCACAAAATCTATAGTATTCTGAAAAGTGGTACGCATTCTAGTGCCGCGCTTGACGGTGCTCAACGAAAAGTTTTCGCCTGCTTGGCGGAAACAGACTGAAGAACTTCCGACCTACGATGATTTGGGACCTTTTCCTTTGTGTCTTCGACATCCGGTTTTGGATACGGAGCGCCCGGAGCGATGCACAACTCCAGCGTTTGCGTAGCGAGCACGATAACGCCCAGAGCCTCAATCTGCTTTATCAAGAGCGAAAAGACCCCTGGGGTTTGGATTCCCCGCACTTTCGGTACCAGCAAAGCAAATACTCCAGGATGCTGTCACTGCTGCCGAGCCGTCGTTACAAACGAGCACTCGACCTTGGTTGCGGTTTGGGCACTCTTACACGCCGCTTGCGCAGCCACGCTGACGAGGTTGTGGGGATTGACGTGTCTGACGTCGCCGTCGCACAGGCTACGCGAGAAACGACGGAGCAGAGCAACCTGCAATTCCAACAGGGCGACGCGCTGAATCTCAGCCGCGAGCTGGATAATGGCTTTGATCTAGTGGTGATCGCAGACACCCTCTATTACCTCTCGCCACTTTCAGACGAGGTACTACAGACTGTTCGCGAGCGAGTGGCCCAGTTGCTTATGCCTGGCGGAATCTTGTTGCTGGTGAATCACTTCACTGTCAATTTGGATCCCGGAAGCCGGTGGAGCCCGAAAATCCATCGAATCTTTCGCTCCGCACGCGACTTCACAACCGTACACGAAAGCTGGCGTCCATTTTATCTCGCCAGCATCTTCCAGAAGTCTCCGTAACGGAAGGGAAGTGGGTTGCGGAGATCCTGAATTCGCGCCGGCAATCTTATCGCCAGTCATTCACAAGAAAAACGTGCGGTGGGTTGAGTGCATCCGAATCTGGCCTGTGCATGGCGACACCCTGTATATCGATACGAAACCCGCGCTGGAGCATACGACGAAACACTGCGCTGCAACCGAGGTTCACACCTGCTTCTATGCGCTGCAGGCCGCGTTCTGTGTCGAGCGCTGCGCACGAGTCTAGCAGCAGGTCGAAATGCTTCTCGGCTTCCGGTCCGGCCGGACTGCTGCAACTTTGATATAACTTGAGCCGTTGTCGCGCTTCTTGGGTAGACATTAACCTGTGTATCGGAGTGTGGGTAAGATGTCGACCCAAGGATGGCGCAGCACTGCCAGGCTCTAGCAGCAGGAAGCGGTGCTCAGCTGGAGGTTTCCGCAGACGACGTTATTTGCGAGTTCCAAGCCAGAGAATGGCATCTTCGAATAGTTTGTTCTGCTCCGGGCTGGCGAAGATTTTGTCGCCGTGGCCCATGTTCACGTAGATCATTCGGTAGGCCGTATTCGTCCACACTACGGGAAGGTCCCCAGCGGTGATGGTGTCTTTGAGTCCGATCGGATAATTCTTTGGATCGAGCGTGAGCAGCACCTTTACGTGCTTGTTTAGCCGAGGGCTGGGCTTCCAGATGTACCACTCGTTTGCGGGCGAGATGAATGTGTCAGGCAGGTGACGTGTCACCGGGTGGGAGCGCTCGTCTACTATGAGCTTTGCGGGAAGCGGAGGCCAATTGTTGCCGTAGAAAACGCCGCCACCGATAAAATCAACGAACCAAGGCCAGCGCGTGCTCTCATCATTGTAGGTAGACACATGAAAGCCAAGCCATGCGCCGCCGTGAGTCATGTAGTCCTGGAACGCCCCGCGCTGCTCTGCCTTTACCGGAAAATCGTTTATCCAGAGAACCAAGTCGAAGCCTTTTAACTTTTGGGCGTTCAAGGCTTCCCATCGTGTTGTCGATTCGAAATAGAAATTGTGTTTCTTGGCGAGCTCGGCGAAGAAGGGCAAGGCTTGCTCCGCAAACGCTATATGGTCCGGTTCGCCCTTCGCAGTGTAGAAGGCCAGGACGCGGAAGGAAGGCTGCTGTGCGAGGGTCGCAGAGGGGAAGAGAACGGCCGCCGCGCCGAGGAGAAGAGTGAGAAGAAAGCGAATCATTGATGGAAAATGATGCCATCGAGAGCGGGTGCTCGACAAACATCATCGTATAGTGCTTCCGGAGGTTCCGGCAGGCTGTGGATAGAGGAAACCGAAACGTCTTGCGTGGCGCTCCCTTTTCTCGATGGTTCTCGCGACTCCCGAGGCGCGTGCCCGCAGAATTCGTGGGTGTGATCCTAGCGCTTTTCGCTTGCATCGCTTTTACGAGCGCGGCGCACGCGCAGACGGAAGAGCCTTCCACCGCGTTGATAAGCAGCGGAGCTGTTGCTTTGAATCCAGAAACGGGAAAGGTCTATGCGGTCGACACAAGTCGGGGCGTTGTGTCGGTCTTTGATTCACAAATACACTCCGTGTCGAGCGTACGCGTGGGGGCGGGGCCGATCGCGATCGCGGTGAATGCGGACACAAACAGAATTTATGTTGCTAATTCAGCAGGCGGCTCTATAAGTGTGGTCGATGGCAAGAACGATTCGGTGCTTGCCACGCTCAGTGTAGGACCGCGGCCGTATGTTGTAGCGGTCAATCCGGCCACAAACCGGATTTATGTATCGAATACATTCAGCAACCTAATCACGGTGATCGACGGCGCGACAAATTCTGCAACCACAGTGAAAGCCGGCTCCGCGGATGCAATCGCCGTGGATTCAAAGTTGGACAGGGTATACCTGCTAGGTTACGAGAACCCGAATCTGATTGTGCTGAACAGGATGCCGTCCGTTGTCAGCAAGATTCCAGTGGGCATCCATGCTTGGAGCATGGCAGTCAACGAGACGACCGGCACACTTTACGTGACGCGAATCGGAAGTGCGGAGCTGGTCATGGTGGACGAAGTCGCTGGCCTTGTTACGACCATTCCTACTGGTGCGATCCCTTGTGCCGTTGCTATCAATCCTGCGACTAACAAGGCATACGTCGCGAATCACGGCGATAACACGGTAAGCGTGATTGACGGCGCAAGGCGCGAAGTGATCGCGACGGTGAAAGTGGGACAGCGTCCCCAGGCGGTCGCAGTGGACGCGAAAACGAATCGCGTGTATGTCGCCAATTCGCATAGCGGCGACGTCACGGTGATTGACGGTGCTCGAAACAGCGTTCTCAAGACGCTTCATGCCGGAAGCAATCCTTACGCGCTTGCGGTCGACCCGAATGGTGGGCATCTCTATGTGGCTTTGTATGGAGAACGAGCGCTGGCGGTTGTTGACACAAGATAATGAGATCGGTGAAGACGGGTGTGCGCCGTCGACTTTGGTGTAGTCTTTTCGGCGGAGAAAATCATGTTCAAGCTCAGAGTTCTACAGTTGTCGCTTCTTTTCCTGACATTGATTTCCCCAGGAAGCGCGCAGTACGCGCACACCGACCACAAACAGATTGTAGATACCGCCGGTAAACCGCTTCTTATTCGCGCAACGAATCTTGGCAATTGGCTGGTGCCAGAGGGGTACATGTGGCTGTTCGAAGGCGGTCCGCAGTCTCCGAGCGAGATCCGCACGTTGGTGTTCGAGCTGCTTGGACCTGAAGGGTCGGCCGCATTCTGGCAGAAGTATCGCGAGAACTACGTCACGCGTGAAGACATCGGGCTCCTGCATCGGGCGGGATTCAACGTCATTCGCGTTCCTTTGCATTACAGCTTGTTTGAGAGCGACGACTCGGAGGGTTTCAAGGTGGTGGACCGGCTGATCGGCTGGAGCCGCGCCGAGAATTTATACGTGGTCCTTGATCTGCATGCCGCACCGGGCGGACAGACGGGCACGAACATCGATGATAGCGACGGATATCCCTGGCTGTACGAGAGCCCACAAGAGCAAGAGCACCTGATCACTATTTGGCGGCGGCTGGCGACGCACTATCGCGATGAGCCTATCGTGCTCGGTTATGACTTGCTGAATGAGCCGATTCCGCATTTCCCGAAGCTCGCACCTTTGAATCTTTCGCTGGAGCCGCTTTACAAGAAGCTCTCGGGCGAGATACGGAAGGTGGATGCTCACCACATTCTTCTTCTCGGCGGGGCGCAGTGGGACGGAAACTTTTCGGTTTTCGGCAAACCTTTCGATGCGAATGTCGCCTACACGTTCCACAAGTATTGGACGGCGCCGGATGAGAGCGTGATTCGCCAGTACATTGATTTTCGTGAACGTTACGACGTGCCGATCTGGATGGGCGAGTCTGGGGAGAACACCGATCATTGGATCGCGCAATTCGCGAAATCACTCGAGAAAAATAATATCGGATGGGCTTTCTGGCCGTACAAGAAGATGGAAAAGTCGTCGGCAGTGGTCAGCATTATTCCTCCTGCTGATTGGGGAAAAATCGTAGAGTTCGCCAAACTTCCGGCCGGCACTGCGCACGCGGAAGATCGGCTGAAGGCGCGGCCTGAACAGGAGACGATCGCGCGCGCTTTCGCTGAGTTGCTGGAGAATGTCCGCGTGCAAAAATGTCGGGTGAACGCGGGATATTTAAGGGCGCTCGGGTTGAAGGCTGATATTGCGCCACAACCCGAGCGCTAGAGCTGATGGACTCGGTGATTTCAGAGCTAAAACGTCAGTTTTGCGCCGAGTTCGAGTTGGCGGCCGCCGGTGGCTTGCGTGATCTGGCCGAAGGTAGAGCTGCCTAGCGTTACGCCGGCCACGGTACCGTTGCCGCTGCCGAAGAAGAACTGCGGCGTATTGGTCGCGCCAAATGCTTCTAAGCGGATTTCCAGATTGAGGCGTTCTGTGAATCGGATCGACTTGGCTAGAGAGGCATCTAGGTTGAAAAAGCCGGGTCCGCTAAGAAAGTTCCGCCCGACGTTGCCGAATGCAGTGCCAGTGGGAGCAGCGAAGCTGGACGTGCTGAACCAGGGATTGCCCAGGCCGACGCCGTGAAGAATCTGTACCGGGGCAACTAAATTGGGCGTTTGCGTGTTGCCCGGCGCCAGAAGGTTCGAGGAACTAGCAGTAAAGTAGAGAGGCAGGCCGCTCATCAGCGTGAGAAAACTGGATACGCGCCAGCCACCCAGAACCGCGGAAGCGACTCCAGAGGAGACGAAGCGCTTGCCCCTTCCGAACGGCAGATCGTACACAACGCTTTGCACAAAGGTATGCGTGCGATCGAAGTCGTTGCGGGCGTAGTTGCGGCGCTGATTGATGTAGAAGGCGAGGCCACCATCGTCACCCGTTACGTAGCCCATGCCTTTGCCGAAGGTGTAAGCAGTTGTGGTGGCAAAGCCGTTCGAGAAGCGGCGGTCAAACTTCACTTGCAAAGCATGGTAGCTGGACGAATATCCCGCGAATAGGAGATTGGTAGAGGCAGTTCGCCCGAAGGAATTGAACTCGGGTTGTCCCTGCTTCCCGAGACCTACCGACGTAGCGGCGTTGAGGTTGTAGTTGATGACGGAGTCCACGCCGTGGTTGCCGACGTACGCCAAATCGAGAACGAAGTGCCAAGGCAGCGACTGTTGGATGGCGGCATTCCACGATTCCACGTAGGGATTCTTGAAGTTCTGATTGACGACAAAGTAGTTCGAGCTTACGGCGGGGTTGGTAATGATTCCGTTGGATGGAATCGGGGGAAGCGTCAGAGTGGGGAAGCCATTCTCGAAAGTCGCCGGAGTCACGCCATCCGGAAGCACTGCCGGACCATACGTCACTACTGCTGGATTTAGAGCGACATTGGCACGCACGGGAAAATTGTAGGCGTAGCTGTTGTCGGGGAACGGCGTGTAGCTGATGCCGAATCCAACGCGGAAGACAGTCGATTCCTTTAGACGGTAGGCTAGCCCTAGGCGGGGCGCGAAATATTTGTAATGTGTGGCAATCCCCAGATCATTGGGATTACTTCCCAGGCCGCTTAGGACAAGCGTGTTGTTGGTGGGATTGTAATTTGAAAAGCCCGCCGGGGCCACGGGCGTGGCGGGCGGATAAAACTCCCAGCGGACTCCAATATCGGCGGAGAGTTTGGGAGTGACCAGCCATTTATCCTGCACGAAGCTGAAAAATTGCCATGCGCGATAATTCGGGAAGAAGGTGGCAAGATCACGGCCTGCCTGGTTCGGCAGGTCGAGCAGAAAGCTGGCGAAATCGTTCCCAAAGCTGGTTACGGTTGTGCCCGTACCAGTGTTGAGCGCCGTCTGACCATCGGCGAAGGTGTAGAGACCGCGTGGGCTGAAAGTCTGCTCCTGCAGCAAAGCATCGCGAACCCGGCGTAGATCGACGCCGAACTTAACCGTGTGATTGCCGACCACCTTGGTCCATGTGTTGGCAAAGTCGATGTTCGTTTCAGATCGAATCCATGGGAGGCTGGCAGAGTAGCCAATCAAAGGATTGGAGAAGCCTCTGTTATTGGCAATGGTGATGCCGACGATTCCGCTGGTTATCGGGTCGAGGTTAACGCCGGGAATGCCGAGATCTTTCGAGGCTGTCGTGCCGAAATCGCTGTTGTGAGCCTCGTTGTGATACCAGGCCACACCAACGCGGAACTCGGCAACGAGACTGTTCGAGAAAAAGCGATTGTAGTTGAGACCGATGCTGTAGGTGTTCTGGATGCCGGTCCCCTCAAAATTGCCTTGTGCTGGTCCTCCGGCTGAACCGAAGATAGGCGCTTGGAAAATGGATGGACGCTGATAGCTGAATCGGGCGCTCAGGCGATCTTTATCGGTAAGGTTGGCATCGACTTTAGCGTCAACGAAATCCGTATCTTTATGGAAAGGAAGCAAAGCAAAGTAGTTGTTTGAGTTGCCCACAGCCGTTGGGGTTGGCAGGAGCGTCATAATCTTAGCGGATATGGGATCAATCAAGGCCACGGGAACCATGTTGGGGCAACCGGCTGCATTGGTGCAGGCAGGGTTGAAAGCGTCCACCGGGCCGTTGCGGCCTGGCACCGTGGCTATGCCAGGAGCGGAAGTGGCGACGAACTGCTGGCGGCCCGTGCCGTTTGGATTGCCGCTAAACGGATTGTAGATGTTGCAGGCGGTCGGCGGAGCCGGGGGTTTACAAGCTGGCAAGTTTTTCACGGCGGTCAAGTCACCCGAGCGCAAGGCCATGCTAGGGATGCTTATCTGGTTTGTATTTGCCTCGTGGTCATAGACTTTCAGATAGTCGGCGAAGAAGAAGAGCTTATTCTTCTTGATGGGCCCCCCGATATTGCCGCCAAAATAGTTGTAAGCGAGATGCCCCACGGAGGGGTCGAAAAAGTTGCGTGCGTTGAAATAGCTGTTTCTGGCGAATTCGTAGGCAGCGCCGTGGTAGCTGTTGGTGCCGGACTTGAGGATAACGTTGGTGACAGCGCCGCTTGCCCGGCCCAATTCGGCGTCGTAGTTACTCGTCGATACGTCAACTGTCTGGATAGCTTCGAGTGGCGGTACGAGGATCTGCAGAAGGCCGGTGCGTTCGTTGTTGTCGATGCCCTCGATCTGGTAATTGTTGCCCATGCGCAATTGGCCGTTGACTTCGGTCTGCAGGGAGCTGCTCGCGTTAAAGAACTGCGAGTGCTGGAACGTGGCGCGGGTCGTGCCGGGCACTATGTTCAGAAGGTTTTGATAATTGCGATTGGTGCCGAGCGGCAAATTCTCGGTTAGCACGGTTTCGATCTTGCGCCCAGTGTCCGCCCGCTCAGTCTGCAGGATGGCAGTTTCGGCCTCAACGGTGACGGTTTCCGAAACGTTGCCGGGCTGAAGCACCAGGTCGACGCGCTCGGTTGTGTTCACGATTAGATCGATGCCCACTCTCGACGCTCTCTTGAATCCTGATTGTTCGGCGGTGATCGTATACGTGCCGGGGGGCAAGTCCGGAACTACGTAGTTGCCGCTTTCATTCGTGCGCGAGGTATGGCTGATGCCAGTGTTCGTTTCGGTAAGCAAGACCTTCACGTTCGCAACAGCGGCGCCGGAGGAGTCCGTCACGGTGCCGAGCAAAGTTGCATTGACGGCCTGGCCCATGATCGGTGCAGAAGATCCCACGAGCATTGTTGCGAGCAGTAAAAACGTGAAGAAATGCAGGGCGATCGGACCGCGTTCCTTACGCGCTGCGAGCGCTGAAGGATTCATTGCGGGCGAGGTAAGGTAGCCAATCGCCAAACCGAAAAGCGAAGGAAACAGTTTTTTCATCACACACCCCACTAGGCTTCGAGAGGACAGGATTGGGCGCAAACGCGCTGGAACTGGTTCCACACCCTAGCCGAGCAAAAAGTGTCTGTCAAGTGCGAATCCTGAAAAATGAGTACGCGCAATCGTTTTTCTTGCTTCTTGCCAAAGGCACATGGGCAGCGCTGTTTACTATGCCGACGGTGATGGTGTGCTAGACTTTCGAACCGAAAGGGAGCGGGCGGCGGTTGGTAGTGAAAACTGCAAAAGTCAGAAGACGACTCGATTCTATGGAAGCGGTTCCAAGAAAAACAACGATTCGCGAGGTAGCCCGGGCGGCGGGCGTAGGCATCGGAACCATTTCGCGCGTACTGAATTCCAGTTCGCAAGTAAGTTGGAAAACACGCGCGCGGGTGCTTGATGCAATCCGCCGTCTTGGGTTTCGGCCCAATGCGCAGGCCCGCCGTATTCTGAAAAAGCGCGCCGAGATGGTTTGCTTTCTGCTGAGCAACCGCGATTTTCTGCACCCGTTCCATGCTCGCATTCTGCAAGGCGTCGAATCCTACGCCAGCGGCATGAAACAACACGTACTGTTTGCGGCGCTGCATTATTCTCCGAGGACGCCGCCCGAGAAAATTGACCTGCCGCCGGTTCTTCAAGAGCATGGCTTGATTGATGGCGTCATTCTGGCGGGGACGATTTATCCGAATCTGCTGCGCAGAATCGAGGGCATTCAAATGCCCTTCGTGGCCTTAAGTAATAACGTGATGGGAATGGACGACGTGCAGCAATTTGACCAAGTGGGATTCGATGACCTTAACGGAACGTTGCAAGCCACGCGCTACCTGATCAGCAAGGGCCATCGGCGGATTGTGTTCGCCGGCGATGTGTCCTATCCGTGGCTTCAACGGAGATTCGAAGGCTACGGGCGAGGAATGCGCGAGCAAAAGCTAAAGCCGGTCTTGATCACGGCGCGAAATGTCCCGAGTTTCGGCGACTTCGGTCAAGAGAGCGTAGGGCGGATCCTGTCTGGGCGATCGCGACCTACGGCTGTGGTGGCCGGGAACGACGAAATCGCCTACGGACTCTGGCGAGCGTTGTGCCGACGAGGGGTCAAGGTGCCGGACGAAATCAGTCTGGTTGGTTTCGATGACCGCGAAGAAGCGGTGTTGATGGATCCGCCGCTGTCAACGGTGTGCGTCCATAAGGAAGAGATAGGCGAAACGTGTATGAAGATGCTTCTCGAACGCTTGCATCACCCTCAAATGGCCTTCAGTCAAAGAGTTTTGCCAACGGAATTTCTGATCCGCGGAAGCGTGCGCCAGCTTTAGTGATTACTTGCATTTTGATTGGGCTTCGCGGGCGAGGACCATTTCGTCGAACGCGTGCAATAGGGCTTCGCGCGTGGAGTACGGGCCGGGCTTGTAAGCGCGGGAACTGATTCCTTTTTGCGACAGGTCGGAGATACCCCAGTCCTCGCGGTTGGTGAGATCCCAAAAATCGATAGCGTCAGCGCACTGAAAATCCGGCTTAGCCATTTCTGTCGGGTGGAAGTGCCATTCGCAGACGACTTCCGTACGGTCCGGCGCTTTGGGCCACAAGGTATGGACCATCATGTAATCGGGATGGAGGCTCAGAAGCAAATTCGGATAGATCGCGTAGTAGTAGACCTGCGTGCGCTGCTCGTCATTCAAGCCATGGAGATAATCGCGGCGGCGCTTGCCATCGAGGCTCATGGTTTGCGCGCCATCGCGGAAGCCCATCGAGCCGCCAATGTATGTGCTGTGCGGAGAATCATTGTCTGCGCCGAGATAATTCGTGAGGCGATTTAAGCACGGGTGCAACACCGGGCAGTGGAGGCACTCGTTGTAATTGAGCACGATGAGTTTCCAGTTGGCGTGCACGTCGTAGACGATGCGTTTCTGTAGGCGGAGATCCTGCATGCGCCAGTTGGTAAATTTATTCGGCAAGGAGGCCAGTTGATCCGCGAGCGGTTCGGGATTGGCGCTCAGATTCAAGAAAAGATGGCCATCCCACAAATCCGCATGAACGCGATTGAGCGGATAGTCCTCGCGGCAAAAGTTCGTCTCCTGCATGTGTGTTGCGCCTAAGAGGCGTCCGTCAAGCGCGTACGTCCAGCCGTGGTACGGACACTGGATGCGGCCTTCGAAATGCCCTTCGGAGGTAGGACAGATGCGCGTGCCGCGGTGGCGGCAAACATTGAAAAAAGCGTTCACGCGGGCCGTGGAATCGCGGGTGACAATGATGCTTTCGCCGGCGATCTCACGCAGAACGTAGTCGCCCGGTCGTGGAATTTCGGTCTCGCGGCCGGCATAGACCCACATCTGGGAGTAGAAGCGGTCCATTTCCTCGCTGAAAATCTGCGGGTCTGTGTAATAGCGACGTGGAAGAGTCCTTGGCGTGGGCGTCACTTCTGTTTGCATGTTTTCCCCGAAGCCTTGCGCTTTTTCGGGCTTATTATGCCACAAACGAAAAACGGGATAGAACGCCGTCCGCTGGAAGTCGAATGCGATTGGCCGATGATTCAGAAGCTATAATTGTATGGATTGGAGTAGGAATTTTT
Organism: Candidatus Acidiferrum typicum; assembly: GCA_025463055.1. Classification (GTDB taxonomy): domain Bacteria; phylum Acidobacteriota; class Terriglobia; order Acidiferrales; family UBA7541; genus Acidiferrum; species Acidiferrum typicum_A. Next base: position 36,718 of record JAOAPV010000121.1, read on the forward strand.
GATGGAAACTCAAACACGGCACGCTAGGTGGAAGACGCTATTAGCTTTCGCGATTATCTACTTTGTTTGGGGATCCACGTTTCTTGCAATTCGCATCGGTGTCCACCAAGTTCCGCCGCTTCTCTTTGCGGCGATGCGTTTCCTGATTGCGGGGCTCGTTCTTTATGGATGGATGATCGTGAGAGGGGAGCGCTCTCCGAGTGGACGCCAGTGGGCGTCCGTATCTTTACTCGCGGCCCTGATCTTCGTCTTCGACTACGGCCTATTGTTCTGGGCCGAGCAGCGTGTGCCTTCGGGCATTGCCGCGGTCATGATGGCTTTGATCCCGGTATTTATGGCGCTCTCGGAAATTATTTTTCTTCGGACGCAGAGGCTCACGGTGCGCTTGGCCTTGGCCCTCTTGATCGGGATTGCCGGCGTGGCTGTGTTGATGAGCCGTTCCTTGAACCTCGGCGGGGCGCCGATTGATAGGCTGGGAGCCGTGGCGCTGATCATTGCATCCATGAACTGGTCCATAGCGTCGGCGCTCACGCGCAAGCTGCCCCTGCCGACTTCCAAAGTCATGAGTTCGGGGGCGCAGATGCTTGCGGGCGGAGTGTTTCTGACTCTTGCGGCTGCGGCGCTGGGTGAATTTCGTGATTTCCATCCGTCAACCGTCTCACGCGCAGCATGGATGTCATTGCTCTACCTGATCGTTGCCGGCTCCATTATCGGATTTACCGCCTACGTGTGGCTGATTCACCATCAATCGCCCACAAAAGTCGGGACCTACGCGTATGTGAATCCGGTTGTCGCCGTGCTGGTTGGATATTTCCTAGGCGGCGAAGCGCTTGGCTTGCGAACGATTTTGGGAACGCTCTTCGTTTTGATCAGCGTGGTACTGATCACCCTGACCCCAGCGAAGAAGCCTGCAGCAGCACTCCTGGTGCAAGATGCGACAGAAGTTGCGGGATCGTAAAGCTCCAGGAGCGCCGAGGACTGCGGTACAGCGTGCGAAGCACAAAACCGCCAACAGTAGCGGACTCCGCGAAAGTGTGGTAAACCACGGCAAAGTGCGAACAGCAGCTAATCAAGTGAACCTGTGCGCTGCGGTCAGGAAGGGACTGTGAAGAATAGGCCTCGATCTTCTAGCTCTTTGGGCGCGGTATCCCGGCGGAAGTTCATCGGGCAAGCTGGCGCAGCGGCGATTGGACTTTCGATTGTTCCGCGTCGAGTGTTGGGCGGAGCGGGATATGTTCCGCCGAGTGACAAAGTCAACATTGCTTTCATCGGAGTAGGGTCGCAAGGATTGCGCGTGATGCTCAAATTCTTGCGCGAGCCTGACGTTCAGGGCGTGGCGGTGTGCGATCCGAATAAGTCGAGCGCGAATCATCCGCAGTGGGATACGCATGAGTTCTGCAACTCCGTCCGAAAATTGCTTGCCGTGGATAGCGGGTGGGATTGGCTCAGCCCGGACGAGCCGGTTCAACTGACGCATGCGCTGCGAGTGACTGGCGGCGTGGCCGGGCGCGAGCCCTGCCAGAAAATCGTTGACGCCTATTACGGCACGCAGCAGCGCTCCGGCCAGTATCGGGGCTGCGCGGTGTACAGCGACTTTCGCGAACTACTCGAAAAGCAGAAGGACCTCGACGCGGTGGTTGTGTGCACTACAGACAATTTGCATGCAGCGGTGTCCGCCGCGGCAATGAAGAGGCGCAAACACGTTTTTTGCCAGAAGCCTTTGACGCACACGATTTACGAGGCGCGAAGGATTGCCGAAATTGCGCGCGAGACCGGCGTGGCGACGCAGATTGCCGTCGCGAACCAAGCCTCAGAAGATACGCGCTTGCTCTGCGAATGGATTTGGGGTGGCGCCATTGGGCCGGTGCGCGAGGTGCATAACTGGTCTAGCCGTCCGTTCTGGCCGCAGGCGATTGAACGTCCTAAGGACGCAGAGCCCGTTCCCGATGGTTTCGATTGGGATTTGTGGCTGGGGCCGGCGCCGCAGCGTTCGTTTAACCGTGCGTACGTGCCGTTTGTTTGGCGTGGGTGGGGCGATTTCGGTTGCGGAGCGCTGGGCGATATGGGTTCGTACAGTTTCGACACAATTTTTCGCGTCCTAAGGCTGGAGGCGCCGGTAAGCGTGGAAGCGAGTTCCACGGACCGTTACGAAGAGACATACCCGCTGGCCTCGATTATCCAATACAACTTCCCGACGCGTGGTGAGATGCCTCCGGTGAAATTTACCTGGTACGACGGCGGTCTAAAGCCGCCGCGGCCGGAGGAATTGGAAGAAAACCGTCCGTTCCATGCTGAGGGTGAAGACGGGGATGAAGGACTTCTCTTTGTCGGAGATCGCGGGAAAATTCTTTGCGGATTCAATGGGATGAGTCCGCGCCTTATTCCCGAAGCGAAAATGGCGAGCTACAAGCAGCCGGCAAAAACGTTGCCCAGGTCACCTGGGAACGAACGCGAATGGCTCGACGCCTGTAAGGGAAGCAAAGTGAAGCCTGGCGGAAATTTTGAATTCTCGGGTCTGGTGACGGAGACTTTGCTTCTTGGGAATGTTGCCACGCGTTCCGCACAGAAACTGAATTGGGATCGCGCGAACATGAAAGTGGTTAACGGGGATGCGCCGCAAAAGTATGTCCGTCCGGAACGTCGAAGTGGATGGGAACTCTAGCTAGTAGTTCGTCAAGAATTGCCAAAGGAGGAGGTATGTCTGCGATGTCGAGGAGAGAGTTTGCGAAAACGGCGGCAATGTATGCGGCCGCGGCGGGGTTTAGTTCCGGGGGTGGGTCGGAGCTTCGCGCTAATCCGCTCGGCATTCCAATTGGATGTCAGACATGGCCTGTCAGGGACATGATCGCCAAGGATTTTCCCGGAACGATCAAGCAGCTTGCCGGCGCCGGATTTCAGACCATTGAGCTCTGCTCGCCAGTGGGATACGCGGACTCGGGTTTCGCGGGCCTCGCCAAATACTCGGGGACGGAGATACGAAGAATTCTGAGCGACGCGGGCGTGACATGCACGAGTTCTCACTTCGGCATCAAGGAATTAAGGGACGATCAGGAAGGCCGCATCGCGTGGGCGAAAGACGTCGGCCTGACGCAAATGATTGTGCCGACGCTTGAAGGGCCAAAGAAACCGATCATGGATGACGTGACGCGAGCGGCCGATGAATACAACAAAATGGGCGAACGCTCGGCCAAGGCTGGCATCCAGCAGGGACTTCACAACGAGGATTTTGAGTTGTCGATGGTCGATGGTAAGCGAACTTACGACTTGTTGCTGGATCTTCTCGATCCGAAGCTAGTCAAGTTTCAATTCCAGGTCTCCACAATCAGCGAAGGCTACGACGCAGCGGAATATTTCACTAAGTACCCGGGCCGCTTTAACTCTATGCACGTACAAGGGTGGTCGTCGGACACGAAGAAAATTATGCCTGTGGGGCAGGACACCTTGGATTGGAAGAAAATCTTTACCGCGGCGAAGACGGGCGGCGTCAAAAACTACTTCGTCGAAATGAACCTGGACATGATGAGAGCCAGCGTGCCGTATCTTCGCAAACTGCAGGCGTGACGCACCTGTTAGGTCAGTGATGGCCTGCCAAAACAAAATACTAGAGAGTGCGCTCAGCGAGAGAGAGTGCGAGCTGTAGGAGTTGCTGGCGCACGGTCATAGGCATGGGTTCGCTGGCGGAGGCGGTTTGTGCAGGGGCGCGGGATAGCGCTTCTTCGATGCGGTTTACGTCCAGGCCGCCGGCGGCGTTGCTGCCTTTGAAGCGATTGAGGACTTCGCGGGCCTTTTCAATTTGGCCGGTTTGGTAATAGAAGACGCCGAGAGTGGAGTAACTGCCGGCCCATTCGGGCAAAAGTTCCACAGCGCGCTCCAGGCGCTGGGCAGCTTGCTGCGTATTGCCTTCGAGCACAGAGATGAGGCCGAGGCCCCAGAGGATTTTTCCGGAGCCGGGAATGCGGGCCAAGCCTTGTTGCAAGGTCTCGGTGGCGCCGCGCACATCGTTGCTGCGCAACTGCACCAAAGTCAGCGAGAGATAATACTGATCGTTATCGGGATTGCGGCGAATGGCGTCGCGGTAGATCTCGGTGGCACGCGCGGTGTCGCCGAGGTGCGCTTGGATATCGCCGAGCAAGGAGAGGTAGGTGTCGTCTTGCTGACCCGCGGCGGAAACTTGTTGCGCGGTTTCGAGCGCCTGAGCGTAAAGGCCTTTGCGGAAATAGGCATCGGCCAAATCAAATTTCACATCGTCGGAATCTGGATTGGCGCGCAACGCCGTCTGAAAATGCTGAATAGCTTCGTCGTAAAGGCGATAACGAGCGAGCAGGACGCCAACTCCCGTTTGAGTGCGATAATCGCTGGCGCTGAGTTGATCTAGCTGCGCGATGGTCTTGCGGGCTTCTTCCCCTTTGCCGAGCTTCAAGTACGCTTCCGCGAGCAGATAGAGATCTTGCGGCTGGTCGGGATGTTTTTGGATTTGCTCGGTGAGCTGCGTTAGGTCGAGCTGTGTGCGTTCGCGCGCGCTTAGAGTCGCGCGGTTGTCGAGATAATCGAAAAGATGCTGGTAAGGGTAGGGGCCGGTGGACGCGTTCTTGGACAGGGTCTGAAATACGCTTAAGTCGCGCTGCGCCGCTTCGGTCTGGTGCAGATTACGTTCGACCATCGCGAGCTTGTAATAGCCGGAAGCAGGATCGCGGCTAACTTTTACATAGCGGCGAAGTAGTACCGCTGCTTCCTCGAATTTCTTGCCGGCGATCCGAAGATTGGCCATTTCCAACAGAGCTTCCGAATCATCGGGACTGGATTTGAGGGCTTGCTGAAAAAAAGTTTCCGCGGCCGCGTGATTTCCTTGCCGCTCTTCGATGTAACCCATATTGAAAAGACAGGAACCATTGCGCGGGTCGAGCTTCAGGCCTTCCTGGAAGTACTTCTTGGCTTCCTCGAAACGTCCGAGATGGCGATAGGAGAGGCCCATAAATGCGTACGAGCGGGGGGAAGGGTCGAGCGCGATGAGCTCCTTGAACTCGTCGATGGCCTTTTCGGTCTTGCCGGACATGAAGTAGCTTTCGCCGAGCGCGGCGTGCAGGTCGGCGCGTTTGGGAGCGATTTGCAGGCCGGATTCGAGCAGCGGGATGGCATCTTCAAAATAGTTTTGAGTCATGCTGACGCGGGCGAGAAGAAAGATGACGTCGGCATTTTGCGGAGCGAGCTTATGCGCGCGCACTAGTAGCTCCAGGGCGTCAACAGGCCTTTTCTGATCGGCGTAGACCTGCGCGAGCAGATAAAGCGTCTCCGGCGAATCCGGTTTTAGTTTTAGCGCACGATTCAGGGCCAGTTCCCCTTTGGAATATTCGCCGGCGCGAAGATAGGTTTGGCCCAGGTTGTGAAGAATCTCGAACGTTTCCGGCTGCAGCGCGTTAGCTTTTTCGAGTTCGAGCTGTGCGGGACGATACTGCTTTTGCGATGCGAGCAGCACGCCCAGAGTGAAATGAAGTTGGACGTCGTCTTCATTTTCGTTGGAGAGTTCGGTCGAGGACTTCAGGCCTTCGGCGGTCCTGCCGGCTAGAAGGTACGCGCGCGTGAGGTTGAACTTGCTCTCGCGATTCGCGGGCCGGACGTGCTGAAAGTGAACAATGGCTTTCGCGGGTGCATCTTGCGCCAAGAGCACCAAGCCGAGATTGTAATTGGCGTCACGGTTGGCGGGCGCCACGCGCAGAACGGTTTGCAATTCTTTCTCGGCGAGGTCGAGCTTGCCTTGCGCGACGTAGACATTGGCGATGCTGTTGCGCGTGCGGGCGGAGTTGGGCGCGAGCTGGAGCGCATGCTGGAAGGCTTCGAGCGCGGCTGGAAAATCCTTTTCGTTGACGCAGGCGACTCCGAGCAAGTCGTACGCTTCGGCGTTTGCGGGATTACGCTGCAGCTCTTCCTGAATTTTGCTCTTGGCGTCAGCGATGCGGCCTTCGCGGAGCAGCGCTTCCGCTTCGGCGAGCAGCGGCGAGACGGGCCTGGTGGATTGCTTGGGCGGAGTGCGGTTAGTCGTGGATTGCTGCGCAAGGGATGGCGTCACGCAAAATACAATCCCCACTACCGCAAGAATGTTGCAGGTCGCGAAGCTCACGTGCGTTCGCTGCAATGCGGCGTAAAACGGCATTGACTATCAATTCTCCATTCGCGCAGTGCTCGTTGTTGAAAGGTCAATTTAGCATTTCCAGCGCTTGTTGAGCCATCTTGTGTTGCGGCTGCTGCTGCAGAAGGGCTTGCAGCACCCCTCGCGCCTTTTCTTTTTCTTTCAGGATTACGTAGAGGCGCGCGAGATTGAGATATGCCTGGTCAAAGTTCGGCGCTACGCGGATGCACGTTGTGAATTTTTCCTCGGCTTCGGGGTAACGCTCTTCGCGCACGAAGAAGACGCCCAGATTATTGAGCGCGTCGGGGTAATCGGGGCGAAGGGTTATCGCACGTTGGAGATATTCGGAGGCGGCCTGGAGCTGTTCTTGCCGAGCGCAGAGCATGCCGAGGTTGTAGTGAACTTCGGGATTTTCCGGCTCGAGTTCGAGAGCCCGCTTGAGGAGCTTTTCTGCTTCGACAAAATTTCCTTGGCGGCGATAGACATTACCGAGGTTCAGGAGCGCGATTGCATAGTCAGGACGCTGGCGCAGTGATTCTCTGAAATTGCGGATAGCGTCGTCAGCTTGGCCTTGCTGCGCGGCGATCATCCCGAGATTGTTCCATGCTTCGGGATAATTCGGGCGCAGCTTGACGGTTTGCTCGAGATACTGGCGCGCTTCCGTGAAAGCGTTTTTGCGAAGGTAGAGCGTGCCGAGATTGTAGTAAGCCTCCGGCTCACTCGGCTTGTCAGCGATCACTTGCTGGAACGACGAGGCGGCTTGATCGAGATAGCCGCGTTGGAAGAGGGCCACTCCGTAGGTGAAATCGTTGCGATGGAAAGCGTCCTTTTCGTGGAGAGTCCCGGGGAAGGGCAAAGCTTTGCGCGTTCGTTCTTCGGGAGTGTGTGGAAGGGAATTGATGTCCTCGAGCAGGCGTTCGGATGTGATGGCGCCTTGGTAGATTTTGACGATCATGCCTTCGCGGTCGACGAGCAAGGACGTTGGCACGGCGAGATCGCGACGGCGATCGAAGAGGTAGCGATAAAGAATGTTGTAGATGCCGATGACTTCTTGCGTGGCGAGCAGTGTGGGGAAAGCGAAATGTTCTTTCGTCGCCAGTGCGCGCGCTGCTAGTTCGTTGGACGCGTCGACATTGATTCCGATGATGCGTAGTCCGTGCTGGCTGAGAGCTTCGCGATTCTTCTGCAGAATCCGCAATTGCTCGCCGCACCGCGGCGTAGCCGCCTCCCAAAAATGGAGAAGCAGCGGGTTGCCTCTTAGCGACGCCAAGCTGATCAGCTTACCGGCGAGGTCCGGCAATGAAAAATCGGGGGCGCGCAACGGTTCGATGAGCCAGGTATCCGAAGACGCTGATAAAGCCTCGTTCGTTGTGATCTTGCTTGGGTGAGCGTAAGAAGCAATCGAAGCGGCAAAAGGCTTTACTGCGAAATCGTGCACGCCTTCCTGAAGGTCGATCCGGCTGTTGATCGGCAGTTGCTCGAATTTTTGCGAGAGGCCGCTGGGCCAGCGAACAGTAGCGCGAAGGCCGCCTTCCGTGCTGCCTAGGCCGAAGAAAAGTTCTTTCGTGTGTTGCGACAGAAACCCGCAGCCAGCCTGGAGAAATTTCGTTTGCCGGTGCGCACCGGCTTCTACCGTGATCGAGGTGCCGATTGCGTCGCGATTGCTTTTTGTGCCGCGCAGCCGAAACACGATAGCGTTGCCGAGCTTTTTCATTGTGTTGCGTAAAATTCGGAGCTGCGGCGCGTTGCGATTCTTGAGAATTAGTTCGAGGCGCCCGTCGTGGTCCAAGTCGGCAAGCACGAAGGCGCGGCTGTCGTCCGGGAAATCCAATCCGGCTGCGGCGGAGACGTCCGAAAATGTGCCGTCACGATTGTTGGCGTAGAAAACGTTTCGTTCGTAGCCGTTCCAGGTCGCGTCCGACCGGATAAGCTCATTGATGGCGTTCCAGCCTCGCTCGTAATTGGCCGAGGGCAGGGAATTCTGCGGAGATTTGCCGACGACCTGTCGCCAGAAGAAACTGGAAATATCGTCATGGACGCCGCGCGAGGATTGCGGTCCGGAAATGTAACCGCTCGCGATGTACAGGTCGGGGTAGCCGTCGTGGTCGAAATCCCAGGCATCGGAAGACCACGCCCAACGGCCCATGTCAACGCCCGCTTGTGCGCCGACGTTCTTAAATTTTCCATTGCCGAGATTGCGATAGAGCGAATTGCCGCGCGCGTGTTGGCGATACAAGGCGCGAATGTTTTCGGGGTCGCTTTGGTGAAAGCGTTCTTGCTCCGAGACACGAATGCCGGCAGCCGACCACATGTTCGATACGTACGCATCGTGGTTGCCGTCATTGTCGTAATCGAACCAGCTCGCGCTCATTCCCGCCCCTGGGTCCTCGACACCTGCTTCGCTTGAGACGGAGGTGAAGGTGCCGTCGCCGTTGTTGTGGTAGAGATTGCTACGCCCGAAATCGTTCGCGACGTATAGGTCGGCGTGGCCATCCGAATTGAAGTCGCCCCAAGCGCACGCAAAGCTGTAGCGGTTGTTGTCCACGTTTAGCCCGGCTGCTTCGGTGCGATCGCGGAACGTGGCGTTGCCTTCGTTATGCAGCAGGAAATTGGGCGGGCCATTGCGCGCGTCGAAATACGGAGCAGGGTAGTGATATTGGTCCAAGCCGAGGTAGTAGCTGTAGAGGCAGAAGTAGATGTCGAGGCGACCGTCTTTATCGTAGTCGGCTATGGCGGCATGCGTGAACGTGCCTTGCGGCGGGCGCGCGAATTGGAAAGCATCGAGCTTGAGAGAAAACTTTCCGTGGCCATCATTGAGGAAGAGAAGCGGGCCGGTGCCGCAAACGACCAAAAGGTCCTGCACACCCTTGTTTTCTAAATCGGCGAACAAGGCACAAGCGGTCGCGTCGAGCACGCCGACGCCGGATTTTTCGGTGACATCGTCGAACGTGCCGTCACCGCGATTGCGATAAAGCCGATTGGGAAGCCCTGCGGGCTGGCAGATGTAGAGGTCGTCGAAGCCGTCGTTGTCGATGTCGCCGGCTGCGAGGCCGTTGTTGCCATAGATATCGATGCCACAGGCGCCATCGAGAACCGTGCGCCAATGGTCGATGCCGCGGAGCATCTGATTCTTGTAGGATTCAGTTTGGCCCAGCGCTTGTGCTGTGATGTCGACGAAAATCGGCTCGCGCGCGCGACTCACATTTTCCGTTGCAGCCTGCCAGCGAACCACTCGCCACGCGTTGGAATCATTGCGAGTCCAGCGCGTTGACCATGTACCGATGCGCCCTTCGCGAGCATGATCGGCTCGTGTGCCGGCGAGGTCGTAGCGAATCTCGGCTTCCACTGTCAAAGGGGAACTGGCGATTACCTTGATGCTTACGATCTCAAATTCCGCAGTTTCTACGCGCGCGAAAGAGGCGAGGTGATTCTTCATTTCCTCGAGGAATCGCTCGCGACCCGTCGTGAAATTCGCCGCGAAGCGACGCCGCGTAACTTCGATACCGCCACCGGAACGTACAGTGGTGTCTGGACTTTGCGAAAAGAGAGTCGCTTCCAGCGAATCGTTAATAAATTGCGCGAGCACACCGACCGCAGGCGGATCTGCTTTCAGAGCCCGGCTCCAGCCGTCGAGCAGCCGCGCGATTTCAAACGCGTATTTTTCGGTAACGAACTCGTCGCTACCAGGAGCAACAAGCCGAAGCACATCATCGAGCGGAGATTTTGCGGGGTAATGAGGTGTCACTCGAAAATCGGCGAAGGAAAAGGAGGGAATCGCGCGCGGCGGAGCAGCGTATTTCGCGCCAAAAGGGAAAGCGCGCATCGGAGCGGGAACGAAAAGCACGGGAGCCCAGCGCATTCCCCGAAGGAAGGTTCGACGCGAAATGTGCTTTTCGTCTTTGTAACGCGTCATCCGGAAGTGCCTGCCCTCGACCACCGCCGCTTTTGGCATGCTAGCACTCGGACAGGGCTCATCCAAACGGTAAGGCCCGCTTAGCGAGCGAGGGACGGCGCCGGACCCGAGGAATCGCCCGGGATCAGTTCGGCGGTAATCTGATATTCGCGTCCCTGGGGATCCGCCGAGCAGGAGAGTTCATGCAGCGCGTCAGCCGCCATATGGCCGAGCACGTCGCGATGAATGTCCACCGTGGTAATCGAAGGATTGCTGTATTCCGCCAGGCGCGTTTTGTCGAAGCCGGTCACCGAAACATCTTGGGGCACACGGCAGCCGGATTTCATCAGCCCCTTGATGACTCCGACCGCGGTGAGATCGTTCACCGCCATAACCGCCGTGGGCCTGGGATCGAGCTTTGCGATCGCGAGACCGGCGCTCAAGCCGCCTTCAAAGCGCAAATCGCCCGGCAGCACCGGCCCTGGCTCCAGGCCTAGAGCCTTCATGCACTTTTCATAGGATTGCAAGCGCACCACGTTTGATTTCAGGCGCGCGCGTCCCGCGACAAAGGCAATGCGGCGGTGCCCATGTTGGTAGAGGTATTCCACGATCTGCTGCATGCCGGAATGATAGTCGATGCGCAGATTGCTGACGTACTTGCGCACGGGAGCGAGATCGAGAAATGTTACGGCAATTTTTCGGCGCGCCAGCTCATGAATCACGCGCAAGCTTATTTCAGAGGTCATCACGGCCACGCCGCGCACTTTGTGCTCCATCATGCGCTCCGCGGCTTCGCGCGTTCTGCGCGGATCGTAATTGGTGTCGCTCAGAATCGCGTCATACCCAAGTTCGCGGGCGCGCGTCTCGAAACTCTTAATTACCTCGGGGAAGAATGGGTTCTCGATGTCGGAAACGATGATGCCCAGGGTGCGGCTCTCGCGGGAAGCCAAATGGCGCGCGTGAACGTCCGGAAAATAACCAAGACGCTTGACCGCAGAGAGCACGAGGGTATGCGTGCGCGGGCCGACTTTTCCCGTTTTGTTCAATACATTGGAAACCGTTGCGGTGGAGACGCCCGCGGCTTTTGCCACATCACGAATGGTTAGGCCCATAAAGGGAAAGTCTCACATTACAACACTTAACGCGAAGGTATCCCCAATTTGGGGAGAAAAGCGCTTGCAGTATAGATTAAAAAAAGCGCTTGACAAGATTCAAAGATTTATGAGATAGACTTTTCCACTAGGTTAAGCGGTTAAGCAGTTTGGGTGCGTAAATCAGGGTTAAGCGGTTTACATTCATTCACCGGGCTTGGGGTGCCAGGATCTCTGTTCGCAAAAGTTTAAATGAGTCGAGGAGCGTTTAAGGCGGCCTTTTTCGCCTTGGGCGTCGCTGTCCGGATTTGTCGTGGATGGGCCGCAGGGGCCCGGGAGGAAAGGCGATGAACGGAAAGGCTCTTTCTGCATTGTTCGGCCGCGTCTCGGCATGGGCGCTAGCCAGCCTTGTGGTGTTGCTCTGCAGCGCGGCGCCGATTCGCGCGCAGGTGGACGCCGGCAGCATCTCGGGGACCGTTACCGACGCCTCCGGAGGCTCCGTAAACGGTGTCACCGTCACCCTCATCAATCAAGGCACTAATGCCTCGCTTAGCACCACCACCAGTTCGGACGGCGAGTACAAGTTCTCCCCAGTAAAAATTGGTACTTATAAGCTAAGAGCCACGTTGCAAGGCTTCCAGACCATCGAGGCGCGCGACATCACAGTAAACGTGGACCAGAACGTGGTCATCAATCTGGCCCTTAAGCCAGGTTCGGTTTCAGAGACGGTGGAAGTTGCATCCTCGGTTCCGGTGCTTGAGACGCAGGATGCGTCCGTCGGCCAAGTGATGGATCGCCGCAATGTTGATAATCTGCCTCTGAACGGGCGCAATTTTACGTTTCTCGCGCAACTGGCCGCCGGCGTCAATACCCCCCAAGCAGATACTCGTGGCAATGCCGCTAGCGGCGCCTTCTCCGCGAATGGTGGGCGTCCCGCACAGAATAACTACTTGCTCGACGGCATCGACAACAATTCAGACACCGTGGACTTTCTGAACGGAACAAACTATGTGGTGCTGCCGCCGGTTGACGCGGTCCAAGAGTTTAAAGTGCAGACTTCAGATTTCAGCGCAGAGTTCGGGCGGTCCGGCGCGGCTATTCTCAACGCCTCAATCAAGTCTGGCACGAACGAATTCCACGGAGACGTGTGGGAATTTTTCCGCAACGACAAGCTAGACGCCGCGGATTTCTTCGAGAATTCTGGGCGCGTTCCCAAAGGCGAGTTACGCCAGAACCAGTTCGGCTTCACCGCTGGTGGTCCCTTGTACATCCCGAAACTGTTTAACGGCAAAAACAAAGTTTTCTTGTTTGGTGACTATGAGGGCCTTCGTCGGGTTCAGGGCACGGTTCTTAGCGGCGCGGTCCCTTCCGTGGCCGAACGGAACAGCGGTTACACCAATTTCCAAGACCTCATTCTCGCTCAATCTGGCACACTTACCGATGCTTTGGGACGGACGATGCCACAGGGCACCATTTTGGATCCCGCGACGACGCGTGCAGTCGGTGGCGCCTTCGTGCGTGATCCGTTTGGCGGTTGCGGCAATCTGCCGGTATACAACTTGACGACCTGCCCGACCTTGAACATCATCCCCGCCGGTCGCCTCGACGCGAATGCGATTAGTCTCCTCAATCTATACCCGCTGCCGACAACGAATGCGATCGGCTCACTTTTCTCAAATTTCACCAATTCACCTCATCTTTTCGAGCATCGCAACGCCTTCGATACTCGGGTGGACGTCAATTTCAATGAGAAGAACCAGTTGTTCTTCCGATTCAGCCTCGTCGACGACCCGCAATTCATTCCGGGCATTTTTGGCGGCGTGGCCGATGGTGGCGGTTTTCAGCAGGGCACACAGACAGCTATCGCTGAGCAGAGTGCGTTAGGTTACACGCACACGTTTTCTTCGAACCTGATTAATGAACTCCGCGCCGGCTTGAATTACTTGCACACAAGCCGTATTTCGCCTTCCGCCAATGACTTGAGCAACATTCCTGCTACCTTCGGCATCCAGGGTATTCCGCAGGACCACCTGAACGGGGGCTTGCCGGCATTTGGCATCAACGGTTTACAAACACTGGGCAGCAATGCGTTTTTGCCTTCGGATGAAGTGACCTCAACTTTCCAGCTCACCGATGACGTTACGCGCATTCTCGGTAAGCACACATTCAAAATGGGTTTCGAATGGCAGCACGTAAAATTCTCCACGCTGCAACCGCCGTGGTCTCGCGGCGAGTTCGACTACGATGGTAAGTACACGGAAATCCCTTCGACAGGATGCCCGAACCCCACCAACTGCAGTTCCGCCGACAAGGGCAACACTGGCCGCGCGGACTTTCTGTTGATTCCGAGCGCTTCCCCGGTAGGCACTATCGGTGGTTCGAGCCAGGTATTCGTGTCCAACATCTCCCTGACCGATAACGGCAAGGACTACTACGGCGGCTACGTCAACGACGATTGGAAACTCACTCCCAAGCTCACGCTGAACCTGGGTTTGCGCTATGACTTTTTCGGCTTAGTCGGCGAGCATCATGAGAACCAAGCCAACTTCGTGCCTGCCGGTCCGCCGACCGGTGCGGCGACGTACATTATTCCGGTTGGGAAGAACTCCGGCAACTTGTCCGCAAGCTTCCTCAATCTCCTAGCTGCGGATGGCATCAACTTGGCGGTCACAGACAAGTATGGCCAGGGACTCGGCAATTCACAAAAGACCAACTTCGCGCCACGCATAGGCATTGCCTATCAAGTAGATCCTAAGCTTGTAGTTCGAGCCGGATTTGGAATTTTCTACAACGGGTTTGAGAATCGCGGGTTCTCACCCAACATCGGCGAGAACTATCCATTTCAGTTCAACTTCTCGTTCTCGCCGTCGAATGACGTGAGCCCCATGGGCAGCAATACACCATATCCGACGTGTGCCACAGCGGGGCCCGGCGGAACGGCAACCTTCGAGAGTGGCTTTACCTGCACTCCCCTAAGTCCGCTGCTGGTCAATGCCTCCGGTTTGCAGTTGCGCGGCATCCAGTTCAACTATCTGACACCGTATACGATGGGCGCTAACTTGACCGTACAATATCAGCTAACGCCATCGATGTCTGTGCAGGCGGGTTATGTAACTTCGTTGGCTCGCCACCTAGAGTCCTTTCCGGGATCTAATAATCCCACGTCCATCGCACCGCCTGGCACTCCTCTAGCCGGCGTAGGTGCAAACCATGTCGGCAGCCTGATACCTTTCCCCGATTTTGGGAATGGCGGAAGCTATGCGGCGAGTGCTGGTATGAGTGCGTACCATTCTTTGCAGACCAAGGTAGAGAAGCGTTTCTCAAATGGGCTGAACTTCCTGGCCACTTACACGTGGTCGAAGACCATGACAGACGCCGGTGACTTGCTCAACGGCGGCGTTGGCGAGGGTTTCCGCGCTCCGAGCGTTCCTGGTCTCGGCATGGCCTTCGACTACGGTTTGGCGGACTTCGATATCCGGAATGTCTTCCACTTCAGCGGGGGCTACGAGCTTCCCTTCGGTAAGGGCAAGCTCTTCATGTCCAATGCATCGGGATTTATGGACAAAGCCCTGGGTGGTTGGTCCATTGTCTGGAGCAGCACGCTGCAAGGAGGGCAGCCCGTACGGCTTAGCTGTCCCAACGGGACCGGTAGTACAGCTGCCGGCCTCGGATGCGGCGATCTATTCACGGGTCAACCGGTAAAGCTAGGACTGCACACCGATGCGAATCGGTTGCTCAGTTGGTTCGGCAACCCTGGCGCATTCACTCAGCCGGCACAATGCACCGCAGGTGGCAGCCCTGCCTGCTTGGGTGGCGTCACCCAAGTGCCGGGTCCCGGCTTCCATAGGCTGGATTTGTCCCTCTTCAAAGACTTTGTATTCAACGAACGTTTCCGCCTGCAGTTCCGGACAGAAATCTTCAACATTCTTAACCACCCGAACTTCAATGCCCCCGGATTTGGCGGCAACGGCGTAGTTGCCATCTCCGGATCGACTGATTTCACCAACAATCACTTCGGTGAAATTGGCTCCACTCGTGATGCTCCTTACGATCCGAGGCAGATCCAGTTCGCTCTGAAGCTGTATTACTAAGTTCGGGCAACATTTCCCAAAAGGCGTTCCGGTCCGGCCGGAACGCCTTTTTGTTTTGCAGTCCAAGCTCCGCGACTCCGGTTCCCAATGCTAAAATTCAAGATCGTGATGCCGAGACTTACGTTGCTGTGTTCCGCGCTCCTTCTTGTTGCGGCCGGCATGTACGCGCAGGAGGCCGTCCCGAGCGCTACAGAGCGCCTTGAGCGCCAGTTCCAAGCTGCAGTGGCTCAATACGAATCCGGGCATCTGCTAGAGGCTGCGGCGGCTCTGGAAGCGCTTATCCGCGAGGCCCCCGAAAGTTTCGAGGTGCACGAATTGCTCGGACTCGTGTACTCGGCGCAGTCTCAGGACGCTAAAGCCTCGACGCATCTGGAAAAAGCAGTACGGCTGAAGCCAGATTCCGCCAGCGCGCGAATGAACCTCGCGATTAACCTCGTGCAGCTCGGAAAATTGCAACCGGCGGAAGCGGAGTTCAAGAAAGCTCTCGAGCTCGAGCCGCAGAACTACGATGCCAATCACAATCTAGGCGAGCTTTATGTTCGCGCTGGGAAAGTCCCTGCTGCGATGCCCTATCTGGAGCAGGCCCAGCGCATTAACCCCGCCGCCTACGACAATGGCTACGACCTTGCCCTCGCTTACATTGTGACGAAGCGCTTGGCTGACGCCCGCCAGCTTCTGCTCACTCTTCTGAACCAAAAAGATTCCGCCGAGCTGCATAACTTGCTCGCCGACGTGGAAGAAAAGGACGGCAAATTCGTCGCCGCCGCCAACCAATACGAGATCGCAGCGCACCTCGATCCCAGCGAAGGCAATCTTTTCGATTGGGGCAGCGAACTGCTCCTGCACCGCACGCTCGACCCGGCGATCACTATTTTCGAGAAAGCCGCGGAGCGCTATCCCAATTCGCCGCGCATGGCCATCGGCTTGGGCATCGCGTACTACTCCCGAGGCAACTACGACGATGCCGTCAAATCTCTGCTGCACGCCGCCGACCTGACCCCCGCTGACCCGCGCGTCTATCCTTTCCTTTCGCGCGCCTACGACAGCTCGCCCAGCCAGGCTGAAGACGTCATCGCGCGCTTTCGCCGCTTCGCGGAAAAGCAGCCCAACAATGGCCGCGCGCAGTATTACTACGCTATGAGCCTCTGGAAAGGGAAGCGCGCGCAGGATTCCAGTCTCGACCTGGCGCAAATCAGCGCGCTGCTGAAAAAAGCCATCGCCCTCGATCCGTCCCTCGCCGAAGCGCACCTGCAGTTGGGCAATCTCCACTCCGACCAACAAAAGTACGCCGACGCGATTCCAGAATACCAGCGTGCGCTCGAATTGAATTCCGACTTGGCCGACGCGCACTACCGTCTCGGCCAGGCGTACGTGCACACTGGCGAAAAGGACAAAGCCCAGGAGCAGCTCCAGGTCTACCAAAAATTGCGCGAGCAGCATCTCGCCGACTTAGATAAACAGCGCGCCGAAGTCCGCCAATTCGTCTACGCCGCAAAAGACTCTCAGCCGGCGCGACAGTGATCCTTACGTGGCGGCAAACTCTTGACTTCGCCAACCCTGCATCGTACTTTTACGCTCACGCGGTTTTCTAAATGAGTTCCCACTTTTCAGCGATCAACCAGGAGCTTGCTCGCCAGCTTGCTTGGAGCCGGCGCGAGTTCTTGCGCACTGGCGCGGCCATGGCGCTGGGAAGCACTCTGCTGCACAACCCAGTAGCGCTGGCCGGCATTCCCATTAAGAAGAGGAAAGTAGTCGTCATTACGTTTGGCGGCGGGGCGCGCGATCAGGAAACGTTTGCCCCCGAGGGTCAAGAGAATATCCCGCACCTGATGAAAGAGCTCATTCCGCAATCCACTTTTTTCACGCAGGTAGTGAACCGCGGAATCCTGGGGCACTACGTCGCTACCGCAAGTCTTGCCACTGGCGTCTACGAAACCATCAACAATTTCGCTTCGCTTCCGCCGGAGCACCCTACCGTCTTCGAATATTTCCGCAAAGACCTGAAGCGCCCTTCCACGGACGCCTGGGTAGTCGCGCCCAGCAATGGCTTCAATCGCATCGGAGAAAGCAATAATCGCGCGTACGGCCCCGGCCTCGGCGCCAGCGTCATTCTTCCCAAACATTTGCTGACCGCGGCAATGTCCGGCCGTGCCACAGATTACGAGCACCTGCTGCGCGACAATTATGAAACTCCTCTATATGCGCCGGACCTCGGCGGCAACGAATTTCAGTTGCAGCAACTGCAGATGATGCTCAAGCTTTCAGTCGACGACTTCAAAGCGCACGCTCTGACGCTGTCCAGCCCCGACGAGCTCTCCGTCTACATCGCACGCCGCCTGATGCGCCAGCTCGCCCCCAGCCTGCTGTGGATCACCATGCACGATATCGACATAGCGCACGCCGGCGCGTATTCCCTCTATATTGACGGCATTCGCCGCACCGACCGGCTTTGCGCTGAGATGTGGAAGGCCATTCAGAGCGAGCCGGAATACGCGGGCAACACCACGCTCTTTATTCTGCCGGATTTCGGGCGCGACTCCGACGACGACTCCGGCGGCAACGGTTTCCAGCACCATCGCACCGGTGACGCACTCTCTCGCACTACCTGGATGATGGCGCTCGGCCCAGGCATTCGCGAAGGTGTGGTTTATGATCGCCCGATGCAATCTACGGATCTGGTCCCGACACTCGGCTCCATCCTTGGTTTTTCTCCTTCGCTCGCGCAGGGCAAACCCATCGCGGAGCTTTTGTAAACTCCGATGTTGCCGCGTGACCTCAGACCGGAACAACTCAGCGGCTACCCGCCGGAAGCAAGAAAGCTCGTCACGAATTACATCGCCGCGCTACAGCGCTTGCCGCTCAGCTTTCTGCCAAGCCTGTTGCGCGAAAGCATCGAGTACGACTACAAGTTTCCAGTCGAACGCAAAGCCCTGGAAAGGGAACTGGCCAATCTGAATTCGTTGTCAGTCGAGCAATTGCAAGAGTGGCTGCAGGGTTTCGCAGAGATCCATCTTTCGGCCGCACTCGAAAATTTCGACTGGATCAACGCGCCCGCCCAATTCGTCGAGCAGCTTTCTTCCTATCTCTGGACCACGCATCAGCTCGACGCCTTCCGTACCGCTGCGGTTGCGTACGCCGATCGCCTTCGGGCAGCGGCCCCGCCGGAGCCGCCGTCCGCGCCCCGCCTGGGCATCACGGTAGTCGGCCAAGGCGTCACCTCCTACGATCAGCCGCTCTTCCGCAAGCTGCGCGCGCATGGCGCGTATTACAGCCACGTCAATCCCGAAAATGGTCTTCGCGTTCTCCTCGATGCTGTCGCCGCCAGAGCCAGAGCGCATCCCACGCCGTACGCTCATTGGTATATCGACGGCGGCAAGGAAGTCGAGCACGACACCGCATTGACAACCGTTTCCTACGCCGCCCTGGAACCCGCGCGCGCCGCACTACTGGGCAAAATGCGCGCGGAAATCGATCGTCCCGGCATGGGACCCGAAGCGTTGCGCACGAGACTGGCCCAGTTGCGCCCCGCCGATCTCGCCTTCAGCAACGGCGACGAAGTGCTCGACCGCTTCCGCATCAAAATGCTCACCGAGGGCTCTGGCACTCAAATCTTCAGCACCACATTCGCCCAGTGGACCGCGCGCGAAGCGCTGCGTCGCGCGCAGCCGCTAACCCTGCTGGTGCGTTTCGCGGCGCGCCAGCGTCAAAAGCCGATGAACGAATTGCTGGCGGCAACGTTGGAGGCGACCGAACTCGATCCGGTCGGCTCGCTCGTAGACGCCGACATCGCCGCTTATTACAACTGGCTTAATCAGCAGCGCCTCCCAGGGGCAAACCAGTCCTCGTTCCTGGTCTGGTTCGAAGGCAACACGCAAGCCTTGGTAATAGGGCCAGGAGTTCCTCGTGGGACGTCCTCCACCTCCGCCACAACCCTGAGCCAGCTCCTCTCGACACTCGCCTGAAGAAATTGTGCTCTCTGGTCGTAACGCACCCGCAATATTCCAGTGATAACGTGACGTCAAATCGGTTCCGCATCTGTGGTCGAATGGTCGGCTTCGCGTATCAACTCTCGGGAGGTATGGCTGTGGAATTTGCTCGTCGTTTGATTTTGATGCTGCTCGCCATTATCGCCGCAAGTTCTCCCACGTTCGCGCAAGCGTCCGCGGAGCACAAAACACAGCACATTATCTTCGTCATGACCGACGGCCTGCGCTGGCAGGAAGTATTCAGCGGCGCGGAAGCCTCGATCATGAACAAGAAGAACGGCAAAGTCGCGAATGAAGCTGCGCTCAAGAAGACTTATTGGCGTGAAACCCCTGAGGCTCGCCGCGAAGCGCTGATGCCATTTCTTTGGACCGTGATGGCCAAGCAAGGGCAAGTCTTCGGCAATCGCGACAAAGGCTCAGACGCATTCGTCACCAACGGCCTCTTCTTTTCCTATCCCGGCTACAGCGAGACGCTATGCGGTTTTGCCGACCCGCGCATTCACACGAACGACAAAGTTCCCAATCCAAACGTGACCGTCCTGGAATGGCTGAAGAACCGGCCTTCCTTTCAAGGTGAGATCGGCGCGTTCGGAGCTTGGGATGTGATCGCATCCGTATTCAATCCCGAGCGTTCCAAACTCACCGCCAATGCAGGCTGGGATCCCTTCACCGCGATGACACCAACACCAAATCTCACCATGCTGAATAAATTAAAGGCCGAAACGCCGCGAGTTTGGGACGATGAGCCTTTCGACGCCATTCCGTTCTACACGGCCATGGAATACCTAAAAGAGAAGAAGCCTCGCATTTTGTATCTCTCTCTTGGAGAGACCGACGATTGGGCGCACGAAGGAAAGTACGCTGAGTATCTCGACGCCACCCACCGGGTCGATGCCTACCTGCAAGCTCTTTGGGAGCAAGTGCAATCCATGCCGGACTATCGCGGCAATACCACGCTCATTTTTTCTCCAGACCATGGCCGCGGAAAAGCTCCGCACAAATGGAAAGATCACGGCCAAAGAGTTCCCGATTCCAAATATATCTGGATGGCGTTTCTCGGACCCGATACGCCCCGCATGGGAGAGCGATCCAATATTCAGCCGCTGACGCAGAGTCAGATTGCCGCGACTTTGGCCGCTTTTCTAGGTGAAGATTATGTCGCCGATGTCCCGAAATCCGGCAAGCCAATTGCGGACGTTCTGCCGCACTGAGCCTAGACATCCTTTCGCAACCATTTTTCGCGGTCGCGGGTGTATAGCATTTATTACCGATGCGAGCCGGTTTGTTCCACGGATTTTTCTGGAAGTGCCCAAGCGAACAGCTCTCCCCCGCTTGCGACAATTACGTACTGTCGCCCGTCCAGCTGATACGTGATTGGAGAGTTTCCGACGTGCCCGATAGCTGAATGCCAGAGAGTTGCGCCGTCGCTCGTGCGCAGGGCTATAACACTGCGAACGGAATCGCCAGTGAAGCTTAACCCCGACTCCGTCGTAAGAACTCCCGCCGATGCCCAACCACCGCCGAGATCATGGTTCCAGCGAATTTTCCCGGTTTGATAGTCGATCGCTCGCAGCACCGCTTTTCCGAAGACCCCGTAATCTGCGCCGGCCCAGCCAACCGTACCGTGCTCTGCCTTGGAAAAATAAATACCATAGGCGTCCCGCGAGCTAACCACCAGCAAACCCGTCTTCGCATCGAAACTAGGGGAACGATAATTCGTCGCTCCGCCCTCATCCGGCGCGACCAGGCGACCATCCCGCGCAGGGTCCTTTTCGGGGTTGTGAATGGGACGGCCGTCCTTATCAACGCCCTTGGACCAGTTGACCGCGGCGAAAGTGCTCGTCAGAAGCGCCTTCCCGGTCGCGCGATCGAGCACGAAGAAATAACCGTTTCGCGAAGCTTGCAATAGCATCTTCTTAGGAGAACCCTTAAAGATCCCGTCCACAAGAACGGGAACCTCTACGGCGTCCCAGTCATGTGTGTCATGGGGCGTGGCCTGAAATCCCCAAACGAACTTCCCGGTATCGGGGTTCAGCGCGACGATGCTGCAGGTCCAAGGATTGTCGCCGGGACGGGTCTGTGCTGCCAGTACCGGCGTAGGATTTCCCGTGCCCACGAACACTAGATTCAACTCCGGGTCGTACGTTCCCGTGATCCACATGTTGCCGCCGGTCGCACCGCCGCTCGGATTTCCCGGAGTGCCGGGCTGAGCCGTGCTGTAAAACGTCCATTGCGTCTCACCCGTTTCCGCATCGAGCGATTTCAGCATTCCCGGAAGATTGTCAAAATCTCCGGAGAGTCCTACGAGCACGTGATCGCGCACAATCAGCGGAGCCACTGATGTCCAATATCCCGTCTTCACGTCTGCTAGAACGACGTTCCATTTGACCGTGCCATCTCTCGCATTAAGGCAGACGAGGTGATCGTCGGGGGTAGTGAGGTATACAGAATCTTTGTACAAGGCAACGCCGCGATGGCCGATATGCAAACCCTCGTTGGGCGGATAGGTATAGAGCCAAACCTGCGCGCCCGTCCGCGCATCCACCGCCCAAACGTGATCAGGTATCGAGACGTATAAAATACCGTTCGCGACAATAGGAGAAGATTTGATTTCGGCTGCCTGGCCGGTTTGAAAGGCCCAGGCAAGTGTTAGCTCGCCAACGTTCGCCGGAGTAATCTGACTCAAATGGCTGTGCCGTTGGCCGGAGTAGTCTCCATGATAGAGGGGCCAACTGTCCGGTGTCGGCTTTAAGAGTGTTGCAGGATCGAGCCCTTGAGCAGACGCCAGCCTGCAGAACGCGGACGCCAAAACTAGCGCTACAGCGAAAGGGAAGAGCTTCGCGAACTTCATTCTTGCGCCACCTCATCAGAGAAGCGTCCCGCAGCAACGCCTCGCAAATTTCGATAAGCAAATTGCTCTAGCGCAATGTCTCGAGATAAGCCAAAACATTGTGCATATCTTCGTCCGTATACTTCCCTAATTGTTCGATGTGCGCTTCTAGGGGATCCGTCACCGTGAATTTCACCTGAGTGACAGGCCAGGACCGATACCATCCAGATGAATCAATCAGTCCAATCGTGAACTCATCGCGGTACGCCAATTTCCCACTCACGGTTTGGCCTGAGGCAAGCGTTACCGTAGCGGTTGGGGTCGCCTTGCTAGGTTCCGTTGTGCGCTCGTTCTCTCGATAGAGCATGCGCTTCAGAAGTTCTAATCCTTGGAGCTTGCCGCCAATGCCCGCGAGGTCGCCGCTAGGAGAATGACATTTAGCGCATCCCCCAGCGCCATTAAAATATCGCATCCCAGCCTCCGCGTTTCCGGTCTGGAGGTCAGCAACATCAACCGTACGCCGCCGGCCTTCCTTTGCGTTTGCTTTTCGGTCATGGATGAATGAAACCAGTGCTGCTAATTGTTGATCGTCGACATTGCCAAATGCTGGCATCCCTTTGGCAAGCCGCCCATTCCGGACCACCACGCCGATTTTGTCTCCATGCACGTCTTGCTCAACAAGTGGCGACGCCGTCAGATCCGGACCGCTTTCGCCGCCTGCCGCGTCGCGTCCGTGGCAGAAGCTACATTGCGAGGCGAACAAAGCTTTACCAGCCTGTATCTGCTCAACGGTAGCGGGAGATGCAGCAACAGGTTTGGCCGCAGCTGCCTCTTGCCCTTTACTGCTCTGTGCGTAAGACAGCGCCGCAGTCAAGACGAGCAGGGCCAGTGCCACTCCGTACCTCTGCCTTTTGCGCACACGATAAACAAGCGACGAAATCATGAGAGAAGTCCCATAGCTCGGTAAGATTATTTTCCACCCGACACAATACCTCGCGCGTCATTTTCTTGTACAGAAGGAATTTACAATTTCGCGTCGAGTGTTGGACCGGCTCTGAAAAGTTGCGGTGCCGCGTGGGTGGTGCCGGGGGCCAGAATCGAACTGGCTACGCCCGCCTTTTCAGGGCGGCGCTCTACCAGTGAGCTACCCCGGCACGCTTGAGTCTGTTAATTTTAGGGGTGCGCGCAAATTGTGTCAAATAGCGCGCTCACTCAGAACTCACCGTGACGCGCGGAACAAAAACGAAATCATTTATCGGCATGAGCAAGCGCGCCTAGCAGGCCCAAAGGGGACTCCGCGGCGCACCGCAGAGTTGCCAGCCTGAACGCCACTCGGTCATTGCGCCGTGTCGTCAAACTCTTTCATCCAGTTGCGGCCTTTTAGGACTTCGCGCGGCTTGGTGCCGTCCGGCGGGCCAACGATGCCGTCCTTTTCCATGAGGTCAATCAGTCGGGCGGCGCGTCCGTAGCCAATCCGCAAGCGGCGTTGCAAAGTAGAAGTGGAAGCGCGTCCCATTTCGCAAACCACGCGCACGGCGTCCTGGTAAAGGTCGTCGTCCACTTCTTCGGCTGCTTCGCCCTCGCCAACCGTGTCATCACCCGCCGTGGCGTTTTCGTCCTTCGGCGCAACAAGCAGTTCTTCGTTGTATTTGGCTTGCGCTTGCTCGCGCCAGAAGTCGCAAACCGCGGTGATTTCGTCTTCAGAGACCAGCGGGCCGTGGATGCGATGCAGGCGCGCGGAGCCAGCAGGCAGATACAGCATGTCGCCCTTGCCAAGCAGTGATTCCGAGCCGTTGGAGTCCAGAATGGTGCGCGAATCAACTTTGCTGGCCACGCGAAAAGAGATGCGTGCCGGGAAGTTAGCTTTAATCAGACCGGTAATGACGTCGACCGATGGCCGCTGCGTCGCCAAAATCAAGTGAATGCCAACCGCGCGCGCCATCTGCGCCAGGCGAGTAATAGACTCTTCCACGTTACTGGTGTCGACCATCATCAGGTCGGCCAATTCGTCAATCACGATCACCAGATAGGGAAGCGGCTTGTGCTCGCTTTCCTCCACATTGTCGAAAAGCGAAAGTGGCTGCGCTTTCTGGAACGTGCGATTGTACTGGTCGATGTTGCGCACGCCCCGCTGCGCCAGCAGCTTCAAGCGATTCTCCATCTCCCTCGTCGCGTTGCGCAGCACGTTGGAAGCGATCTTTGGATCGGTAACGACGGGCGCGATGAGATGCGGAATGTTGTCGTAAAGATTCAGCTCAAGCCGCTTGGGATCGACTAGGACCATCTTGACGTCGTCCGGACTCGCCTTATAAAGAATGGACATCATCAGCGAATTGATAAAAACGCTCTTGCCGGTTCCGGTCGAGCCCGCGATCAGCAGGTGCGGCATGGCCGCCAAATCGGTAACGCGCATCCGGCCGTGCAGGTCGCGTCCCATCGCCAGCGTGAGCTTGCTCGGAGAATTAATGAATTCCGGCGATTCGATAATCTCCCGCAGCGCAATCGTCTGCCGATTAATGTTCGGCACTTCAATGCCGATGGTGGATTTGCCGGGAATGCGCTCGATCAAAATGGATTCGGCCTGCAGCGCAAGGCAGAGATCTTCGGTCAGCCCGATGATTCGGCTGTATTTAATGCCGGCCTCCGGCTTGAACTCAAAGGTGGTGACAACCGGCCCGGGATTGATCTGGGTAACGCGCCCCTGAATATCGAATTCCAGGCACTTGTCTTCAATCGCCCGCGCGCGGATCTTCAATTCGTCTTCATCGAGCTTCTGGCTGCGCTCGCCCTCGCGCAAGAGTGAAATCGAAGGCAGCTTATAATTCGTGCTGCCCTTCGCGATTTTCAGCTCGGCAGGTTTCTTTGTGCTGACCTTTTCTTTCTTCTCGTCATGCAGGAAGAGAATCGGCGGCTTGCGCGAATCGCGCGATTTTTCTTCTTTCTCTGTCGTTTCAAAAATGTCGCTCTCGTCCGCAAGCTGAATCGACCCCTGCGTCTCAGTCACCGCAGCGCCGGCCCCCAACTGGTTTACCGGTTTTCGGCCCGAGATGCGCGTCTCTTCCAGGCGCCGTCGCATGCGCTGTTGTTCGCGTCCATCGCGCCAGCTCTGCCACCGAGCTTGCGCCTTTTGCAGCAAACCCAGCTTCTCCACCGCGCCCAGCGGACCTTTCTTCGCCCAAGCGTGCGTCCCCGCAAAAGAAAAGCTCGTAGTCATAAACAGCGAGGTCAGGAAGAAAGCGAAAGCGATCAGGCTCGCGCCCCAAAAGTTAAATCCAGCTTGCAAGCTGCCGGAAACTAGCGACCCAAGCATGCCGCCCGGGGGCAAGCCGCGCACCTCCGGAAAATGCCAAAGCGAAAGCAGGGAAGGAAGCGAAAGCAGCAGCAGCATGTAACCGAAAATGGTCGCCAGCTGCGAATTGATCGCCCGGCTGCGAAACCATTTCCAGCCAACAATAAGGATAGCCACAGGGAGCAGAAACGCCGCGAATCCAAACACCTGGAAAAGAAAATCCGCGCTGTAAGCGCCGACGGGCCCAATCCAGTTGTGCGCTAGCGGACCATCCGCAGGCGGCGCGGACACATTAAACGCCACGTCATGCGGGGAATACGAAATCAGGCACAGTGCCACCAGCACTGCCAGGATCATGAACAGGAAACCGATCAGCTCGTTGAGCCGCTTGTTATCGGTTGGAGTCAGGAAGCGCACGAAATAATCCTCAGGTTTGGGGCCCCAGCTTTTGGGGAAGGCTGAGTACGAAAGAGCTCGCCGGCGCTAGAACGTGCCTTTCGGAGGAACCCAAACGCATTAAATATAGCAGACAACGTTCTGCGCCCGAAAAGGAGTTTCCAAGTTCGTGTATCTAAAGATGTTTACCCTATCCAATGCGACGCCCAGGCGAGCACCAGCACGCCCACGATGATGCGATAGACGGCGAACGGCGCAAAGCCATGTTTGCGCACCCAGGCCAGGAACCATGCGACCGCGGCGTACGCCACGATAAAAGAAACGACAAAACCGATGGCCAAGACGATCCAGCCGTGGGAATCGATGTGTGATACGCCGATAGTATTCTCGTCCTTGCCCGTAACGTATTTCAGGAACTGATAGCCAGTCGCCACGGCCATAGTGGGCATAGAGAGAAAAAACGAAAATTCCAGTGCGGCAGCGCGAGACATGCCAGCAAGTTGCCCCGCGGTGATGGTAGACATCGACCGCGACGTTCCAGGAAAAACCGCCGAAAGGATTTGGCAGGCGCCGATCCAAATGGCCTGGAGCAGGCTCATCTCCTCCACGCGCCACGTCCGGATACGGCTGCCGGAAGCGCCAGGCCCGGCCTTTTCCGCCGGCGCGTTCATGGCGTCGACGATCCACATAACAATTCCGCCGATAAGTAGGGAAGCGCCCATGATGTACAAGCTCTCAAGATGCTTGCCGATAACTTTGGTCAGCAGAAACGACGGAATCGCGGTCACGACAAACGCGACCATCGTCAGCCCCAGCGGATGCGTAAGCGCCGTGCGGTCGCCGCGCTCGCCGCGAGGAAACGTAGACAGAAATTTCGCGATGCGCTCGCGAAAATAAATGGGCAGCACAAGTATCGCGCCAAGCTGAATAACAATCGTGTACATCTTCCAGTAGCCGCTGCCCAGGTCAATGTGCAGCAAAGCCTCGCTCAGCCGCAGGTGCGCCGTAGAGCTAACCGGCAAAAATTCCGTTAATCCCTCTACAATGCCCAGCAGAACAGACACCAAATAATCGCTCAACGTTTCTCCTTGCGTAAAAAACTACAAAAGTTTCCCGGTTCACGTAGCGCCCAGTTAATGTAGCGCCCACTTTCTGAACCTCGCTGTTTGCATCCCAAATGGCTTTTCGTGGCGGGCTCCGAGCGCGGCCCACGTCCGCCGCCACGTTTATGTCGATGCTGTCACGCCCTGAGCAGGCAATATCTTCCGCATTTCATACGCATCCAGCCGGCCCAAGTAATAGCGCTTCAGTGTCGCCGCAATACCATAGCCGTGGTGCTTCCAGAAGGCAACGCCAGCTTCATTGTCTGCTGCCGTTTCCAGCAGCACATGCCGCACACCGCGAAGCGCCAAATTTCTCTCGCTTTCGGACAGCAGTGCTGACCCAAGTCCTTGCCGCCGGAATTTCTCAGCAATATCAAGGGTAATGATATGCGCCAGCGGCGGATTCTCCTCCGTAAGAATAAATCCCGCAATGTGCGCGTCCTGCATAGCAACAAGGCACTCCGCCGAGCGGAGCGAGAGAAAATAACGCAGCGTAGTCTTCGAGTACGAAATCCCAGCAGGGAAGCAAGCCTGATCCAGCCGGTAAAGCGCACTAAAGTCCCGCGGATGGTAGGGACGAAGCACCGGCGTCATGAGCAAGATTCTACGCCGGAGCAGGCTTCCTACTAAGGACCACACGAGCGTAAGAGGTCACCAGTTCGCTCGGCTCGGAGTCCCGAATCCACTTGTCCGATAACCGGTGCTAAACAGACAACGCGCAAGAAATGTTGAAGGCCGATGGAACTTTCCGGCCGGGCTCTCGTCTATGTTCCTGTGGCAATGATACAGGAGGTTTATGTCTCCGCAACTTGAGATGCTGAAGGGCACCCTGGACCTTATGGTCTTACAGACGCTCGAGGCCATGGGCGCGCTCCACGGTTAGGCGGCTTAATCCGTTCTGAGTGGGGCACGTCGGACAATAACCGTCGCGCCAAGTTTTACTCGATTACCCGCCGGGGTTCCAGCCGGCTCGCCGAAACGGCACAGAACTGGGAGCAGCTTTCCACCGTGATTGCGCGCTTCTTTGCCGCGCAAAAGGAGCCCTCCCGATGAGTGATGCACTCCGCGCGTTCTTTTCCCGCCTGCGAGCGATTTTTACCAAGACGCGGCTGGACCATGATTTTAACGAGGAGTTTGCGGCCCACCTGGATTTGCTTACTTCGGAAAACGAAAAGGCGGGTATGACGCCGGAAGCGGCGCGGCGAGCGGCGCTGGTTCGCCTCGGCGGCCGCGAGCTCACGCGCGAGATCCATCGCGAAACGCGCGGGCTGCCGTTCCTGGAAGTTTTCTCGCAGGAAGTTCGCTATGCCATGCGCACGCTGCGCCGCGACGCTGGTTTCTTCACCGCGGCCGTGACCATCGTGGCGCTGGGCATCGGCGCGAGCGCAACGATCTTCAGCGTCGTGAATGCGCTTTTGCTGCGCCCGCTGCCATTCCAGGATCCCGCACGGTTGGTCTGGATCGCCAATGATGACGCAGGGACCGGCGGCCTTTCCGCGCAAACTGTACAGGTCGACCCTTTCCTCGAAATGCGCTCGCAGAACCAATCATTCTCCGATATGGCCGCCTATTTCGCGTTCTATGGAGTGGGGGACAGCAAGCTGACCGGGTCTGGCGAACCGGAGCGACTCACGACTGTGCCGGTGTCGGAGAACTTTTTTCCGTTGCTCGGAGTGCAAGCGCAAGTTGGCCGGCTCTTCAATGACGACGAATGCAAGTGGAACGGACCAAAAGTGGTGCTACTAAGTGATGGACTATGGAAGCGGCGGTTTGGCTCCGATCCGTCGGTCGTCGGGCGCGCCCTGACTCTTGACGGCGCGTTGGTCTCGGTCGTCGGCGTGCTCCCTGCCTCTTTTGACTTCGGCTCCGTCTTCGCCCCGGGTAGCCGCGTCGATCTTTTCTCTCCGTTTCCGCTGACCCCAGAAACCAACCGCTGGGGCAATACGCTCTCCATCGTCGGACGCCTGAAGACCGGCGCGAGCGTACAGAGAGCGCAGGCAGAGGCTGCCGTGCTCGGCGCGCAAATCACCAAGGAACACCCGAACCGCAACGACTTTGTTCCGGTTGTGAAACTCCTGACGAACCAGATAAGCGGGAAAGTTCGGCCCGCGCTGATCCTCCTTGGTAGCGCCGTTGGCGTCGTGATGCTGATCGTGTGCGCGAATCTTTCCAATCTCTTGCTCGCGCGCGGCGCAGCCAGGCAGAAAGAGATGGTCATTCGTTCTGCGCTGGGAGCTGCAAAGGGCCGTCTAGTCCGGCAAGTTCTTACCGAAAGTCTGATGCTTTCCTACTGCGGCGCCCTGCTCGGATTGCTGCTTGCCGTGGTTGGGACGTGGTTTGTAGCACATCTCAGTGCCGTTAGCATTCCGCTGCTCGAAAACGTTCGCGTCGATGGTAGAGCACTATTCTTTACGCTGCTGATGGCCGTGCTCACCGGTTTGCTCTTCGGATTGGCGCCGGCACTGCGCATGCCGCAGGTGCAGCTTAGTGATTCGCTGAAGGACTCCAGCCGGGGCTCAAGCCAGGGTCACGAACACTCATGGATTCGCAGCTCGCTGGTGATCTCGGAGATCGCGCTCGCGTGCGTACTGCTGGCCGGCGCCGGGCTGCTCGTTCGCAGCTTCCTTCGCGTGCTGGATGTCGATCTGGGCTTCCGCCCGGAGCGTGCCGCATCCCTGCGCATCGACCCGACCTCCGGTTATTCGACGCAGGAGCAGCGCAATGCCTATTTCACGGAGGCATTGCATCGCGTGCTGGAGGTTTCGGGAATTGAAGCCGCCGGCCTCACCGACCAATTGCCGCTTGGACGCAATCGAACCTGGGGAGTTGCCGCCAAGGGTCAGGTATACAAAAAAGAGAACTATCCTGAGGGCTTCGTTCGCGTCGTGAGCGACGGTTACCTGGGAGCAATGGGCATCAAACTGGTGGCGGGCCGTGACATTTCCGAGCGCGACACCAAGGGCACGCTTCCGGTTGTTGTGATCAACGAGACCATGGCGCGCACGCTGTGGCCCGGCCGTGATCCGATCGGCCAAATTGCAAACATCGATGTGGACCGAACCGTGGTGGGCGTGGCCGGCGACGTACACCACCTGACGCTCGAGCGAGGAGCGGGCTCGGAATTTTACCTGCCCATCCGGCAGACACAGGACTACGGGTCGGTGGATCTGGTCGTGCGCACGAATCTTCCCCCTAGAGAGTTAGCGGTGCGAGTGCGTGAGGCGTTGCGGCCGATCGAGCCCAACCTGCCTACCACCGGACTCCGTACGTTGCAGGAACTTGTGGACAAAGCGGCCTCGCCGCGGCGCTTCGTGGTAGTTCTGCTGGCCGGGTTCGCTGCGTTTGCGCTGATTCTCGCTTCGCTGGGAATTTACGCAGTGATTTCGTACTCGGTCAGCCAGCGACAGTTGGAGATCGGCATTCGCATGGCGCTGGGCGCATCGCCGGCCACCGTGCGACGCTTGGTTTTGGGTGAGACGCTACGTCTAGCGATTGTCGGCGTTGCGCTCGGGATCGTCGGCGCGCTGGTGCTGACGCGCCTGCTCGCGTCGCTCCTATTCGGCGTCACGCCTGCCGATCCGCTTACGTTCGGCGCGGTGGTGGTGGTGCTGACTGCGGTGGCTGGGCTGGCAGGCTATTTGCCGGCGGCACGCGCGGCACGGATCGAGCCGATGTCTGCGTTGCGGGCGAGCTGACGCCATTAGCACAGGGTGCCCATGCTTCGTTTTCTGAAAGCGTGCGGGCCTTGAATTTTCTGCGTGATGTCGACGGAGTTCGCCCATCTGCACCTAAACCGTCCCTCCGACCAGTTGTCCTGGCGTACCACATGCCGTACCCTTCGTTCGTGAAATGAGCGCTTCTGCAGCTCACCCCGCTCGCCCACTTCGAGGCGACCCGATGCAACGCGAGATTTGAACGCGAAGCGAAAAAGAATCGATTCGTGACACTGACCGTCCAGCCTCTCCCATCTTCCAAGCCACCCTTTTCACACCCAAACGCAGTCGTTAGGTTGTACTTTGACGCCCCTTTGTTTTCATATTCTTACGAATCCCTCTCTACGCAACCCTTTTCTTCTCACATCCATGCAAAACGCCGGGGGGTGTGGCCCCACTGCATTCTTCCGAACTCGGTGCCTCTGTGTCTCTGCGCCAATCCGGGTTGTATTTTTGTTGGTCGCCGCTCCAGCAACCTAAGTTCTTTCGTTCTTATCATATCCGTGCAAGACCAACAGTTTCATGGGCTTACGCGCTCTTTTGCGCAACGGCGGCACGCTAACTTTCACGCTCTCAATAGCTTACGCACTCTTTTCATGGCAACAGGGGTGGTACCCCCCACAACTCATCCTTATTACAATTACATTGGTCTGCTCGCTGTAAGTGATTCAGATCGCGTGCTCCCAAAATGGGTCGTGACCGAGCGCGGCTTAGAAAGCCGCGATATAATCCCGCCGCTCAACTTTATCGGGAGGGTTCATGAGGGTTATTGATCGCGGTCGTGTCTCGGCTCTGGTGGCGCTCATTGTCGCCGGCTTTTTGAGCGTCGAGTCGTCTCGAGGGCAGAGCCAATCGACGGGATTGCCGAGCGAAACACCGGCGCGGATCGAGCCGGTTACTTCGAGCTTCGACTACGTTCGCCGCGAAGTGATGATTCCGATGCGCGATGGAGTGAAGCTGCACACGGTGATCCTGGTGCCGAAGGGAGCAAAGGACGCGCCGATTCTGCTGACGCGCACTCCGTATGACGCGGACGCGCTGACGAACCATGCGACAAGCACGCACCTGGGTCCGACGTTGAGCGGCTATGACAACGCCACGGAAGTAATCGTCGAGGGCGGCTACATTCGCGTCCTGCAGGACGTGCGCGGGAAGTATGGATCGGAAGGCGATTACGTGATGACGCGGCCGCTGCACGGCCCGCTAAATCCGACCCCGGTCGATCATTCCACGGACACGTACGACACGATTGATTGGCTCGTGAAAAATATTCCAGAGAGCAATGGCAGGGTCGGCACTCTGGGAATTTCGTATGACGGATTTTTGCCGCTGATGGCGCTAGTGAATCCGCATCCCGCGCTGAAAGTGTCGGTACCCATGAATCCCATGGTCGATGGCTGGATGGGCGACGATTGGTTTCACAACGGCGCATTTCGCGAACAAGGCATGTCTTACATCTACGAGCAGGAAGCAACCAGGAATAACCGCGCGAATTGGTGGACCAGCCATTTTGACGAATACGATGAGTTTCTGGAAGCGGGCTCAGCCGGGGAACTGGGGCGGCGCCACGGAAGCGAACAGGTGGGCTTCTGGAGAAAACTCTTGGAACATCCCAGTTACGACGCGTTTTGGCAAGAACAAGCGATGGACAAGATTCTGGCGGCGCAACCGCTAAAAGTGCCGGTTATGCTGGTGCACAGCCTGTGGGACCAAGAGGATATTTACGGAGCGCCTGCAGTTTACAAAGCCATCAAATCTAAAGACACAGACAACAGCAAAGTTTTTCTGGTGATGGGGCCTTGGCATCACGGGCAGGAAATTGGGGATGGCAGCACGCTGGGCGCCGTGAAGTTTGGCAGCGATACCGGCCTTTATTTCAGGCAGGAAATCCTCGCGCCGTTTCTGGCGCAATATTTGAAGGCTGGCGCGCCCAAAGCAGATGTGGCGCCAGTGACAGCATTTGAGACGGGAACAAACAAATGGTTGCGCCTTGCGAGTTGGCCGGCAGGGTGCGCAAGCGGTTGTAGCCTGAAGCCGACGGCGCTCTATCTTAGCGCAGGGCTAAAGGCTGGTTTCGCGGCGGCGAAGGCAGGCGACACTGCATACGAGGAATATGTTTCTGATCCTGCAAGGCCCGTACCCTTTGTGTCGCGTCCCGTTCACACGAATGACGCGGCAGGAGCGGACACTTGGCGCAAGTGGCTGGTCAGCGATCAGCGCGAGGCTTCAGGACGCACCGACGTACTCGCCTATGTGTCGGAGGTGCTGACCGCTCCGGTGAAAATCAGCGGCCAACCCATCGTGAATCTGATGGCGTCGACAAGCGGCACCGATTCAGACTGGGTCCTGAAAGTCATTGATGTGTATCCGGATGAAGTGGCCGGCCAACCGGCAATGGGCGGCTATCAGTTGATGATCTCCGCCGATATTTTCCGCGGCCGCTACCGCGAGAGCCTGGAACATCCGAAACCAATAGCCGCGGACAAGCCTCTTCTGTACAAATTCAATCTACCCACAGCGAACCACGTATTCCTGCCGGGTCACCGTATAATGGTGCAAGTGCAATCAAGCTGGTTCCCGCTTTACGACCGCAACCCTCAAACATTCGTGCCGAATATTTTTTTGGCCAAGCCCGAGGACTACAAAAAGGCAACGCAGCGTGTCTACCACTCGAGCTTTATAGAGTTGCCGGTGGTGACGACGCCGTAAAAGCGGCTACCGTTTGGTCTAAACCGTTTGCTTGACACCGTTGGAGGTGCTGCCATATCGTCGGAGTCCAAGACAATCGGGAATCCGCCATTCCCATTCCCACCCTACCCAAAGGATTTCCGGTTGGGAGGTTGCTCATGCCGCTCGATATCACGACGTTCACCCTCGTAGACAAGCCGACAACTTTGAAGGAAAGCCTGGCAATTCTGGAGCGGGACGATTACCGCTGCGTGTATTGCGGGCTCGATGGGCGGGCCAGTTTCGAGAATGCTTTAGTCATGCGCGTGGACTTTGTCGTCCCGCGAGCAAAGAAGGGCAAGAAGGATCCGAAGAACCTTGTAGCCTGCTGCGGTCCCTGTAACACGATTAAGGGGACGCGTGTGTACAAGAGTTTTGATCACGCGAAAGAGTACGTGCTGGCCGGCCGCGAGGAACTGCGCAAAGCGTGGGAAGCGAAGCAACGGCGTCCCGCTGCTAAGGCGGCGAAAGCGTAGCCGCATAGGAGAAAAAAAAGGCGCGGCATTGGTCGCCGCGCCCCGGATTCGCTGCACACGGGCTGAAGTCTGTGCTGATTGCTAGATCTTGATGGTGACGGTTTTTACTTCGGTGTAGTTGGACAGGCCGTATTCGCCAAGCTCACGGCCGATGCCGGATTGCTTGAAGCCGCCAAACGGCGCGCCTGCGTCGAAGACGTCGTAGCAATTGACCCAGACGGTGCCGGCGCGAACGCCGTCGGCGATCGCGTGAGCTTTAGTGATGTCCTTGGTCCAGACAGCGGCGGCCAGGCCGTAGAGCGATTTGTTGGCGCGCTCCACCACTTCGCTGACGTCTTTGAATTTCAGGATGGACATGACCGGGCCGAAGATTTCTTCTTGCGCGATCTTCATGTTGTCTTGCACGTCGGCGAAAACGGTGGGCTCGATGAAGTAGCCTTTGTCGCCAACGCGATTGCCGCCGGCGACTAACTTGGCTTTTTCTTTTTTGCCCGCGTCGATGTAGCCCATGATTTTGTCGAACTGATCCTGGTCGACTTGCGGGCCTTGCTCCGTGTTTTTGTCGAAGGGATTGCCGACGGTGCGCTTCTTGGCGCGTACGGCGCTCCTCTCGACAAATTCGTCGTAGGCTTTCTCCTCGACGAAGAGACGCGAGCCGGCGCAGCAGCACTGCCCTTGATTGAAGAACAGCGCGAAATGCGCGCCTTCGATCGCTTTGTCCATATCGGCGTCGGCGAACACGATGTTGGGACTCTTGCCGCCGAGTTCGAGAGTGACGCGCTTGAGATTGGAATCGGCAGCAGCGCGCATAATCAGATGGCCGACTTCGGTCGACCCGGTAAATGCGACTTTGTCGACGTCCATGTGGCGGGCGATTGCGGCGCCTGCGGTTGGACCGTAGCCGGGAAGAATGTTAACGACGCCTGGCGGAAATCCAGCTTCAAGAATCAGTTCACCAACTCGCAGGGCGCTGAGCGGAGTCTGCTCCGCGGGCTTGAGCACGACGGTGCAGCCCGCTGCGAGAGCGGGAGCAAGTTTCCAAGCTTGCATCAGGAGCGGGAAATTCCACGGGATGATCTGGCCGGCAACGCCAACAGGCTCGTGTTTAGTGTAAGTAAAATAAGGTCCGTTGACGGGAATCGTCTTGCCCTGATTCTTGTCGGCCCAGCCGGCGTAATAGCGATAGCAAGCGATCGTGAGGGGCACGTCGGCAGCGCGGGCGACGTGATAAGGTTTGCCATTGTCGAGCGCTTCGAGTTGCGCGAGTTCGTCGGCATTTTTCTCGAGCAGATCCGCTAACTTGTACATGAGATTGCCGCGTTGCGATGCGGTGAGCTTTTTGCGCCACGGCCCGGTCTCGAATGCGGTGCGCGCGGCGCTGACGGCCTTGTCGACATCGGGAGCATCGGCTTCCGCTACTTGGGTGATGACTTCGCCGGTCGAGGGATTGATGGTCGGAAAAGTTTTGCCGGATGCGCTGTTGACCCATTGGCCGTTGATTAGCAGTTTGGTCGCGCTGATTTTGACATTGGGTTCGATCGCGGTCGTTGCCGTTGCCATGAAGTAAGCCTCCTAATTTTGATTCGCGCCTAAAGGTGGGTGCGGAGCGCTACCCGTCAACTCCGCTGGGCGCGAACTTATTGCCGAGAGGACATCGTATACCTGTGGGGATGATAGGACAAGAGAACCGGGCATAGTAACGAGATTGTTCGCTTGACTCTGACGCCGTCACGATTGCCTCTAAAAACGAGGATCGCTCTTCGCGCAACAAAAAGCGCCCGCCACGGTCGGCGGCCACTTGCACGTTGTGGACACTTCCTTGAGATTAATCGGTGGGGCCGCGGGAAACGGCTGGTGCGTGGGTTGCGGACATGGCGGCGGCGCGGGTTACGTAGGAGGCGAGGAGGAGGCTGGAGAGGAGCAGGAGGCCGGCGAGGAAATAGGGAGCGCCGGGGAAGTAAATCGGGGCGCTCGGCGAAATGGCGATGGCGAGGACTTGCGTGAAGAGGAGCGGGCCGATCATGCCGCTGATCGAACGGAGGCTGTTGATGGCGCCTTGCAGCTTGCCTTGCGAAGTTGGGTCGACGCGACGAGACATTAGTGACTGCACGGCGGGTCCGGCGATTCCCCAGAGACCGAGGAAGGGAATGGCGCAGAGAAGTACCCAGCCGTGTGGGGCGAACGCGAAACTGAAGAAGCCGAGCGTGCCGAAGGTCAGGCCGGAAAGGACGCTGCGACGTTCGCCGAAACGGCGGACGAAGGGGCCGACGAGGAGTCCGGAAACGATGCTGGTGCTGACGCCTACGACGGCGAGGGCGAGGCCGACGTCGCGCTCGGTCCAGGCGTAGCGATATTGCGTGTAAAGGACAAAGACCGCGGGAAGAGATTGCTGGGCGAGATAGAAGAGGGTCATCACCGTAGCTAGACCCGCAAGCTGCGGATGCGAGCGGAGCAACGCGAGAGAGCCGAGCGGATTGGCCATGTGCCAGGCGGATTTGGAGCGGCGCTCGGGTGGCAACGACTCGGGCAGAACGAAGAAACCGTACGCGGCGTTGGCGAGGCTGAGAGCCGCGGCGGCCCAAAAGGGAAAGCGCATACCTAGCCATTGTGGTTTCCGTCTGGCCAGGGTCCAGACTTCCCCCTGCTCAGGAAGCTTAAT
>JAOAPV010000122.1 GCA_025463055.1 Candidatus Acidiferrum typicum
AGGTTCGCAACGTCCCGCCCGAGTAGCGGCAGTTCTTCGACCTCTTTGGGCGTAATGTTTTGGCTGACATCTGTCTTCAACTGATCAACGAGTGGAGCCTCGGACGTGACTTCGATGACCTCGCTAGTGGTGCCGGGCTGCAGCTCCACATTGACCGTGGTGGTCTGACCGATCAAGATTTCGATGGTTTCCGCGATGCTGGTGAAGCCAGTCTTGCTGACAGTGACTACGTACGTGCCGACCGGGAGTAGCTCGAACCGGTAGCTACCTGTGTCACTCGTCGCGGTTGTGCGCGTCAAGTCGGTAGCTTTGTTCTTCACCACCACTTGGGACCCTTCGATGACGCCCTTGGATTTATCGGTGATCGTGCCCTGGATCGAGCCGCTAGCCGTGGCTTGTGCGTGCAGCGTTTCGTTGCCGACCGCCAGAACTAGAATTGCGGCGATCAGCAAGTGTGTGAATGTTCTCTTCATATTTGGTATGGATATCTCCTATATGGGTTACTTTCAAGATGCACTCATCCGCACAGAATTCGAGCTATAAGCGCGAAAAGCCACACTTCACCCGTAGTACAGAAGTCAAAAAGAAATGTTTATTTCGCTTAACTTCAAGTTAAGCAACTAGAAGTCCAAATTGGCAGCACTCGTAACCTGTTTAATTTGCAGGTTACAAGAATTTTACAAACGGACAGTTCTCCTTTAATTGGAAACTTCGACGACACATTTCTATGGCTTTTCATATTGTTCCCCAAATCGCTGAACGAATGTCGAATTGGGACTCAATACCCAAGCCAGCCTTGTGTGAAGGTTCGAGGTCAAATACAGTTCTCGCATGGATGCTCCTGGATTTGAGCCGCAAGCGTGGTTGCGGAATGGGCATGCGATGACCATTGCGGCGGCGTATTGGCCGCGGAGGTTTGCGTTGCCGCCGCCGGAGGCGCGGCTGTTTCGCGTTGCGGAGGATTCACAGTTGCTTGCCGCGTGTCACTGGCAGGCAGGTAAGCGAAAAGACGTGCCGGTGATTGCGATTGTGCATGGGCTGGAGGGGTCTTGCGATTCGAACTATGTGCTGGGTATTGCGGAGAAGGCCTATCAGCGCGGGTTCCACGTCGTGCGGCTCAATCAGCGGAATTGCGGCGGAACGGAAACACTGACTCCAACGCTTTATAACTCCGGGATGAGCGGCGACTATCGCGCGATTTTCGAGGAATTGGCGCAGGGCGACGGATTCACGCAAATCTTTTTCGCGGGATATTCGATGGGCGGGAATCTAGTGACCAAGATGGCGGGGGAGTACGGGGAAGCAGTGCCCCCCGAGCTGCGGGGTGTTTGCGCGATCTGTCCGGCAATGGATTTGGCGGCTTGCGCGGATGCGCTCAACAAACCCGAAAATTATTTTTATCAGCGGCACTTTGTAACCGGACTTTTGGGCCGTTATACCCGGAAGGCGGCGCTGTTCCCCAAAATTTATTCGCCGAATGGATTCGGGAAGATCCGGTCGGTGCGCGGATTTGACGATGCGATTACCGCGCCCTGTTTTGGATATCGCGACGCGCAGGAGTATTACGACGCGGCAGGGGCGCGCAAAGTAGTGGCCAAAGTGCGCGTGCCGATGCTGATGATTACCGCGCAGGATGATCCGTTTGTGCCTTATGAGTCGTTTTTGGCTGCAATGGTTGCGGAAAATCCCGCGATTCGATTTGTGGCACCGGAGCACGGCGGCCATTGCGCGTTTATTTCGAGACATCGCGGAGTAGAGCGGTTTTGGGCAG
This sequence comes from Candidatus Acidiferrum typicum, assembly GCA_025463055.1. Lineage (GTDB taxonomy): Bacteria > Acidobacteriota > Terriglobia > Acidiferrales > UBA7541 > Acidiferrum > Acidiferrum typicum_A. Next base: position 1,772 of record JAOAPV010000122.1, read on the forward strand.
AGGCTCGGGTTGTTGATTTTTGCGAACGACTGCGGCGTTAGAACGTTCAGCCTTCTGAGTACTAAAGCCGGAGTTCATTCCGTGATTTGGACTGCCGCGGACCTGCCGCCGCTTGTACGGTCACCACGCCCCCCGCTCAATTAGGCGAAAGGCTTTTCGAGTGAGTGGGCGAAGCCCTGCGTCAAAAGTTGCGCCGGGCCATCAGCGGCGATGACCATGTCGTCTTCGCAGCGCAGGCCGAATTCGCCGGGGATGTAGATGCCGGGCTCGTTGGAAAAAGTCATGCCGGGTTGCAGGACCGTTTTACTCCCGCGCACGAGATATGGATGTTCGTGGCCGTCGAGGCCAATGCCATGGCCGAGCCTGTGCGTGAAGAATTTGTAGTCTGGGCCGAAGCCGCCATTTACGATGACCGCGCGGGCGGCATCATCGACCGTGCCCGAAAGATGGCCGGCGCGCGCAGCTTCCAGCGCGGCATCTTGCGCTTTGCGCACCAGTTCGTAGGCGCCCAAGATCTTTTCCGTCGGCTTGCCGTAAACGCTGGTGCGCGTGACGTCCGACGCATAGCCCTCCACTCCGCATCCTCCATCGATCAAGACGACGTCGCCTTCCTTTAGCTTTTGCGGTTGCACTGTGCCGTGCGGCAACGCCGCGGACGCGCCGAGAAGCACGAGCGCGCCGCCGTGCAGATTCATCTTTGCAAATCCGGCTTCGATGAGATGCGCAATGTCGTCCTGTGACATGCCTTCTTTCAGCGAGGCGAACGTGGCGCGAAAAACATCGAACGTGGCGTCACACGCGAGCCGCATGAGCTCCAGTTCGTGCGCGGATTTGTGCGCGCGACAGGCGATCGTGACGGGATCGGCGGAGGCGTATTCAAAGCCGGGCGCGGCGTGCCGAAGATGGTCAGAAAACGTGAACCCGGCGGTTTCCTCGATTCCGATGCGGCCCGTGCGGACGTTCTGGTCTGCTAGCGCTTTGGCTGCGATTTCCGTGGGGCTTTGATCTTCCTGCCAAATGCGAACTTCGATAGGCAGATGGAGTTTTTCGCGAAGGCGGCCTTCTTCAAATGCGGGCACGACCAAGACAGGATGGCCCGCGCGAGGGATGACGAGCCCCACAAGGCGTTCGCTGAGGCCCCACCGAATTCCGGTGAAGTAGTAGAGCGACGTTCCGGGCGCAAAGAAAACCGCGTCGTATTTTGTGGCTTGCGACGGCGAACCGCTGGACACGACCGGCGCTCCGGCCATGAGGCTCTGCGCCCGTTCGATGCGGGCACTGAATTCGTCGGATGTGATCGGGCGAACGCGGTCGCCCAGCGGCTTCAGCCCCGAAAAAGCGCCCGGGAGCATGGAGCGGCCGTCGGAGTCGTCGCCCGGGACTTTGAGCGCGAGGGTTCCCACCGAAAGAACTGCGACCTGAAAGAACCGCCGACGCGATGGATGCGGAGGCTGGATTGGACGTGGCATCTTCATGGCGCGAAGAGGTTTATCTGGGTGAGCGCCGATTGTCAAGCACAGCAGGAGTGAGCGCGTGGGGCTCGTGAACACTACAGTGAACTACGTAAGGGCATGCCCAGGATCCTGTAGGCTCGCGATTCGTTTAACAGTAGTCCCTCTGAGGGCATATATGGAATTTTGTATAAAGTAAATCTAAACGGTAAGCCGAAGTCTTCGCATTGCATAGGAAACAATGGGGTTAGATACCTTCTATCTAGAAATTATTTTGTCGTGACATTGGAAGATGTCGTGCACATGTAGCGCCTGACTGTGGTGATCACTCGAAAATTCTTCAATCTTATTTATCTCGACGCTACCGGGGGCCGATGAAATGAATTTGCGCGCGAATGTGCTTTTGAAGCGGACTTTTGTCCTGTTGGGATCAAATCGAATGTGGTTGGCGGTGCTCGCCAGTGCGGCTTGCCTGTTGTTCGCCGCCCCTGCGCTACCGCAGGGCATTGCTACCGGCTCGATCTCGGGTACGATTGCTGACCCTTCCGGCGCGGTTGTCCCTGGCGCTAAGGTTACGGCCGTGAACACGGCCACGAACACAGCGTCAACCGCGCAAACGAATAACGACGGCGCCTTCGCTCTGCGGTCACTTCCGCCAGGTACTTACAAGATTACAATTGAAGCACCGAACTTCCGGACTGCCGTTCTGGACAAGATAGAGGTGTTTGTGTCCCGCGACACCGACTTGGGCACTGCGAAACTCGAACTTGGCAAAGTTGGTGAAACGGTACAGGTCGAGGGTGCAGCTCCGCTAATCGAGAGCAGCACAGCTCAGGTCACGACCAGCTTTAGCTCAGAGGCCGTGACCGCCCTACCGCTTAACGGCGGTTTCGACATGCTCACATTGTTCATCCCCGGCGTAGCGGACACTGGAAGCAATAATTTCAGCAATACTAACGGCGTCGGTTTTTCGGCAAACGGACTGCGCGGCCGCTCGAACAACTTTCAGATTGACGGCCAATCGAACAACGACAACTCCGTGGCTGGCCCGTCGATTTTCCTGGGTAACCAGGACGCTTTGGATGAAGTGACTGTTATTACCAACGACTTTGGCGTGGAATACGGTCGCGCTTCGGGTTCAGTGGTCAACTACGTGACCAAGAGCGGCACCAACCAGTTCCACGGAAGTGCCTTCGACTACTTTACTGGCTCTCATTGGGACTCTCACGACAACTTGGAGACCGCCACAGACCCGATTCCCCGGTATGTTGAAAACCGTTTCGGCGGCACTTTTGGCGGGCCAATTAAGCAGAACAAGGCTTGGTTTTTCTTCTCCCCGTATTTTGACCGCATCCGTTCGGCGGGCACTCCCTCGAGTTCGGGTACGAATTTGACTCCCACCCCCAACGGACTGACGCAACTCGCTGCTGCTTTCCCTGGCAACCCGGCGGTCGGCGCGCTAACTACCATCGGTCCATACGCGGTAGCCGCGGGCAATCCGCATATCGACACAAGTAAAGCCCCTGTTCAGACGATCACCGTCACCGACGGCACGACGAGCGCTCCCATCGAGTTCGCGCCGGTAATACGAAACCCACCTTCTCTATTCAATGACCGCGAATTCACGGGCCGAGTGGACGTGCAGCTCACCAGCAAAGATCGCGTGAGCGCCCGGTATATTTTTCAACAGAACATCCAGACGGCGGCAACGGGCCGATTTGCCGCCGGAGCATGGGTTGACGTCCCAGCTCGCGACCAGCAGATAGCGCTGGACTGGACCCGAACCTTTACCAATAACTTTGTGAACCAGGCGCGCTATAGCTTCTCGCGCGCGGGGTTTGGATTTGAAGGTGGATCGTTTCCCGCATGCACCCGGGCGAATATTTTCGCTTGTCCCACCAGCATCACTCTTAACGGTGGTGTGACGTTCGGGATCGCAAACAACTTGCCGCAAGGCCGCACAATCAACAATACGCAAGTGCAAGACAATGCCTCGTGGTTCCACGGGCGGCACACGTTCAAGTTCGGCGGAGAGTACTACAAGCAGCGCTCGCCGAATTCGTTCTTGCCCAGCATCAATGGAAGCTATACTTTCTCTAGCTCCGGCTCTGCAGCAGGCGGCTCTTGCCGCACCAAATTTCCGACCTTGCCCGCGTATTCCCCAAACATCTGCAGCTTCTCTCGCTTCTTGTCTGACACTGTCCTGAACTTAGGACTCACGGATGGCCCGCCAAAGTTCAATTTTAGAGAATATGACTTGGCGGCGTACTTTGGTGATGACTGGCGAGTGAAAGATAATTTGACGTTGAACCTGGGTCTGCGTTGGGAGTTTTCGAGCCAGGCGATCAACCTGCTTCATGACATCTCGGTAGCAAATCAGGCAGGTTCCAAACCATTCTGGGATGCCTCACTGCCATCCTCGGTCACGACTGTGCCGCAGATACCGAATCACTTCAAATATTTCGCTCCAAACATTGGGTTTGCCTGGAAGCCCAAACTTTTCGGAATAACTGGCGACAAAACCGTAATTCGCGGCGGTTTCCGTGTCACCTACGACCCGGCGTACTACAACATGTTCCTTAATGTGGCCACCGCGGCACCAGTTGTTAACGCTGGCACTCTCGTTCCCGCAACATGCACCGCGCCGTGTCTGCCCACTTCTGGTTTCCTTGGCAGCGACGTGCGTGCGGCTCATCTCAGCGATATCCCCACGGGCGCCGGGATTAACCCGGGATCGCGCAACAATACCCGCGTTTCAAATGACTTCCACGAGCCGTATACGCTGGGTTGGTCCCTCGGTGTGCAGCAAGAAGTCACCAAGCGTGCGGTTCTAGAAATTCGGTATGTAGGCAACCGGGTTAACGGCAACTTCCAGACCATAAACACCAATCCAGAGCTCGACGGACTAATAGCTAATGGGTTTAGTTCCCTAATTCCGGCGGGCGTGACCCCTTGCGCGACCGCTGGGACGCCAGGTTTTGCCACCCAACGGGCGGATTGCAATTTCACGAACGTCCGTACACGCGAAAACACTGCCTGGTCCGACTATCATGGCTTGCAGACCGAATTGCGCATTCGCGACTGGCACGGATTGAGCGGCGGTTTCACCTTTACCTTCAGCAAGACTCTGGACAATAGCAGCGAGATCTTCTCCACCTTTTCCGGCGGCAATACAGTTGCCGGCGCACAGAATCCCTTCGACAATTCCAGAGGAGAGAAGGCGCTAAGCGGGCTGGATTTTCCGAAGATTGCCTCAATCTACTTGGTCTATGACTTGCCCTTCTACAAGAGTCAGAATGGCTTCTTGGGACATTTGATGGGCGGGTATCAGGTTAATACAACTTGGCGCTACTCGAGCGGTCAGCTCTGGACGCCAGTGACTGGTGCGGGTTCCAATAGCTCGTGCCAGACCAGTTATGATGCTAACTTCTTTTCTGGCCTGTCGACTTGCCGTATGTTCAACGGAAATCCATCGGCAGCCGTCGACACCGTCGGTCAGTGCACGAACGCTGCCTTGGGCGATTGTGGGCTGGTCGACTTCTACACAGGATCTCCGTTAGCCAAAAGCGCGGTACGGTGGATTTACAATGACGACACGGCTGCTGCTTTCTTCGGAACTCCCTACGGCAATGCCAGCCGCAACGCTGGTTATCGCGGCGACTCTGTAAATACAGTCAACTTCAGCCTCGCCAAGACCACCAAATTAACCGAGAGAATGTCCATGCGCATCGAAGCTCAGGCTTATAATCTCTTGAACCATCGCTTCCTCGGTGTTCCTGATCCCGTCATTGATGACGTCAACCTCGCCAATGGTGGAACGTTCGGCAATAACTTCTCAAACGCCAGCGGAGGGGATTACACCAACGTCACGAACACTGGGTTGGGTCGCCGCCGCTTGATTCTGGGTGCGAAGTTCATCTTTTAAGCCACGCAGGCAAGACCAGCAATTCCAGGGGTAGCCGAGAAGCTACCCCTTTTTGTATTCGGGTCTTTCCTTCAAAGAACTAAGGCAGCCGGTGGAGACAGTTGTCTGACCTTATTCTGGTGTTGGTAACGCTAACTCCCGATGACTACCCTAAGACCTGTTCTTTACACGAAATTTAGGCGACTCACATAAATTTATGGTAGTTTCTCGCGCGCGGCGCTAGTGCGAGAGGGTTCGATGACGTTTGCGGAGTTTTGGCCGGTTTATGTGCGGGCGCATAGCCGGTCAGGTACTAGGCTGGTGCACTTGGCTGGGACTCTTGGCGGATGGATGCTGGTGGGAGCCGCCATTGCGGAGCGGCGGTGGTGGTGGATATTGGCGGCCCTGGCGGTTGCGTACGGCTTAGCATGGCTCGCGCATCTCTTCGTAGAGCACAACATGCCCGCCACATTCGACCATCCCTTGTACTCGTGGTGGGCCGATCAACGCATGGTATTCCTGATGATTACAGGCCAGATGGGAAAAGAAGTGAAGCGATACGCCGACCCCCCTCCTTCGATCAATTGAATTCTCTAAAGCCGAGTGCTTACCTACTCCATCCGCGCAGCCATAATCTGTTTGCCGTGAATCTCAATTTCAATGCCCAGCGGCGGTCGCAGGTCAGAACCCTGCGCAATCGCCCCACGCACCCAAACGCCCCCCGGAAGATTCATCATTTTAAGTGGGTCAAATACCGCCCGGCTGCAAGGATTGCCGACCATCGGATGTTTGGCGGCGCGAAAACCATAATCTGTTCGGAGCTTTTCGATATCGGTGACATACTCCAGCGTGCAGTTTCCGAATGGCGCTTTCTGCGAAAACGCCCAATAACTCGCTGGCTGGCCGGCGGTTCCCACAGGCAAGCGAACCAGCACAGCCGGCAGATTTTCTCCGCTCAAGCGATTCTTGTAAAAGAAGTCCTTGGTCGCCCAAGGCTGAGCCATCTCGTCAACGCTGGCGATGCCCGGTTGCAATTCGGTGGCGTGGGGCAAAGCCGCGTTGGCGTCAGCAGCCGGAGGTGGAATGTCGATCTGCGGACTGGGCCTCGCAGGCGAAGCCTCAGGTACTCTCGGGAGCATCATCCAGCGCACTAAGAGCAGGCAGAAAACTAAGGCGGCGAGGAAGCCGATGAGGCGGACCGGCTTGAAGCCGGGCTGCGTTCGCGGCGGCGTCTGCGCGGAGACGCCAGGAATCTGCGGCATGTCCGTCTTGAAGCGTTGTGGCGATGGCCGGTCCGGCATTCGGGGGTATCCGTCTGACTAACTCAGGCAGCAACGCACCTTGCGCGGGAAGCCCGGCACAGCACCAGCACTCCTCGGCAGGCCATTGTAGAGCCAGCGAACCACAGGGAGCAACCTGCGGCCGTCACGCAGGTTCAAAGAGGAAGTTTCTGGGAAGCAAGCTACCAAGGTCATATTCTGCGGAAAATGTTATTGAAGTGGGTACAATAAGCCCATATGAGGCTTGTCTCTTCCGCAGGGTCGCCATACTGTAGTAAGAACACTCAAGAGTACCCGGGGAAGCGGCTCCGCATTTTCGTAACCTATGGCTACCGATACAAGAGCTTCAGCACGGGCCTTCGTACGAAGCCTGAATATTCTGCTGAAATTCGCGCGCCTGTATGAGTTTGGGCACGTGCGCACCGCCGCGCAATTTGAAACAACCTGGAAGGAACTGCGCAGCGCATTGGATGAAAGTGGCGGCAGTGGCGTGCTGCTCGGCGCGTCCGGCACGCAGATTTTGCTCGACGGCGTTCCGCTAGGGTCCGCCGCGGGCGAGCGCAGCTTCGCGCAACTGCTGATCTCTTCGGGAATCGCCAGCATTCACTTCTCACCGACTTTGACCCAGCCGCAGTTGGCGCGCTTTGTGCGCGCTTTCCCCAGCGGCAATTCCAAGCCTACTGCATTGGCGGAGCAGTTGAAATCCGCGCTCGGCGGCGAAACCAGTATCAAGGTGAACGAGATTCGCTACGTCGCGGAAGATTCTTCCGTCGCTGGAATTAAGGTTGCCGCGCAGCTCACGGCGAAAGCTCTGGGCGTGCACGGTGACAAGTACCGCGACTTTTTTGAAGATCCCAACAAAATGTTGCAGATGATTCTCGCCGCGGAAAGCAGCCGTGTGGCCAGTGGCGGGGGAGGCGGAGGTTCGGGACCAGGATTCGGTCTGGGCGGAGGTGTTCCTGGCGGGGGTGGCGGAACGGGCGGGTCCGGCGGTGGAGGCACCGGTTCGGGCGGACCAGGCGGCGGGAGTGGAGGCGCTAGCGGCTCCGGAGGCGGAGGTGGCGGCGCGGTGGATGCCGGAAATTTGTGGGGCACGCCAAGGCAAGGGGGCGGTAGCGGTGGTGGCGGAGGCACCGGCGCTGGCGGTGGAGGTTTTGGCGGTGGTGCAGATGGCGTGGGTGGACCCGGAGGAGGTAGCGGAGGCACGGGCGGCGTCGGAGGTGGAAGCGGCTCCGGACCAGGCGGCGTCGTCGGAAGTGGCGTCGGAGGTGGAAGCGGCTCCGGACCAGGTGGCGGCGGAGGTGGCGCGTCAGGAGGTCCTGTCACGTCCGGCAGCACTCCGGGCAAATGGCTAGCCGCGTCGGCGATGCTGCCGCGCGCCGGATCACTACCAGGTGGTGCCGGTGCGGGAACCGGTGAAACGGGCGGATATGCCGTAGCAGAAGAAGATGTACGAGCGATGCTCGGACTTTTCGCGCAATTGGGCAAGTCGCGCAAAGACCCCGAAGCGCGAATGGAAGTACCCACGTTTCAATCGAGATTAAGCGCGCTGCCCGTTCGCGCGCAATACACGCTGCAGCAAGCCCTCGCCGGACTTGCCTCGCAAGCTCCTAACGAAAAACCTGATAAGCCCATGCTGCTCAAGCTGGCCGAGCACGTGGCCATTCGCTTCGCGCTGGACAGCTATGAACGCGGCGAGTTGCGTGTGAACGCCGTCAAACAAATGCTCGACCGCATGAATTCGGAAATTGAAGGGCTGCGCAAAATTTTGGCTTCCCAAGAAGACATGATGGCCAATGCGGGATTGCAGGTGCAGTCTTACACGGAGCTACTGGACCAGGAGTTTTGGGCGCAAGTGCCCGACGAAAACAAAAAGGAAGTGCTGACGTCCGACGAATCCTGGTGCGTGCCGCCGCGCAATGTTCGTGCCTACCTGGAAGAGATGCTGCGGCGCGGCGAGCTGAAAACCGTAAATGAAATTTTGATGAAGTATGCGGCTTGTATCTCCCTGGATAATCCGGAGGCACGCCGCACTACAGCAATTGGCCTCTCGGATTTGGCGGAACTTTACGGAAGCGGTGATGGCAGCGCGCTCATGGACGCCATCCGCAGACTCGGAAATCAGTTGGCGGTGGAGCGCGAGCCAGAGCTGCAGACACTGGTGAGCGCAGCGTTCGTGCGGCTGAGCCAGGAAGCCGCGAGTAAGCGGTGTTACCCGGCGATGCAGCAAGCGCTCGCTTCGCTGGATAGCGTGGAAGCACAGCGTCCCGGCTCCACCCAGAGCCTACGGCCGCGTATCGGCGCCGAAGAGCGCATGCCGGAATTCGTCGAAGAAGCGTTGCGCAGCGGCCAAATTGCGGATGGCATGCTCGACATATTGGCGCTCATGCCTAAGGCGACCCTGCAGTACGTCACCACCAGGTTCGGCCATTGCGGATTTCGCGATGATTGCGAGCTGCTAAGCGAAATTGTGCGCGGCCTCGGCGAAGATGCCACACAGCGTCTGGTGGAGACGCTGCAGACCGCACCTGCATCTGAGGCGGCGGAAACCGTGGGTCTGCTCACGCTGCTTGCGCCTGAGGCGGCCAGCAAGATTATTTCCGTTCGTCTCTCACAATGGCCCCGCACGGCGCACGATCGTACCGTCCGGCAGCTATCTTCTGCCCCGCCCAGCCGGCGCGCGCAGCTGCTGGTGGCGCTCTACGATTCGCTCGATGTGTTGATTCGTCCGCTCGCGATCGACGAAATGGGAATGAGCGGGCAGCCGGAATGCATTCCAAAGATCCTCGAGCTCGCGGAAAATGAAATGACGTCCGGATTCACGCGCGTAAAGGCTATTGAGGCGTTGGGCCGGCTGCGCGGCACGGCCGCCACTCCGCTGCTGATACGCATCATGGACGCGCGCCAGCTCTGGCGCTGGCAGTATCCGGAGGAATTGCGCGTCACATCCGCACAGGCGCTCATGCGCATCGACGCCAACACCGGCTTGGACAAGCTCGCGCCCTGCGGGTTTGACCGCAAGGATTTGGTCCTGGAACCCACTGATCCGGACCCGAATGTTTCCGTCATTCGTCAGCGCCGCTACGCCCGTCTGAAGCTGGGCCGCAACCTCGTAGCGACTACAGTAAACCTGCGCGAAAATTTCCGGTTGTCGATCCCGGAGTTAAATCTCGGCGGCGGTGTGGGCACTGGCGAGCGTCATCTTGCGCCCGGTTCGTTGCTAACTTTGAAAATCGCCGTCGGCGTGCGCCACATCAAGGCCCAGGCGGTAGTGCGTGGAGCGCGGCCGCAAGCCATGGCTTTCGAGTTTGTGGAAATGGATTTGGAAGATCGCAGCCGCCTGCGCAAATTATTGATGGAACTTGGCGGTCTGCCCCTCGCGGCGCAAGCCACGAACCGCACACGCCGGCGCGGCCGCATGGCCTTTTCCAAAAACTAAGCGGTCCACCCGGCTTGACCATACAGAAAAGTTTCTGTAGCCGCCCTGATCCAGTTCGACGTTGTGCACTGTCCTTCTAAGGAACGAAACCGTACCTTCGGACAGGTTCTTGCTCCGTTCTTTCGGCGTATGCCCCGTGGAGCACATGGAACCTCTGTACCATTGCCGCCCTCCCGCTATGAAGCTACGGTACTAGTGAGGTAGTCCCATTGGGACGCACCCCACGAATTTGAAAGTAGCCGACCCCAAAACGACGGCAGCACGGGCTTTCGTCAGAAGCCTGAACATCCTCCTGAAGTTTGCCCGTTTGTACGGTTTTGACCATGTCCGCACGGTCGAGCGGTTTGATAGCGCCTGGGGAGAATTGCGCTCGGCCATTCCAGACACGACAAATGCAGGCCTGCTTCTTGCCGCCACAGGTTCGCAGTTGCTGCTGGATGGTGTGCCACTCGAAGGCGCTCCCGCGGAAAAACAATTTGCAGAGTTGCTTTCCGCCGCGGGTGTCGGCAGCGTGCAGTTTTTCCCCTCCATCGCATATGAGGAACTGGATCGATTTGTTCGCGCGTTTCCCACCGGCAAATCGAAGCCGGCGGAGCTGGCTTTGCAATTGAAAGAAGCCTTGGCTGGCGTGCGCGGAATTCGCATCAACGAAATTTGTTTCGTGGCCACGGACTCCCGCATGAAGGACGCCGGCATTGCCGCGCAGTTGGCAGCCGTCACGCTCGGCAGTGACTCTGACCAGTTCAATAGCTGGATGAATGACCCTCAAAAACTTTTGGAGATGATCGCTGCGGCGCAAGGATCGAAAGGCGCTGACGCACCTGGCTCGGCCATCGGTTCCACCGGCGGCCCTGCCAATGGCGGTGCATCCGGTGCCGCGGAGAAGGGCAGCGCCCTTGCGGGAAATGGCCACACCTCCAACGGATCGTCTGCGCAGACCGACGTGTCAGCAGCTCCCGGACCAGGCGGCAACTCCCTTGATCCTACCGAAGCGGAGATGTACCGCATTCTGACCGCGCTGACAAGTTTCGGGCAAGTCGGCGCAAGCGGCGTCGCGGGCGCGGGAGTTCCCGGTAATCCGGCTGTCCCTGAAGAACTGGCGCAATTGCCCGTTCGCTCCCAGGATATTCTGAAGCAAGCCCTTGCGGAGCTCGCCGCAAAAGCGCCCAGTCACAAACCCGATCAATCTGTTCTGATTCAGCTTGCCGAGCATCTGGCCATCCGCTTCGCGCTAGAGCGCTTCGAACGCGGCGAAGTGAAAGTCAATGCGGTGCGGCAAATGCTCGATCGCATGAACCAGGAAATCGATAGTCTTCGTAAAATACTTGGCGCGCACGAAGACAAAATGAGTGATGCGGGCCTGCTGACGGAATCGCACCGCGAAATTTTGGATCGCCAATTTTGGGCCGCGGTTCCCGAAAGCGGCAAGCGAGCGGTTCTTCTCTCCCAGGAAGCCTGGTGCATTCCTCCGAAGAACGTTCAGTCCTACGTCAACGACTTGGTGAAAAAGGGAGATATCGGCGAGGCTGTCAGCATCCTGCAGAATTACGCGGCATGCACCGAAAGCGAAGATAGCGAGGCACGCAGGAAATCCGCCACCGGCATATCGCAGCTTGCCGAGCTTTACGCAAGGACCGATCCCAACCTGCTCGGCGAAGCCATGCGGCATCTCGGTTTGCGTTTGAGCGTTGAGCAAGATGCCGAGTTGCAGGCATTGGTCAGCGCCGCGTTCGTACGTTTGAGCCAGCAAGCGGCAACCAACCGTTGTTTTCCGGCCATGGAACAGGCCCTGGGTTTGGTCGCCGGTGTCGAGAGCCAGCGTCCGGGCATTGCCCAATCATTGCGTGGGAAGATGGGTATTGAAGAGCGTATCCCTGAGTTTGTGGAAGAGGCACTGCGGGCACGACAAACCTCGGCAGGGCTCACCAATGTACTGAGGCTGCTGCCGCAAAGCACCATGGAGCAGCTTGCCAGCCGCTTTAATCGTTGCAGCTTGCGCGAAGATGCAGAGCACATTGCAAACTTGGCAAGCGATTTGGGTGAGGAAAGCCTGCAGTACCTGCGCAGCGTAGTGCGCGGCGGTCCCGTGCCGGAAGCCGCCGAAATGGTTGGCCTCCTTAGCAAACTCGATCCGCAAGCTGTCGAAGTTTTTCTTCCCGGCCGCATCAAGAATTTTCCGCGCATTTCGCAGGATCGTGTTGTCCGCCAGCTTTCTGCCAGCGGCGCGCCAGGGCGATGCCGCATCCTCTTAAACCTTCTCGATCATGTGGACCCTCTGGTGATGCCGCTAGTCATCGACGAAATCGGTATCGCCGCGGACCGCGAAGCCCTCGGCCGCCTCACGAACATTATCGACGGTGATGTACCCGCTGGAGCTGGACCTTTCTTGCGCGTAAGGGCTGCGGAAGCGATGGGCCGCATTCACGCGCCTGAATCAATTACCGCGCTGAAACGCATCGTCGAGTCCAAAAAAGTTTTTGGTTGGGCTCATCCTCAGGAGTTGCGCATCGCTGCTTTGCAGTCGCTCGAGAAGCTCGATCCGTCGTGGGCGCGCGAATTCTTGCCGAAGAGCGGCTTGACCAAAGCGGACCTCACGCTAGCTCCGCTGGAAATGGCGGTCAACTGCAAGTTTGTCCGCCAGCGACGGCATACCCGCGTCCGCCTGCAAAAACCATTGGTTGCGTACAGCGTCAATCTGAGTCAGAACTGCCGCATGGATATCCGCACGGCCAGCCTGGCGGGCGGGGTCGCCGTTATTGATCGCCACTTACCTCCGGGCACGCCAGTTCAATTGAAAATGAATATCGGTTTGCGCAATCTCCAAGCCACCGCTTTGCTGCGCGACTATCGTGGGCAGGGCATGTCCTTCGAAATCGTGGACATGAATCTGGAAGAACGAGGCAAGCTCCGCCGTTTGCTAGCCGACAATCTCTCTTCAGGTAGCGTGGTGGAAGAAACCACCAAACCTATCGTAGCCTCGGAAGTAGCCGCCAGATAAACTCTGCCATTTCAACTATCCGCCCAGGCGCCATCAAGCGCGCCACCTGTAGCGCACAGCGCTGAGTCCACGGAGCCCTGCGGCCTTTCCGCCGCCTCTTGGCGCACCTGCCCCTCTTAGATTTGGCGATCCTGCTTCCAGTTTGGCGCTCACGCATCTAAACAGATAGAATAAAGTGCTTACGCTGGTGTCTTGTCCGCTTGAGTGGGCACCCGCGCGGTCGAACACGGCAGAAAACGAAGCCATTCATGGATCCAGCACAGATTCTCGACAGGGTCGTTGCGCGATTTATTGGCACCAAGCACGAGCGCGACGTCAAGAAATTGCAGCCGCTCGTCGTGTCCATTAACGAGCATGAAGCCGAGGTTAAATCCCTCAGCGACGACGAGCTAAAGGCGCGCTTCCAAGCTCTGAAAGAGCCCATTCAGGCCCAACTCAAGGATCTGGACCCTACCGAACCCACGTTCCGTGAGTCCATGCGCAAGGCTCTCGAATCTGCCATCGTCCCGGCGTTTGCCATGGTCCGCGAAGCCGGCCGCCGCTTCCTAAAGATGCGCCATTTCGATGTGCAGCTCATCGGCGGCATGGTGCTGCATGACGGCAAAATCGCGGAAATGAAGACCGGTGAAGGCAAGACGCTCGTCGCCACTTTGCCCGCGGCCCTGAATGCGCTCGCCGGCCGCGGCGTACACATCGTCACGGTCAACGATTACCTCGCTCGTCGCGACGCGGAGTGGATGAGCCCGCTGTATCGCGCGCTGGGCCTCTCCGTCGGCGTGATCGTGCACGATCTGGACGACGAGCAGCGTCGCGCAGCCTACGGAGCCGACATAACCTACGGCACCAACAACGAGTTCGGCTTCGACTATCTGCGCGATAACATGAAGTACGACCTCGCGCATTGCGTGCAGCGCGGCCACCATTTCGCCATCGTCGACGAAGTCGACTCCATCTTGATCGACGAAGCGCGCACCCCGCTCATCATCTCCGGCCCTTCCGAAGAATCCACGGACAAGTATTTCAAGATCGACAAAATCATCCCCAAGCTGATTCAAGACATCGATTACACGATCGACGAAAAGCATCGCCAGGCCACGTTGACTGAAGAAGGCTTCAACAAATGCGAGCGCCTCCTCGGCCTGACCAACATGTCCGACCCCGCGAACATCGACGCGATGCACCACGTCTACCAGGCTTTGCGCGCGCACACGCTGTACAAAATCGACGTAGACTACGTGAACAAGGACGGCGAAATCGTAATCGTCGACGAATTTACCGGCCGCCAGATGCCCGGCCGCCGCTGGTCCGATGGCTTGCACCAGGCCGTGGAAGCGAAGGAAGGCGTGAAAATCGAGCGCGAGAACCAGACGCTCGCCACCATAACCTTCCAAAATTATTTCCGCATGTACAAAAAACTTTCCGGCATGACCGGCACGGCGGAAACCGAAGCGGCGGAATTCGGAAAAATTTACAACCTCGATGTCGTCATGATTCCCACCAATCGCACATTGATCCGCAGAGAATATGCGGACGTGGTCTACCGCACCGAAAAGGAAAAATTTGAAGCGGTCGTCAACGGAATTCTGCAGGAAGACAATTCTCTCGCCAACGGGATTCGCCATTATCACGAGCGCGGCCAGCCGGTGCTGGTGGGCACGATCTCCATCGAAAAATCCGAAACCATTGCCGATATCCTGAAGAAAGCCGGAGTCCCGCACCAGGTGCTCAACGCCAAGCAGCACGAGCGTGAATCGCGCATCGTCGCGCAGGCCGGCCGCAAAGGCGCGGTCACCGTAGCCACGAACATGGCTGGCCGAGGCACAGACATTCTGCTCGGCGGCAATCCCGAATTTCTAACCCGCGAGCATTTCCTGAAGAACAAGCTGGCCATGCCCTACGCCGCCGCTCCCGCTGTAATCGGCACAGACGGCGCCACTGGCGACGGCGCGCAAGCCACTCCGATGGTGCTCTTCCAAAACGAAGGAAAAATCTTTCAAGTTCCTTCTGATCAGTGGAAGCCGATCTACGACCAATTTGCCAACCAGTGCAAATCTGAACATGACGAAGTCGTCGAGCTAGGCGGCCTGCATATTCTCGGCACCGAGCGCCACGAAGCCCGCCGCATCGACAATCAATTGCGCGGACGCGCCGGCCGCCAGGGCGACCCCGGCTCCTCTCGTTTTTTCCTCTCACTCGAAGACGACTTGATGCGTATTTTCGGCGGTGAGCGCGTCAAAGCGCTCATGTATCGCCTCGGCATGACCGAAGGCGTGCCCATCGAGTCCAAGCTCATCTCCCGCCGTATCGAGAACGCCCAGAAATCCGTCGAAGCGCAAAACTTCGACGCCCGCAAGCACCTCCTCGAATACGACGACGTAATGAACAAGCAGCGCGAGACGATTTACGGTATCCGTCGCTCCGCGCTGGAAGGAAAAGATCAGCGCGACTACGTTCTCGAAATCGCCGAAGACGTCGCCCGCGAACTCGTCGATACCTTCTGCCCGCGCGAGCAGCATCCGGATCAGTGGAACGCCCCGCAATTCCTCGCGGAGATGAACAGCCAGTTCGGCATCGACGCCAAAGCCGCAGGCGCCGATCCCGCCACGCTAAGCCACGACGATCTTGTCGAAGCGGCCGTCAAAGCCGTCACGGACCGCTACGAAGAAAGAGAAAAGCAGTTCAGCTCCGAGCTGATGCGCTGGCTCGAGCGCCGCATCATTCTCGATGTCGTCGATTCCCAGTGGAAAGACCACCTGCTCTCCCTCGACCACCTCAAAGAAGGCATCGGCCTCCGCGGCTACGGCCAGAAAGATCCGCTCGTCGAGTTCAAGAAAGAAGCCTTCGTGCTCTTCGAAGACATGATGGCTCGCATCGACAACGAAACCGTGCGCTATCTCTTCCACATCCAGGTTCAGCAAGCCGAAAGGCCTCCCGACGAAATGGACACCCGTCCTCAAACGCCCCGAGGCCCAGTGTCGCGTTCCGGAGGCGCGCAGGCCGCGGTAGCCAGCGCCGCCGCCCGCGCAAGCGAACCGCCTCAGCAACGCCTGCCCGAAGTCGCGCGCCAGCTCGAGCGCAAGCAGCAGCGCCAACAAAAAGATTTGCAGTATCAGACCGGGCCCGCGCAAGCCGAGGCGCCCAAGCCCGTACGCGCCGGCGCAAAAGTAGGCCGCAACGATCTCTGTCCGTGCGGCTCCGGCAAAAAATACAAAAAATGCCACGGCACCACAGCGTGATGCTCTTCTTAGTAGGGGCGCAGCACTGCTGTGCCCCATTTCAGCAAGATCTCAGATAGGAACCCGCAAATGCCTCCAGGCGCACCGCAACCGCAACAAATGCCCGAACGCCAGCCCATCCCCGGCGTAAAAAATCTCGTAGCCGTCGCCAGCGGCAAAGGCGGCGTCGGCAAAACCACGGTCGCAGTCAATCTCGCGCTAGCTCTTTCCAAGCTCGGTCACAAAGTCGGCCTCCTCGACGCCGACGTCTACGGCCCCAACGTCCCCATAATGCTCGGCACCACGCAAGAGCCCCTCGCTACCATGGACAAGCGCATCATTCCGATCGACGTAGCCGGCCTGAAAATGCTCTCCATGGGCCTGCTCAACCCCGGCGACAAGCCCATGATCTGGCGCGGTCCCATGCTGCACAGCGTCATAACGCAATTCCTGCGCAGCGCACAGTGGGGCGAGCTCGACCACCTCATCATCGATCTCCCGCCCGGCACCGGCGACGTGCAGCTCACGCTAATCCAAACCGTAGCAGTCACCGGCGCCGTCGTAGTCACCACGCCGTCCACCGTGGCCCTCGCCGACGTCCGCAAAGCCATCGAAATGTTTCGCCAGGTAAACGTTGAAGTTCTCGGCGTCGTAGAAAACATGAGCACCTTCACCTGCCCCCACTGCGCCAAGCCCATCGACATCTTCGGCCACGGCGAAGGCGCAAAAACCGCGCAAGCCTACGGCGTCCCCATCCTCGGCGAAATCGAAATCGATCCCCGCATCCGCATCGGAGGCGACACCGGCAAACCCGTAGCACTACAAGGGGAGAACGCCATAGGCGCCAAGAGCCTCTACGACCTAGCCCGAGCCGTAACCACCCGTCTAGACCAACTATCCGGCACACCGAGCGGCCCGTCAGTCCAAATCGACTAAGTAGCACAGGCACTCTTGCCTGTGCCTCCGTCAATCGTCAACACGGTTTCCACTCGCATGGCGTGCAGCGTGGCCGCTCTGCTAACCTCAGCGCACTCTGCGTCTCTGCGTTATCTTTCTCCGGATATCATTTTCTTTTGAGCGTAAACCGAATTTTGCTATAATCACCTCCGGGCACATCCAGGTAAAGCCACGGCGTGCGGCAACCAAGTTGCCGCATTTTCTTTTTGACAAGCAAGACCTGTAGCGCAGGGCGCAGTCCGCGGAGCCCTGCGGGTTTTTCCGAGATGCAAGCAAGGTCTTTCGTACAACCCGGAGATGTTCCGTAAGCCCCTTTAGAATCAACACTTCTACAAGTGTTCATTCTAAAGAGACTTAAACTCATTTAGAATCAACACTTACGCAAAAACGGGGGAGGGGAGGTGTTACGGTTAACTAAGCCCAATCTCTCGCCCCACGCAGGCGGCACAGATTGACTCGACAACCGGACATACGCCCCTACCGCGGCAAGCGCCCAGAAATCGCCGCCTCCGCCTACATTGACCCTGCCGCCGTGATCATCGGCGACGTAGTCATCGGCGCCGACTCCAGCGTCTGGCCCTCCACGGTCGTCCGCGGCGACGTGCACTACATCCGCATCGGCGCCCGCACCAACATTCAAGACGGCTGCGTCCTCCACGTAATGCGCGACGAATACCCTCTGCTCCTCGGCGACGACGTCACCATCGGCCACAGCGTAACCCTGCACGGCTGCGCCATCGAGTCCCGCTGCCTGGTAGGCATGGGCGCCGTAATCCTAAATGGTGTAAAAATAGGCGCAGGCAGTATAGTAGCCGCAGGCACCCTGATCCTGGAGCGCACCGAAATCCCACCAGGCAGCCTGGTAGTAGGCCACCCCGGCAAAGTAAAGCGTCCCCTAACCTCAGTCGACCAAGCCGCAATAGACGCCTACGCCCAGCGCTACGTCGAATACAAAAACATCTACCGCGAGGAACCAACCGATGCGCGCTAGTGCGATATCTTGTAGGGGCACAGCATGCTGTGCCCCAGCTTGCCCGGACGCGCACTTCAAGCAAGGTGGTTCGCGCGATGGCTTCGAGCGCGCATTTCCCAGCTTTGTAGGGGGTCGGAACTTCCAGTGAGCGACGCCACAGCAAAAAGAGAAGAGCGCCGCAAATTCCAGGCGATCCGTGGCACGCGTGACCTCTTGCCGCCGGAAACAGCGCTGTGGAACCGCGTCGAGCAAACCGCCCACGAAGTCTTCTCCACCTTCGGCTTCGGCGAAATCCGACTACCCATCTTCGAGCCCACAGAACTCTTCGCCCGCGCCGTCGGTGGCGAAACCGACATCGTCTCCAAGGAAATGTACACATTTGAAGACCATGGTTTTGTCGAGCTCGAACAAGTCAGAGCAGCACTTATTATTACGAAAACGTTCGACATCAAGGATGTGTCTTCGTTTTCCGCATTCGAGCGCAACGTACTCAACTATGTGAGCACCCTCCGGGAACGGTTCAACAGTGCCGAGGTTCCTAAAACCCCCGAAAATGAACGCGTTCTTGACTCGATTCTCAACCTTTTCGAGCGCATGAACCATTTCCTCAAAAAATATCTTGAAACGCCGGCGGACTCCCACGCCGATATGTTTGACCAGTACCTTTTGGACGTAAAGCACGCCTTGCGTTCTTTTCATTTCGGTGACGTCCTGAGCCTACGCCCCGAAGCCACCGCCTCCGTCTGCCGCGCCTACATCGAGCACAACATGCAGCAGCTCCCGCAGCCGGTAAAGCTGTACTACATGGGGCCGATGTTTCGCCGCGAGCGCCCGCAAAAAGGCCGCTACCGCCAGTTCTATCAAATCGGAGCAGAAATACTCGGAGGTTCCGACGCTCCCGCCATCGACGCCGAAGTCATCGAAATGCTGATGACCTACTTCGACAAGGTTGGCCTGCACGGCGCAACGCTCTACATCAATTCCATCGGCCACAACGCCGAAAATTGCCGCCGCGGCTACGTCGCAAACCTTAAAGCCGCGCTCGAAAAAGTAAAAGACAAACTATGCCCAGACTCCCAGCGCCGCATCGACACTAATCCGCTCCGTGTCCTCGACTCCAAGCTCGAAAGCGAGCAACCCATCATCGCCACGCTCCCGCATATCGCCGACCACCTTTGCGATGAATGCAAAACGAACTACGCCGAGGTAAAGCGCCAACTCGAGGTCCGTGGTGTCCTCTACCAGGAAAACTGGCGCCTGGTCCGCGGCCTCGACTACTACATGCGCACCACCTTTGAAATCACCGCCCCAGGCCTCGGCTCGCAAAACGCCGTCTGCGGCGGCGGCCGCTACGACGGCTTAGTCGAGCTGCTCGGCGGCCCGCCAACAAAAGGCATCGGCTTCGCGATCGGCGAGGACCGCCTAATCCTCTCTCTGCAAGAAAGCGGCAAAGCAAAAGTCGAACAAGGCCGCGACGTCTACATCGCATGGATGGGCGAACACGCCTACGCCGCCGCTATCCGCGCCGCAAAAGATCTGCGCAACGCCGGCTTCAGCGTGGAGCTTCCGCCGCTAGAGCAAAAATTCGGCAAAGCCCTCGGCCAAGCCGACAAGCTAGGCGCAAAATACGCCCTAATCCTCGGCGACAACGAAGTAAGCGAAGCCCTCTGGACCATCAAGACTTTGTCAACGGGTGAGCAACAAAAACTCCCCGAGCCAGAATTGCTACAATTTTTGCGCGACCAAAAACCGGAGTCGCAGTAGCTAGATCGACGAGTTTGCTCATGTAGCGGCCGCGGACTGTCGCGGGCGCCTTCTGCTGCGCCACTCGGGCCATCACTTTGTGCAAAGTATGAGAAGCCTGTCATCCTGAAGCTGTCGGACGAGGATAGCTGAAGGATCTCAGCGTAAAATGAACCGACCTAAGTAAGCGAGGAAGAACCGCCGTGCTAGATTTTCTCGGCAACCTAAAACGTACCCACTACT
The DNA here is from genome assembly GCA_025463055.1 of Candidatus Acidiferrum typicum. Classification (GTDB taxonomy): domain Bacteria; phylum Acidobacteriota; class Terriglobia; order Acidiferrales; family UBA7541; genus Acidiferrum; species Acidiferrum typicum_A. Next base: position 21,975 of record JAOAPV010000122.1, read on the forward strand.
GCGGCGCCCTGCGCGCCCCTGACGCTGGCAAAAACGCTATCGTAATGGGCTGGGTGCATCGCCGCCGCGACCTCGGCAACTTGCTCTTCCTCGATATCCGCGACCGCACCGGCATCGTCCAAGTCGTCTTCAACAAAGAAACGCAGCCGCAAGCCCACGCGAAAGCCGAGCAAGCCCGCAGCGAATTCGTCGTCGCGGTCGAGGGTCAGGTAATCAAGCGCCAAAAATCTAATCCCGAGCTAACCACCGGCGAAGTCGAGCTAGTCGCCGCCAACCTGCACATCCTAAACAACGCAAAAACTCCGCCGTTCCCCGTAGAAGACGAAATCAACGCCGCCGAAGAAACCCGCCTGCGCTACCGCTATATCGATCTCCGCCGCTCAAAGCCGCACCGCAATATCGCCCTACGCCACAAAATCGTTCTCGAAATCCGCAAAGTCATGGACGAAATGGGCTTCATCGAAGTCGAAACGCCCATGCTCACCCGCTCCACGCCCGAAGGCGCGCGCGATTATCTCGTCCCCAGCCGCGTGCATCACGGCCAGTTCTACGCGCTGCCGCAGTCGCCGCAAATCTTCAAGCAAATCCTGATGATTGGCGGCCTCGACCGTTACTTCCAAATCGTGAAATGCTTTCGCGACGAAGATCTCCGCGCCGACCGCCAGCCCGAATTCACCCAGCTCGACCTCGAAATGTCGTTCCCACGCCAGGAAGACATCTTCGAAGTCATCGAAAACGTGATGGTGCGTGCCTGCGCGGTCGCCGGCGTCAAAGCCGAACGCCCCTTCCCGCACATGCTCTACAAAGACGCTATCCGCAAATTCGGCAGCGACAAACCCGATCTGCGCTTCGGCATGGAGCTACACGAAGTCACAAGTTGCTTTCCTGAGGAAGCAAAACAAAAGCTGCAAATTGAAGGCAACGTCTTCGCATTCGCCGCAACCGGCGCAGCAAATTATTCGCGCAAGCAACTAGACGATCTCACAGAAAAAGCAAAATCTCTCGGCGCCCGCGGCGCCTATTTCGTAAAGGTCGCGCCCGAAGGCACTACCTCAACCGTCGAAAAACTAATCGGCCCGGAAAACGTAAAGAAACTCGCCGAAGCCGCGGGCGCAAAACCGGGCGATCTCGTTGTCGCTGTAAGCGCCAAGCAACAAATCAAAGGCACCGAAGCCGCCGCGCTAATCGCCGGCCAGCTCCGCCTGCAACTCGGCGAAGCTCTCAGCCTGATCGACAAGTCGCAATGGAAATTTCTCTGGATCACCGGCTTCCCACTCTTTGAGTGGAGCGAGTCCGACAAGCAGTGGGTCAGCGCCCAGCACCCCTTCACCGGCATCGTCGATGAAGATCTGGGAAAACTAGAATCCGCGCCCTGGGAAGTCCGTTCCAAAGGCTATGACCTAGTCTTGAACGGCAACGAGCTAGGCTCCGGCAGCATCAGAATCCATCGCCAGGATATCCAAGCGCGTCTATTCAAAGCCCTCGGCCTAACCGAAGAGCAGCAGCGCCGCCGCTTCGGCTTCTTCCTAGACGCCCTAACTTACGGCACGCCACCCCACGGCGGCATAGCCCTAGGCATCGACCGCATAGCCATGCTCTTAGCCGGCGAGCGCTCCCTACGCGAAGTAATCGCCTTCCCCAAAACCACCGCCGCCCAAGACCTAATGGCCGAATCCCCCAGCGAAGTCGACACCGACCAGCTCGACCAACTAGGCATCGCCATCAAGCCCAGCGCCAAGAAAGCCGCCGAATGATATCCTTACCTGCGGTCTATGAACCTTCTCCCAGCAATTCGCGAAGACCACGACCCCTTCGCCATTCCGGCTCTGCTTCCCGGCCCGCAGCGGTTGCTCATTTTTCTGCGATGGACGAGCTACTGTTGCCCACACTGTAAGACGGTGTTTCATAAAGACTTTTGGCCGTCTAACGTTAGGCTAGGTTGTGGAAAGCGTGCGTGCAGAAAATGTGGGAGAGTTTTTGATGACGGCTCACGTGAATGGCCTGAATTGGGACGCGCTCAGAAGTTTCGGTTTTACTTACCACCGGGCATTCAGGCGATTACAGGGGGACTGTTGTTCTGCGCGATCTTCACCCTCGTCATTGCTCCGCGAGACGTACTCAACATCCCGGCTGGAGTAATTGTGTTCTTGGTCTTTCTTTCACCTACCTTTGTCTGGTGTCTTGTCCGTCTTCTGTGGGTTCAGAGGTCCAGACATCGTTTTGAGAACGATCCCCACGCCATGCAGAGTAAAATGGAGACGCAACAGATTAATTAATGTCCAGAATTCGTATCCTGCCCGAAGCTGTCGCCAACCGCATCGCCGCGGGCGAAGTCGTTGAGCGCCCCGCCTCCGTCGTCAAGGAGCTGCTCGAAAACGCTCTCGACGCCGGCGCAAAAACCATTCGCGTCGAGGTCGAAGCTGGCGGCAAGCGCATGATTCGTGTAATCGACGACGGCCACGGTATGGCCCACGACGACGCGCTGCTCGCATTCGAGCGCCACGCCACCAGCAAGCTGCGCTCCGCCGACGATCTCCTTTCCATCCCTACGCTAGGTTTCCGCGGCGAAGCCCTCCCGACGATCGCGGCCGTCTCCCGCCTGCTCCTCGAATCCCGCGCCGAAGAAGACGCCGAAGGCACCCGCGTAGAATTCGCTGGAGGCAAACTCGTCAGCGTAAAGCCCGCAGGCCTTCCCGCCGGCACCACCGTCAGCGTCGCCGATCTTTTTTACTGCGTCCCCGCGCGCCGCAAATTCCTGAAATCCGACACCACCGAACTAGGACACATCGCCTCGCTCGTTACCCACTACGCCCTCGCCAATCCCGGCAAACAATTCGTCCTCACCACGCCCACGCAGCAAATCGTCGACTGTTCTCCCGTCGAGCGCCTCGCCGAGCGCGTCTACCAACTCTTCGGCAAGCAATCCTTCGACGAGCTAATCGAAATCCCCGTAGCCAGCGCCGCCTTTCGCGCCGCCATCACCGAACCCGAACTAGAACAAAGCGAAGAAAAAGCGCGGCTCAGCGTTTACGGTTTCACGTCGCGCCCGGAAGTCCAGCGCCCCAATCGGAACGGTATCTACATCTTCGTCAATCGCCGCCTCGTCCGCGATCGCCTGATTCTCCACGCCATCCATGAGGCCTATCGCAACATTCTCCCCAGCAACGTTTTCCCCGCCACGTTACTGTTCCTCGAAATGCCCTACGACGAAGTCGACGTCAACGTCCACCCCGCAAAAATCGAAGTGCGCTTCCGTCGATCGCAATTCGTGCACGACTTCACGCGCGATTCCATTCGTCAAGCCCTAATGGCCGTCCGCCCAATCGCCAGTTTCGCCGCCGCAGCCGCTGCATCAGGGCAAAACGCAAACACCTCTGCTGGACAATTGTCGAACGCTCCCTCAATGGACCCCACAGCTCCGTCCATCGTTCCGCGTGCCGTCATCCCCGCAATGGAAGAGATCGGCCTAGGCAGCGGCGTGGGCTCCGATGGCGGCTTCGATCTGACATCCGCTCCGATGCAGCCTGTAGAGCAGCGTTTCGCATTTCCGGCTGGCCCGGAAACTTCGCTCGAACCTGGCGCCGCTTTCGGCGCGTCGAATCTAGCGAGCACAGCAGCCGCGCCCAACTGGGCCGGGAATTTCGCGGCAGGCAACGGCAGCGCTCCTGCAACACTTCCGCACCCTGACCAGATCGCCGATTTAAAACCGCTCGGTCAGGTCAGCTCCAGCTTTATTGTCGCCGTCAACGGCGAAGGCCTCTGGCTCGTCGATCAGCACGTCGCTCACGAGCGTGTTTTGTTCGAGCAGCACCTCGAAGCGCGGCGCGCAGGCAGAGTCGAAAGCCAGCGCATGCTCATGCCTATGATTCTCGAGCTCTCCCCGCGCCAGCTCGTCATCTACGAAAAAATCGCCGAAGAACTAAGCGCGAACGGCTTCGAAGTCGAGCCCATGGGTCCGCGCAGCGTCGCCATTCAGGCCGCGCCTGCAGGTATCACCGGCAGCGATGCCGAAAAGCTCCTCACGGAAATTCTCGATGGCATCGAACGCGAAAACGCCGCCATCTCCATCGAAACGCTGCAAGCTAAAATCGCCGCCTCCACCGCGTGCCACGCCGCCATCAAAGTCAACATGCCGCTAGATCAAACAAAAATGGAATGGCTCCTGTCGGCGCTAGCGAAAACGGATTGCCCCATGAGCTGTCCCCACGGCCGCCCCGTGGTTCTTCGCTATTCCGTAAAAGAAATCGAGAAAGCGTTCCACCGCATTTGAGATGAACCGCGTTCACGACGCACTGCATTTGACGATGTAGTGGCCAGTCTTTAGACTGGCCGACGTCTACGCCAAGAGGAGAACGTGACCGAAACACAAAAGACCGCGGTGATCTTCGGCCTGGCCAACAAACGCAGCATCGCGTGGGCCATCGCGCAAAAACTTCAGCAAGCCGGCTGGCAACTCGCCATCACCTACCAAAACGAACGTCTCGAGCAAGAAGCCAAAGACCTAATCACCGATCTTCCCGGCGCCTCCGGCTTTATGTGCGACGTCTCGTCCGATGAGCAGATCGCGAAATTGTTCGCCGACTTGAAAGAGAAATACGGCGAGCTACATGGCGTGGTGCACAGCGTCGCGTTCGCGCTCGCCGACGATTTGAAGGGGGAATTCGTAAATACGAGCCGCGAAGGATTCCGCATCGCCCACGACGTCAGCGTCTATTCGCTGATCGCTGTGGCGCGCGCGGCTGCTCCGCTGATGCCGTCCGGAGGCGGCATCGTGACGATGACTTACTACGGCGCGGAAAAAGTCGTGCCGAAATACAACGTAATGGGCGTAGCGAAAGCCGCCCTGGAAGCTAGTGTTCGTTATCTGGCCAACGATCTTGGCCCGAAAAGCATTCGCGTCAACGCCATCTCAGCGGGCCCGATCAAGACGCTGGCGGCGCGCGGAATCTCTGGACTTGGCGAAATGCTCAAATCGCACGCGGAGCGCGCTCCGCTGAAACGTAATGTCGACGCCGCCGAAGTAGGCGCAACCGCCGCCTTCCTTCTTTCCGACGCCGGCTCCGGCATCACCGGCGAAACCATTTACGTCGACTGCGGCTACAACATCATGGGCTTCTAGTAGCACGGACACTCATGTCTGTGCTCTTACGATTGACAACTCTGGCGTCTCTGAAAAAATCATCACGTAACGCGAAGGAATTCCCGTAAACTCTTCCCGCGATTCTTGCGACTCGCGACTCATGTCCAAACTCACCATTGCAATTGACGGTCCAGCCGGCTCCGGCAAAAGTAGCGTAGCGCGTCTCGTCGCGAACGCGCTCGGCTACCTTTATCTGGACAGCGGCGCCATGTATCGCGCGCTCGCGCTGAAAGCGCTTCAGCGCGGCGTTTCGCTCGATGACGAAACGCAATTAGCCAAGCTCGCAAACGAAACGCACATCGAATTAACACCGCCAACTCCAGAGCAAGAACAATCTGGAATAAAAAATCGTGTCTCTCTCGACGGCAAGGAAGTCACGGAGGAAATTCGCACACCGGAGGTGGCGCAAGCTGCTTCACGGCTTGCCACCATCGCGCCGGTGCGAGCTGTGCTCGTCGCGGAGCAGCAGCGCGCCGGTGCTGGTGGCGGTGTCGTAATGGAAGGCCGCGACATCGGCACCGTTGTGTTTCCTAATGCCGAGCTTAAGATTTTTCTCGAGGCGTCGCCCGAAGTTCGCGCAGAGCGGCGCTGGAAAGAGCATCAAGAAAAAGGCGAAGACATGACCCTCGAGCAAGTGCTGGAAGAAGTTCGCGAACGCGACAAGCGCGACCGCGAGCGAAAAGTTTCGCCGCTGGTGCGAGCAAGGGACGCCGTCCTCGTCGACAACACGGCAATGGATGCGGCGGAAACCGCGCGGCTGATTGTAATGCTCGCGCGAGAACGCGAAAGGGAACTGGCCACGGCCGCTGCCGGGAGGAAGGCGTAATGATCCGCATGCTCGTCATACTCGCGGTCGGAGCTGGCACCGCGATGCTCGTGCTGCCGTTGCTCGCCTTTGGCCCGGAAAAGAATTCGCAGCAGTCGAACGCGAACGCGTCGTCTGCTGCCGCACAATCTAACGCCGGGCAAATGCTTCGCGCCTTTCTTGGCGACGACTGGCGGCGCTGGATGACGGAGTATCCGGAAGTCGCTACGCACGTCGGGTTCCCCGGCCAGGACGATCGCTGGACCGACGATTCGCCCGCCGGCATCACGCAGCGCAAAAAACATTTGGCCGATAGTCTGGCCTCGCTGAAAGCCATTCATCGTGCCGAGCTGCCTGCCAGCGAGCAGCTTAATTTCGATCTTTATCTCGAGCTGCTCGAGACCGCCAACGAGGGCTTGCAGTATGGCGACGATCCATTTCCGTTCCGCAATGTCGTGCCGCGCAGCCTTTGGATGCCGCTTAACCAGATGGGCGGCATTCAGCTAGAGTCGGCGGACACCCTGGCGTTGCAGTCGCACCAGACCGTCGCCGGCTACGAAATTATTCTCAAGCGGCTGGCGGCGCTGCCCGCCGCGGTCGATCAGCAACTCGTATTGCTGCAAGACGGGCTGAAGCGGGGTTACACGCCGCCGAAGATCACACTGCGCGACTTGCCGAAGCAAATCGCCGATCTGACTCCCGCCGATGCCCTGGCGAGTCCTCTACTGCAGACGTTCACCGAATTTCCGGCAAATTTTCCCGAGGCTGAACGCGCGCGGCTCACCGAAAAAGCGAAAACCATTTACGCGGCGTCGATCACGCCCGCGTTTCGCAAGCTGCACGATTACGTCGCGTCCACCTATCTACCCGCTTGCCGCGAGAACATTGCTGCCACCGCACTTCCGAACGGCGCCGCAGCGTACGCTTTTCATATCCGCTGGCAAACGACACTGAATCTCACGCCGCAGCAGATTCACGAAATCGGTCTCAGCGAGGTGAAACGCATTCGCGCCGAAATGGATAAGGTGATCGCGTCCACAAAATTTCAGGGCAGCTTTCATCAGTTCACCGAATTCCTGCGCACCGACGCCCGCTTTTACTACGACAAGCCCGAGGACTTGGTAAACGGCTACCGCATCATCGCCAAGCGCATTGATCCCGGCCTCGCACATCTTTTCGGCAAACTGCCGCGTTTGCCCTACGGCGTTTGCCCCATTCCTGACTTCAAGGCGCCCTCCCAAACTACTGCTTACTATCAGGGCGGCTCTCCGCAGGCTGGACGGCCGGGCTGCTACTTCGTGAATACGTACAATCTGCACGCGCGACCGAAGTACGAGATGGAAGCGCTCTCGCTGCATGAAGCTGTGCCGGGGCACCATTTGCAGATTTCGCTGGCGCAGGAGATGGAGAATACGCCGGAGTTTCGTAAGCATGTGGGCTACTCCGCGTTCGTGGAAGGCTGGGCGCTGTACAGCGAGGGGCTCGGCGAAGACGTCGGACTGTACACTGATCCGTACTCGAAATTCGGCCAGCTCAGCTATGAGATGTGGCGGGCGGTGCGCCTCGTGGTCGACACCGGCATGCACTCGATGGGCTGGACGCGCGAGCAAGCCATCCAATTCTTCAAGGACAACACCGGCAAGACGGATCAGGACATCACCGTCGAAGTCGATCGATATATCGTCTGGCCGGGACAGGCGCTGGCGTACAAGCTCGGCCAGCTCAAGATCCGCGATCTGCGCGCCCAAGCCGAGCGCCGCCTTGGCGCCAAATTCAACATCCGCACCTTCCACGATGCCGTCCTACAGCAGGGCGCCGTGCCCCTGAGCCTCCTGGAGCCGCACATTGGGCATTGGCTGAACTCCCAAGCCGCTCAGTAAGCGTCTGGCCCCTAGACGGAGCACTGCGGGGTGATGCTCCTGGGCAATTCGGATGATTATCAAAAAAGGACTTGCGGGCGGCAAACGGACGCTCAGGTAGGGGGCGGCGTTCGGATTCCGGTCACGAACGTCTTGCGGGTGAGCCGAGCGGACTCGCTACTCGTCGCTCACGTTCCAGACGTACAAGAAAGAGGCGTCGCTGGCGGTCGCTACTTTGCGTCCCGCTTTCCGAGTTGCGCGATTCAGCGCGGAACGAACTTTTTCTTTTGCTTGCCCCAAGTCAGCCAAGGGGAGCTTGAGTGCGGAACCAGCTTTGAGACGGTCGAGGTCCTTGAGGACCGCGGTGACGATCAGTTTGTGCTTTCCATTCCGACCCTGCGGTACATCGGCCTGCACCATGGTCTTAAAGGTCATTGGCGCAGCCTTGGGGTTCGTGCTTCCCATAGACTCCTCCCTCCTGATGGCATGCTCAATTGAGGCATGCCAAACAAGAACGCTAAATATACGTACCGTTATCGTATCCTCTCGCAGCGAGTCCTGCAAGTAAAAACAACCGGGGTATGTAGCATGGGGGAGGAGAGGCGTTTTGCCGAGACTAAATGCGTGGGTTCGGTTTCCAAAGGATATGACCCGTATGACTTCCGGCCTGATAGCGTTCCGGTAGGGAAGGAACTTGTAATGCTTAAACCTGGAACACATTTCGAGCAGGTCCCGCTGGAGACAGTCAGAAAGATCATTAAAGAACAAATGCAGCGGGAAGCAAGGACCAGTGACGCAATCGAAGAGGAAAGGCCGGAAACGGCTTTTGCCGCGATGGAAGAGCCATCGATGGCGGAGCTCGCAGGGTTTCTGACGGGGAGCGATAGAAACGATTCATGAAGACCAGCAAGAGAAAGCCCAATGGCGTGCCGAAGCTGAAAGCATTCGATGCGCAAGCTTTTCTAGATTCGGCGGGCGTGGATAGGAAAGTTAAACATTTCAAGAAAGCCGAGAGTGTTTTCTCGCAAGGCTCGGCGGCCGAAAGCGTGATGTATATACAAGAAGGCGCCGTGAAATTAACCGCGCTTAGCGCCTCTGGGAAAGAGGCGATCATTGCGGTTCTGGGACCCGGCGACTTTTTCGGTGAAGGATGCATGGCGGGCCAGCCGGTTCGCGTGGGAAACGCTACGGCGATCGTGGCCAGCACTGTGCTAATGATTGAGAAGAATGAAATGGTGCAGGTGCTTCACGAACAACACGGGTTGTCTGACTTGTTCATCAATTTCGTGCTGACACGGAACATTCGGATCGAGGAGGACTTGATCGACCAGCTATTCAACTCGACCGAGAAGAGGCTGGCGCGCACGCTGCTGTTGCTTGCCCGGTACGGCAAGCAAGAGCAACCGCAGAGACTGCTCCCAAAGGTATCGCAAGAGACGCTGGCGGAGATGATTGGCACGACGCGCACGCGAGTGAATTTGTTCATGAACAAATTCAAGAAGCTGGGTTTTATCAAGTACAACGGCGGAATTGAAGTCAATACGTCGCTTTTGAGTGTCGTATTGCGGGATTAAGGCAGACAGCTCCGGAAGTGAATCTGATAAAAATTTAGCGTTAAACCGAATCGCGCGCGGCGTTGTGCCGTTTGATGGCAACCGCGGCCAGGCACGTGGCCCGTTCAATTAAGCAAATTTCGCCGAGGAATGGGCGGCGCGGGACGCAACAGTACATCTCAATGGATCCAAGCGCTTCGTCATTCCCGCCGACAACAGGCGCCGAACAGAACTTATGCAACCCAAAAATTCCCGCGCCCCTGACGATGGCGGCAAGCCCATCTGCATCGTCATTCGGCAGGGAGGCGAGAGAAATGACATTGCCGATTTCGGAATTCAGAGCGTCGCAGATTTTTTGAAGTATCTCGGCGAGAGGTATACGGGCAGAAATCGAGTGGAGAAGTTGCTCTTCCGCCCTCAATAAGTATTGAACTTCGGCTCCAGAATCGCGATGCCGAGATGTTAATCGGAACGTGTTGCGTACTGGGAAATGTTCATCGGCCATTTCGGTTCCCTCGTTTTCGCGTCGCGTTCGATTAAGCTGAGCGAGGTTCGACCGGGAGGGCTAGACGCGCCCGGCCCGAGCGACTCGCGGCTTCAAGTCCTTTGTGTCGTAGAGATCTCGATCCGCTGCGTAAAGAAGGGTTCCGACGGTATCGGCATCCTTCGGATAACTTGCGACTCCTACGCTGACGGAGAGAGTTGGCTCCTCAGCGTCTTTGGCGAGAAGATCACAGATTCGGCGTGCTACTAAATTGGCGGCGGCGGCGCCCGTTTCCGGCAGGACCAAAGCGAACTCGTCGCCACCTTGGCGCGCTGCGGTATCAATCGAGCGGCGACAGTCGGTCAATACCTGCGCCAGCCTGCAAAGCGCGCGATCTCCAGTCTGATGACCCAATCCATCGTTGATCTCTTTGAGGCCGTCGAGGTCCAGCAAGAGAAGAGAAAATTCCCGATGGGTACGCGTGGAGCGGGAGATCTCTGCCTGCAATACCTCAAAGAGCCGGCGATGATTGGCCAAACCCGTCAGCGAATCACTGGATGCCTGGCGCCGCAGGTGATCCTCAAGAGCGCGCTGCTCGGTGATATCAACAACAATAATTTCGTAGCCGACAAAATCTCCATGGTCGTTATAGAAACCGCGACCGCTGAGCCTGGCTTTCAGAGTCGTGCCGTTTTTTCGCTTCCAATCCATTTCGATTGGCTCGATACGCATCTTCTCGCCGGCTCGGCCTCCGACAGGTGTGGCCGGGCCAAAATCGAGTACGATCGACTCCCGATTTGCCATTAAAAGTTCTTCCCTGGTCGCGTAACCGAGCATGGTTACCAGTGCCTGATTGACATCGAGAAACTTTCCTTCGGGGTCGCACCGGCAGATTCCGTAAGCCGGATTGTCCACCAGCGCGCGATACAGCGATTGCGAATGTCGCAAGGCCTTTTCGGCTTCGTCGAGCTCCGCGCGAAGTTTCTGTTCGTTCAAGACGCGGCGAACCGCCATGGGAAGTTGCGCAAGATGCTCGCGTTCGACATAGTCAAACGCGCCATGAGCGGTCAGCTCCGCGATGAGTTCACTTCCGATGGCGGTAGTTACGAACAAAAGAGGGATGTCTTGGACCGTCTGACGAAGAAGTTGCAACGCCTGTGATCCCTTCCAGTTCGGGCTCGGGTACTCCGCAATCACGACGTCATACGTCTGGGAGCGGAGCTGTTCGGTACACTGCGCTATGGTCAAAACCAATTCGGAGCTGACACCAAATCTTGCTTTTTTAAGCTCTTCCTGGCAGGCGTCTACGACGGCTGCATCACGGTGAATAAAGAGGACATTGATTGGGCGACGCCGGTGAGAAGGCGTGGCGCCTTGAGCGACGCTCTCCTGATCGGATTGGAGTTCGCTGTGCACAATATTCGAGGCAAAAGTCCGCATTCGGAGCCGCCAAACCCATCCATATAGATAATGGATGAGCGACCAAGATGAGGAGCCCTGCACAGCGATCATAAGACCTTAGGAATCTCTAATCTGTCCCATTTGAGACATGCACGTAGGTTCAAGGGTTTGTAGGCAGTGGCGCTGATGTGTCGTAGCGAACTACGCCGGGATGATCTGATTGCGCAGTGCGTAGCGAACCAGCTCAGAAAGCGAGTGACAGGCCAATCGACGCATTAGATTGGCGCGGTGAGTCTCCGCGGTTTTGATCGAGATGTTGAGCAATGCGGCTACTTCTTTGGTGCTGCGGCCTTTTGCCAAAAGCAGCACTACTTCGCATTGGCGAGGAGTAAGGCGATCAGCGGGCGACGGACGCGTCTGCGTTCCCGTGGCATTATTTCTAAAGCTGGTCAATATAATATCTGAAACTTTTGCGGTGAAAAATGTGTCGTCGGCGTGAACAGCGTTGATGGCGGCGATAAGGTCGCGAGCCGCATCTGTTTTGAAGAGGTAAGCTCGCGCGCCTACCGCCAGCACCTTGTGAATCATGGCATCGGAATCGTGCACGGTGAGCATCACGATTTTCGTCCTGGGAAGGCTCTGAATAATCTGGTGCGCGGCCTCCAAACCGTTTAGAACCGGCATTCCGATGTCCAGCAACGCCACGTCGGGACGTGTCTCTAGCGCTTTCGCGACCGCCTCGCGGCCGTCAGAGGCTTCTGCTACGACTTCCCATCCGGGCTGAGCTTCCAACAGACAGCGCAGGCCGGCTCTGACGATGTGGTGATCATCCGCCAGCAACAAACGCAAACTCGCCATGTTCAGCTCCAGCGAAACAGTCGGGATCTAGTGAGAAGACGGATATACGGATATATGGATACACGAAACACGACAAATGGTGTGTCGCGTTGTGGACACCCGGTGAATCCTCACAGAACAGGGGTCTGAAGGACAGTGTCTTGGACGAGACAGACACTGAAATTGGAGTCTCCTAATATCAGGGTCCCTTCACAACATTTGCAATAAGGGGGAGAAGGAAGCAGCAACTAAGAAGCGAAAAAGATAAGGAGTTCCCAGCTAATGACAACCGAAACGCATCTGCTCGAAATGCTGGGGCACGGCGCCCCGATGTTGGAAGTGCTGAATGAACTTTGCAATTTTCTCGATGCGCAGTCGCCGGGAGCGATCTCTACGGTGTTTTTGTTAGATAACGACGGAGTACGGCTGCGGCCAGTGGCTGGGCCGAACGCCCGAGGAATTTGGAAGGAAGAAATCGATAATCTGGAGGAGGGGCCGTACGAGGGATTCTGCAGCACGGTTGAGGGTCAAGGAAAAGCGCTGACGGTGGGGGATATCAGCAGCGATCCGATGTTTGTGGTTCATCGCGAAGCGGCTTTGCGCGAGGGCTTGCAAATGGCGTCTTTTCGGCCGATTTTAACGATAGAAAACCAGATTTTGGGGGCATTGGCGCTCTCTTATCCGCAGCGCGCGACCTGGCCCAAGCCAGACGCAGAAATGATCGAACGGGCCGTGCATCTGGCGGCGATCGCGATCGAATGTTATCGAAGCGAGCAAGAGCTGAGGGAATTCTCGAAGCGCCTGAGCCAATCGCAGGATGACGAACGGCGGCGCATTGCACGCGAGTTGCACGACAGCACCGGACAAAAGCTCTGCGTGCTGGCGATGAATCTGGCCCTGGTGCAAAACCAGGTCAAGTTGTCTGAAACAGCATTGCGCAAGATGCTTTCGGACTGCTCATCCTTGACAACGGATATTTCCGAAGAAGTTCGGACGCTTTCTTACATGATGCACCCGCCGCTGCTCGACGAATGTGGTTTGGAGACCTCCATTCAAATGTATTCGAAAGGGATTAACCGGCGAGAGGGCCTTAAAGTTGAACTCGACATACCGCGCCGTCTGGAGCGGCTCTCCGAAGAGGCGGAACTGGCGATTTTCCGGATTGTGCAAGCCAGCCTTACGAATATTCACCTGCATTCAGGAAGCGACCAGGCTACGGTCAAGATTGAGCACGTCCTGGAGGGACTGGCGGTTACGATCCGTGACCGAGGTCGAGGTATACCGAGCGGAGTGCTGGAGCGCTCCCCACTGGGCAAGGGAGCCGGCGTGGGAATCGCAGGAATGAAAGAAAGAGTGAAATACCTCGGCGGCCGGCTGGAAATCGAAAGCAGCGAGCATGGCACGCAAGTAAAGGCAATAATTCCGAGCTGGCATTTTCGAGGGGCGAACTCGGCTGTGGCGGCCGCAAGCGGCGATTGAGCCACTCAATCAATTCCGTTAAGGTCTGATCCGGGGCCGTTGTATATTTGTTGCTGTTCAACTGATGGCACCCTTTTCCAGTGAGTCTCGTCGCAAACGTTTCATCTGGCGGCCCTCGCCAGCGCAGGATCGGCGATACCTCCATCTTCCGGCTGAGTCGTGATCAACGAAGCCTCCAGCCAAATTCCAATAGTGCATGGACTTGAGCTTGATACGCAGACGCGGTGTGTGCATTACCGCTCGGCGTTGGACATTGTCGCGATCAAGATGCGGTGTTGCGAGACCTACTATGCTTGCAAGGATTGCCACGAGGCGCTCGCAGGACATGCGATTGCGGTTTGGCCGCGCGCAGAGTGGAATTCGCGGGCAGTTTTGTGCGGAGCATGCGGAGTGGAGATGACGATTCGGGCATATCTGAAGTCCGAGTCGCAGTGTCCACGGTGCGGGGCGGGGTTTAATCCCGGGTGCCGCAACCATCATCATTTTTATTTTGAGGGGGAGCAAGAGCAGAAGAAGGGCTAACGTACCGCTCGAGGCTCACCTAAAGATGCACCGAGAACGCGAAGGTACGCAGGAGAAGGAGCCGAAAGAGACTTCTCTCTTCGCGATGCCACGCACAAAGAACTTGCGCCGAAAAAAGCGGAGATCAGGTGGGGGCAGACATGGAGGCTAGGAACTCGGAGTTGGCCTTTGTTTTGGTTAGGCGGCTTAGGAGTAGCTCCATCGCTTCTACCGTTGAAAGCGGGCTTAGGACTTTGCGGAGGACCCAGACCCGGCTTAGTTCGTCGGGTGGGAGCAGCAGTTCGTCTTTGCGGGTGCCGGAACGCTGAATGTCGATCGCGGGGAAGACGCGCTTATCGGAGAGGCGGCGGTCCAAGTAGATTTCCATGTTGCCGGTGCCCTTGAACTCTTCGAAGATGACGTCGTCCATGCGGCTGCCGGTGTCGATCAATGCGGTGGCGACGATGGTAAGCGAGCCGCCCTCTTCCACGTTGCGTGCTGCGGCGAAAAAGCGGCGCGGGCGCTGCAAAGCGTTGGCGTCGATACCGCCGGAGAGCACTTTGCCGGACGGCGGCGTGACGGCGTTGTAGGCGCGCGCGAGACGCGTAATGGAGTCGAGCAGCACCACGACGTCGCGCTTGTGCTCGACCAGCCGCTTGGCCTTCTCGAGGACCATTTCCGCGACTTGGATGTGGCGCTGGGGCGGCTCGTCGAACGTGGAGCTGATGACTTCGCCCTTGACGGTGCGCTGCATGTCGGTGACTTCTTCAGGGCGCTCGTCAATCAGCAGAACGATAAGCGCGACTTCCGGATGATTGGTGGCGACGGCGTTGGCCATGGCTTGCAGCATCATGGTTTTGCCGGTTCGCGGTGGGGAGTTGATCAGACCGCGCTGACCTTTGCCGACGGGGCAGAGAAGATCGAGTACGCGGCCGGTCATCAAGTCCTTGGTGGTTTCCATTTTGAGGCGGCCCTGCGGATAGAGCGGCGTCAAGTTGTCAAAGAAAATTTTGTTGCGGGCGACTTCGGGATCTTCAAAGTTGACGGCTTCGACTTTGATTAGCGCGAAATAGCGCTCGCCATCTTTCGGCGGGCGGACCTGGCCGGAGACGGTGTCTCCAGTTCGGAGATCGAATTTACGGATTTGCGACGGCGAAACATAAATATCGTCCGGGCCGGGGAGATAGTTGTACTCGGGCGCGCGGAGAAAGCCGAAGCCGTCCGGGAGGCATTCGAGGACGCCTTCGGAGAAGATCAAACCGTTTTTCTCCGTTTGCGCGCGGAGGATCTGAAAGATCAACTCCTGCTTGCGCATGCCGCTGGCACCGGGAATGTTCAGTTCCTTGGCGATTTTTGCCAAGTCCGTGATGTTCTTTTCCTTGAGCTCGGCAAGACTGATGCTCATCTGATTGTTTCCTTCAACGCTTGTTTCTTTCATATGTCCTTAACTCTGAGACTTTCCAGCGAATTGCAGCTAATTCGAAGCATTCGGATTGTGAAATCGACCTGAAATTCCTGGACTACTCTACGGGGCGCCGCACCGAACTGGCAGATGAACGAGAACCGGCCAGGATGGTAAACCAGAATTCAGATTTCCGACAAACCGGCGGCAGCGCCGGAGCGGAGCAAACTAGCGGCCGCTTTCGCGAGACGCGATTCGAATCAGACTGGCGATCCGAAACTTTTTTCGATCGATTCGACCTTTCGCGATTCGAACCGTATCGAGTGCGCGCGCGGAGCGGGCCGCGCCCGAGCAGCGCTGCTCAGTTGGTCAAACTCTTATCTTTCTCAGTGGCCACGAAAGCATCGGCGACGGGCGCAACGGCGGCGTGCTCGATGGGCACGATAGGCCGCTCAAGCGCAACCTGCAGCACTTCATCCATGGTCTCGACAAAATTTACCGTAAGGCTCGCGAGGATTTCCTGCGGGATGTCCGCCAGGTCCTTCTCATTGTCCTTCGGAAGGAGCACGGTACGCAAGCCCATTCGATGGGCGGCGAGGAGTTTCTCCTTGACGCCGCCGATGGGAAGGACTTTGCCGCGGAGCGTGATTTCTCCGGTCATGGTGACGTCGCAGCGCACGGGAATCTTTGTGAGCGCACTGACGATGGAGTTGCAGATGGTGATGCCGGCCGAAGGGCCGTCTTTCGGGATGGCGCCCTCTGGGACGTGCACGTGGATATCGATGTTGCGGTAGAAGTCTCTGGGAAGCCCAAAAGTGTGCGAACGCGAGCGAATGTAGCTCATGGCGGCTTGCGCGGATTCTTGCATTACGTCGCCGAGTTTGCCGGTTAGCGTGAGGCGGCCCTTGCCTTCCATCAATGTGGCTTCGGTGGCGAGTACGGAGCCGCCGACTTCGGTCCAGGCGAGGCCAGTGGTAAGGCCGACTTCGTTGTGCTTTTCCAGCCAGAACTCGCGGAATTTGAGTATGCCGAGGTAATCGTTGGCGTTGACCGGTGTGATTTCCGCGTTGACCTTGGCTTCCGGGCCCTCCGTGACAACTTTGCGCGCCATCTTGCGCGAGACGTTTTGGATTTCGCGCTCGAGGCTGCGGACGCCGGCTTCATGCGTATAGTGCCGAATGATGTGCAGCAAGCCTTCGTCGGTGAAGGTAAGATTTTTGTCGGTGAGGCCGGTGGCTTCGCGCGCGCGGCGGACGAGAAAGCGCTTGGCGATTTCCAGTTTTTCCTGCTCGGTGTAGCCGGGCAGGCGCAGAATCTCCATGCGGTCCTGCAGAGGCTGTGGAATCGTATGCAGCACGTTGGCAGTGCAGACAAACATTACTTTCGAAAGATCGTATTCGACGTCGAGATAGTGATCGGTGAAGGCGTGATTTAGCTCGGGGTCGAGGACTTCCATTAACGCGGCGGACGGATCGCCGCGGAAGTCAGTGGACATTTTGTCGACTTCATCGAGAACGAAAATCGGGTTTACGGTGCCGGCCTTCTTCATCATCTGGATGATTTGACCGGGGAGCGCGCCGATATAGGTACGGCGGTGACCGCGGATTTCGGCCTCATCGCGCACGCCGCCGAGAGAAACGCGGACGAATTTGCGGCCGGTCGCGTGACCGATGGACATAGCGAGCGAGGTTTTGCCGACGCCCGGAGGCCCAACGAAGCAGAGAATGGAGCCCTTGGGATTTTTTACGAGCTGGCGGACGGCGAGGAACTCGAGGATGCGCTCTTTAACCTTTTCCAGGCCATAGTGCTCGTCGTTGAGAATTTTCTCTGCGGCTTTGATGTCGCGGATTTCTTTCGAGCGCTTTTTCCACGGCACAGCGAGCAGCCAGTCAAGATAGTTGCGGCTCACCGTGGATTCCGCGGACATAGGCGGCATCAGTTCGAGGCGCTTGAGTTCCTGAATGGCCTTCTCGTGGACTTCCTTGCTCATGCCGGCGGTGTCGATCTTCTTTTTTAGCTCGTCGATTTCGCTTTTTTCACCGCGGCCGAGCTCTTTCTGAATGGCTTTGAGCTTTTCGTTGAGGTAGTACTCTTTTTGCGCGCGCTCCATTTGGCGCTTGACGCGGGTGTTGATGTTGCGGTCGACGTTGAGCTTTTCGAGCTCGATTTCGAGAATGTCGCCGATGCGATTGAGGCGCTCGAGCGGGTCGACAGTCTCGAGGAGATCCTGTTTTTCATCGACGGGAAGCTGAAGATTGGCGGCGATGGTATCAGAGAGACGGGCAGGATCGTCGACGCGCGCCGCGGCGATCATAGTGTCGTAATTAAGGCTTTGCGAGAGCTTGATGAACTGTTCGTACAGGCCGGTAATTTTCTGTACGGTCTGCTCAACTTGCGGCGAAGGTTCGACGCGGGCGCTCAGCAGGCGAACGGTGGCTCGGAAAAAGCCTTCTTCGCTGGCGATGGAGATGGCACGTGCGCGCTCGACACCTTCGACCAAAACTTTGATATTGCCGTCGGGGAGCTTGACGCTCTGAACGATGTTCGCGAGCGTTCCGACCGCGTAGATCTCTTCCGGCTTCGGATCGTCGACGGAAGCATCGTGTTGCGTGGACAGGAAAATCTTCTTGTCGCCGGCAAGGGCTTCTTCGAGCGCACGGACGCTGGCTTCGCGGCCGACGATGAACGGCGTCATCTGCTGCGGGAAGATAACCATGTCGCGGACCGGCATCATAGGTACGCGCTTCATTTCCTGTTTTTCTCGATTGAACATTCGGACCCCTGAATTTATTTCCGCGGCCACCCCACGCGGCCGCTAAATTGGAAGGGCTCAGCCAGCCTTTTCCAGCAAACTCCAATTGATCTCGCGAGTGCGCACCATGTCCGCACTGACTACAAAATCGCGAACCTTGCGCTGCATGGGCAGGTGATACATCAACTCCAGCATGAGGTCTTCCAGAATCATGCGCAAGCCGCGTGCGCCGACCTTGCGCTGAAGAGCCAACTCCGCCACGGTCTCGAGGGCATCGTCGGTAAAGCGAAGGCGGACGTTTTCGAATTCGAAGAGGCGCTGGTATTGCTTCAGAAGAGCATTTTTTGGCTCGGTGAGAATACGCACCAGCGCATTCTTGTCGAGGTCGTTCATGACGCCTGCGACGGGTAGGCGGCCGACAAATTCCGGAATCAAACCGTAGCGGATAAGGTCGCCGGGCTGTACCTGCTCGAGCAATTCGGTATTGCGTTTTTGCGGCGTTGTCGCGGCGGCGTCGGTGTGAAAGCCGAGCGAGCGGCGACCGGCGCGCTTCTCGATAATTTTCTCGAGGCCTACGAATGCGCCACCACAGACGAACAAAATGTTGGTGGTATCAACGGGCGTAAATTCCTGATGCGGATGCTTGCGGCCGCCCTGGGGAGGCACATTGGCCACGGTACCTTCCAAAATCTTGAGCAACGCTTGTTGCACGCCCTCGCCGGAAACATCGCGGGTGATGGAGGGGTTCTCGTCTTTTTTTGCGATCTTATCGATTTCGTCGATATAGATGATGCCTTGCTGGGCCTTCTGCACGTCGCCATCGGCGGCTTGCAGCAGTTTCAAAATGATGTTTTCGACGTCTTCGCCTACGTACCCGGCTTCGGTCAGCGTGGTGGCATCGACGATTGCGAAAGGAACGTCGAGCATGCGCGAGAGGGTTTGCGCCAGAAGCGTCTTGCCGGTTCCTGTAGGCCCAATCAGCAGGATGTTGGACTTGCTTAGCTCCACATCGCCGGGCTGCTTGTTGAGGAAAATTCGTTTGTAGTGGTTGTACACCGCAACCGCGAGTTTTTTCTTGGTGCGATCCTGGCCAATGACATAGCCATCGAGGAACTGCTTGATCTCCGGCGGACGCGGAAGGCGGCGGGCGGGTGCCGCGGCCTGCTCGCGCTTTTCATCCTCAAGAATGGTTTGGCAGACGCTGACACATTCGTTGCAGATGTAAGCGCGCGGATAGTCGGAAGGCGAACTGATCAGCTTCTCAACTTGCTCCTGAGTCTTATGGCAGAAGGAGCAGCGCAATGGCTCGTCTGGATTAAATTTTTTCACAGGTGTGAAGGCCCTCGGCCCCGCCGGGCTGCGGACGGAACCACTACCGATATTCTAGGCTGAAAATTCCCCTCAGTGAAAGAAAAACTGGAACAGCTACTAACTTTTTGGAACCAAGCAATCGCCCCGACAAAACGCGCTTCACCCAGGCGCGTTTAACGATGCTTGTAAATAATTTCGTCGATCATGCCATATTCCTTGGCTTGCTCGGGATTCATAATGAAATCCCGCTCGACGTCTTTTTCGATGCGCTCAACGGGCTGGCCGCTATGCTGTGCAAGCAGTTTGTTGATCATGGTACGCATGCGAATAATTTCCTTGGCATGCAGATCGATGTCCGTGGCCTGGCCGCCGAGACCGGAGAGCCAGGGTTGATGAATAAGGATGCGGGCATTGGGCAGCGCAAAGCGCTTTTTCGGCGTGCCACCGGCGAGCAGCACGGCGGCGATGGAGGCAGCTTGCCCTACGCAAGTGGTGACCACGTCTGGTTTCACAAACTGCATAGTGTCGTAAATGGCAAATCCGGCAGTGATGGAGCCGCCGGGAGAATTGATATAAAGCTGGATATCGCGCTCGGGATCTTCGGCCTGGAGGAAGAGCATCTGTGCGGTGGCGAGGTTTGCGACGTGATCGTCGATCGGCGTGCCGATGAAGATGATGTGCTCTTTGAGGAGCCGCGAATAAATGTCGTACGCACGTTCCCCACGGCTGGTCTGTTCGACCACCATGGGTACAAGCGTTGTGTTGAGATAAGCCGGGTCGTCAAAATTTTTCATGAGATTTTTGTGCGGTCAGGCCCGAACTGCCGGACTGCCGGACTGCTTTATCACTTTGCTTCTGCTTCTGCTGCCGCGGCCGCCGTGCGAATTCGGGAGTTCTGCGCGAGCCAATCGAGAGTTTTATCACTCCGCAGCTTAGCTTTCATCCTATCTAGCGTCCCTTGCTTTGTCAAACGAGCGCGAATTGCTTCCGCGGATTCGCCACTGTGCGAAGCGGCATGTTCTAGCTCGTGATTCAGCTCTTCGTCGGTGACATCGATGTTCTCGGTGGAAGCGATGCGGTCGACGATCAGTTCCGCTTTCACGTCGTCTGTAGCGCGCTCCTGCTGGCGGCGGCGCAGCGTGACCCAATCCACGTTTACGGCTCGTGGATCAACACCTTGCGCGGCCAAGGAGCGAACTACGCGTTCGAGGCGTACATCCATTTGATGTTCCACGAGGGATTCGGGTACGGGAAAATCGTGAAGCTTTACAATGGCGGCGAGGACCTTCTCGCGCAGCAGCTCTTTATGGCGCTGGTCGCGGGCGGCCTCCAGGCTTTGGCGGAGCTTGGTTTTCAGTTCGTCGAGAGAGCCGGCGTCGCTGACATCCTTGGCGAATTCATCATTCAGCTCGGGTAGTTTCTTGGTTTTGAGCCCCAGAACTTCGACGGCGTAGTGATAGTTCTTGCCGGCGAGCTTGGCATCGGGATAGTCCGCAGGGTAAACAACGTCAAAATTCTTGTTATCGCCGATATTGGCGCCGCGGAGATTTTCGTTGAACGGTTCCATCGTCTCTTCCGCGCCGATATGGCATAGAACGCTGTCAGCGCGCAGCGGCTCGCCACCACCTTCGGGCGTGCCCACCAGCTTTAATTGCACGAAATCGCCGTTTTCCACGGCGCGGCCTTCGATCGGCGCAAAAGCCGCGGCGCGCTCGGTCATTTCTTGCAGGGCTTTGTTCACGTCTTCGTCCGTGACGTCCATCACGGGCATTTCGAGCTCAAGGTCCTTGTAATTGCTCAACTCGAATTCGGGGAGGACCTCGAAGACGGCCCGGAACTTGAGGGGCTGGCCTTCGGCGAAATCCAGCTTATCGACTTGCGGTTGCGAGACGGGAGTCAGTTTTTGTTCGGAGACGGCCTTTTCGACACGTTCCGGCACGAGGGACTGCACGACTTCGCCTTTGATGTCGTCGGCGAAGCGGCGCCGGATCAAGGACACGGGTGCTTTGCCGGGGCGAAACCCAGGAACGCGGGCAACGCGGGCGAATTCCTTAGCGACACGCTCCATCGCTTTGGTGACTTCATCCGCGGGAATCTCGAGGTCGAGTTCGCGGCGGCAGGTAGCTTCAGCCATGCGACAATCCTTTCATTAGGGCCTTTCTTCAGGGACAGGCAGAAGAATTGAAAAGTCGCTGGTGGTCTCGAGGCAAGCGGCTCCAGAAAAGGCCAACAGGTGAGAATCACACTGCGATTCGGTATTTGAGTATAGGGGAGGGTAGCGGAGGCGTCAAATTGCCGGTCGCGGTCGCCACGCAGCCCATGAAGTCGAAGACCGCGACTACGGTACTCACGAGCGAGGCCAGCCTTAAAGGTTGTGCTCGCTGTGGGTTGGAATGTTCGGTACGCCAGAGATGCCGATATCCACCGTTGCTGGGACTCCGTAAAGCATGGTGCGGGAGAGAGGACTTGAACCTCCACGACCTTTCGGCCACAAGATCCTAAGTCTTGCGCGTCTGCCAGTTCCGCCACTCCCGCAGGGTGGACACCTTGTCTATTATACAGACGGTGCGTCATACGCGCGATGGACCCTGTAGGACGCGGTCATCTATCAGCGGTGAGTTGGGGGCCGCGATTATATGAGGGGATCGGCATTCCCAGCCGGGGCGGCAGGGTTGAACCGGATCGCAAGGGTTTGGTCGCTGAAGAAATGACGTCGAGTAGAGCCGCCGGCAGTGATCGGGTCCGCATTAACCGTATAGCTGCTCACCGCGCCGCCTCCGCTGGACGGCGCGTAGGTGAAGGTGTAACCGCTTTTCGTGCCGCTGGCCAGTGCAGAATCGAGAAGGCAAGCGGAAGTGGCGGTAGCCGGGGTTGGGGGCAGGCAGTTGGCGGCGGCACCACCGTCGCTGAGCGCGCTGAGCGTCGCGGCGAAACCCGGGCCATAAGTCGATTGATAGACAACTTGGGAAGTATTGATGGAGCGTACCGAGGCGACCGCGGAGGCTTCATTCGCAGCCGAGCGAGAGCGCAGAAGATTGGGAATGGCAATGGCGGCGACAATCAGGATAACGGATACGACGACTAACAACTCGATTAGGGAAAAACCCATTTGCTTCGAGCGCATCGTCATGAACTCCTCAAAGCCTACCTACCGCTTACCGAGACCGCCTCCGATCAACCAGGCAGTCCTTGTCCCCATGCGCCTCGACCTGCAAAATCTCACCGGGGGTATTTGCGACATAGTACATGTTTCAGCGGCAGAATGCGGAGTTTTTCTTTTCGGGAGCGAGCACAAGATTTACTGCCGCGCTTCCTTGGCGCGATGCTCCTAGCTGGATTACCAGCCGTCCGCGGAGCATAATAATGGGCAATCCTTACAAGGTTGCGGCACCCTGAGCGGTGCCGTGGCCGCATAAAAAGAACACGAAACCAGGACTGGAGCTGCGAGCGAGGGCAGCAAAATGATCGTTCAAGAACAGGGCGATGAGCTAATTCTAATCCGGCAAACGGATCACGCGTTGCTGTCGGGCTTTTTTGCGCGCGAGTGGGGCAATGAGCTTTTCCAACGGCCCGAGCCTTTCGAATCATTTGGGCTGGCCGCCAGCGAGCACGACAACGGGTGGCGAGAATGGGAGCTCGAGCCGGGAATCGATCCGAAAACGCGTCTACCCTATAGCTTCATGTCGCTTGCAACCGACGCGCACATCGAGCTGTATCGGCGGGGAATCGAGCGGGTGGTCAAGAGCGATTACTACGCCGGCCTGCTGGTCAGCATGCACGCATCAGGACTGTACGACCGCGCCCGCGCCACCATTCCAGGCTATTCCGCGAAGTACGTGAAATCCACGGAGGCGGAGCTGGTCAGCGGTTTTCTGCAAGCACTGAAGCTGCAACAATTGAGATTGAAAGTGGACCTTCGCGCTAACCCGGCCGGTAAGGAACTTGTTCAGGAGAAAGTGCTGGATAAGAATGCGCGGCGGCTCGAAGCCTTGGACCGGCTGTCACTATACTTTTGCATGAGCGTTACGCCCCACGACGCGACAATCGACAACGTGCCGGTGGATGATCACGGGAGCGAGGTGGATTGGGAGCTGCGCCAGGACGGACCGAATGCGATTTCGCTGGGCCCTTATCCATTCCGCAGGGGACCGCTGAAAGTCAGCATTCTCACCAGGCGGGTTCCGAAGCGCATGTATACCGATAGTCTCGATTTCCAGAAGACGCTTGCGCGGGCACCCTATACCGCCCTGACTTTTACGCTGCGCGCCGGTGGCGCTTTGTCGGCAACACACTTTGCCGTCGCGTAGCCTAAGTCAACTGGCTGCCACGCGTCTCCGGCAGCATTAAAGAAAGCAGAGCGGCGACGAAGAAGGCGCCCGCCTGCAGCAAAAACGCAGGACCGATGCCGTGCTTAACGGCCAGAGCGCCGACCGCGAATGGCGCAACCGCTGAAATTCCACGTCCAACGTTGTAACTGAAACCCATGGCGGCCGCACGGATTTCACCGGGGAAGATTTCACTGGCGATCGCCGCATATCCCGAAAAGAATCCCGTGCCAAAGAATGCGACCAGTGGTCCTAATATCAGCAGCAAGGTCGGGTTGCTTGTCATTCCGTAGATTGGAACCAGCGCGGCGGCAGTCAGCAGGTATGCGAAATACGGCTTTCTGCGCCCGAATGCGTCCGCGAGAAAGCCGAAGGCTGAGTATCCCGCGAATTTTCCGGCGCAAAGTACCAGGAAGAATGTCGTTGTCTTAACCAGGCTGAGTCCGCGTCCGCCTTGCGCCGGCGGAAGAGACAAATACGCCGGTATCCACGTAAACAAGCCCCAGTATCCGAAAAGGGCGCAGGTATTCATGGTGGTTGCCAGCAAGCCGGTGCGCAGAACTTTGCCGGAGAGCAGGCGTCGAAGCGGAGGCCTTTGCACGTTAGCTGAGCGGCGGTCGCTCCACAGGGTTGGCTCGGGGACGCTGGATTGAATCCAGAACACGAGAAGGGCCGGCAGCACGCCGACCAGGAAAACCGCACGCCAACCAAAGTTTGGAAGCACTAGACGCACTACAAGCGCTGCAATGGCTTCACCGATGGCATAGGCGGATTGCATCATGCCGAGCGCCTTGCCGCGATGTTCCGGGCGCCAGGTTTCAGCGATCAGCGCGGCGGCGGCGGTCCATTCGCCACCCATGCCTAGTCCGAGCACAAAGCGAAACACCGCCAATTGCGTTACGGAGTGCGAGAACGCGCACGCGGCACTGGCCAGCGAATAGACCAAGATGGAGATCATCAAGGAACGTGTGCGGCCGATGCGGTCTGCCACAATGCCGAACAATAGCCCACCAATCGCGGAAGCCACCAGCGTGAGTGAGTTGAGAAAGCCGGCCGTACGCGTGTCCATCGAAAATTCGCGGATCAGGTACGTGAGCACGAGTGAGTACAGCATCACGTCCATGGCGTCCAGCATCCAGCCAAACCCGCCGGCGAGAAGGGATTTGCGCTCCGCCGGCGTGATCTCGCGCGGCAAGTCGAAGATTCGTGGCGATTTGGCCGGCACTGCGGGTTTTGTTTTGGGCGGATGGAGGATGTCGGGCATTTCGCGGGATTCTAGCTGAATATTCGCGAATTGACTCGATTCGTATTCACGGGCACAATCCGGGAAAATCGCTTTTGTAATTTTTGCGGTGCGGGGATTTCTGCTTGACTTCCGAATGACCTGCTTGCATTGTTAAGAGCTTTGCCCCTCGAAAAATCCG
The DNA here is from genome assembly GCA_025463055.1 of Candidatus Acidiferrum typicum. Taxonomy (GTDB): domain Bacteria; phylum Acidobacteriota; class Terriglobia; order Acidiferrales; family UBA7541; genus Acidiferrum; species Acidiferrum typicum_A. Next base: position 47,248 of record JAOAPV010000122.1, read on the forward strand.
CGCCGAGGGAGAGAAAGGCGCATTCCGGCTCGACATGACACGCGTACGGCTCTGTTTCCACGATCGCTGCTTTGATGGCACTGCATCCGCCGCGCTGTTCTATCGCTTTTATCGCGAACGCTTCGACCCCTCCGCCGAGTTCCATTTCAGCGGCATGACGCACCGCGCAACGCATCCCTGGGAGGGCGGCATATTCGACGGCGATGAGAACGTCATTGTGGACTTCAAGTACTCGAATTCGCCGAAACTGACCTGGTGGTTTGATCATCACCAAAGCGCGTTTCTTACTCCGGACGATGCACGGCAGTTTCGAGAACATCCCGGGCCGTACATGTTCTATGAGCCGGACTACCGCTCGTGCACCAAGCTGATCGCCACGGTGGGGAAAGAGAAATTCGGATTTGACACGCGGCCGCTGGAGAATTTGATCCATTGGGGCGACATCATTGATGGCGCGCAATATCCGACCCCGGAGTCGGCCGTGGAGATCGCGGAGCCAGCCACGCAGCTAGCGCTCGTGATTGAAGCCGCGCCGGAAGATGGATTGCCCGCGCGCATCATTCCGGAACTCGCCTATCGCCCGCTCGCAGAAATGATCCAGTTGCCACTCGTGGCCAAACATTTGGGCCCGTTGCTCGAGCGCCATCGCCGCTCGATTGACATTCTTCGTCAACGTGCGGAAGCGCGCGACAACGTAATCTTTTTTGATGTCAGCGACTTGGACCTGGAAGGCTACAACAAATTCATCCCGTACCTGCTGCATCCGGAGTGCGTCTATTCGATTAGCGTGAGTTCGTCGGCTTCGCGCGCCAAGGTCAGCTTGGGGACCAATCCGTGGAATCAGGCTACTGCCGACAAGAATCTGGCGTCGATGGCGGAGAAGTTTGGCGGCGGTGGGCACCCGCGTGTTGCTGCTATCTCGTTTGAGCCCAGCGATCTTCCGCGCGCCCGCGAAGTCGCGAGAGAGATAACCGCCGTCCTCCGCGCTTAAATCTATTTTTCGGAACGGGCAGGTAAAAACGCGTGCATCCGCGTGTTCGACAAAGATGCGGGCCGCATGTAAAATTCTAAGGTTGTCTTGGCGCCGCTAGCTCAATTGGCAGAGCAATGGACTCTTAATCCATAGGTTGTAGGTTCGATTCCTACGCGGCGCACCAAACCTCTGTCGGATCAACTTAGAATGTGTGATGAGTCGTGCAGCTTCCGATATGTTGAGAGACAACGCTCGGCGGTTTCCATTTCCGAGTAGTCGCTGCCCTCCTGTTCGATCAGGTAGTATTCGATCCCGCCTGTACTCTCCGCTGCGGCAAACAACTTCTTCCAGGGTGCTATTCCTTCGCCAAACAACACACGGTATCCCTTCTGGGGAGACCAATCCTTGCAGTGCATCGAGCGGATGCGTCCCGGGTTTCGCTCGATCCAGGCGACAGGATCGTTTCCCGTTTCCAGGCAAGTGCCGACATCCAGTTGCAACATGATGCTCTTATCGGTGTTGGCGGCAAGCAGCTCGATCGGCTTCTGCCCCTCGACCGGCTTCCACTCGAGATCGTGGTTGTGATACCCGGCGTGCAGTCCGTGGCTAGCCAGCGTCGCGTTAGCGGTGTTCAGCATGTCCGCAATCCGGTTCCAGCCGGCAATATCCTTGATTTCACCGGGATGGGCCAACACGACATAGCGTGAGCCAAGGGCTTGGTTCAGCTCGATAGCCTTGCCGATTCCGTCCGGTGTGAATGATTGAGCGGAATTGTGCGTGGAGTAGCAGCGAACGCCGAGGGCGTCCAGTTCCTTGCGGACATTCTTCGCGTAATCGAGTGTCCAGTCATAATAAGGTGCATAGAACTCGACGCACTCATAGCCCATCTTCGCCACTGCCCGTACCGTTCCCGTCAGGTCGTTTTTAAGGTCGTTGCGAACTGAATAGAGCTCGAGCCCGACGGATATGTGTTTGTTGGCGGGTAGAGTGGCCCACAATGGCGTCGCAGTGAGAAAAGCGAGGAACGAGCGACGCGAAAAGGTATCGACTATTGGCATAGCGGACAAACGCTATCACAAAAACGTGGATAGGTAGGAGCCTGAGTGTCGCCAACCACTCGCGTCCCTCCGCGTTCACTGCGGCAACCTTGAATAAGAATCTTGCCACTAACGATCAAGAGTGCCAGACGTCAGGTTGTGCTGGACAAAGAACGCTGTCCATTGTTGAATGCCGTCGCGCCTGTTCATTTTTTGCGGCCCGCGCGGGCTGCCTTTGGCATAATCGACGCTTCGAACAGGGGCGAAGCGGCAGCGAGGGATTCCAATCCGTTTGGTGCGAGGAGAATTCTTTCATGGCGGAGTCAGAAGTAAATCTGACCAAAACCTACGACGCGATCGTCATCGGGTCTGGCGCAGCGGGTGGGATGGCCGCGCACGTTCTTACCAGTCACGGATTGCAAGTTCTTATGCTCGAGGCCGGGAAGAAGCTTCCTATTGAAAAGGAATTGCGCTCGATGGAGTGGCCCTACGACAATCCGTACCGCGGACAACTCCCGCCGGATTCGCATTCTCTTTCGTTCAACGAATACACCATTCGCAATCCTCCCTACGGGCCCGGTTTCGAAAAAGCCAAGCATCTCAAAAGCTACATTGGCAGCACGGATTATCTGAAAAACATCGTGGTCGATGAGCGCGAGAATCCGTTCACCGGCACGAATTACGCCTGGGTTCGCGCGCGCTGTCTTGGTGGAAAAACCAATATTTGGGGACGCCTTGCGCTCCGACTTTCCGACTACGACTTCAAAGCCAAAGATCGCGACGGCTACGGCGAGAACTGGCCGATAAGCTATAGCGACATCGCTCCGTATTATGACAAGGTCGACCTATATCTCGGCATTACCGGCGTGAAGGAAAATCTGCCCTATCTTCCCGACAGCATTTTTCAGCGGCCCACGAAACTGAATTGCGCCGAGGTGACGCTGAAAGAAAGCCTCGCCAAAATGGGCCGCGTGCTAACGCAGTATCGCGCCGGCGTGACCAGCGACGGTCTCAAGCACAATAAATATCGCAGCCGCTGCTACGGCCGCGGTGCGTGCGAACGGAAGGGCGGATGCGACATTCACGCCGCATTTGATTCACCGACGGGCTTGATCTATCCGGCGATGGACACCGGAAATCTCACGCTTCGCACGAACTCTGTTGCCCGCGAAATCACGGTAGATCCGAAGACCGGCAAAGCGAGCGGTGTTCACTTCATCGATTCGCAGACCATGAAGGATTACACTGTCCACGCGAAAGTTGTGATCGTCGCTGCATCAACGCTCGAGTCCGCTCGCCTGCTGCTGCTCTCCAAATCGCACCTCCATCCCAATGGATTGGCAAACTCCAGCGGCCACGTCGGTCACAATTTTTGCGAACATATCATGGGCCCCGGCGTGGCAGGGCGAGCGAAGAATCTCGTCGGCAAGCCGCCTACGCTCGATGACGGCCGACCCGGAGGCTTCTATCTAACTCGCTTCCGTAATTTGGCGGAGAAACATCCTAAATTCATCCGCGGCTATGGCTTCGAAGGCGGCAGCGGCAGCACCATGTTCCCTCGCGGCACGGACGCGCACGGATTCGGCGCAGCCTTCAAAGAAGAAGTGCGCAAGAATCAGGGCGCATTCGTGGGCATGGGCGCGTTCGGCGAAGTTCTAGCGCGCTATGAAAATTATGTCGACCTCGATCCTGTGGTGAAGGATAAATGGGGCATCCCCGCGCTTCGCTTTCACTACAAATTCGGCGATAACGAGCACCGCATGGCCGAGGACATGAAGGAAACTGCGCAGGAAATGTTCGAGGCCGCGGGATTCGAAATCGTCCACGTCAGCAGCCGCGTTCTGACAGAAGGCTGGTCCATTCATGAACTTGGCACTGCGCGCATGGGCAGCGATTCGAAAACTTCGGTCCTGAACGAATTCCAGCAGTCACACGACGTCAAGAATCTTTTTGTGGTCGATGGCAGCGCCTTCGTCAACGCCAGTTGCCAGAACCCCACCTGGACCATCATGTCTTTGTGTTGGCGCTCCTGTGACTATTTGGCGGACGAACTCAAAAAAGGAAATCTGTAGGAGAGGCAAATGTCGACGAATGACCCAACGGATTTGCGGCAAAATCGGCGCGAGTGGTTGAAAACCTCTGCCGTCGCTATCGGCGCTTCCTTGCTGCCTTTGCCGGTCGTAGCGGCGGAATCGCAGCAAGTGGAGACCGCACCGGCCCCATCGCAGACGAAACCAGTCGAAGCGAAATCCCCCGCTCGCTTCTTTACCCCCGCACAGCACGCGCTTGTCGACGAGCTGTCAGAAACAATCATCCCCGCCGACAACCATTCCGGGGGAGCAAAAGCCGCAAAAGTCGCCGACTACATCGACCAAGCCTTGGGGGAAAGCTTCGACGACGCGGATAAAGCACTCTGGCGCGAAGGGCTCCGCCTGGTTGACGTCATGAGCCAGCACTACAATGGAAAGTCTTTCGTTAACTCAAGCCCCGAAGGAAAGATCGCAGTCGTTAAAGTCCTTTCCGACAATGACCACATGACCGATCTTCCCGAAGTTCGGTTTTTCATCGAGCTAAAACGTTTGACCGTACGCGGGTATTACACCTCAAAAATCGGTATTCATGACGAGCTCGAGTACAAGGGCAATCGCATCTTGCAGGAATACGTCGGCTGCGACGATCAGGGGCCCGCATCTTCGTAGCCCCCTGGTGAACGCCGGCAATCTGCAAACTCAACGGAGAAGTAATGGCGGAAGGTAAAGTAAAGGTCGGCATCATCGGATCGCAGTTTCAGGCGGATATTCACGCCGCGTCTTTCCAAATCATGCCGCACGAAGCGGAAGTTGTCGCGATCGCCTCTCCCACACCAGGCAACGCCGCCGCGTTCGCAAAAAGGTTCGGCATTCCGCGAGTATTCACCGATTACCGCGAAATGCTGAAGGAGCGCGACATCGAAATGGTCACCATCGCCGCGCCAAACAGTCTGCACGCGCAAATGACCAAAGATATCGCCGCCGCCGGCAAACACATCGTCTGCGAAAAGCCCTTAGCCATGACCATTGCCGAAGGCGAAGAAATGATTGCCGCGGCGAAACAACACGGCGTTTTACTGATGTACGGCGAAGAGCTTTTCTTCACGCCAAAATACTTAAAGGCCAAGGAAATGGCCGATGCCGGAGCGTTCGGTAAGATTTATCTGGTCAAGCAAAGCGAGAAGCATTTCGGTCCGCACAGCCCCTGGTTCTGGGACGTAAACCGTTCCGGCGGCGGCGCGCTAATGGACCTCGGCTGCCACGGCATCGCGTTCTGCTACTTCTTTCTTGGGCGCTCGCCGATCAAATCCGTCTACTGCCAAATGGGCACCTACGTTCACGCCGATAAGACAAAAGCCGAAGACGATTCGCTTTGCATTCTGGAATTCGCCAACGGCGCCGTAGGATTGATCGAAAATAGTTGGGCGCGTCGTGGCGGCATGGATGATCGCATCGAAGTTTTCGGCGAAGCCGGCGTGACCTACGCCAACCTGCACATGGGCAACGCGCTGCCCACATTCAGCGAAAATGGTTACGGCTACGCGGTCGAGAAAGCTCCCACCACAAAAGGCTGGACGTATCCCGTCTTCGAAGAGCTTTGGAATTACGGCACGCCGCAAGAGTTGGCGCACTTCGCCCGTTGCGCACGCGGCAAAGAGAATCCGCAAGCCACGGGAGAAGACGGCCTCGTAGTGTTGCACGCGCTGTACGCGGGCTACGCCTCCGCCGGCGAAGGCCGCAAAATCGCGATGCCATACCAACCGCCGCCGGGCGTGAAGAAGCCGATCGATCTTTGGCTGAATGGTCCCACTCGCGCCCAAGCTGCGCAGCGATAAGGCGCAAGCAAGTTAGCTCGGTAGGTGTGAGTTGTCTTTCGAGAGGTGATGCGTGCTCCTGCAAATGAGAGCTCGGTTGTCCGTAATGATGTTCCTGGAGTACTTCATCTGGGGCGCCTGGTATGTAACGCTCGGTACCTGGCTCGGTCAGACGCTGCACTTCTCCGGCGATCAAATCGGCATCCTCAGCGGCACCACCACCATTGGTGCCATTGTGTCACCCTTTCTCGTCGGCCTGATGGCCGATGAACTCTTTGCCAATCAACGCCTGCTCGCCGTGCTCCACGGCGTCGGCGGCGTCCTCCTCTGGTTCGCCTCCACTCAAACTCACTTCGGGCCGATGTACGTGATCCTTCTCATCTATTCGCTTCTTTACATGCCGACCATGGCTCTCACCAACGCTCTCGCCTTCCGCCAAATGAAGGACCCCAGCCAGGATTTCGGCTCGATTCGTGTCCTTGGCACTGCCGGCTGGATCATCGCCGGACTGACCATCAGCGCCATCAGCCGCTTTCTTGTTCCGAACGCTGAAGCTACCGCGACCCCAATTCGCATGGCTGCTGTGGGTTCGGTCCTCTTTGGCCTTTATGCTTTGACCCTGCCGCACACACCGCCGCTCCGCACGGCTCATGGTTTCAAAGTCAGCAATATCTTCCCTCCTGACGTCTTCAATCTCTTCAAGAACCGCAACTTCGCCATCTTCGCGCTGGCTTCCTTCCTCATATGCATCCCGCTGCAGTTCTACTACGCCTTCACCAATCCCTTTTTGAACGAGATCGGGGTGAAGTACGCCGCAGCCAAGATGACCATGGGCCAGATGTCAGAGCTGCTCTTCATGGTCACCCTGCCCTTCTTCTTCAAACGCCTCGGCATCAAGCGCACCTTAATGCTCGGCATGTTGGCTTGGGTGGTTCGCTACCTCATGTTCGGCTATGGCAATGCCGGCCCGCTCGTCTGGATGCTCTATATCGGAATCATCCTCCACGGCATCTGCTACGACTTCTTCTTCGTCATGGGCCAGATCTACATCGACCGGAAAGCCCCCTCCGCCCTGCGCGCCGCCGCGCAAGGTCTGATGACCTTTCTCACCTACGGCATCGGCATGTTCGTGGGCTCGTTGATCTGCGGCCGCATCGTCGACATGTACGCGACGCCTGGCCCGGGCGGAACCCTGCTCCACAACTGGCGCAACATCTGGATGGTGCCCGCCCTCGGCGCCGCCATAGTTCTCGTCATTTTCTGGGCCGGTTTTCGCAATGAGGATCGAGCAGCCGACGCGGCAGTGCCGAAGAGCGAAGTTGTCTCACAAGCTCTATCGGAATGAAGTTGTCTCGCCCGTTCTGTCGGAATGAGGTTATCTCGTCTCGCGGCTTTGTCGGAATAATCGTCGCGCCTATATGGCCGGGTCGTTGCCCGATGCGGGCGCCGACATATTCGCGCGCACCACGTCAGTAGCATCGGTATAGAAATGGCGCTGTCCAAAGCCCGCCGCAATCGGATCTGCATTCAACGTGTACGTGGTATTGGCGGCGCCTCCGCTCGGCGCGTACGTAAATAAATATCCACTCTTATTCCCGCCCGCCAGGATAGGGTCAATCAGGCAAGCCGAGTTCGCCGATGGAATCGCCGGTGGAATACAGTTGGTGGTTGCACCCCCATCACCTAGCGATGGCAGGTCGCCGGAGAAGCCGACTGTGTACGTAGTGGAAAAGACGATTTCCGCAGTGATGATCGTGCGCACGGAGGCCACGGCCGACGCCTCATTCGCGCTCATTCGTGAGCGCAATAGGTTCGGGATTGCCACCGCCGCGATGACCAAAACGATCAGCACTACGATCAGCAACTCTATAAGCGAAAATCCTTTCTGTTTACTACCCATTAAGGGAACCCCTGGTTACTTCTCGATATAGAAGCACTATCTTTCCCACTCTTTGGGCACTCGCCCACGATGGTATAAGCACGTGCTTGCCCAATCGTTCTTAGCCCGCAACTATCGGCAGGTGAGCGGCTTACACTCCAATTTCTGGAATCCGCTTGACAGACTGTGTCACCTAAAATGACACAAATTGTCATCCGCCATGGCTTATCGCTCCGCCTTTATTACATTACTCTTAGAATATCAACTATTCCTCTCGTTTCCGCCGGCATTAACACCAAAGAACTACCTCGCTAAAGTGCGCCGAGTTTAAGGGCGATCTTTTCGTCAGGACAGGACCCGCTCTGAGGCAAACAGCAATGCCACTTCCAGAGCTGCTTCGACCCAACTGGAGGCCTTCGACAATCCTGCACAGGGAAGCGACCGAAACGCGCCGTGTCCGGAAGTATTGAGAGCAGTTTCGCTCAATTCAATCGTGATACCATCCACCGCGTTCGCTATGTGCCGCAATCCCCGCGCGATCCGCATAGACTTCGCCCATGGACGCCTCCTCGCAAACCGCTGAGAGCGCCAGCGTAGTGCCGGCTGTCGCCGCCGCCAAGCTCGCGCCGGCCCGCTGGACCCGCATCATTCCCGTCGCGCTCGTGATGTACACCATCGCCTTCATCGATCGCACTAACATTTCCCTCGCGCTTCCGCGCATCAGCCGCGACCTGCATCTCGACCCGCAGCAAGCTGGCACGGTCGCCGGAATTTTCTTCTGGGGCTATCTCGCGTTGCAAATTCCGGGGGGCCATCTCGCCAAGCATTGGAGTCCCAAAAAATTCATCAGTGTTCTGTTGATTGCCTGGTCACTCTTCGCCGTGGGCTGCGGTCTCGCGCGCACCTATCACGAATTGCTTCTGCTCCGCCTGCTTCTCGGCATAGCCGAAAGCGGCGTCTTTCCCGCCACGCTGATTCTTCTCTCACACTGGTTCTCCCGCGCCGAACGCGCCCGAGCCAATGCCATGTGGCTCCTCTGCTTACCCGGCGCAGTAATTCTCTCTTCGCCTTTTTCCGGGTGGATGCTGGATCACTGGGGCTGGCGCATTATGCTTGTTGCGGAAGGCGCCCTGCCGCTCGCGTGGCTAGCCATCTGGCTCGCCTTCATTCAAGATCATCCCGCGGAAGCTCGCTGGCTACCGCAAGCCGAACGCGAATCTCTCGTCGCCAAGCTAGGCGCCGAATCCGCCGCGCTCGAAAGTTCTGAGAACGTTCCTTACCTGCGTGCCCTGATGCGCCCGCAAGTTCTCGTTCTTGCCGCGATCTATTTTTGTTTTGTCAGCGGCCAGATGGGCCTGCTTTTCTGGCTGCCCAGCGCCACCGAAAATTTCAAGAAGCTCAGCAGCCTGCATACCGGAATCGTCTACACCTTTCCGTTCATCATCGGCGCCATCGCGCTTCTCGTCGTAGCTCGCCACTCCGATAAAACGTCCGAGCGCCGCAAGCACGCCTCCGTGGCCATGTCCCTCGGCGGTCTTTTCATCCTTCTAGCCGTAGCTGTGATTTCGTACTCGCCGCTGCTCGCCTTCGCCTTCCTCACGCTCAGCGGCATCGGAGCCTACGCTCCCATGGGCCCCTTCTGGGCAATTCCCACCGAAACGCTGCCCGCCAAAACCGTCGGCTCCGTTATGGGATTCGTCAACGCCATCGGCAACCTCGGCGCATACTTCGCCCCGCTGATTGTCGGCTACCTGAATAAAATCACCGGAAATTTCGTTTCTGGATTTGCGTACCTTGGAGCCATCACTGTTGTCGGAGGCGCGCTCTGCCTGCTGCTTCGAGAAAAATCCGCCTCAGGCGTCTAAGCGAGCACTACGTCCCGCACCGCTCCGCACACCGCAGCCCGGCTCTCTGTATTCAGCGTGAAGAAAAATGTTGAGCCAGCGTCCGGCTTCGACTCCACCCACACGCGCCCTTTGTGCTTCTGCACGATCCGTTGCACCGTCGCCAAGCCGATCCCCGTGCCCTCAAACTCATCGTCCCGGTGCAGGCGCTGGAACGGCACAAACAGCTTACCCGCGTTCTTCATGTCAAAGCCCACGCCGTTATCGCGCACAAAAAACGTTTTCTCTCCGTCCATGATCATTTCGCCGATCTCGATCACCGCAATCTCACGAGGCCGCGTGTACTTCACCGCGTTTGAGATCAAATTCGCGAACACTTGCTTCATCAGCCCGTAATCGCATTCCACAACCGGCAGCGCCCCGATTTGCCATTCAATTGTTCGCTTCTCGCTCTGGCTTCCCAGCTCCCGGACAACTTCATCCACCAGCGAACGCAAATCCACTGTCTGCCGCGTCGGTCCCTGCCTGCTCACTTTCGCCAGCCGAATCAGGTCGTCGATCAGCCCCGACATGCGGAACGCCCCTTCCTGTATTCGTCGCAGGTATTTCTGTCCGACCGCATCCAACTGGGCTTCGTTCTTCAGCGTTAGCAGTTCCGCGAATCCTATCAGGGCCGAGAGCGGCGCCCGCAAGTCGTGCGACACCGAATAGGAAAACGCCTCCAGCTCACGGTTGCTCGCTTCCAGTTCCGCGGTGCGATCCCTCACCCTCTGTTCGAGCTCCACATTCAGCTTCCGAAATTCATGCTCCAGCCTCTCGCGCTCTACCGCATACAAAATCGCCCGCGTAAGGTTATTTCCGCTGACGTCCACCTTCGCCAAAAAGTCCTGCGCGCCTCCTTGCACCAGCTTCAGGGCCAGCGAATCATCGTTCAGCCCGGTCAGGATGATGATCGCAACTCCCAACGCTCGTGCCTTCGCCCGCGCAAATGTCTCCGCCCCAAAGCTGTCCGGCAATCCCAAATCCAAAAGCATCGCGTCGATTCCGCCGGCGCTGAGCCGTTTCAGCCCCATCTCTAAAGTGTCCACCGTCTCCAAATCGAACGGTTCATCGCTTCGTTCCGCCAGCGACTCCTGGATCAAGCGCGCGTCGGCCGCGTTGTCTTCCACCAGCAGGACTCTCAGGCGAGACGCGGTCATTGTTTGTCGTTTCCTGGCAGTTTCACGATCGCCAGCCAAAAATCCTCGATGTATTTCACCACGGTCACAAACTGTTCCAGGTCCACAGGTTTTGTGATGTAGCAGTTCGCGTGCAAGTTATAAGTCTTTAGTATGTCTTCTTCTGCTTTCGACGTAGTAAGGACCACTACAGGAATTCTCTTCAAGTCTGGATCGCTCTTAATTTCCGCTAGCACCTCGCTCCCATTCTTTATCGGTAGATTCAGGTCCAGTAGGATCAGGTCCGGCCGCGGCGACCCTTTGAATTTCCCCCGTTGTCGTACGCAGTTCAGCGCTTCGACACCATCATTCGCTACCATCAGGTTGTTGTGGACTTTGCTCTCCGCCAGCACTTCTTCAGTGAGCCGCACATCCGCTAAGTTATCTTCGACAAGCAAGATGTCAATCGGTCGAGGCGCTGACTCGAATTTCATTGGTTTCCTGCTCCTTGGACTCGAAACTCTGTGCATCCGCAATCGTGAAACAGAACGTCGTGCCGCCTCGCGGTGTGGCTTCCACCCAGATGCGACCTCCGTGCCGTTCCGCGATCTTCTTGCAAATCGCCAAGCCGATCCCCGTGCCCGCATATTGCGTCTTCGTGTGCAGTCGCTGAAAAATCACGAATATCCGTTCATAGTGCTCGCTCGCAATGCCGATCCCGTTATCTCGCACGGAAATCTTCCAGCCTTCTCCGTTCCGCTCGGCTCCAATGTGGACGCGTGGCGCTGTGTCGGCGTGAAACTTGATCGCATTTCCCACCAGGTTTTGCACCAACTGCACCAGTTGCAAATCATCCGCAAGCACCATCGGCAAAGAGTCGCGCGTAATCACCGCGCCGCTATCATCGATTGCCGACTTCAGGTTTCGCAAAACAGCGTCCAATGTTGCCTCGCAGCTCACCGCAACCAGCGTCTTGCCCTGCGTGCCCACACGCGAAAAAGAAAGCAGGTCGTTGATTAGCCTTTGCATTCGCTTTGACCCGTCGACCGCAAACCCAATGAACTCCCGCGCCTTGTCATCCAGCTTGTCCGCATAGCGCTTGGCCAGAAGCTGAGTGAAACTGGCCACCGTGCGCAGCGGCTCCTGCAAATCGTGCGATGCCACGTAAGCAAATTGCTGCAGCTCCATGTTCGAGCGCTCCAACTCCTTTGCGCGTTTCGCCAGCTCGGCAACTTTCCCTTCCAGATCCACGTTGAGTTTCCGGACCTCCTCCTCTGCTTTGCTGCGCTGCACCATTTCTCGTTGCGTGATGATTCCTGCGACCCCCAGGAACACCAGCCCCAAACATTCACCCAACACCAGGACTACCTGCGTTCTCTGCGTACTGGAGGTCAAGTCCATCGATCGCTGCGCGAGCAATCGCTCCTCTTCTCCCTTCATCCCCGCGATCCCCGCCCTGATCTGGTTCATGTACCCTTTGCGGCCCCCTTCCCGCACCAGGGCGATGCTCGCACTCAGACCTCGTTGCTGGCGAACCGCGACCGGCTCCCTAAGCTCGCCTAATCTCACAACAATTAGCGGCTCCAGCGAATCCAGAGAGCGTTGTTGCTTTGCATTGTCCGCGGTAAGCTTCCGAACTTGTTCCGTGCTTTGGTGCACCTCCGCGATGCCGTTCTCATAAGGTGTCAGGAAGGAATCGTTTCCCGTTAGGATGTATCCGCGTTCGCCGGTTTCCGCGTCCGTCATGCCCATGCGGACTTCATCGAGTTGTCCCAGCACTTGATACGTGTGCAATACCCGCTGCCGGTCCTCCGCGTTCCGAATCAGGCTGAGATAGGACAGGACCGCGACGAGAAGCAGGATTCCCGCAGCCGCAGCTAGCCCGCTGATGAGCTTTCCTTTGAAGGTCATGAATGCAGCCATGCATCGCTGTAATCGCGCAGACCGAATGGCCTGGCAGGAAGGGGGTGTCCTATTGTGAAGCGAACGCGCCGCGGCACATCGGCAAAATCGCCGCTAATTTCCCAGTCGACAACAGCCCTCAACGTGTATTTCACAGTATTTGGAACTATTAGTGGCGTTCCCGACGCCGAGGAAAAGGCAACAGTCACATACGCATGCAGTGTTCTGTCCTCAAAGCGGCAAGCGGCCCACGCCTACATCCCCGGTATCAGCGGCAACAAATACTCCTGCAATCTCTGACTGTCTTCCCGCGTCAACCTGCCCAGATGAATGCCCATCTCCTCATGTCCATACAGCCGAACCACCGAACCCGCTCCTACCACCGGCCTCATCGCTTGATTCAGATCCAAGCTCACGCCCACCGATGACCCCACTGGCAATGTCCGCGGCGTCCGGATTAGCATCCCCTCCAGGCTCACGTTCACCGTTTCCCCGACAATCTCCTGCCCACGAAACGCGATCTGCACCTTCGATTTAACTTCGACTCGTCTCGTCCTCCGGTGCACATCGTCCATGGCCCCTTGTGTCGCCCGCACCAGTCTCAGCAACCGCTCCCGATCAATGGGCTTGTAAACAAAAAAGCTGGCGCCCGCCTCAAATCCCTTCGCCATCGCCGCCGGCCTCAGGTCATCGCTGATCAGCACGATCGGCGTCAGCCGATTCGACCCGAAAGCCCGCATCTGCCTTGCCAGCTCCGGCCCACCCGGAGCCGCCATTCCATAACCCAAAAAAGCCACAGCAAACTTCCCGTGCCGCAGAATTGCCGGCGCCTCCTCGCTCCTGGTTACGGTCAGCGATTCAAACCCAGCCGAGGTCAACACCTTCTCGATCAATTCGCATGTCGCTGGTTCGTCGTCCACAATAATTGCGCGTTTTTCCATGGTCGGCTTCGACCTCCGTTCGGCGCTAGGTCCGACAACACTCTGACCGGCGCTCCTGTCCCTATCGCCACATCCGCCGGCTTCGACCTCGACACCTCATAGCAATCAAACTGCACTCCTACTCCCTGTTTCCCGCTCGGCGTGTTGATATCCTCCACTCGTACCACGTGCCCCGTGCATCGCCACTCGCTCGCCGGCTCCCCGACAATTTCTCGCGGCATGTTGAAAAGTACTTCTACCGTCTCCCCTTTGTGCAGCACGGAATTTATCGCAAAGTAAATTCCGTGTTGCGAAAGATTCACCGACTCCGCCGAACACTCGGGTATCGCCGATTTCCAAAGCCGTACGCGAAGTGGCGTCTTCATCTTGTAGCGTCCCGCCAACCGGCGGTCGGTTCGATAACGATTCATGGCTGCTTCCTTGCTGCGCGGATCGGGGTCGTAAAGGGGGCGGCGCGATAACTGTACGGAGGGCGAAAACAAACTCTCACGATTTAACGCCTATGCAAATACTCAATTTCGTACTGCCCCACGATGAACCATGTCTCTGTGCCGCTCCGTCCCCGCCGTCCCAATACAGGATTCACCCTACTTCCCTTCACGAACCTCCGTGCTATGTTTCCGCTGGTCTCATGCCCAAACGCATCCTCATTGTCGAGGACGAAATCTCCGTACGGAATGCCGTACGTGCCTTCCTTGAGAACTGTTCCCGCTTCGAGGTTTGCGGCGAAGCTGCCAATGGCGCTGAAGCCATCGAAAAAGCAAGTGCCCTTCAGCCCGACCTCATCATCTTGGATCTCTCCATGCCCCACATGAATGGCATTGAGGCTGCCTCTCTGCTCCGCGCTAGATTGCCCCGTACGCCAGTCGTCGTTTACACCATGTTCGGAGACGTTCTCGGCAAGCAGCTTGCGTCCGCGCTTGGCGTTGCCGCCATCGTCTCCAAGTCTGATGGCTTGGCCACACTCCTCGCCCGCATCGAAGCCCTCCTCGAATCCACCACGCTGGCCCAGCCACCCGCCGCCTGAACAAGGCACGCCTCGTTTTGTTGGCTATCGAACCGTGCCACTTGCATGTTTTTTGATTTTGTCTCCGCGTAAAGACGGCCCGGTCCTGTATGCTAATGTTTAACCACTTCTGATGCCCAAACGTATCCTCATAGTAGAAGACGAAGCCAGCGTCCGCCGCGCCATCCACGCCTTTCTTGAGCATCATCACTTCGAGATTTGCGGCGAAGCTGCCGCCGGCGCCGAAGCCCTGGAAAAGGCCGCCACACTGCATCCCGACCTCATTGTTCTGGATTTGTCCATGCCCGGAATGAACGGGATCGAGGCCGCTTCTATGCTCAAGACTAGAGCGCCCAGCATCCCAGTGGTGATTTACACGATGCTCCAGGACAGTCTCGGCAAATCACTTTCCGCTTCACTTGGCGTGA
Source organism: Candidatus Acidiferrum typicum (assembly GCA_025463055.1). Taxonomy (GTDB): domain Bacteria; phylum Acidobacteriota; class Terriglobia; order Acidiferrales; family UBA7541; genus Acidiferrum; species Acidiferrum typicum_A. Next base: position 62,259 of record JAOAPV010000122.1, read on the forward strand.
AGGCGGTTGTCTCCAAATCGGACGGCCTTCCGAAGCTCCTCGCCTGCATTGAAGCCATTCTCGAATCCGACGCGTCCGACTCGCCGGACACTCGCCCTCACATCGGTGACTGACATCCCCGTCCAACGGAGGGATGCGCCGTCCTCGTGGGGCTTTTTCTCCGGCATTTCGCAGGTCACAGATCCGCGGCGAGCGGCTGTACCACCGGACAGGCTTCTGCTTTGCGCAACTATGTCGACATGGCCTATTGAGCAAACTAACGCCGGCATAACAGGATGGGCTCTCGCCTAAGCCTCACCCCAGACTACCGAGGCCGCACGCGAGACTACGGAGGATTGATGCGACGCACCCTGTTCTTACCAGTTTTCTCGCTCTTTTTGGCAATAAGCCTGCCGGCTGCAGCGGAAGAAATTCTCTTAAAAGACGGTACGAAAATTGTTGGACACATGAGCGCGCTCCAGGCCGACAAGATCGAGGTCGAGACTGCCTACGGAAAAATGCAGCTCAAGCGCGGCGATATCATCGCCATCAACTTTCCCGAAAATGGCGCCGTCGCCGCTCCTGGGACACCGGCCGCTAAAGACGTTGCGCTGAATATCGACGAGTCCTTGCGCGGCACGCAATATGTCAACAAAACCGGCAAGTTCACGCTGACTGTTCCTTCAGACTGGAAAATCAATCAGACTCAGCGTTCTGCGCCGGTCGTTACCGCCCTTACCTCGGGCGATGACATGCGCTTCCTCTTGGTCGCACAAGAGCAGTACAACGGCTCGCTGGAAAGTTACAAAGGTCTGCTCGAGCTCATGTACCGCAAGACGTTTGGGAGTTACGAAGAGCTGTCACAGTCTTTAGTGAAAATCGATGGTAAACCCGGCCTGCTGTTTTCGTTTCGTGGGATTTCTACGAAGGCCAACAACTTGCCAGTACAATTTCTTGTGGCCATCGTACCTTCAGGCACCACCTACACGCGGATAGCAACCTGGTGCGTGGAACCGCTCTTCCATGAAACGCAGTCAACGTTCGAGAAAATCATGACCTCATATCACAGCAACGGGCTTCCCACACTCGCGCAACTCGCGAAGCCATAACAGTGGTGTGGCATGAGCCGGGATTAACAGGATTTTTTCTTTTTTTGCCGGAGGGCTCGAGGAAAGCAAAAGCGGCGTTGCGGGTTCCGTCAGTTTGCTTGAGGATCTTTCATTGCTCCCGTGCCACTGGAGCCCCTCGACTACGCTCGTCTGCGGCGACGCAGCATTCCCAACCCCACAAGGCCGGCGCCTAAGATCGCGAGCGACGCGGGCTCCGGGACAGGAGTCGTCAGAAGTTGTCCGCGAATCTCCCCCGACGGATAAAGCGCCGTGTGCAGATCGATATAGACGCCGTTGCTCGTAAACGCGCTTACCAGGGAGGCAAAGTCCGGGAACCCATAGCCATCACCAGCGCTCAGTTGCAGCACGTTGTGCGCAGTTCCTGTCGCTGGAGCGCAGTTGGTCATCAAGCCACCGCCTGAGAAGCCGCAGGCCACTTGGCTACTCAGCGGCACGGACGTGTCATCCAACAGTTCGTGAAAGAAATTGTTATTTGGCGGGGTGAAGCGGCTCTGACCTGCCGGAGCGTCGTGCAAATGTGCCCGATCGGCAGGACCAGACAGTCCGGTCCAACTCAGATCGGTCGTGATGGTGAAAAGGGTCGCGTCGATGGTTACGGTGCCAAAGCCCGTGGCAGTCGATGTGCTGCCTCCGCCATCTACGACCTGTGAAGCATTAAGATTGCCGCTCAGGGTAATAATCGTATCGGCCTGAACAGGCCGGGCAAACAGCGCAATTCCCGCCACGACAATCGCAAGGTACCAGAGTGACGTTCTCACACGAATTTCCATTTTGGCTCCATCTCAGCTCTGCCGAGGCCAATGAGCAAGCCCAAAAGCACGGATTCCCTGGGTCCGCGGCAATCCTGTTACCAAACCGCTTCTGCTGATTACAAAATGGTTCTCGATTTTTTCCCCTCCGACGCGGCAAGTCGTTGCGTTTTCCTGGCAAAATTGTGCCAGTGCAGGCCCCTGCGTATCCGCCCCTGGCAGCGAGAATTAGCAGCGAGAAATTAGCCGAGTGCCCCATACGCCGGTTTCGCGTGTGGGGTCTTTGACAGCAGATGGCTCGGTTGTAGGGGTGCAGCACTACTGCACCCCAGCTTGCCCAGGCGCAAGACTTCATCAAGAATCACCAATATGCGACACAGCGGTGAGACGGATCCCAGCCCCTTGCAGCATTTGCGCGATGGATGGTTTTCTCCCAAACGCTTCGAAAGCGAGGCGCTTTACGAACGGTTGGGCGTACTGTCCATCAAGCGATACGTTCCGACTGGCGGCGATTTCTTCATTCGCCGTTACGGAATCCGCATCGCCCAGATTCGCGGCAATCTTCAATCGCTGCTTCACTTTGAGCGATACACTCGCAGGCTTGAGGCAATTCACGAGGTTGCATTTCTCGGCTTCTTGATATTTTCTCTGCGTCGAGCCATCCTTCACCGGACAACGCAGTTGGATCTCGCGTTTGCCGTAGTCGTCTACGTGGTGCTAATCCTCTCACCTGCCATGCTGCAACGGTATAACCGCTTGCGCGTTTGCCCAGTCATCAGGCGGATGAAAGAAGGCAATTAACGCGATTGTGGCTCATGGCGCGCAATTATATAGTTCGCAGCTTCCAGGTGCCCAGGCGCTGAACTTCTAGGTGGTAAACTTCAAGGCAAGTCGCAACCAGGGGGACCCTGATGGCCGGAACCCTAGACGAAGTTTTCCGAGTACGAACTAACGGAAACGGTTATATAGAACAGGAATGGGACAACATTCTGCTGCAGCGCGAGATTTCGCAGCTAGTCGCCGAAGGTCGAGTACGCGAGGTAGCGTGCCCAACGTGGGGCACAAGACGGTTTCACGACGTAGAAACAGGAGACACTTACGATTACATCAGTCCACCGCAACGGGGTTTGCCGCGATTCTATAAGATAAGTTCCGAGTAACGCTCGGTGCCCTTCCTCGGTTTGAGGCTGGGATTTTTCTTCGGCCTTTATGTAGGTCACACACAGAATGCGGATTCCCCGGCACAATTGCCCTCCCTTGTGCCGGTGTCAATGGCTGTACCTTTTAGCTGTATCATCTGTGTATCATCTAGCTTTAGTCGAGATACTCCGCCGGAGGAAGCGTATGGCAATACTCGATGCCACGTGGCGCTGCCTCATTCTTGCAGGGCTGTTATTACTGGTCGTTGGAATACCTTTTCCGCAATCGAGTCTAAAAACTTCGCTAACGTTCGCACGGCCGAGTTACACAACCACACCCGAATTCCGAGCACACCAATCGACTGCCGAGTCTGCAGCGGGTCGCCTTTCCGAATCGTATCGCACCGCCTGGTTTCCGGCTGCCGTTCGCTTTAACGCACACTGGCCGACCTGGGCCCACGGCTATCTCGCTCAATTGTCGGAGGAGAACTTTCCCCTGGACCTCGCCGTGTACGACCGCCGCGGAAAAACAAGTGAGCCAAGCACACGTCTCGATTCCTAACGCGACCCAGATGTGGCTGGTCGCCGCAGCGCCCGCAACGAACGGCGGCGCTATCGTTAGTGGACACGCTAGCATCGACCCAGGAATTACGTACTTCCTGGCCGAGACCTCTGCCTCCGGTGGCGTTGTTTCCGTAGCTCGGACCGAAACGTTCGTAGCCGCACGAATTTGCAAGGCTAGTGACGGCACGATCTGGACGCTCGGACGCGACCCGCAGAAGGAATCGGCGCATGACGCCGACTACCCACTCGTTCGGCAGTACAGTTTCGAAAGCGGCCTGTTGCATGGTTACCTTTCAAGGGCTCTGGTTGATTTGCGCCGGACCGGTTCGATCGGAGGAGGCGAAGGCCCGAACGCGACCTTTCTGGTCTGCGGCAAAGATCGTATTTCGCTCTACCTAAATGAGACCAAGGAATACATCGAAATCGATCCATCTACAGAAAGCCTCAAACGCTGGAAGATGGATATGGCGCCTCTCCCTGAAGCAAGAGTTACCGCATTGGCAGTAACGGATAATGGCCGGGTATATGCGAGTCTGTTTGAAGTGCAACCGGAAACCGAAACGAAAACCCACGGACTCTTCGAGCTGCGAACGCGGCAGGCCTCATCGGTCGGCAACTGGGTTGTCGTAAACGGGACGCTAAACTCTCACCGTGAGGGAGATACTGTTCCGAAGGATGCTTTTTTTCGGGTGTGGGGCGCGGACGGCAACGATTTGGTTATTCGCCGCCAGGAGAACGATCCCGATATGTCATGGGTGCGAGCGATTCCCTGAGACGAATTGCGAGCGTGCCCACGCTCGGCTTTTGCGGGCCTGGATTTTTCTTTGGTGTGCCGTTCTTCGACCTTCTGATCTATTCGCCAAACGCCCAACAAATCAATGACAGCGGTCCCGCTTTACGCGCTTTGTTCTTAGGTCAAGACGATAGCACCGCGACCTCTCATCTTTGATGAAGAGAGCGCTTGACTCCAACGTCAGATAGGAAATGTAAATCCATTGGTTATCGATTTCGCCCTTCCACCAATGTGTATGGATTCGGAAAACTTTGGCCGTCCACAGTTCTTTGCGACTAGTTACTTCGATTGCGGTTATCCACGCTTTTTCACCATCTCCACGCGCTGAGTATTCCACGCCGTCGAAAACAACAGGGCTGACAAGGGGCGGGGCTACGCGCTTTCCCCATGTAAGTGACGGGACGATAAGGGCGATAAGCAGCACAAAGCAAGCTTTCACGCAGGGAAACATCACAACCAACCTCGTTAAGGTCACGTCACAGTGACTTACTGTGATGGTAGCCTCTCATCGAATGTTGCTGCAAAGTAAAGAATATGAACAACGGTGACTGGGCTACCCGCTCGCCTGGTTGAGCACGCCTATCAGGACCAGCCCGTGATAGAAGAAAATTCCACTACAAACCAGCCCAAACCCGACGACGAAGACAGCAGTAAGAAGGGAACTCAACCTGTAGATCCTCAATCGTCTATTCCACCCACCGGCTCCCACCAGAGCCTCGCCACCGAGCCTGCTCATAAAAAGACTGCGGATCAGGCAGAAGGGCCCCATAAGAAAATCGAGAAGCACACTCTTATTGTCGCGTGGGCTGGATTGATTGTTGCGTGCATTACAGGGGTAATCTTCTATCGCCAGTTCTCTGAGATGCAAACCCAGACAGGGATACTTTCTAAACAAGCCGAGGACGCTGGAAATGACGCCACAACTGCAAGGCGAAATGCTCGCCAGGAGATCAGAACTTTACAGGCCCAGGTCGCAGCAATTGAGCGACAAATGCGGCAAGATCAACGCGCTTGGATAAAAATCGAGTTGGGGCCTTTGGTGACCAATCACAATCCGACAGCCGGAACGGTCATTCCGTTTGTGCCTGTCACTATAAGCAACACAGGGAAAAGTCCAGCCAAGAATATTTCGGGCAAATTTGTCATGGAAAAGGTCCCGAATGGACAATCGCCCAGCCTTCGCTACGACGTTCAAGGGCGCCGCGTCACGGTGGGAAGCATGTGGCAAGGGACCAGTCTGCCGCGCGTGGAGGCCTCTATTTTCAGGATTAACCCAACGTCGAAGCAATACGAAGTACGACCCCTTTCGACAGCAGAAAACGAAGAAATCCTCAAGGGGAAGGCCTATCTCGCCACTTACGCCAGAGTTGAATATGACGACGTTTTCGGAATCCACCATTGGACAACCGCCTGCGCGTTCTCGACTGAAGACACTCCTGGCGTGTACAAGGCTGAGGCATGCACAAGCTATAACGGCGTAGACGACAATTAGAAGCAGCCTCGTCACAACAATTACAAGGAGTCCCGTATGCATTTCCTCCTTTGTTTTCAATGCGATCCGCGGGCAGACCCGTTCGAATCGTTGTCGAATTAATAAATTACTTGACAAATTACAGCATCCGTGCTACGCTGTCTTGTGAATCTCGCATTTCAAATCGTTGCCAGGCTGCCCGCCCTCTCTTACGGGTCTTTCCGTGCATTACCCCTTAACTCGTTTGCTTCTTATTACATACCTGTAAGTTGATTGTTTTCATCGATATGCACACTCTTTTCGACAACGGCGCGCCTACAACTGCTTTGGAATCAATGCCTTCCGCACTCTTTCTATCGCCACGGGGGTGTACCCCCCTTTCACACCCAAAAAGGACAAACTATGAATTCGCAAACACCCAGCTCCACCGCTATCGCGCTTCCCGGCAATCCCGACGCAAAGTGCAGTCATTTCACCGCTCGCGGCCGTCGCTGCCGCCTTCGCGCCCTGCGCTCCGGCCTTTGCTTTCGCCATGCCGCACTCCAGATCCAACCTGCGCAACCCGTTGACGTCGACCTGTCCGCCCATTTCTTGATCCAGCTCGACGATCTTCAGTCCGCCGACCAGATCAACCAATTCCTCGCCAAGCTCCTTATCCTCGTCGTGCAAAACCGGATCTCCGCGCGCCGTGCCGCCGTCCTCACCTACATCACGAACCAACTTCTCCACTCCCTCGTAGCCATCAAGCGCGAAATCGATGCCCACCCCATACAGTGGGATTGGGATCTCCCAGCCCCCAATCGCGACAAGCCCGAAGAAACTGCCCCACAAACTGACGCTCCCACGGGCAAGACGGTGTAGGGGGCCGCGCTTCAGCCCGGCCGCCCCGCGGCACCCTAGGGTGGTCCCGCAGAGGCGCCCAGTACCACGACTCCCGTGCCATTGCACCCCGCTCTAGGGGGTGTAAGATGGGCACAGAGGCGGAACACAACCGCCTTCCCCGGTGTCTAAAGGTACAAAGCTCGACACCGGGTTTAAAGGCTAAGCAGGAAAATGCCCCACCCGGACGCAACTGGATTTTTGTTTTTTAGCCGTGATGGCTCAAGTGACCCCTCGGAGCTGAACCGCGAACCCTTGCAGGCTTCGCGCGCGCCGGAATGGGGTGAGCCGGAAAGGCCGTCCGTGTCCGATTGGGCCAGCGCCCTGTCTTGGGGCCGCGATGAATCGGAGCTGGTGAACGAGCTGCAAGCCGGTTCAGAAACTGCGTTTGATTGGCTGGTCACTCATTACCACGGCCCGGTCTACAATTTGATCTTGAGCATGCTGGGAGACACTTCGGACGCCGCGGACGGTACGCAGGAAGTTTTTCTGAAGGCGTTTCGTGGGATTCGCTGTTTTCGGCAGGGCAGCTCGCTGAAAACGTGGCTGTATCGCATCGCCATTCGCGAAGCGTTGAATCATAAGCGTTGGTTCAAGCGTCATCTGCAAAAAAATGTTTCGATTGACGCCGAACCTGAAGAAGGGCACAGCGCAATTGAAATTGAAGATTTGGGCGCCACCCCTTTTGATCAACTCGCCGCCCACGAAATTCAGCAAGCCGTGCAGCACGCGTTGCAGGAAATTCCTCACGTGTTCCGCGGCGCCGTAATTCTCCGCGACCTCGAAGGCTTGAGCTACGAGGAAATCGCCGAGGTGCTGGAATGCAGCGTCGGCACAATAAAATCGCGCATTCTGCGTGGGCGCCGCGCACTTAAAGAGATTTTGGAACCTTTGCTCGGTCAGCGGGAAACGCATGGGCACGCAAACACGTCTCATGAACATAACGGCGATCGCGGCACTCACGCGGATTCCGTTAGAATTTCAGGCCCGCATTCGGATCCCAGTTCAGCACAAAATTCAGTCGCGAGTTCAGTCGCCGGTTCAATGGAAAGTTCAGCGATGACGCAGCAAGCGGCACACGGGGAACTCCCATGAAGTGCAACACAGTGCGCACCAAGCTGGCCGGCTATCTCGATGGCGCTGTAACCGGCGCCGCTCTTGTGGAAGAGCGCGTACATATTCGCGAGCATTTGGAATCGTGCAATTATTGCCGCGAAGAGCTGCAGCGTTACCGTAAGCTTTCCATGCTGCTGTCTCGCGTACCCAGGAATTTGCCGCCTGCGGATTTGGCCGTGCGCATTCGCGTGGCCGCCGCGCAAGCTGTTCCAACCCAAGATATTCCCAGCCGCATGCGCAGAATGCGCGACCGCGCGGAACTTCTGCTCGACAATGTTTTTCGCCCGCTTTCAGTTCCGGCGACCGGCGGATTTTTCTCCGCCATTATCGTTTTCGTTCTGGTATTGCAGTTGATTGTTCCCGGAATCACCGTGCGCGCCGTTCCCAACGACGTGCCGCTGAATATTCTTCGTCCCGCGGAACTGATCACGCTTTCCGATTACCCGTCCTCCTGGGCTCCCGAGCAGCACGATGTGGAGCTTTCGCTTCCCCACGGTTTGCTCATCGATGTCACCGTGGATCAGCACGGCCAAATGGTCGGCTACCAAATTATCTCCGGCCCCAAGAGCGTCGACCTGCGCCATCAGCTCGATCAGATGCTCCTGTTCTCCCGCTTCCGTCCCATGATGAGTTTCGGCCGTCCCACCTCCGGTGGCCACGTGATTCTGAGCTTCAGCGCCGTCCGCGTCCGTGGCTAGAGGCGTAGAGGCATAGCCATTTCTGGCTGTGCGTCTGATGAGTGGGTTTTTTGTAGCGCCGGCATCCGGCGGCCAGACCGGAGGTCGGGATTTTTTGGAGTTGATTCTGCAATGATTTTTTCAGTTGATTCCGGAATGAGGATTTACTAGACTACGCAACCATGATTCGCAACGCCTACTCGTATTGGTTTCGATTTTGGGTGCCACCTAAATAGGGCGCGAGGGGCGAATTTGTAATCACTGGAATAAAGCAAAAAATTCCGACCCACTCGCAACCGAGTGGGTTTTTTATTTTGCGCTCAAGATTTTTGGCGCGAAAAATCGGCGCCGACTCTGAGTGCGGAAATTTCGGAGCGCGAAAGAAAAGGACAGCCATGATCATCTCCATGAAACTGCACGCCACAAGAAAAGAGATCGATGAGGTTCGCAGCCAAGTGGAATATTTCGGATACAAAGTGCATTCCATCGAGGGAGAGGAGCGCGTCGTGATCGGAGTCGTGGGAGTGGGCGATGTGACTGCGTGCTTGGAATCCGTGGAAGCCATGCCGCAGGTGGAAAAAGTGGTGCGCATTTCCGCGCCGTACAAATTCGTGAGCAAGGAATTTCGCGCTGGCCGTACGCAGATTCGCGTGAACGGTTTTGAAATTGGCGGCGGCGAATTCATCATGATGGCCGGGCCATGCTCGGTGGAATCAGAAAAACAGATCATGCAGGCCGCGGAGGGCGTGGCGAAAGCGGGCGCAAAAATGTTGCGCGGCGGCGCGTTCAAGCCGCGCACTTCTCCGTACGATTTTCAGGGCATGGAGGTGGAAGGCCTGAAACTTTTGCAGAAAGCGAAGAAAGCAACGGGACTCGCCATCATCACGGAAGTCATGAGCGATCGCGATGTCGATTTGATCGCGGAGTACGCAGACGTGATGCAAGTCGGCGCGCGCAACATGCAGAATTTCGTGTTACTGAAAGCGCTGGGAAAATGCGGGCGTCCCGTGTTGCTGAAGCGCGGAATGAGCAGCACGATGAAGGAATTGCTGATGTCCGCGGAATACGTGGTTGCGCACGGAAATCCCGACGTGATTTTGTGCGAGCGAGGAATTCGCACCTTCGAGACCGCCACGCGAAACACCTGCGACATCGCGGCCATTCCAGCGCTAAATGAATTAACGCACCTGCCAATCATTTTGGATCCGAGCCACGCAACCGGAAAGCGCAGCCTGGTGCCAGCGGTCGCGCGCGCCGCAGTAGCGATCGGCGCAGACGGCCTAATCGTAGAAGTCCATCCCGCACCCGAGAAAGCAGTCAGCGACGGCGCCCAGTCGCTAGATCTGCCTCAATTCGAACGCATGATGCAAGACCTGCAACCGTACATCGAGCTATGGGAAACATCCCGCAAAAGCGAAGCCCTCGCCGCCGCGCATTAGATCTAGAGGAGCTTGGAGAATGCTCTCTGTGGGCGGGAGCAATGGCAAAGAGCCAGGGTTGACGAAGTGCTCACACTCGACATGCCGAACTTTCCGCAATATGTAGTAGCCCTAGCACGGTTATAGACAAGCTTGTATCCGATATGTAATCATTTCGCGCTTGCGATTCGCGTAGACGCTCTTTAAACACTTCAAGAGTAACGACAAACGTGTCTGGAGTCTTCCCATGGCCCTCCCTCTTAGATCCTTGCGTTCCGTATTGTGTCTTAGGTTAGTTCTAGTTCTGGAGCTTTGCCTTGTCGCCACGTTTATTTCGAGCGTGGCATGGAGTAAGGAAGGACCTCAGACGCAAGTCGCAGCGACGGTGAGAAATCTCCCCATCAGCTTTGAGCCAAATAAGGGTCAGGGCGCATCTCCGGTACGGTTCATTACAAATACAGGAAATCTGAAGATGTATTTACGGCCAAAAGGTATCGATTTAGTGCTGGCCGGTCCAAAAAACACGGCGTCGTTGGCCTTAAATTTTGGTGGGAGTGACCCAAACGCAAATTTTGTCGCTTCGGACGAGCAGGAAGGCTACAGCAATTACATTCTAGGAGTCGATCCATCCCGATGGCTTACTCACGTGCCGCATTTCGGTCGCGTCACGTATCAAGCCATTTATCCTGGCGTCGATGCGGCTTTTTACGGGAACGGCCTGCGCCTGGAGCATGATTTTATCGTGGGACCTGGTGCGGATTACCGGCTGATCCGTATACATGTAGACGGCCCAACCAACATCCATCTCCAGCATGACGGCAGTCTTAGGCTCCTGTTTCCAGACGGCGAACTCACTTTTGAGACGCCGCAGGTCTATCAAATCTCGATGAACTCGAAAATTATGAGAAAGGGCCATTTTGCTTTGCTGGGAAAGAAAGAGTTTGGATTTGTGGTGGAAGACTACGACAAATCCAGACCGCTGATCATCGATCCAGTTCTCAGCTATTCCACCTATTTGGCTGACGTCTCAGTCGTGATGGCTGGCGTTGCAACGGATGCTACAGGGGATACGTTTTCGACAGGACTGGTGTTCTCGCCGAATTTCCCGGTCACCCCTGGCGCTTACCAGACGACGTGCAAATCCTGCACCGCGTCAATTCAGCAGCCTGACGTGTTTATCAGCAAAATCAACGCGAGTGGGACAGCGTTGGTCTATTCGACATTTCTTGGCGGCAGCGACTACGACCAGCCGTACGGAATCGCGGTGGATGCCACGGGAAACGCTGTGGTAGTTGGTCGCACACAATCTACGGACTTCCCCACTCAGAATCCCATTGCTGTTGGCACCTCTGGAAATGGAACGTCTTACGGTTTCATCAGTTCGTTATCCTTTGATGGCTCTGCCCTGAATTACTCGAGCGTCCTTGGGGGTGGCGCCCAGCCCTTCCAGTCGTCATTTACCACTGTTGGCGGCGTCGCGCTGGATTCCAATGGGAACGCATACATCGCTGGCACGACCGACTCCCCGGTTTTTCCGACAACGCCCGGGGCCCTCAACATGACGACTCCGGCATACCCGAAAAATGTCGTATTTGTGAGCAAATTCCTAACTACTGGGAACTTAGGTTACAGCGCATTGCTTGGCGATGCATCACCCCAGAACGGTGGTGGGGGACCAGTTGGTGTGTTTGGAATCGGGGTGGACGCAACGGGCAGCGCGTATATCACTGGCTCAAGCGGCACGCTTTGGCCCACCACCAGCGGCTCATTTCAGACTTCGATTCCGGGGAGTACGCCGTATGCTGCGCCGTTCGTCACCAAGCTTTCCCAAACCGGTTCGAGCCTGGCTTATTCGACGTTTCTGGGGGACGGCGGCTACTCGACTGCGATTACGATGAAGCCCGCCACGGGCGAGGCTTTCGTTACGGGAGTGTATGCAGGAAACTCCTCAGGAAACCATTTCCCGACCACTTCGAATTCTTACCAGCCGAGCATCGGCAATGCCTGTTGTGCTTCCTTCTTTACGGAATTCAGCGCTGATGGCTCTCACCTGCTCTATTCCAGCTATTTTTTAGGCGATCTCACGAGCTCTTCGTTTACAACCACTACAGGCATTGCACTCGACGGGGCCAACAATATTTGGTTGTCCGGATCGACCACAAGCTCGCAGTTTCCCCTGAAGTACCCGTTGCAATCCCTCCCGGCTACGCAAAGTGGCAACCCCTCTACGACCGCTTTCCTTTCTCGATTCGACCCGACCGGCGCGAGCTTAACCTTCTCCTCATATTTTGGAGGGGTCGTCCAGGGCGGAATGATTGCTGGAGTGGCGATTGATCCGAATAACCACGCACACATCGCCGGGACCACAGGCGACGGTCTCTTTACCACTTCCCACGCTTATCGCTCTTCCGTGAGTCCACCTCCGCAATTTGTTCAATACACGTTTGGCTATGCTGCCGTGATCGACGCTAACACTGCGGCGCCGTCGCTATGTTTCAATCCGCAAGCCCTCTTCGCCGGAAATGTTCGCGTCGCTGCTTCGCAAACGCAGACGTTGACGCTCACGAACTGCGGAAATGCTCCCTTAACTATTAGTTCCGTGCAGTCTTCGAATCCATTGTTTACCATACCGGCGGCCTCGAACGGCTGCCTACAAAGTGTAGCCGCCAATGCATCCTGCACGGTTGCAGTTGCCTTCAGTCCTACCGCCGTTGGGCAGGTTTCTGGAACACTTACGATCACATCCAATGCTCCGGTATCGACAGCGTCCATTGCGATCCAGGGCGCAGGCGCAGCACCGCAAATCAGCCTGCAGACAAATAGCGTAACATTCGATCCCCAGTTTATCGGCCAAACCAGCCCGCAACAATTCGTACTGATCTCAAATACTGGCGGAGTGCCGTTAACGATCAATCTTGCCCAGACCACAATTAGCGCCGGATTTGGATACACCCAATCTGGCTGCGACCAACCGCTTGGCGCTTGCGCATTGTTGCTGACCTTTACACCCCAGGCCGCTGGTTTGTCGACCGGCACATTGCAGATCGCCTCGGACGATCCCAATAATCCGGTCGTTTCCGTGAATCTTTCCGGGACAGGCTATAGTTCCTACCCAGTGCCGTCGCTTACGTTCTTATCTTCGCCGACGATGCAGATGGGCAGCACGCAATTGTCATTGCAGGTCTATGGCAGTAATTTTTTTCCCGCTTCTGTGGTAAAGGTCGGCGGCGTCGCGCAACCCACGACTTACCAAAGCTCAACGGTCCTAACGGCCACGTTGGATCCGGTGCTTGTCGCAACGATCGGCGAACTCCAGGTTTCGGTGTTTACGCCAAATCCGGGCGGCGGTCAGACTACTCCGTTGATCCTTACCGTTTATCAGTCAATACCGATCGCCGCCAGAGCTATGGTATACGACCCTTTCGGGCAGCTTTTGTATGCCTCGATCGAAGCGGCAGCCACCAACAATCCAAACACGATCGCGGTGATCGACCCGGTGGCGGGAAAAGTAAGCCGATACATTGCGGTGGGTAACGATCCAAGACGTCTGGCAGTTTCCGATGATGGAGCGTATCTGTATGTAGCCCTAGACGGCGACCACGCCATCCAACGCATCAATTTAAGCACTTACGCAATAGAAAAGACTTTTCCTTTGCCAGTGGATTCTTCGTTCGGCTTACTCACTGTCGCCGACATGAAGGTGGTTCCCGGTTCTCCGCAATCAGTTGTTGCGGCATTGTTCCGGGTGGCGAGTCCGGCAGAAGACGGCATTGCACTCTATAATGCCGGAGGGCTTGTTAATTGGCTCGGAAATAACTTTGCCGACGGTTACGTGACCGTGGATAACTTCGCGTTTGCTGCCAACCCACCGGTGATCTATTCCTATCCGTTGACTATGGGAAACGCGCCCGGATCGTTTGGCACGTTTGGAGTGTTCACGATCGCAAGTGCAGGAATACATGTGCAGACGCTAGGTTCGCTTGGCGGCGCAGAGGGTGTGATCGCGTCAGACGGCAAACTGTTATACACAAACTGGGGCCAGGTGTGGAATCCACCGACTACGCTGGTGGGAACATACAGTCCCGCGTTGTCATTCGCCACCGTGCCGAGCGTTCTGCCGGACAATTCGCTAGGGCGGACTTTCTTTCTGAATACGTTTTCGCAATACAATCGATACCAGGCCACATCCGTGGATGCATACGACCAGAACACTTTGGCGTTCACAGGAACCGTACCTTTCTTGTCCACGTCCGTGTATGGTCCGGACGCCGTAGCCTTGAACCGCTGGGGAACCGACGGTTTCGCGTTCGTGGTCGGCGATTTTGTGCCGGTTACAGGCAGTGGCCAGGTCATCATGTTCAGAAGCAGCATCGCCCACGCGCGCTTCGCCACTAATCCCGTCCCAAGTATTTCTGCGCTGAGCGTTTCGAGCGTCACCGCGGGTGGACCGGCGTTTGTACTCGGCGTGCAGGGTTCGGGCTTCGTTCCTGGCTCGGTGCTACAGTGGAATGGCAACCCACGCGCAACAAATTTCGTGAGCACAACCCAGCTCAATGCGAACATCCCGGCGTCCGACATCGCCCAATCCGGCACCGCGCAGATTACCGTGGTCAATTCCGCGCCCGGAGGGGGGACTTCGTCATCACTGACGCTCACCATAAATCCGGCTCCCCCTGTGGCAACTTTCCAGCCTGCTACACTGATTTTTGCCTCCCAAACTGTGGGAACCCAAAGCGCTGCGCAAACTGTAACACTGCAGAATACAGGTGGATCGGCATTGGCGATCAGCAGCATTCAAAGTTCAGGGGACTTCGCCGAAACCAACAACTGCCCGACCTCCCTTGCTGCACTCGCTAGCTGCACAGTGTCGGTCACCTTCACTCCCAGCGCGACCGGAACGAGGCAAGCGACGCTCAATGTTGCGGACAACTCTGCGAACAGTCCTCAGATCGTGGCGCTCTCGGGCATCGGCACAACCCCGAGCTTTAGCTTTGGAACGGGGGGCTCAAATTCAAGCACAGCGACAGTGACGGCCGGACAAACCGCGACCTATTCGCTTTCGATTGTCTCTGCTTCCGGTTCAAGCGGGGTTGTCACGTTGACTTGCACGCAAGTGCCTGTAAATGCGACCTGTACCCCAAATCCTGCCTCTCTCAGCCTGAGCAGCGGAGGCACTGCGAATTTCACTGTGAGCGTGAGCACGGGCGGCTCACAGTCAGCATCCCTCTTCAGAAGTCTCTCGGTTTCGACAGCCGCATTCGGACTTGTGTGGCTTTTGTGGGGGCCACTCTCTCCAGAGAGAAATAAAGGCCTATTTGTGCGTGGCAGAGTGCGCATCGGACTGTTCGCGCTTGTCATTCTATCGAGCACACTCGCGGCCATTGGCTGCGGTGGTGGAGGCGGATCCATTGCCGCCCCTCCAAGCGCTCCCGCGGTAACTCTACGAGGTACTTACACGATACAGATCGTCGCAACACAAGGAGCCACCACTCACAGTCAACCGATCACATTGATCGTGCAGTGATCTGGCGAGGAGCGCTTTCTCGGGCCAGGATGCACTCAGTTGATTGTTGAGGGGCCGGCGCGTTCTGCATGCTCTGGTTGTGGCGCAGGAGCAACTTCCGTCCTGTCTCGGGCGTATCTGGTGGGCGCGGCTGTCATTGAGTTGGCATGGTTATCGAGTGGTTGCGCGGTCCAGATTGCATATTCCGAATCACCGGCTGCGTATTGAAGTTGTGGTCGCGAATCGAAGCACTGTCGCCGGTGCACTGGATTTACGTAGACCACGTAGCATTTTGCGGTTGCTGATTCCAGGAGATGATCGAGGACGGGATTTAGAACTGTGGATCCGAAAGGGTTGTAGAGATAGACCACCAAGTTGCCGGGCGGAAAAGAGAATTGCATTGCATCTTGGGAGAGTACAGTGGCCTGCACACCGACTTGAGCGCAATTTTTTTGGGCGACAGCTGCGAGTTCTGATGCAAATTCGACGCCGACAATCTGCGAAAAGCCAAATTCCTTGGCAAGCAGCAGTGCGCGGCCTTTGCCGCAACCTAGATCAATAAAAGTAAAGTCACTAAAATTCTCGGCTAAGTTGGCCATCGCCTGACGAAAAATTGCAGGACTCACGCCTTCATAGCGGATGGCGTCTTGCAGGTTGTCAGAGCGAATCTTTAGATGCCATAAACCTACAGGGCCTTTGGTGTCGACGCCCAACGTTTTATCGAACTGGGCATCTCGCTGATGGATTTCGCGCAACCAGCCCAGGTGATAAGCGAGACGACGTGCGACGCCTCCGAAGCCGTCATCAAGAAATCTGGCGGTGACATTGCGTAGCCGTTTCTTTGTACGTTGAGCCAGATAACCCATTTTTCCGGTCATGGCATCTCCGGTGAAACGATTGGAGTCCTTTCAAAACTAGCGCTCCAGCCTGAAGAGGAGATGCTTGGGCTCAGGATAACGACTGCAAGGGAGCTGCTCGACCCTTGTAGATGCAGGTTTGCTGTGTGGTCCTACCTCAGTGGAACGAGGGTCGCGTGACGTCGGCTGGACAGCCTGCGGGCGAGGGCCGCTGGCTGAGTTGCGCGATCCAACATTCTGCTTTCTGCTTGTTGTCGGGATCTGTGGGGGCTCTCAAATAGTGGCGCAATTCCGCGATTACCTGATCGGTTTGACCTCTTGTGAAGTAAATTTGCGCGAGGACTAGACTGGCGTTCGGGAATGCGCTCTCACTTTGGCGTAGCATCTCGATGGCTTCCGGCGTGACACGGCGCTGCGCGATCAGAGCGCGGCCGAGCACGTAGCTTGATGCGGGAGCCTGCGGATCGAGATCCAGAGCTTGGCGCGCTTCTGTTTCCGCTTCCTGGGATCGATTCAGCAATAGCAGCGCGAGAGAAATATCCTGGTGCGTTTGGGCGAGGCGGGGATCGAGCGAGAGCGCAGCTTCGTGCTCTGCTAGAGCTTTTTCGTATTCGCCGAACTGAATGAAGCGGAGACCGAGCGCGTTGTGGGCCTGGATGAAATCAGGATAAATCTGCAAAGCTTTCTGGAGGTGCTCGGTGGACGTGCGCAGATCGCCGGACTGAAATGCTTTTTCGGACCGCTGGAGCTCTTTGATGGCTTTGGAGGGAATACGGAGCTGGCTGATAGGAACGAGGTGGTCAGCGTGCGGCGGAGGCGTGGTTTTGGATGTGGCTGGGAAGGTCGCTTCGAGACGCAGGCGAAGGTCTTCCCAAGGGTCGGACACAGCAACACCAGGAATTCCGCCGTTTGTTGGGCTCTGGTCTCCGATAGGACGGCGACGCGGGGAGCTTTGGGCACGGATGCTTGACGCAAAGGCGACAAGTACAAAGAAAACGACGATGATGCGTTTCATGTAGGTACCCTGACGGTGAGCTTTGATTGAAAGTTAGTTCACCGCTACGATCTCTGAAGCGCATCGACGGCGGCATTTTTTCGTTGCCGTTCCGTACGCTTCAAAGGGAAGGACGGGAAAAGTTGCTAATTTGTTTGGCAGGTTGCGAGTAATTGCGTGTAAATCTAGGCTACATTTGGCATTAACATCAAAAAGTTCTCAACAGAGGAGACTGGGAAATCCGGCGAATCGAAATTTAACCCTCGTCAAGCCCGCACGTTCCCGAGTCGAGAGCGCCCTCTCCAAACTCTTTGCAATGCAGGATGAGCGGTGGCACAACCGACTAGCGGCCAAATTGACGGTTGCGTGGGCGTTGCGGAATGGGGGAAACTTGTGCTCTGCGGGTGCCCCAACTTTGCGGCGTTTTAGCAAAAGTCGGTTTCTTGCTCCCCGGCCTTGCGTTGAGCCCCTCTAGTCAGATGGATTACAGCAGAGGGATACGGCAATGGCCAGACAGAAGGATACAGTGATGACGCAGCAGATCGGCGAATTTGCTCCTCCTAATCGGCTCATGCTCACTCCGGGACCTTCGTCAATGGACCCGCGTGTTTATCGCGCGTTGGCCGCGCCCCTGGTTGGTCACCTCGATCCGTGGTTCAAGGGCTGCATGGACGATACGCAAGTCTTGATGCGGCAAATCTTTCAAACGGAAAACCGGTTGACGATGCCGCTTTCCGCATCGGGCTCGGGCGGGATTGAAGCTTCCGTAGTGAACACGTTGGAGGAGGGCGACGAAGCTATCGTCTGCGTCAACGGAGTTTTTTCCGAACGCATGGCGGTGATTGCCTCGCACACGCCGGCGAAAGTCACCAAGGTGGAAGCATCGTACGGGAAGCCGGTGGATGCGGAAGATGTGCGGCGTGCGGGCAAGGGCAAGAAAATCAAGATCGTGGGACTTGCGCAGGGCGAAACTTCTTCGGGCGTGCTGACGCAGATTGCTGATTTTCGCAAGGTGGCCGATGAGCTGGGCGCTTTGCTGGTGGTCGACGCCGTTGCTTCGCTTGCGGCGGTTCCGCTGCATGTGGACCGCGAACGCGTGGACATTTGTTTCAGCGGAACGCAAAAGGCGATCAGCGCGCCGCCAGGCATGTCGCCGATTACCGTAAGCCCGCGTGCGGAGGAAGTTTTTCGCACTCGCAAGACGAAAGTGCAGAGCTGGTATTTCGATCTTACTACCGCAATGAATTATTGGGGCAAGGAGCGGCTGTATCACCACACGCCGCCGGTGTCGCTGATTTACGCCCTACGCGAGGCTATGCGCATTGTGATGGAAGAGGGTTTGGAAGCGCGTTGGGAGCGGCATCGCGTGAACCAGTTGGCCCTGATCGCGGGCATCGAAGCGATGGGGCTGGAGCTGCTGGTGAAGAAGCCGGCGGACCGCTTGCCGACTGTGACCGCGGTGATGATCCCCGATGGTATCGACGACACGAAAGTGCGCAATCAACTGCTCGATGAATTCAACATCGAGATTGCCGGCGGGCTTGGACCGCTGAAGGCAAAGATTTGGCGGGTGGGATTGATGGGCCACTGCAGCCAAAAGGCGTATGTGCTACTGTTTCTCGCCGCGATGGAGAAAGTGCTAATCGACCAAGGGTTACGCGTGCCTTCGGGCGCGGGTGTCGGCGCGGCGGTGCAGAGTTATACGCACGCACACACTGAAGCAGCGGTCGTCAGCCGTTAACGGAAAAGGAGGATTCGTGAGTTCGGTTCCAGTCCTGGCCAACACCGGAGCGATGAGCACGTTTGTGGGCGCTTTTGAGGTGACTTCCAAGTTGACCGGCAATGTGTTTCAGTGCCGGTTTTCGCACATGTGGAATGGGATTGCCACGCGCCACGCGGATACGATTGACACGAAATTTTTTGTGGATGGCAAGGCGGTCGTTTTAGGTTTGTCGCACAAGGCTTTCGTGAAATTCCGCGAGCGTACGGGACGCGACTTGAGCGATCGCGAGGCAAGTTTCATTGCCGCGGAATTCCTTCGCGAAAGGTTAGAAGAAGAAGACGAGCGGCAGCTCTATGATGTGTACGAACCCGACGTGCTGCGGCTGATCGAGCAGATCGGGATTAAGTAGTTTTGGAAGAAAGAGCGGAGCCGAAATTCGCCGTGCCACTAGGAGTGAGATTCAGTCGCCGGGCTCGGCGCGAAAAGATTCGAGGCACGAATGCTGCAACCCATCGCGGCGAATGAAGTGAATCACGAGAAACATTAGCAGTCCGCCGGCCACCATCACCGCAACTGCTATTTGCAGGCCGAACTGCATGTCGTGCAGGTCGGAGATTCTTCCTACCAATTGCGGACCAAATCCGCCCACAAGCTGGGTGACAAACATGTAGACGCCGATGGAAGTGGCGTGCGCGCGACGCGGCATCATGTCGTGAATGACCGCGGTAACCGGGCCGTGATACCAGGACATGAAGAAAGCGGCCATCGCCAGCGCAGCAAGTACGAGCGATTTTTCTTCGGTTTGGATGGCCAGGATCAGGAAAGGCGCGGCGAGGAGAAAAGCAACCGCGATGGCGATAATGCGTCCGTAGGCAAAACGACGTTGCAGGCGATCCGCAACATAGCCGCCGAAAAGAACGCCGACAAGACTGCACACCAAACCGATGACCGCTAGAGAGACAGAGGCTTGGCGCAGACTGAAATCTTTATAGGTGACCGCGAAATCGACGCCCCAGGTGAGCAAGGATACGCTGGCAAACGTGATGCACGTGCCGCCAGCGATCATGGCGAGAAAAGCGGGTACGGTGAGTAGCTTTCGGATGGGACAGATTTCGGAGCACGGTCCGCGGGGCGGCTCTTCGAGCGACAGGACTGCTACGACCGGAACGAGGCCTGCAGCGGCGATCACGAAAAGCGCGTACTGCCACCCGTAATGCGGACCGATGATGCCGCCGAGGGCCTGGCCAGCAGCGCCGCCCAGGAGCATGCCGCTGGCGAAAATAGCTTGCGCGGATGCGCGCTTTTCCACGGGGAACGCGCCCGAAATCATGGATTGTGCAGCGGGGGCGTACGCGGCTTCGCCTATGCCGACGAAGGCGCGCGCGATCAGCAAAAACGCGAAACTGCCGGCGAAGCCTCCGGCGAACGTAGCCAGACTCCAGCAAACAATTCCGAAAGTAATGATGGCTTTGCGACTGAAGCGGTCAGCGAGGAATCCAAAGGGGATGCTGCCGACGGCGAGAACGAGGAGGAGCCAAGTTTGCAGCGAGCCGAGTTGCGCGTCGGTAACGCCTAGATCTCTGCGTAGCATGGGAATCAGGGGGATGAAAACCCAGCGGGCGGCGAAGTTGACAAAGTTGACTAGAACAAGTACAGCAAGAAGGCGAAACTGATAGGACGTGAGCGGAATGGATTTAGATGACACTCTGAATTGGCTCCATCGGCGAGTCGATACGTCTGGGGTTTCCACGAGATGGCCAACGGGTGCGGCCTCGCGGGTTCAGCGTCCGCTCTATCCTGCTTTCATTATATACCGCGCATGAATCCAACTTCTTCTTCCACGGCGAGCACGAGTGACCGGTTGACCACCGTACTTTCGTACGGGGCGCTCCTGCTGCTGATTTACCTGGTATTTCGCATCGTCGAGCCATTTTTAGTGCCACTGGCGTGGTCGGCGGTGCTGGCGATTTTCTTCTATCCGGTGCACGAATGGATGATGCGCCGACTGCAGCCGAGCCGCGCGGCGCTGGCGAGCACGCTGGGCGTGACGGTGCTGCTGATTGCGCCCGCGCTCTTGGTACTGGTCTATGCGGCGCGGGAGGCCATCGACGCCACGGCGCGGTTGCAGGATGCACTCATGGATCCGGACAAGGCTTTACCTTCGCATGCAGTGGCTTGGATCCGGCACCAGCTTCCGCAAGCCTGGCAGTCCACGGATTTTTCGCAACCCCTACGTCAGGGAGCGGAAAGGATCGCGACCTTTCTGGCATCGCGCCTGGCGGGGCTGGTGAAGAACCTGTTCACCTTTTTTGTGGATTTGTTCATCGTGATTTTCGCGCTATTTTTCATGTTCCGCGACGGCGAGGAGATCGTGCGCGGGGCAAGCCATTTGGTGCCATTTGACGAGTCGATTCAGGAGGACATGCTGCGGGAGTCGCGCGATTTGATTTTTGCAAGCGTGGCTGTGGCGCTGGCAATTGCGGTGCTGCAAGGAGTTTTGGGAGGTTTCGCGTTCACAGTGGGCGGGATTTCTTCCCCGCTTTTCTGGGCGGTGTTGATTGCGTTCTTTTCGCTGGTGCCGGTGGTGGGATCGGCGCTGATTTGGGTGCCGGCGGCGCTGTTTCTGGCGTTCAGCGGGCATTGGGGGAAGGGACTCGCGATAGTGGTGATTTGCGGCGGGGTAGCGGGAGTTGCTGACAATATTGTGCGGCCGCTGCTGCTCCGAAATCGCACGCATCTGAATGAGCTGTTGCTATTCCTGGGCGTTTTGGGAGGGCTGGAAGTGTTTGGGCTGTTGGGCTTAGTGATTGGGCCAACGATTTTGGCCGCGGCGATGGGAGTGTTTCGCGTTTATGTGGAGCATCGGGATAGGCAGGCAGCGCTTGCTGTGTAATCGTTTGCTGCGTAACACCGCGGGCGAATTTGCGTGCGGGGTAATGGGCGTGTGCTAGAGTACCCGACTCAGATGAGTACGAACGGCTACAAGCCTGCTGTGGTGCATCCGGAATTGCCGCCGGAAAAATTGCGGTGGAGGTGTGAACCCTCGCGATTGCCGTTTGAAACGACGGCGCAGGCCGAGTTGCGTGAAGGGTTCATTGGGCAAGAGCGTGCGCTGCGGGCGCTGAAGATGGGCGTGGAACTTTCCGCGCCGGGGTACAACGTGTTTGTGTGCGGGCTGGCAGGCACGAGCCGCGGCGGGACCATTGCGCACATGATCGAAGAGCTGCATCCCAAGACGAAAACGTCGCTAGATCGCTGCTACGTCAATAATTTCAAAATCACAGACCGGCCCAGATTGCTTTCCTTGCCGCGCGGGCAGGCGAATTCGTTCAAGAAAGATATGCAGGCGGGAATTGATTTTCTGCGGCGGCGCATCCCGCAGGTGTTTGAAGGCGAACCGTTCCAGCGGCAAAAGGGAAGGATCGTTGAGCGGTTTACGGTGCGCGAGAAAGAGTTGATGGACGACTTCACGCGGCGGATTGCGCGGGAGCAGTTTGCGCTGGGGCACATGCAGGTGGGCGCCGTTGCGCTGCCGGAGATTTTTCCGGTGCTCGAAGGGCAGATGGTGCCGATCGAAGACATTTCGAAGATGGTGCATGAGGGCAAGCTGGATTCGCCCGTGGCCGAGGAGATCGAGCGGAAGTACGAACAGTTTCGGCAGGAGTTCACGGTTGTCTACCGCAAGACGCTCACGCTTTCGCGGGAGCTCGCGAGCGAGCTTAGTTATTTGGAGCAGGAAGCGGCGTCGGTTCTGGTGGATGGAGTAATCGAGGAGCTGAAGGAAAAATATCCGGGCACGAGCGTGTCCGAATATTTGGAAGAGGTGCGGCACCACTTGCTGGATAATCTCGATCCTTTCAAGGAGCGCGAAGGCGAGGGCGAGCAGGAAGGACCTGAGCCGCCGCCGGATGGCACGCCGAAACCGCCGGGTGCGCAGGACCGCGATCCATTCCGGCTGTACGGAGTTAACGTCATCTTGGCGCACGGCGATGAAGATGGCTCACCGGTGATTTTCGAGACTACGCCGACGTACGCGAATTTGTTTGGCACGATTCAGCGCGCCTACGACGCGCGGGGCGGGTGGACGAGCGACTTCATGGACCTGCGCGGAGGTTCGCTGCTGCGCGCGGACGGCGGATTCTTGATCATGTATTCGCTGGAGGCGCTGTCCGAAGTGGGAGTTTGGCGCGCGTTGAAACGCACGCTGAATCACAACCGCCTGGAGATTCAGCCGTTGGAGATGTTTTATCCGTTTGGCGGGAGCGCGCTGAAACCGGAAGCGGTCGAAATCAATGTGAAAGTGATTTTGATTGGTGACCGGCAATTGTACGAGCTGCTGTACGAGTACGAAGAAGACTTTCGCAAGATTTTCAAAGTGCGCGTGGAGTTTGACGAAGAGATGCACATGAGCGACGGCGTCATCGCGGAGTACGCGGGCCGGCTGCGCGCGTTGTGCGAGAAGGAAGGGCTTTCGCCGTTTGATCGCGGAGCGTTTGCGGCGATTTTGGAGTATGGCGTGCGGCAGGCGGGACGACGTAACAAGGTTACCGCGCGTTTTGTGGACATTGCGGATTTGGCGCGCGAGGCGCATTACGCGGCTGCGGCTGCCGGTGAACCTGTGGTGCGCGCGGCGCATGTGCGCACGGCTCTTTCGGCGAAGATGGAGCGGCACAACCTGATCGAAACGCGCATTCGCGAGATGATTGAAGACGGCACGCTGCTGGTGGATTTGGAGGGAAAGCGCGTTGGCCAGGTGAACGGGCTTAGCGTGCTGGAAATTGGCGGCTACGCTTTTGGGAAACCGGTGCGGATCACTTCGACCGCGGCGCTGGGAAAATCGGGCGTCATTAATATTGAGCGCGAATCGAATTTGAGCGGGCGGTTTCACGATAAGGGCGTGCACATTATTTCGGGCTATTTGCGGAGCAGGTTTGCGCAAGACAAGCCGCTGTCGCTCGCGGCTAGCATTTGCTTTGAGCAGTCGTATTCGGGCGTGGACGGGGATAGCGCGAGTTCGACGGAGATTTACGCGCTGATTTCGGCGCTGGCGGAACTGCCGCTGCGGCAGGACATCGCTGTGACCGGTTCGATGAACCAGCAGGGCGATATTCAGGCGATTGGTGGAGTGAACGAAAAGATTGAGGGATTTTTCGACGTGTGCCGGATTAAGGGGCTGAGCGGAACGCAAGGCGTGATGATTCCAGCGTCGAACGTCGAGGATTTGATGTTGCGCGACGATGTGCTGGAAGCGGTGGCCGCGGGGAAATTTCACATCTGGCCGGTGACAAAGGTGGAAGAGGGAATTGAGATTTTGACCGGAATGACCGCGGGTTCTTGCAATGGCGATGGAACGTTTCAGACTAACACTGTGTTTGCGCAGGTGAATGACCGCTTGAGCAAGATGGCGCAGATGATGAAAGACTTTGAGTAGTCGAAAGTCGCCATTAAATCTTCTTCCTCTTATCGCTTATTCCAGCGGAAATCCAGGAAACCTAAGAATGGATAGGGTGTGCCGAGAAGAGGCGCAGTAGTGCTGCGCCCTACGGTTTTGTGATGATGTCAGTTCGGCGGCGGAGCGAGGTAGGCTTGGCGATGGTCTACTTCATGCGAGGCATTCCTTACCTTGACTTTGATGGTGTGGAGTTGGCCGTCCGTGGCGGGTGGGGCGAAGGCGATGCTGTATTCGTGGCGGATTAGCTGGGCGATCTCGGCGTAAGCGCGGCTGAATTCGTCGGCGTTGCTGGGAAAGTAGACGCGGCCGCCGGTTACTGCGGAAAGTTCGCGCAACGCCTGGTCAGCTTCCGCGAAGCCTTCTTGGATGACGACACGATTGGAACGATCTTGCGCCGAGAGCTTCTTCTGCTTTTTAGCTGGCCTGCGGAAATCGGCGGTAAGGGAGACTCCGAGTATGCGCACGTCGGAGGTGAGCAGCTTGCGCTGAATGGCTTGCGGATCTTCCGGAGGCGAGGAGTCGAAGCCGGTGGAGAGGAGAACGATGGTCTTCTTTCCGGGCAACCGCGCGAGCCAGTCGATCGCCATCGCGAGGCTGGAGGAGAGATTCAGGTCGGCAAAATCGTTAGAGAAATTGATGCTTTGAAGCGCGAGGCGCGCTTCGGTTTTATTCGCCGTGAAATTGAGGAGAAGCTGAGGAGTTTTGGAATAGCTGGCGACGGCTACGTGGTCTGTGGGAGCGAGCGTGGTGAGGAGCGTGTCCGCGGCTAAGAGATGGCTTTTGCTGAGGAAGAGGACCGCGGGGCCGGATTCGATTAGGAGCAGAAGCTGTGCGGGTTCCTCGATGGGGAGGAAATCGGTAATGGGTTGGTCGACGCCGTTGTCGAAGAGTTGAAAGTCCTCGCGGCGGAGGCCTTCGACGAAATGCCCGGCTGAGTCAGTTACGGTGACACCGACGTTTACGCGATTTACCGTAACGCGAATCGGCGGGGGCTGCTGAGTTTGGCCGACCGAAATCGACGCGACGATGAGCAGTAGGAGCAGGATAGCCAAAAATGGCTGTCCCACATTGCTTATTCGAGCCATTCGTCGAAGTGGACGCCCTTGGAATCTTTCCAAGAGGCGCCGGCTAGAAAATGAAGATGACGCGGGAAGACTTCGGGATTCATGTTGAGCAGCCAGTCTGGGACTTGGCCACCCGTCGATTCCGGACTAGCTTTCGTCCCTCTCCTTGCAGCGCCTGCCGAAGGGTTCTTAGCTTGTTCAATCCAGCGCGACTTCAGGGCTTGATAGTCAATCTTTTGAAAATTCATAAACGTGAGCCCGTTGAGGTTTGCGGGCAATTGCACGCGAGCGGCCTGGAACGTGGCAGGTAACGATGTTTGGGTTTGGGGACTTCCGGGCGAACGCTTGGCGAGGAATTCGCGCAGCGTTTCGCTGCGGCTGGAGGCGAGAACGAAGCTGGGCGTCACGGCCACGTGATAGAAATTCCACTGCGCGACGCCCGTGCTGTTTTGTCCGCCACCTAGAGAGACCTTCACGAACGTGGCATCACCTTCGGTGCGCTCGGAACCAAGTTGGTCGCCGAAGACGGTGCGAAGGAGTTTCAGCGTGTCTGGTTTATTGCGAATACCGACGCAATAGACAGCTTTCTGCGGGTCCATGGCCGGATTGCTTTGGATGGATGCAAAGTCGCCGCTGAGTAGCGCGAGAGCGTCGGGAAGCGGCATGCCGATGCGCGAAGCCGCGAGGCCCTCGATCATTTCCGCGCCGCCTTGCTGTTGTTGCGGGAGCGCGACGCGCAGAGCGCGCTTCAGCAGATCGTAAAATGCAGAAGGATTGAACTGGGCTTCGCTGTACGAAATGACGTCGGGCGAAACAAAGGAAAGAGACGCAGGCGCTTGCTGGCCGTCGGTCCAAAGATCGAAAAGCGTGCCGGGAGCGACGTCGCCGAGGACCGCGCCTTTTACGCGGGCCCTTGCGCCTTCAAGGGTGACATCGCCCGAAAGAGAATGAATAGACTCAAGCTTAAGCGCGTCCAGGATGGGTTCGATTTTAACGGGAGAGTTGGCTGGAGCGGCTGATGCCAAATCCTTCAGTTGCGGAACGCGTAGGAAAAATTCGAGCAAGCCGCCATGAAACAAAGGCTGGGCTTCCTGGTAAGCGGCTGTTTGCGCGAGCGACGAACCTGGGGTCTTGCCGTCGAGACGCGAGAGAATTTCCTCCAAGACACCAAGCTCGCTGGAGCTTACGGCGTATTTGCCGCGCTCCGTCCAGTAGGTGACGCTGTCCTTTCGCTCGATTTTGAGCGCCGGGGCGCCTCCGACCGTAATGGTGGAAATTTGCGGTGGCTCTTTTTCCTGCGAGCGGAAGCGCAGAACGGTTTTCGCGAGCAGCAGCTCCTTGCCGGTGCGATCGTATACGAAGAACATGCCGTTCCAGGGGCGGTCCGTTGATTTTGCCGGGGCCGCTTTGGTTTCGGGCTTGCGCAGATAGCCGAACACGAAAGAGTTTTCGAGCAGCGAAGAGGTTTGCTCGATTTCTTCCCGGGAGAGCTGCGGCTTGGAGGGATCTCGGTCGGAGCTACTTTGCATATTTTGCAACGCGGCTGCGCGAAGAGGCGCAACGTCCGGGTCGTCCCATAGGGCGAGAAGGGAATTGGATTTTCTCGCGTCCCCAACAGGCGTGCCGCGCCAGATGACGTAGAACGTAGTGCGCGGGGGCATCTGCGCCGGCTCAAGGGGAGCTTGCGCCCAAGTACCATCGGCGCAGAGCAATGTGAAGACAAGAATCAGCAATACGAGAATTTGCGGATGAATGCGCTTCATGGAGTCTCCGGCGAGTTCGTTCCGATAAATGCGGATATGTAAATGCTAGCTTCGCGGCGGAAAAGACAGAAGCCCTGTCCCGCATGTGGTTTCCAGAACACAAAACAGGGCGTGGCGATTGCTTTGCTGCTGCGTAGTCTAGGACGGCTTGGCAGCAGAAGCCGCAGGAGTAGCTGCTGGGGCGCCGCCTTCTTTGGGAGTCGACAGGTAGCCGGTGATCTGATTTTTGCCGACTTCAAAGACGACAAATTCGTAGGGCGGCATGCGCGAACCGCCGCGCACGTAGAACTGCACGGGCTCGCCGGCGGTCTTATCTTTCTTTTCGATGGATCGGTCATCCACGAATACCGTTACGGTGTACTTCGATTTCTTCTGGTCAACCTTGTTCAGCGTGACTTGAACCGGTCCGACCTTCTGGGCCGTCTTGCTCTTGGCGATTTTGAATTCGTAATAGTTGCGGTCGCCGCGGCGCTTGAGCTCTTCCAGGTCGTCGCGATTGTGCGCAATCAGGCCGCTCATAACGCCCATATCGCCGTTGGCGCGGTCCAGACGGCCCTTGGTAGCCTCAAGATCGGAGCGAGTGGCCTCAATATCCTTTTTGGCGCCGCCGACTTCCGTGGCAACGGCGTTGATCTTAGTGTTGCTCTCCTGCTGCGCCGCGTTTAGCTCTGCGGCGAGTTTTTGGTCAGCGGCCTGCTGGTCCTTGCGAATGGATTCTGCGCGGCTGCGGGCGTTGGCGAGCTCCGATTGCGTCAAGTGCATCTTCTGTTCGGTAACATCGATGTGGCCCTTGAGATCGGCAAGGCGCGAGTTGGCCTGATCGAGTTGGGCCGCCAGCAGTTTGTTCTGATCCTGAGTCTTGGAAAGATTGGATTCCAAGCGAGACTGCACGGAGTAGCCGGCAAATCCAAGTCCGGCAAGGCCAAGGAAGAGAACGATGACCACGATGGCGATCCAGCGGGGAGTTCCGGTGGTGCCTTCGTAGTGGTAGGACTCCTGTGGGGTAGGTACGTTCGGCGAAATGCTCATTCAGCCTCCTGAAAGGTTGGCCCAGAGGGCAGGTACAACACTAAATTATCCCTCGCAACGGGCACACGTGTCCATATCGACTAGCGCTTGGTGCTACGCGAGCGAGACTTTGTTTGCACATTCCCCTTAGATGCAGGCCATCGAGAGAAGATGGACGTTGTGAGGCCACCCCGGGGTGTGAATTCGCCGCGAACTACGCACCATTCCGGCTGAACGGCGGCCACAATGTCACGCAGGATCTTGTTGACGGCGTTTTCGTAAAAGATGCCCAGGTTACGGTAGGCGAGCAGGTACATCTTTAGCGCTTTCAGCTCAATGCAATCCTTGCGTGGCATGTATTGGATGGTTATGGTGCCGAAATCGGGCAGGCCCGTCTTCGGGCAGACGGAGGAATACTCCGGAAATTTTGTGGTGATGATGTACCCGGGGAACTGGTTCGGCCAGGTTTCGAGCGGCGGGAGTTTTGCGTCGATGCCTGCGCGGGCATGCTCTTCCGTGTAATTGGCCATGATTGCTCCAGATAAGTATTGTACGACGGCCGGCGGAGTCGCGCTGTTGCCCGGCTTCGGTTTATCGCAGGAACTAGCGAGCGTCGAGATCGAAATCCTTGATCGGTACGTCCCAGTGGCCATCGAGGATTTCAAAGCGGCGCTGCTCTTCCTTTTTGTAGGCGTCCTGGTCGGGAAAGAGCTGCTTCAATAGCGCGGAGGAATCGAAGTTGTCGTTCGCGATTTGTGCGTTCTTGAAGACGATGGTCGTGCGAAAGTCCCAACGGCCGTCCTCAGTGGCGTGATAACGGGGAACCTGGGCGAATACTTTGAGTATTCTGCCGAGCTCGATCTCCTTTTTCAGCACGGGATAATGATTCTTCTTAAACAGCGCGATGAATTCTTCAGCGTGGCCCCATTTGGCTTTGTAGTAGTACTCGATGGCGTACGGCTTGTCGCTGGCGTTTTGCTGCTGCGATGCGTTGGTCTGTGCTTGCAGAGAGCTTGAAACCGGAAGGCCGAAGATGGCGACAGTTGCGAGCAAGGGAACAGCGAGCCAGCGTAGGTGGCGTAGAATGGCGATTTGCATCCGATCCTCCGTGTGATTTGTGGTGGACGGATGTTACTCTCATCCGTTTATAGGCGCAGTAATTTTCGTGCGGGAGTATGTTTTCAGGTGAAAGGAAGAGGCTCATTGCATGAGTGAGAATAAGCGCGATCGAGATCTCGGAATGCATTGCCCGATCACGCGGCGAGATTTTCTGAATGGCGTGGCGGTCGGTGCCGGCGGACTGCTCGCCGCTGATCCGCTGCTTGCGGCTCTCCTTTTGGACCAAGCCGCTCCGGAAAAGGCCCATGGCTACTATCCGCCTGCGCTGACTGGGATGCGCGGCAATCATGACGGCACGTTCACCTATGCGCATCAGCTACGAGATGGAAAGCGGTGGGATTCCGCCGGAGCGGCGGCGAGTACAGGGGAAACCTACGACCTGGTTGTTGTGGGCGGAGGGATCAGCGGGCTGGCCGCAGCGTATTTCTACCGGAAAACTGCGGGGAAAAACGCGCGCATTTTGGTTTTAGATAATCACGACGATTTCGGCGGGCACGCGAAGCGGAACGAGTTTCAAGTGGGTGGACGGATGCTGCTGAGCTATGGCGGCACGCAATCAATCGAGAGCCCTGGTGAGTACAGCGATGTGGCAAGGAGTTTGCTGGCTGAAATCGGCATACAGACGGATAGGTTCTACAAAGCGTATGACCAGAAGCTGTACAGCAATTTAGGAACAGCGGCTTTTTTTGATAGAGAGACCTTCGGCGC
The DNA here is from genome assembly GCA_025463055.1 of Candidatus Acidiferrum typicum. Lineage (GTDB taxonomy): Bacteria > Acidobacteriota > Terriglobia > Acidiferrales > UBA7541 > Acidiferrum > Acidiferrum typicum_A. The sequence continues at coordinate 92,365 of JAOAPV010000122.1, forward strand.
CGACCGCCTTGTGACCGGAATGAACGCAATGCCATGGCCAGAGTTCTTGGCCAAGGCGCCGCTTTCCGATGCGGCGCGGCACGACATCGCGCGCGTTTACACAGAAAAGGTCGATTACCTGCCCGGTCTCTCCAGAGAAGAAAGGCTGGCCAAGCTCGGGAAAATCAGCTACTCCGAGTATCTAGTGAAGTATTGCAAGCTGTCGCCCGAGGCGTTGCCATTTTTCCAGACATTCACCCACGATTTGTTTTGCGTTGGCATCGATGCGGTTTCGGCCAGAGCTTGCCATGAGGGCGGCGACGACTATCAGTCGTTCACATTTCCCGGCTTTGACGGTCTCGGATTTCCGGAGCAGGAAAAAGAAGAGCCGTACATTTTTCATTTCCCAGATGGGAACGCCACGATCGCACGGCTTCTAGTGCGCGCATTGATTCCGGCTGCGGTGCCCGGTGAGACGATGGACGATGTGGTCACAGCGCGAGCGGATTACAGCAAACTCGACGACGCGAACTCGCCCGTGCGCATTCGATTGAACAGCACTGCTGTACATGTGCAGCACGTAAAAGGCGCGACTGACAGCAAAGATGTGGAGGTTGCATATGTTCGCGGCGGAAAATTAGTCAGCGTTCGCTCCAAAAACTGTGTCCTCGCTTGTTACAATGGCATGATTCCGTACATTTGTCCGGAACTGCCGGAGAAGCAAAGGGAAGCGCTGTCCTATCTGGTGAAAGCGCCGCTGGTATACACGCATGTAGCGCTACGCAACTGGACGGCGTTCCACAAACTTGGCATACACCACGTCGTTGCGCCTGGCGGTTATCACACCTACACCGCGCTTGATTTTCCCGTCAGCCTCGGTGGGTACAAGTTTCCGGGCAATCCCGAAGAGGCGATGGTGCTCTTCATGCTGCGTACGCCGTGCCAGCCGGGACTTTCGCCACGCGATCAGCATCGTGCTGGACGCATGGAATTGCTGCAGACGCCATTCGCGACGTTCGAGCGCAATATCCGCGACCAGTTGGCGCGCATGTTCGGCGGAGCGAGTTTTGACAGCGCCCGTGACATCGAAGGCATCACGGTCAATCGCTGGGCGCACGGCTACGCATTTACCCCCAATCCGCTATTTGATCCAGACTGGAAAGAAGAAGAAAAGCCCTGGGTAATCGGCCGGAAGCGTTTCGGAAGCATTGCGATCGCCAATTCCGACGCCGGAGCTGACGCCTACACCAACGTCGCCATCGACCAGGCGCATAGGGCAGTGACGGAGTTGGCGAGGCGCTAAGGCCGACACGGGTTGCGGCTGCGGCACAATCAGATAGAAAGCTCAGGTTGACGCTTTTGGGATCGCGGGCCATCTCTGGAGCTGGGAGCGCAAAGCCTTCAGCGCGGGTCGACACAAGTTCTATTTGGTTCAAACCAAAACCACAACGCAGGTACACTCTGCCAGAGGTTTAAGACAACTCGAAACAATGATGCCTATTACGCTTGGTGAGCGTCCCAGTGTGCGCTTGGTCGCCGGAGTGTTCGCGCTTTGTATCCTGTTGAGTTCTGCAATGTCCGCACAGACCGCCAATTCCGCGCCGCCACCAAGCACAACGGAAAAAATCATCATCGACACGGATATCGGCAGTGACATTGACGACGCTTTTGCTGTAGGCCTCGCGCTGCAAAGTCCCGAGTTCAAGATTCTCGGCATCTCTACCGCATGGGGCGACACGCATCTTCGCGCCCGCCTGCTGACTCGTTTTCTAAAGGAAACCGGCCATTCAGACATTCCCATCGCCATGGGCATTGCGAAGCAACGGCCAGGCAAGCCGGAAATCTTGAGTCAAGCTCCCTACGCGGAACGCATTCCCGCTGATCAGAAATATCCAAACGCCGTCGATTTCCTTCTCGAACAAATACGATTGCATCCAGGGGAAATCACGCTGATCTCTATCGGCCCAGAAACGAATCTTGGCGCAGCAATCGACCGCGATGCGGCGACCTTCCGCAAGTTGAAGCGAGTCGTTCTGATGGGAGGTTCCGTCTATCGCGGCTACAGTCAATTCAACTATGGCAAGACTCGTGGGCCTGATCCGGAGTGGAATATCCTCTGCGACATCCAAGCCGCGCAGAAGGTTTTCAGCTCCGGCGTCCCTCTGTACGTAATGCCGCTCGATTCCACGCAGATCAAACTGCAAGAACTCGAGCGAGCGGAAATTTTCAAAACTGGCTCGGCTTTGGCCGATGCGCTGCTCGTACTCTACACGCAGTGGTCACACGGCACCGCGCAAACGCCCACGCTTTTTGATGCCATTGCGGTTGCGTACGCCATGCATCCGGAGCTGTGCCCCACACAGCCGCTCAGGCTACGCATCGATGATCAGGCGTTTACGCGCGTGGAATCCGGGCCCCCGAATGCGCAAGTTTGTTTACGCTCGAGTTCCGATCAGTTTCTAGAGTTCTTCATGCCGAGAATTGTGTCGCCAGGTGTGATTACAGAGAATGTGAACGAAAGGCTGCTGAAGTTCGGCCGAGATAAGAGTGCAAATGTGAGCCAGATTGCCGAACGAACGGCGGCACGTTAAACTGTTTCCAGTGGCCCGGTAGAGTAACTGGTTAACTCGTCACCCTCTCAAGGTGAAGATTACGGGTTCGATTCCCGTCCGGGCTACCAACTGTTTATCGTGCATCTTTCCAGCTTCAAACCAGGTTTAGGAAAAATGAAAGCTCGAAACAGGATTCTTTCCTGTGTAACGCTATCCAGCCCTTCACGTCTTCCAGTTCAATCTTTGGCATTTCGGAGTGGTTAGAACTACGGTTAATCTGCGCGTGCAGTTTAATTGCAAGAGCGTCTAGCTCGCGCGAATTCATTCCGTCGAGTATGCTCATACTACGTGAGATGAGCGGAGCACCAAAAAGTTTGGTCCAATTCCTCGCTGCCCAACTGATATATACCAAGGTTTAATAAAACATATCCTTCGGCAGTACCACTCCCTACCAACGCATAATTGAAGCGCCCCATCCTCGATGTTACTTTGACGATGCGAAATGGCGGTTGCATCGTTAACGGAGCAGGCCATGAAAACTCAACAGGCGGTTACAGGTCGACCTATGTGGCAGGTCAGTTTAAGGGCATCAATCCGACGTGGACGAAAGAGACTTAAGGCCATGTTGTGTGCGGCTGCTTTAAAGCAGTGCGCGCCGTGCCGACCACAAGTGTTGGGACGGGCGGCGTAGTCGTATCCGCTAAGACGGACTTGGCTGTCGCTCACCCTTGAACTTTTCACGGGTCCGGAATCTTCTCCGCAATCCGTTCTCATCTACTGCATTATTGCAAATCGCGGCAACTTCCCGAATCTCCACTCTGCGCCTGTCATCCCTACCTAATCTTTCGACGTATCGCCACTCCAGACGTTGCGGCATCGATTTCTCCGCCTTGCATATTGCGCTCCTGGATATTGCTGCGATGACAGCAGAAGAGACGATTTCACTCCGACCCGCTGCAAGCCGTTGTATCGTTAATGCTCTAAGGAGCGCAAGCCATCACTATGGCGAAGATTCGAGTTCTCGTTTCCCTCACTACCAGCGACAACGATTATCAGGTCGAGCAGGCGCAGTCTGCCGAGCAGGCCGCCAGCAAGCTGGGTGTAAGCGCGGAAATTATTTACGCCAATAACGACGCGATCAATCAAAGCACGCAAATTTTGCGAGCAATTCAAGCATCCCCGGAAGACCGGCCGAATGCCATCGTCTTCGAGCCCGTCGGTGGGACGGCCTTGCCGCAAGTCGCACGCGCAGCGGCCGCGGCCGATATCGGATGGGCGGTCCTCAATCGCGATGCAAATTACATAGAGGATCTGCGCAAAACTTCGGCGGCCGCAATTTTTGCCATTAGTTCCGATCATGCGGAGATTGGCCGCATTCAGGGACGCCAATTCGCTGCCATGCTGCCGCGTGGCGGGACCGTGCTCTACATTCAGGGTCCGTCGGAGAATTCCGCAGCGAAGGAACGTACGCTGGGAATGCAGGAGACCAAACCGGCAAACATCCAAATCATCGCATTGCGCGGCCAGTGGACTGAGGAGAGTGCTCAGCGCGCGGTGCGTTCATGGCTGAAGCTCACCACTTCGCAGAAAACGGCCGTGGACCTCATAGCGTCCCAGGATGATTCCATGGCAATTGGCGCACGCAAGGCTTTCGAGGAGTTAACCAATGAATCCGACCGTGAGCGCTGGCTCAAGCTGCCGTTCACTGGTTGCGACGGGTTGCCGAAAACAGGCCAGGCTTGGGTGCGCAGCGGATTGCTCACTGCGACCGTTTTTGTCCCTCCCAATGCCGGCCAAGCCATCGAAATGTTTGTCCAGGCGATTCAGCAGAAAAAGCGCCCGCCCGAGCGCGTGTTCACCGTGCCCTCCTCCATTCCTGCACTCACTGCCCTCAAGCCTGTGCGAATCACATAGCTTGCCTCCGCAAAAAGCGTCGTATAATGCCGCCCGGCAAATGCACTAGCATTGTTGAGGAGAGCGCATGAAGAGTTCGCGCAAATCGTCTAGCATCGATCGCAGGTCATTTCTGGCCACGACCGGAACCGGTCTGCTGGCTGCATCCATGCCGAATGTCACAAAAGGCGCGGCTTTGGCGGGGTCAGATACAGCCTCGAGTGCTGCGATGACGGCTTCCGGGCAAGCCTCCGCGGGTTTGCTGAGAAAAATTCCGATCGGCGTCTTCGATCCCGTCTACGAAAAACTGTCGCTCGACGAAATGCTGGATCGCGTGAGTGCCCTCGGTCTGGAAGCAATGGAGATCGGAACGGGCGGCTATCCCGGCACCGGCCACTGTCCGATTGATGAACTGCTCGCCGACGCCGGCAAAGCGAAAGCGTGGAAAAAGCGATTTGAAGATCGCGGCATTCACGTTGCCACCCTGAGCTGCCATGGAAATCCTGTTCATCCTGACGAAAAACACGCGGCGCGCGACCGCGAAAGCTTCAAGAAAACAGTCCTGCTTGCGGAACGCCTGGACGTTAGCGTGATCGTAGGATTTTCCGGCTGCCCCGGCGGCACGCCAGCTGACACGCAGCCTAACTGGATCACCTACCGCTGGCCGCCGGAATATGCGGAAATGCAAGACTGGCAGTGGAAAGAGAAAGTGATTCCCTATTGGAAAGAAGCCGCGAAATTCGCGCGCGAACACGGCATACATCGCATCGCGCTGGAGATGCATCCGAATTTTGTTGTCTACAATCCGCGTACGCTGATGAAACTACGCGAAGCCGTCGGCGAGGAAATCGGCGCCAATTGCGATTTGAGCCATCTTTTCTGGCAAGGTTGCGATCCCGTGGAAGTGATCCATTTCCTCGGAAAGCAGAAAGCGATCTTCCACGCGCACATGAAAGACACGGTGCTATTTCCAGACAATGTGGAGAAGTACGGTGTGCTGAACTTCGCGTCCCAAGTTGCCGACCTGCCGCTGGCCTCCGAGACCTTTCGCGCGGTCGGCTATGGCCACGGCGCGAGCCTGTGGAAGTCCGTCGTCAAGGCTTACATGGACATTGGTTACGAAGGCATTTTGAGCATTGAGAATGAAGATCCGATTTTAGCCGGGCCGGTCGGCGTGGAACGCGCAGCGTGGGTCTTGAAGAATGTACGCAGCGAACTGCTCGGCTCGTAAACAAAGTACTCGGCTCATAAGCGAATTGGTTGGTTCATGAACAAAGACCAGGGAGAAAAACAGGATGGCTCAAGTCACGCGTTCGCCAAAAACCTATGACGTTTGCGTAATCGGCTCCGGCGCGGGCGGCGGCATGGCGGCGAAAATCCTCACCGAAGGTGGCCTCAACGTCGCGCTGCTCGAGGCTGGCCCGCAAGTTTACCCCGAAAAAGATTTCAAGATGCTGATGTGGCCTTACGAAGCGCCGCACCGCGGCGCGGGCGTGGGTGGATCGGCGCTCGAAAACTTTGGCGAATTTCTCGCTCCCAATGGCTCGTGGAATATTGCCGGCGAGCCGTACACTTCAGCGCCCGGCGCGGACTTTCAGTGGTTCCGTTCGCGCATCGTGGGCGGACGCACAAATCATTGGGGACGCATTGCGCTGCGCTTTGCTCCGGTGGATTTTCAGTCCTATACGCGAGATTCGCTGGGAGCAGACTGGCCCATCACCTACGAAGATCTCGCACCCTATTACGACAAAGTGGAATCGTACATCGGTGTTTTCGGCACGAAAGAAAACGTGTCCAGTGCGCCGGACGGCGTTTTCCTGCCGCCTCCGAAACCGCGATGTCACGAACTGATCGTAAAGAAGGCGTGCGACAAGCTCAATATCATTTGCATTCCGTCGCGCTTAGCGATTCTCACGCGCTCTGTGAATGGCCGGCTGCCCTGCCACTATTGCGGCCAGTGCGGGCGCGGGTGCATCACCGCTTCCAATTTCAGCTCCAGCCAAGTGCTGCTTCCTCCGGCAATGGCCACGGGCAAGCTCACCTTAATTACCGGCGCGATGGCCCGCGAGATTCTCGTTGGCAAAGACGGAAAAGCCGAAGGCGTCTCGTACATTGACAAAGCCACTCGCGCCGAAAAGCGGCTCAACGCGCGAGCCGTAGTCGTGGCCGCCAGCGCGTGCGAGTCCGCGCGGCTGCTGCTCAATTCAAAATCTTCGCTGTTCCCTGACGGCATCGCGAATTCGTCCGGCACCCTTGGCAAATATCTGACCGACTCTGTCGGAAGCGATGGCTGGGGCGAATTTCCATTTCTCGACAAAATGCCCCCGCACAATCACGATGGCGTCGGCGGAATGCACATGTACATTCCGTGGTGGAAGTTCGACCGAAAGAACGACTTCCCTCGCGGCTATCACATCGAGATCTGGGGCGGACGCGACATGCCCGGCGTCGGAATGTTCGACGGACTCTGCCATCGCGAAGAAGGGTACGGCGCCGGCCTGAAGCAGCGCGCGCGCAAAGTCTACGGCACAACCATTGGATTTTCCGGGCGCGGCGAAATGCTTCCGAATCCAGACACGTACTGCGAAATCGATCCCGATGTCGTGGATCAATGGGGAATTCCGGTGCTGCGTTTCCATTTTAAATTCACGGACTATGAACTCCGGCAAGCGCAGGACATGCAGCAAACCTTCCGCGCCATCGTTGAAGCTGCCGGCGGGGAATACCGCACAAAGACAAGGATCGACGGACAGTATCCATTTGGCATTCAGGAAGGCGGCAAGATCATTCACGAAGTCGGAACCGCGCGAATGGGCGCGGATCCCAAGACTTCCGTGCTGAACGGCTATTGCCAGGCGCACGACGTGAAGAATCTTTTCGTCACCGACGGCGCTCCGCTGGTGACTAACCCGGACAAGAATCCGACCCTGACCATCATGGCCCTATCTTGGCGCGCTTCGGAGTATTTGCTCGCCGAAGCCCAGAAAGGAAACATCTAATGAGTTCTCAGGGCGTAACGCGACGCGACATTTTGAAAACGTTGGCCATGGGCGCGGTCGGCGGCTCCGTTTTGCAAGTCATTCCCGCTAAAGCCGCCGAATTCGTACACCAAGCTGTGCGCAAGGAGAAGGCCGCGTCGCCGGCAGGGAAGTACACTCCCAAATATTTTTCAGCGCACCAATATGAAATGGTGAATTGGCTATGCGATGCCATCATTCCCAAGGACGATCACTCCGGCGGAGCGGTGGAAGCCGGCGCGCCCGAATTTATCGATTTGCTCACCAGCGAAAACGAAAGATACCAGTTGCGGCTGGGCGGCGGATTGGTATGGCTCGATAGTTTCTGCGCGGATCGCTACGGCAAATCGTTTATGGAATGCGCTCCGGAGCAACGCAACGAGGTCCTGGACCTGATCGCCTATCGCAAGAATGCGAAAAAAGATCTATCGCTCAGCCAAGGAGTCGCTTTCTTTGCCTTTCTGCGCAAAATGACCTGCGACGGTTTCTACACCAGCAAAATCGGCATCGCCGATTTGCAATACATCGGCAATACCTCAATTCGCGAGTTTCCCGGCTGCCCGCCCGTGCCGGAGCGTACCTGAGCAGCGAAGTCAGGCGCGAACGGATCAGTCAACGCTTTTTTCATTGTTGCCATTCGGCTCGATGTACCCCCTCCCCCTTTTTTTGCAAGTGCGGAATCTAAAGGGGTTACGGCGCACAAATCTGCAAGTGTTCATTTTAAAGGTGGTTAGGGCCCCGGAACTTCGGCTGAAAACCGGCAAAACACGGTGTTGCCTCAGAAGTGAGGATTCTAAAGGAGTTAGGTGTTTTCTGAACGACCGAGATTCCACAACAGGACTGCTGAGATTATCAGGCGAGGTACCACCCAAGGCAAGTATACCACACGGTAACAGATTGTCAACAAAAAAAGAGATTAAAAGCGGGATACGGTCGAATCCGCGGCGCGGTTGCGTTCAAAACGCGAGCGTTGTCAGCGGCTTAGACCGTCAGCTTGGCCAAATAGTCGTAGCTGATCTTTATGTCCTCAAAGGGCGATTTAGGTTCGTCGTTTTCCACGAAATAATGTTGGATTCCCGCTTTGTCCGATTTCGCGAAAATCCGCTTCCAATCGATATCGCCCTGGCCAACATCGGTCATGTGCCCAGGCTTTTTAGAGCCGCCTGTCGCGCCGCCGTAATCGCTGCCGCCGGGACCCTTTGAGGTCCAATCCTTTACGTGCACGAGAGGGAAGCGGGCGGGGTATTGGTTGAAGTACTTGACGGGATCTTGTCCGCCCACGGTGATCCAGCAGAGATCCATTTCCATTTTGACGAGCTTGGGATCGGTGTTCTCGAGGAGAAAGTCGTAGGGCAATTTCCCGCCGAGAGTTTCGGAAGGCTCGAACTCGAAGGCATGGTTGTGATAGGCGAACTGGATTCCGGCCTTTTGAGCGGCCTCGCCCGCCTTATTGAACAATGCGGCCGCGCGTTTCCAGCCGTCCGCCTCTTTGCGCTGCGACGGTTCGACCCAGGGGCAGACTACGAACTTGTGGCCAATGGCGTGAGCTGTGTCCAGCGTTTCGCTCCACTTTTTCTCGACGATGTCATAGCCAACGTGCGTAGACGGGGAGGTGAGGCCGTCCTTTTGCAAAATGGCGCGAACGTCTTGCGGCGAGTGGTCGAAATAGCCGGCAAACTCGACTTCCTTGTATCCGATTTGCGCGACCTTCGCGATCGTGCCCTCAAAATCCTTCTTCATAAGATCGCGCACGGTGTAAAGCTGGAGACCCACGCGCTCAATATGATGCGTCTCGGCTGCCCATACGGGACTCGAGGCAGCCACCGTGGCTGCGGCAATAGAGGTTTGCAGAAAAGTTCTTCGATCCATCGCGCGTTACTCCTTTCGGCAGAAGCGGAGGAGAGTGTACAACAAAAAGCGGCGTCCGCCGTGGCGGACGCCGCTTTTTTCCGGGGTGGTGAGGGTCAGTTAGAAATAGAAGCGCAAGCCGAATTGCATGCGGCGCGGATCGTGCGTGGCATTCAGGTGCAGGAACGTACTAGGTCCAAACGCTGAGTCAATTCCACTGTATTGCGTGTGGTTGAAGAGATTAAAAGTTTCCCAGCGAAACTCGAATCCAGCCCTTTCGTTGAGAGCAAACCGCTTAAAGAGGCCAAAGTCAAAGTTGACGCGACTGGGCAGGGTTAGCGTGTTGCGGCCGACATTGCCGAATGTGAGTCCGGTGGGACCAGCGAAGGCAGCCGGATTATAGGCAAGTGGCCCTCGATTGGCAGGATCCTGAGTGGAGGAGAAGCCTGAACCCGGACTCCCAACCAAATCAGGGCGGGACGCGGCGGACGCCGTGCCATTCGCGACGCCGGCATTGTCGCCAAAGGTCGACAACCCGTTGGTCACATTGAAGGGCGTGCCGCTCTGGGCGACGGTGATACCGGAAACCTGCCAGCCCCCAAGTACGGAATGGGTGAATCCAGCGGCGCGGAAGAAGGGCAGAGCGTAGACATAACTAATCGAGACGTTGTGGCGCAGATCGAAATTGGAGCTGGCGCGATTAGCCGCAAAGTCGTAGGAATTGACCATATTGCTGTCACGGCCGTCGGAAGAATCGTCAATGGAGTGGCTGTAGGTATAGGCGAAGCTCAGCGTCAGGTCGCCGACCGTGCGGGTAGCGGATGCCTGGAACGAGTGATAGACGGAATTTGCGACGTCTCTTAGCGAGCCGATATTGCCGTAGCCCGGAAATATCGTACGAAGGGAGTTGACATCGTTGACCGTTCCGCAGGCAATCGCAAGATTCAAGGCCACCTGACCGGAAACGGGAGCGCCATTTACGGCGCCGCCAGTAAGGTCAGCGGCGGGACAGATGGTATTGACGGGCTTGCCCGTAGCGTTGGGGTCTCCCGCAGTAACGATGGGCTCGCCTGGCGTATAGGGGTTGGCGGAGACTGGCAGGAACTGATTGACGTTGGTAAGCGAGGTCAAATGCGTACCTTTGCTGCCCACATAGGCTAACGAGCCCACTAGGTGGAACGGCAGTTCTTTTTGTACGCTGAGGTTCCACTGCTGCACATAAGGCCAAACGGCCTTGTCCGGTATGGAATCCGCTCCTCCCGCTCCGGTGGAAATCGGGAATACGGGAATTGTCCCACCGCCGCCTGCGCCTATATTTTGATAACCGATAATGTTTGATTGTGAGGCGGTTAGCACGAGTGGCGCCGAGCCTTCGAGGGATTCGGTGTTGCCCTCATTGCCGTTGGTGTGTTCGAAGAAAACGCCGTAGCCTCCACGGATGGCCATTTTGCCGTCGCCCTTGGGATCAAATGCGAAACCAATGCGCGGGGCGGGATTGAAGAGATGTCCCTTCAGGCAGCCGGCGTTTGAGGAAGAGCCGACGGATGCGGACGGAAATGCGGACCCTGGCACGTACGTGAAACTGCCTCCGGGCCCACCACACTGCACGAAGCCGTTCAGCGGATTGGCGGTACCGGCGCCGTTCTGGGCCAGGGAGCCATCGGCATTGAACGTCGGCACATTGGCGGGATTGAAGCTTGCAGGATCAAGATTAAATGCCTGCTTGAAGCGCTCGCGATAAGTGCCGAACAAACTGACGCGCAAACCGAGATTCAAAGTAAGGCGTTTGGTGACGCGCCAGTCGTCCTGAAAGTACGGCTCGGCGATCCTGTAGCGGTTGTAATATTGCGTCTCTCGCGTGGTTTGCTGGTAGGAGGCGACATTCCCCAGGAGTAGGTCAGCGAAAGCATTGCCGGTGGTGACGGCGGCGTCGCTGGAGTCAAAGCTGAGGATGCCCTGGACGTAGGGCGAATTGGCTTCATTCTTCTGTGCGAACACGAAGTAAGCACCGAACTGGAAGGTATGCTGGCCAAAAACCTTGGTCATATTGTCGCGATAGGTGTAGGTGGGATTGGCGTTGTGCCACGGGAAATAACCGGTATCTGAGGTAAATGTCCCGCCATACGCATTGTTACTGCCCACGGAAATGGCAGGTAGCTTTCCGCCGAAACCATTGTTAAATATCGACCCCATCGCAAAGCCCGAGGGTAGGCCCACCGGACCGCCGGTCGAAAGAAAGATGTGGTCCCCCGTATAGCTGGCGACAAACTCGTTCAACAAAGTCGGCGTAAAGTTGGCATTCAGGCGAGCCACAAAACTGGTTCCTGGGCCAACGAAGTTCGTGGTGACGTTTTGAAAGCTCGTACCGTTCCCCCAGAGCGGGGTGGGCACAACCGTTTGCCAGGAATCGTGGATGTAGCGAAACGTCAGGCGGTAGTTGTTGGTGAGGTTGTGATCGATGCGGATGAGTTGTTCGCGCCAAGTAGTCGGACTGGCAATCGTCTGCGTGACGGCCGGAAAACCGCCGTTGGTGGTATTTGCCGTGGGGATGATGGCGAGAAGAGCGGTGCCCACGGCACTGGGCACTACTTTATTGCCAACAACTTGCGGACCTGTCGGGCAATCGGGTCCTGGGCAAAGGTCACTGAAGTCTCCGGTACGCTCGGCATCGGAGGGCACGTTTTGAAGAATCGTTGTTGAGACATTTTCACGACGCCATTCTTGAGACCAGAAGAAAAAAGTCTTCTTCTTGTCCGAATTGTAATGATGTGGAATGTAGACCGGGCCGCCGATTGTGTACCCGTAATCGTGTTTCTTGTAGGGCGCCTTCTTAGCGGTGGGGTCTGCGCCTTCGGCCCATGATCTGGCCTTAAAGAATTCGTTACGATTATAGTAAAAGGCGCTGCCATGGAAAGAGGAACCACCCGACTTGGTCTCGACTTCGACAGTGCCAGAACCGTTGCGGCCGTATTGAGCGCCGTAGTTCGATGTCAACACCTTGAATTCCGCGATGGCTTCCAGGTTGGGATAAACGTTCAGCGTGGCGTTGCTGCCATTGTCCATGTTGTCGCCGCCATCGAGCTCCCAGTTGTTGTACTCGTAACGGCCGCCGTTGATGCTGAACTGAATGTTGGTGACGCCGACAACGCCATCATCCGTGCCGGTGGCACCGAACGTCTGGTTAGCAACGCCGGGGCTAAGAGCGGCGAGCTGAGTGAACTGGCGGCCATTGAGCTCAAGCTGCTCGACCTGCCTGCCGGTTACAGTCGCAGAAAGAGCGGAGGATTGCGTTTCCACCTGAGCGACACTCTCGCCTGTTACGGTAATCTCCTCGCTCATCGCGCCCACCGTGAGAGTGACGTCAATGCGGGCCTTTTCGGCGACGTTCAATTTCACATTCTGCGCGGTGTACTTCTGGAACCCCTTGGCAGTGACGCTCAGGTTGTAGGAATCCCCAGGCAAACCCGCAATGGTATAAGCGCCGTCGGAATTGCTGGTGGTGCTACGCGTGAGGCTGCCTTGCGCGTTGGTCAGCGTAATTTCCGCGCCAACCACCGCGGCGCCGGATTTATCGATGACGGTGCCGCTGATGTAGCCGGTGTCTTGCGCGTAAGAGGCGCAGGGGATGCCGAGGGCGATCAGGAGTGCGCAGAAGAGCAGGCCGAGTGCTGTGGCAAAGTTGCGAGCGCTTGTAAATTCAGGAATCGAGGAACAAGGAGCGTATCCCTTCACAGTGACCTCCGAAAATGTTCAGTTTGAAAATGGAACGGTGAGGGACACCCAGCCTCCAAGACCGGATATCTCTGGTTCGGCATTCGCCGGAGAGAAATCATTCGGGCCACAGTCCCCACCACTCGACGACCGCAAGATTTGCACCCGACTTATTAAATCGAGTTAATAAAGCATTATGGCGCTTGTGTCAAGCGGCATTTTGCTTCTTGGGCGCAGGCAACTCGACAACACGTCTGCCACTTCGATGGTCGGATGCTAGGTCCATTCACCCCGCCCGGAATACCGTCGTCGCTGTTCAACCCTTGAATTCGCGGCGGCGCTGCCGGAGACTAGAAACTCATGAAATTACAGGTGACGGGAATTCTCCGTAGTTCGCTCTCCGCACTAATCGTGATCGCCGTCGCGGCGCATCAACCCGGGCTTGCTGCGCGCTCACAACATCAGGGTTCCAGCGTTTCCAATTCCGTTACGATTCCAGCCAAGGATCCGCAAGTTTGGTTCGCCAAGGGGCAAGCGGCTCTGCAAGCTGGCGATCTGGATTCCGCGGAAACTGATTTTCGCAAGGTAACTGCCGCTGACCCAAGTTCGGGGGCGGCGTATGCAAACCTAGGTGTGATTGCCATGCGGCGCAAGCACTGGGACCAGGCGCTCGCGCTGCTGCAAAAAGCCGAGAAGCTCGATCCCCAAATGACCGGAGTTCGGTTGAACATCGGCCTGGTTAAATATCGTCGAGGCGATTATGCCGGCGCGATCAAACCGCTTACCGCCGTGGTTCGCGAAATACCCGACTCGCAGCAGGCGCGCTATCTCCTCGGCCTGTGTAAGGTGTTCACAGAAAACTATACCGACGCCGTGGCCGTGCTCGAGCCCCTTTGGCCGCAGCAATCCAGTGATTTTATGTACCTCTATGTCCTGGGAATTGCCGCGCACAATGCCAATCGGAAAGATTTGGACGAGAAAGCGCTCAGCCGTTTGCTCCAGATCGGCGGAGACAAGCCCGAGTTTCACCTGATTCTCGGTAAAGCGTACTTAAATCGCGAGGAGCCGGAAAAAGCGTTGCCCGAACTCCAGAGCGCCGCGGCCGCAAATCCCAATCTGCCCTTCGTGCATTTCAGTCTGGCTGTCGCGCATCTGCGGCTCGACCATAAGGAGGAAGCCGAGGCCGAATTTCGCAAGGATCTGGCCCTCGAGCCGGACCTGCCGGACACTTACGAACAACTCGGCCAATTTTATCAGCGCGCAGGAAACAACGACGAAGCCGCAAAATTCTTTCGCGAAGCTCTGAAGCGCAATCCGCAAATGCCCGCCTCGTTGTTCGGTCTGGCCAAGATTTATATGCAGGAAGAAAAGTACCGCGAAGCTCTCTCAGCAATTGATTCAACGCTGCGCCTTGCGCCCGCTAGTCAGGGTGCGCATTTCCTGCGCGGACAAATTCTCGCGCGACTGGGACGCCGAGAGGACGCACAAGCTGAATTCGCCACCGCCACAAAAATGGTCAACGCCGACCTCAGCAAACGCCGCGAGTCGCTAAGCGATCAGCGCATACCAAATCCCGAACTCGCACAACCTCCGCAATAGCGTTGTGACACAGTCAATTCTGGCTGTGTTTACAACAGCTAGATCGGCGGCGCTTGCCAGCGTCCTCGCGCCGTCTCTATCTTTTCCGCAACCGCGAGCACCAGCTCCTCTTCGTGCGGACGCCCGATCACTTGCACGCCCACCGGCAGTCCCTCCGCGGAAACGCTTACCGGCACAGAAGCTCCCGGAAAGCCAGTCAAGTTGAGCCATTGCGAAAACCGCATAGTGTCTCGATAGCATTGCGCCGCGCCCGGCCGCCAAGTTCCTTCGCCGTGCCGAAAGGCCGTGGTGGTGGAAACGGGCGAAAGCAAAATAGGCACATCGCGCATCTGCCCCAGGATTTTTGCGCGCACCAGATCGCGTTCCGCGCAAGCGCTCAGCAGCGTATCGAGTGTCACTGGCGCCTCCGCAAACTGCAGATAATCGCGAAAAATCCGGCTTAGTTTCTCCTCCTGACCTGCGACGCTCGGTTTAAACAGATGGGCAATCGCCGGCCCGAAGAAAAACCACCAGAGCTCGATCGCCTGTTCCAGGCCCGCAAGCTGCATCAGCTCGACCACAAATCCCTGCGCCACCAAGCCATTCGCCGCTTTTTGCAAAGCTGCATGATTCTCCTCGCCCACTTTGCGCAGCGCATCACTCTCGAGAATTCCGATTCGCAACCCCTTCAACTCAGCATCACCAATCGCACGAAGCGGCAGTGGCGCGGACAACGCATCACCCGGATCCGGTCCGGCCATCACTTCAAACAAAGCGCGAACATCGGCAACTGTCCGCGCCATCGGACCAACCACGCCGATCCAGGAAAATGCGCCTACACCTGGCGGGAAGTGCCCGGTCGCCGGAATTCTTCCCGGCGTCGGCTTCAGCCCGCATATCCCGCAGAAATGCGCCGGCACGCGAATCGAGCCGCCGCCATCGCTGCCGACGCCGCCAACAGAACATCCGGAGGCAATCGCGGCCGCTTCACCACTCGAGCCTCCGGCGGTGCGCGACAAATCCCATGGATTGCTCGTCTTTCCGCTGACCAAATTATCCGTCTCGTACGCCATCAGAAATTCCGGCGTGTTCGTATTGCCCAAAGGAATCGCGCCCCCGGCCCTCAGTCGCGCAACCAGGGCCGCGTCGCTGTCAGCAACATAATCGTTGCGCAACAAAGAGCCCGCGGGGCAATTCCATCCTGCTACGTCGATACAGCTCTTCAGTGTGATGGGCACGCCATGCAGCGGTCCCAGTTCTGCTCCCCGACGTACGGCGTCTTCCGCGCGCCGAGCTTGCGCGCGTGCCGCTTCTGCATCGACGTGAACAAACGCGTTGAGCTTTGGCTGCACTTCCTCAATGCGTTCAAGATGCTCGGCAACAATTTCTACCGGAGATAGTTTTTTCGCGCGAACGCTCTCCGCAATTTCCGCGATAGTTCCGTAATGTAGAGTCTTCATGTGTAGACCAGCGAGGGTATGTGCGTCCTTTCAAAGCGTCAAGTGCCGCGGCCAACCTAAAAGTCAGCGCGGACGGATATTGCCGCAAACGCGACTTGACGCTGCTGCGGTCACCCGCGAAAATCGTTACGGTCTCGCAGCGTGGCGGACTGTGCCGCGCCCCAGGCGATTCACAAAAGACAAAGGACCAAATGCCACGTCTGCATCGGCTCGGAATTCTGTCGCTAATAGTTTGCGCCGCGATTTTGCTCGCGCTAGCAATTCCATCATTGCGCTCGCGTGCCGGCAGCGCTCAAGGAAAACCACAAACCGCGCGGAAATCAGAAACGAAACGCGACGAAGGCGAAGCCTTCCGCAACAACACCCTGGGTGTTGCCTACATGAACCAGCAGAAGTTCGCAGAAGCGCAAAAATATTTTGAGAAAGCGCTGGCTGCCGATCCGAAATTCGCTATCGCCCGCCTGAACCTCGGCGTGTCGCTTTTGAGCCAGCAGAAGATTGAGGCTGCCCGCGCCGCTCTCGAGGAAGCAACCCGTCTGCTGCCGAAAGATCCCTACGCTTGGTACAACCTCGGTCTCGTTTATAAAGACACCGGGGAATCCGAAAAGGGCATTGACGCCTTTCAACACGTTGCCCAGCTTTCGCCCGACGCCGATCCGCACTATTTTCTCGGCTATCTTTACACACAGCTGCAACGATACGACGAAGCGATTGCCGAATTTCAGAAGGCAATCGCTTCGTTCCCGTATCACGCCTCTTCAGAATTCGGTATTGCGCGCGCGTATCAGCGCAAAGGTGATTCTGATGCCGCGCGGCAGCACCTCGCGCGCTTTCAGAAGATCACAACCGAACATCTCGGCTCACCCTTCGGAGCAGGCTACGGCGATCAGGGGCGCTTCTCGCTCGCCGAACTCGGCCGCAGTGGCGTGCTGGCCGCGCCGCCCGCCATCCCGGGTGGCTTCAAGGAAGAGCCTCTTGTCGCTGCGCCTCCAAACGATCCTCCCAAGCTTCCCGGGCCCAGCACCGGCGCATGTTTTCTCGATTACGATGGCGACGGCAAGCCCGATTTGTTTTTGGTCAGTGCGGTAAGCGATGGCACCAGCCGCTTGCTGCACAACGCCGGCAATGGCCGTTTCCTCGATGTGACCGATCAAGCCGGGCTCGCGCTAAAGGGCACCGGCCTCGGCTGTACCGCCGGCGATTTCGACAACGATGGCCACACCGATCTCGCCGTTTGCGTCGCGGACGGTGTGCACCTGCTGCGCAACAAAGGCGATGGCAAGTTTGAAGAGGTCACGCAAAAGGTTGGGATTCGACGAGAGCCGGGCTGCGTCGGCGTAACTTTTGTCGACTACGATCACGACGGCGATCTCGATCTCTACATCACGACGTCGCCGGGCAGCGCGTCTTCGGAAACAAAGCCCCACAACATTTTGTGGCGTAACAACGGCAACAGCACCTTCACGGATATTTCCGCCGAAACCGGACTAGGAATCGACGCCACCGGCGCGGGTCTAGTTACTTCCGATTTCAACAACGATCGCGCCATCGATTTCGTTTTCGCGGGCGGCAGCAAAGGCGCGGCGATCTACCTGAATCCCCGCGAAGGAAAATTTTCGCCGCTGCCCGGCATCGATTTCACAAAAGAAAATCTTCCGGCCGCCGTCGGTGTGGTCGCGTTCGATTTCGACAAAGATGGCTGGATGGACCTGGCGTTCACGCACGCCGGTGCGCCGGGCATCAGCCTTTGGCGCAACATTGAAGGCAAGCGCCTCGAACGCGTTGCGCTACCTGATCTCGGCTGGCAACGCGGCTGGGGAATCTCCGCCGTCGATTACGATAACGACGGCTGGCTCGATCTCGTAGCTCTCGGCGAATCCAGCTCTGGCGGCGAACTTCGCCTGCTGCGTAATCTGGGCGCGCCCGGGTTTGCGGATGTCACGCGGCAGGTTCATCTCGATACGGTCAAGCTTTCGCAGCCGCGGGCAGTTGCCGTAGCCGACGTCGCGGGAAATGGCAACGCCGATTTAATCGTTACGCAACTCGGCGCACCGCCTCTGTTACTTCGCAACGAGCTGGGTAGTCACCACAATTGGATTCGCATCGATCTGAAAGCGCTGAACGACAACAAAAGCGCGATCGGCACGAAAGTCGAAATATACGCTGGCCTCCTGTATCAAAAATGGGAAGTGCAAGGCAGTTCCGGGTATCTCGGCCAAAACCCGCCGGCGATCCTTGCGGGCCTCGGCACGGAGCGTAACGTAGAAGTTGTCCGCCTGCTCTGGCCCACCGGCGTGCCTCAGGACGAGATCAATCTCGCCGCAAATAAAGAGCACGGCATCGCCGAACTTGATCGGCGCGGCAGTTCCTGCCCGGTTTTGTTTGCCTGGAATGGTCACGAATACGAATTCATCGCCGACATGATTGGCCCCGGAGTAGTTGGACACTGGGTCGCGCCCGGGGAACGTGACGTCCCCGATCCCGACGAATACTTGAAGGTGAACGCCCGCAGCGTGCGGCCGCGCAATGGCCTGCTCAGCTTCCGCTTCATGGAGCCGATGGAAGAAACCGTCTACCTCGATCAAGTCCGCTTGTTGGCCATTGATCATCCTGCCGCCTACGACGTTTACCCCAACGAGCGATTCGTCAGCGCGCCGCCATTTCCTGAATTTCGCGTCATCGCCAGCCGCAACGCGCACGCGCCGGTCGGGGCTTGGGACGATCACGGCAACGACGTGCTCTCACTGATCGCCAAACCTGATCGCAAGTACGTCACCAATTTAGAAGAGATGCCGTTCGCCGGTTTCGCAAAATTGCACTGGCTCGAACTCGATCTTGGCCCATGGGATGTGACGAAGCCGCTACGGTTGATCGTTGACGGCTACACGGACTACTTCACGGCTACCTCGATGTACGCTGCGGACCAAGCCGGCATAAAGGTGATTGCTCCTTACGTCGAAGCGCTCGACGCGCAAGGCAACTGGGTGCGCGTGGTCGAGGACATGGGCTTTCCCGCCGGCCTCGAGCGCACCATGGTGGCTGATCTCACCGGCAAGCTGCCGCCGGGCACGCGACGCATTCGCATCGTCAACAACCTGAAAATTTATTGGGACGCAATCCGCGTCGACCAAACGCCAGAGCAGCAGGACGTCCGCATCGCCGAAGTGCCCTTGGCCGACGCTGCGCTCGGCTTCCTGGGTTACCCGAGGGAAATTCGCCTCACGCCCGCAAGCGACACAGTCTATTCCTACGCGCACCGCAGCAAAAGCGGCCCGTATGCGCGTGCCGCAGGGAACTACACCCGCTATGGCGACGTACATCAGCTGTTGGAAAAGCCAGACGACCGTTTCGTGGTCTTCAGTTCTGGGGAGGGTCTAAAGCTAGATTTCGATCCGGGAAAATTGCCGCAGCTTCCCGCAGGTTGGGTCCGCGACTATTTCTTCTACGCCAACGGATTCGAGAAGGATCTCGACTTCTACGCCGCCCACGCGTTCACCGTAGAGCCGCTGCCGCGCCACTCCCCGCTTTCCTATCCGTATCCGGAAGGGAAGGACTATCCCGCCGACGCCGAACACCTGCGTTATCAGCTCGAATACAACACCCGTCAGCGCTCGGACCGCATGCCATCCACGCTGCGGTACCACTACGCGCCCTGATAGAGGATGCTGTTTAGCGGAAGGCGCTAATCATCACCTTTAAGCAGCGCTTCCTTTATAGAGTCGAGTTCTTTCTTTTTCTCTTTGTCCACATCCGGAAACTTTAAATCCAGCCCATTCAGGACCTCGATGATCGCGGAAGCAATCACCAGGCGGCCGTACCATTTGTTGTCCGCCGGAATCACGTACCAGGGAGCGCGCTTCGTCGCCGTGCTCTGCACCATCTCTTCATACGCCTCCTGGTAGTCGTCCCAGAATTTCCGCTCCTTGATGTCGTCCATCGAAAACTTCCAATTCTTCTTTGAATCCTCCAGCCGCTCCAGAAATCGCTTCTTCTGCTCCTCTTTCGAGACGTGCAGAAAGAATTTCCGAACTACCGTGCCGTTTCGCGTCAAGAACTTTTCGAACGCGTTGATGTCCTCGTACCGATCTTCCCAGACGTGTTTGGTGATTAACTCCTCGGGCAATTTTTCGGCCTTTAACAGGTGCGGATGCAAGCGCACGACCAGCACTTCTTCGTAATACGAACGATTGAAAATCCCAATTTTTCCGCGGCTCGGCATCACGTTGTGTTCGCGCCAGAGAAAATCATGATCTAATTCTTCGCTCGTCGGCGCCTTGAACGCATGCACGTCGCATCCCTGCGGATTTATCCCAGTCATAACGTGCTTGATGGCTCCGTCTTTGCCCGCCGCGTCCATGCCCTGAAAAATCAGCAGCAACGCCCACACATCCTGCGCGTACAGCTTTTCCTGCATCTCGGCGAGCATCAGGCTGCTGCTCTCGAGCATGCTTTCTGCCGCTTTCTTCGATTTGATCCCATTGGTATCCGCAGGATCGAAATCCTTCAGCCGGAATTTCTTCCCATCCGTGATGCAATAGGGCGAAACAATGCGCTCCGCTTCTTTTACGAGTTTGCGAGCCTTCATGCCCCGAAGTGTAGTACAGCGCGCTCAGAACAGCGAACCCAGTCCCCAGCCAAACGCCGCGAATCGGTTCTGTACCCGAGTGAGCGTTCCGCCTGGCAGCCAGACCGGTTGGTTCAGCCGCAAAACATTCAGCGCGTAATACACCCGCAGCGGAACTCCAATTCCCGGCAACGTCCATCGCAGCTCTATTCCTGTCGAACCGTGGATAATTCCGTTGGTTGAATCGACGAGCCACGGCCGTGACGGCCCCAGCCAATTGGGCAACAGCATTCCCGAGCCTAAGTCGAAAAAGCCCGCGGCTTCTGCCCCGGAACTTAGCCTTACGCGATACTCCAGATTGATAGCGCCGATTAAATTGGCCCCTGCGGGTGTTGCGGAATAAACGGTTGCGCCGTTTGATGATATGGAAGAGACCACGGCCGACGGCCCTAACTCGCCGTCGCTCAACCCGCGCACGTACTGGTCTCCCGCAAATAAACGCGAGGTAAGCGGCATGTCTCCGGAATAGCTGCCTGCTCCGGCGAAAGTCGTGCGAAACGCCCACGCATTGTTGTGTCCGAAAAAGGGATCGTGCAGAATTCGGGCGTACTCGAACTTCGAACGCACCACATTTTCGCTTCCTCCGAGCAATCCGCCCGAAACCGAATCGGCGATAGCGATTCGTTCATTTCCGCTGTCGTGCGTCCATCCCGCTCCGACGGCACGGCTCGAAGACACAGCGGTCACATCGCTCGTCGGCAATCCCGTCGATCCGATCAATCCGGTCGTCAACGTCGGTGAGTAGCTCGTAACCGAATGCGACAAGGTGTAATTCGTACTGAACGTATTCGTGCTGGAAAGCGCGTAACTCCAATCGGCAGTCACACCTTTCGTGCTTTGATTGTAGAAAGGGCCCGTTACGCTTCCTGTCAGGCGCGGCCGCAAAAAGGTGTTAAAGACGGAAAGCGCCAGGGACCCCCGGGAGCCTAGGAAACCTTCCTTCGCCAAGCTCAGTGCAATCTGCAGCGATTCGGGGCCGCCTTCAATCTTTGACGTAAGCAGTTCTTCGCGATCCAAAATATTGAACAGGGAATATGCGATACCCAGGGTGTTACCGAACTGGCTCGTCCCGCCGAGCATCGAAACGCGTTGGAGACCCATCTCTTCGATATGGATGGTCACGTCTATGGTGTGTGCTAAGTCGTCCGGGGTAACGTGAATATCCTCTTTCTTGATCGGTTTGAAATAACCCGTGCGCCCCAGGCGGCGCAATCCTGCTTCTAGTGCCCGGTCATCCAGGGGCTCTCCTTCCTTTACGCCAATTCGCCTGCGGAAATAGCGGTCTGGAAAGTGATGAATCCCGCGAAACTCCAATCGCCGAACTGTGTAGCGTGCCGTCGAACTTAGACCCAGCGTGATTCGAACGGAATGCGTTGATGCATCCATCGTTCGAATCACCTCCACATCATGTATCTCTCCAGCATTCTCCCGCTTAGCCCATGCGCGCACCCGCGCCTCCCAAGCGCGCCGCAAATTTTCGGTATCTTGCGCCGAGTAGACAGGTGTCGCGGTGATTTTCGCGGGCGCGAATCGCCTCGCTCCATTCAGCCCGGCTGCCTCCTCGAGCGGCGAGCTGGTCGCTACCGAGCTGATTCGATAGAAGGTTCCCGCTTCTATTGGGATTGTCACGCCCAGATAATTGTTCTGGGATTTGTGCGGCCAGGGAAACCAGCCCCACGACTCGCTCTCGTATTCGTGCGTCTGTGCCGTCCCGACACGCGCCTCCGGATAGCCGTGGTTTTGGTAATACGCGAGCAATCGTTCCCGGTCTTCTTCGAACGCATCGCGGCTGTACGCATTTTTCCCACGCACGCCGGCAAAGAATGAATCGGGTGAGAGCCGCCGCATCTGGCTCTTCAACTTTTTCTGTGATACTGCCGGATTCCCCTCGAACAGGACGCGCCCAACCGGTACATGGGGGCCATCCGTGATTTCGAACTTTACTTGCACCGTCGCTTGCGACGACTCTTCTCGTATTATTTTCACCTGCCCGCGCGGATGGGCTAGCTCCGCGAGGGCGGATTCAATCGCCCTGCAGGTGGCATCGAGCGCAACGGGATTTTCTGGGCTGCCCAATTTAGGCTCGAGCTTCTTCTCTTTTAGCAACTTCTTAATCTGCGCTTCTGAAAGTAAGACCGATCCGCCGTACTCCACCTTGGTGAGAAAAGGCATCTCCGGAACGTAAAAGATCAGCTTCAAACGTTCAGAGGGGTCTTTTGCATTCGCGGCGGCATCTGTGGACGGTTGTACCTCGGCCCGCACGGTTTCGAACCATTCCGTGTGCGCCAATGTGCGAACGTCCTTTTCAATTTTCGCCGCGTCCAGCGGCTCTCCCGGACGCGATGCGATTTGGGTTGTAAGCGTTTTTGGCGAGATTCGCCGCAGTCCGGTGAACGTGATTTCGTCCACGATAGCGCCACGGCTTGCTTCAAATTTCGCCGCAAGCGTGGCCGCAGCCGGGAGAAGGTTTTCTCGAAGGTGTCTGTCTTGAGCGCGCAGCGCCGCCCCGACCAGCGACACCACGACCATAGTCGTAACAACCGAGCGTTTGAGCATCGCCCCTTTGCACCAAGGACCGATTCCTGAAGGGATGGCACGACGCTTCGCCGGGTTGTCTCCAAAACCAAAAAAGCCCGCCGCAACCACGCGGCGGGCTCCTTTTGAGGTCAGTTCACCGACAAGTTCGTCAGATGAGAAATGCTACTCCGAGTCAGAACCTAGAACCGTTCCGGTCTGCGGGTCGAGAATTAGTGTCCGCCCTTGACGGCCATGCTCGTCAAAGTCGAACATTCCGGTCAGGCTCCCTGCAATCGCGTCCACCGAGCCGCCGCCAATCCTGCCGAGAT
Organism: Candidatus Acidiferrum typicum; assembly: GCA_025463055.1. Classification (GTDB taxonomy): domain Bacteria; phylum Acidobacteriota; class Terriglobia; order Acidiferrales; family UBA7541; genus Acidiferrum; species Acidiferrum typicum_A. The sequence continues at coordinate 115,873 of JAOAPV010000122.1, forward strand.
TCCAGTTATCCTCGATGAAGCGCAGAATCGAAGATAGGTCCGTCACTGTGTGGTCTACGTAGTTCCGCTTCGCCCAGGGTGAAACCACCACAAACGGCTGCCGCGGGCCGTACCCGCACCGGCCGTTTTGAGTTCCACCAGCGACATCGCTCGCCTTCGGGGTTCCGCAATTCCCGGGCCCCAGAAGCTGGTCATCGAAGCGTGTGTCGGTGGGGTTTCCATGCGATTGCATGACAATCGGACCCATCTGGTGGTCGTACCACCCATCGGAGTCATCGTAAGCAATGATCACTGCTGTGTCCTTCCAGTCTTTTGACTGCATCAGCGCATTGATCACACCCACCACGAAGATTTGCTCATCGATCGGGTCCGAGTATCCCGCGTGCCCGTCCTGATAGGCGCCCGCCTTGACGTAGCTGACTGCCGGGAGGTGCCCAGTTTTTAGCGCATCGAAGAAGTCAGTGACATCATATTGATGGTTGGCCTGATCGCTCTGGCCAATGTTTGCAACGCTGCTGGGCCGCAGATGATGCTGGTTTGTGGTTTGCGCGTAATACTCGAACGGTTCGTGGTGCGGAATGTAGTCTCCCACGGTCGTCGCGAAGTCGTCCCCGGCCAGCCCAGCGTGATGCGAGCCACACACTGCCCGGCCCGAAGCATCGACACCCGTTGGCGCGAAGCCGCCCTGGAACCAACCCCAGGTAATGCCCTTGGCATTCAGCAGATCGCCTACGTTTTTACCAGCTACAGTGACCATGCTCGTGGTCTGCAGTTTGGGGTTTGTCACAACGCAATCGTCGAACCCGGGCCGCGGATCGCCGACAACTGCACCTGTCGTTAAACCGTCGAAAATATTTCCGTTCGGGCTAGCAGCGGTGCCATTCGGTCGCAGCGGCAGCAGCGTCGCGCCAGACGTGTTTCCGGAAATTAGACTGAGAGCACCCGGCGTCGAGGGACCAAACGTGGTGCTATAGGAGTTGTCGCTCATGGCGAAGTGCTGCGCGTAATTCCAAAACGCGGTAAGCGTATTCCCGTCGTAGTAGCCCATCGTGCTCGCCGGCCCTAGCACCTTGTCGTTGCAGCTCAGTTTCTCCACGAACTTGTCCATAAGTCCGCCGTCAAACGCCGCCTGCTCATCGTTGTAATTGTGATCTTCGTCGCAAGTCACCGGAACGCTCGGCGGAATGCGGAACGGGTTCGCCTTGTTCGGATTGTTGGTAAGCAACCCGGCGGCTTCCAGTGTGTTGGCGCTCGGCGTACCCTCCTTCGCGGCAAAGGGTGTTTCTCCGGCCAGGTTGGCTGCATGTGGATAGGTTCCGAAGTAGTGGTCAAACGATACGTTCTCCTGGAAAATCACCACCACGTGCTTAATCGGGGTTGCTGTGCCACCCTGGTCTGCAAAAGCCGGGGCTGCCGGCAGCAATGTGATGGCGGCTGCCGTCACCGCTGCCAATGCCTTGGTAAGACAATGATGCATAGATTTTTCTCCTTAAATTCTTGTGATCTCACACCGCATGAAGTGGACTTCGCGGACGGGACAGATCCGGCGAGCGTAGGTGGGACTCCGCCCGCAGGTATAACGTTCTAGGCTGCTCGTGTTAGCGCCAGATGAATGCGCGGTCAAAACTGTTCTACTCACGTCTAAGCCGTGTAAAATCGCGCCGCAGCGAGACGCACGCCCATTTCGATTGTTCGCGGCGCTACAAACAAAGTATCTTTGGCGGAATTTGCTTTGCGCCGCGAGGACACCGCCGCTGTCACGGAATAAGGACGCCAGAAAATCCGCCAAGATGCCGACCCTAGCCCGCAAGCTGCGCGTTACCGACTACTTCACACTCGCCTTCGGGACTATGGTTGGTGTGGGCTGGCTGGTACTCATGGACGACTGGCTCGGCCGTGGCGGCCCGCTCGGTGCAGCGCTGGGTTTCGCGCTGGGCGGATTCTTGCTGCTGCCCGTCGGCTATGTCTACGGCAAATGGGTACAGCGCTTGCCCGATGCCGCAAGCGAAGCGGCCTATACCGCGCAGGTTTTTCCGCCGATTGTCAGCTTCTTTACCGGGTGGGTGATGCTGCTCGCCTACTTCATCGTGTGCCCGTGGGAAGCCGTGGCGATCGGCAAAGTCGCCGCCTACATTTTTCCGTCGCTCAATTCATTCGCGCTGTATAGCGTCGCTGGTCAGCCGGTCTTCTTGCCGCGGCTTCTGCTCGGCGTGGCGATGACCGTCTTTCTCGCCATTTTGAATTATCGCGGCATTCGCCTCAGCGCCACGTTTCAGAACTGGACGGCCTCGACCGTCATTCTTCTTTTCCTCTTGCTGCTTGGCATCAGTGTGTGGCGCGGATCTCCCGCCAACTTTCAGCCCCTGTGTCGTGCCACTCCGCTCGTGTCAATCGTGCTCACGCTGCAAATCGTTCCGTATTTTCTCACCGGATTCGAATCGGCTCCCAAATGCGCCGAAGAAGCGAATCCCGAATTTCGCCGCAGCGGATACATGCGCGCCATCGCGTTGGCACTCTTGGTCGGCGCCGGCTTCTACGCTCTCGCCGTGCTTGCGGTCGGTTACATCGCGCCCTGGCAAAATCTTCTGGGCAAGCGTTTCGCCACCGCGATTGCGTTTGAGCAAGCCCTCGGCGCGCGCTGGCCGGTTCGACTCATTCTGGTCATGGCTTTCTTCGGTCTTTTCCAATGTTTCAACGGCAATTTCGTCGCATCCAGCCGCCTGCTCTTTGCGTACGGCCGCCGCCAAACCATCCCGGCAGCGTTCGGTCGCATCCACGAAAAGTTTCAGACACCGTCGGTCGCCATCTTCGGCATCGCCACTGCCACAGTCGTTGGCCTCCTTCTCGGCGATGCACTTCTAGTTCCCGTGACGGAAGTTGGCTCCATGGCCTCCGCATTCGGCTGGCTGGCAGCGTGCGTTTCCTTCTGGCTCGTCGAGCCGAGTCCGCGGATGCGCGCCATTACCGGTCTCGGCATTCTGGTTTCCTTTCTTCTTTTCATCATGAAGGTGTTCCCGTTGTTTCCCGGTCACTTTTCCGCTGCCGAGTGGATTGCCCTAGGGATCTGGTTAGCCTTAGGTTTTGCGCTGCACGGCGTGCGAAGAGTAAAAACATAACCGACACTGACATTCTTCATCGATTTAGCGAAATCATCGCGCGATCTGTCGGGCCCTATCAGGATTTCTCTCCTTGACTCCGGCCGCGCGTCCGAATAACATTTCCATCATTCCAAAAATATGGATATATCATCCGCTCTTGATGCCCTTGCCGCGCTCTCGCAGGAAACGCGACTGAAGATTTTTCGCCTGCTTGTCCGCCATGCGCCCAAAGGTTTGCCCGCCGGCGAGGTTGCGCAGCGTTTACACTTGCCCGGACCCACGCTCTCTTTTCACCTGAACGTCTTGGCCGCGGCCGATCTCGTGCAACCCCACAAAAATGGCCGTTCGATTTCCTATTCGGCCAACGTGGACTGCGTGAACGGCGTTGCCGGTTTTCTGTTGGAGAATTGCTGTGGTGGTCAAGTCGACTGTTTGCCTTCCAATGGTGCAGTCAAACGATTCGCTCGAAAAAGGAAGTGAGGATGCCGGGACGATATAACGTTCTGTTTTTGTGCACGGGCAATTCCGCGCGCTCCATCATGGCCGAGGCCATCATGAACCAGAAGGGAAAGCCCACCTTCACGGCCTACAGCGCGGGAAGCCGCGCAACGGGCCGAATTCGGCCTGAGGCGATCCAGCAGTTACAAATTGCGCGACTGCCAACCGAAGATCTGCGCAGTAAAAATTGGGATGAGTTTGCCAAGCCCGGCGCACCGCAGCTCGATTTTGCATTCACGGTCTGCGACAACGCTGCCAAGGAAGTTTGCCCCGTATGGCCCGGTCAACCGATGACCGCGCACTGGGGAGTTCCTGACCCTGCGGCCGTCGAAGGAACGCCGGAGCAAATAGAGCGCGCGTTCCGTGATGCATTCATGATGCTTGACCGCCGGATAAGCTTGCTGCTTTCCTTGCCGCTTGCCACCCTGGACAAACTCGCCATCCAAAGAGAAATCGATCGCATCGGCAAAACCAGTGAAGCCAAATCTGCCTAGACGTGTAACCGCGGAATTTCTGGGGACCCTGCTTCTTGTAGCCACAGTTGTCGGCTCGGGGATTATGGCCGAGCGGCTCGCAAGCGGGAACGTCGCGTTGGCGTTACTTGCCAACACAATCGCCACCGGAGCCGCACTGGTGGCTCTCATCCTTACCTTTGGCCCTGTTTCGGGCGCGCACCTGAATCCCGTCGTTTCCGTTGCGGATGCTCTCGAAGCCGGGTTGTCTTGGAAGGAAGCGCTTGCCTATATCGCGGCCCAAGTCTTCGGCGGCGTTTGCGGAACGATAGTCGCGCACATTATGTTCACGCTTCCAGTAGTCTCGCTGTCGCGCCACATTCGCAGCGGACCCGCTCAGTTCATCAGCGAATTCACGGCAACTTTCGGCCTTCTATGCGTGATTTGGGGATGCTCTCGCTCTTCTTCCCGTGTGGTGCCTTTTGCGGTCGGAAGCTACATCACTGCAGCCTATTGGTTCACTTCATCCACATCGTTCGCCAATCCGGCCGTCACGATCGCGAGAGCCTTGAGCGACACGTTCTCGGGTATCCGGCCCAGCGATGTGCCGTTATTCATTGCCGCACAATTTGCCGGAGGAATTGCCGCAACGCTGCTCTTTCGTTGGCTGATTCCAAATCTCTCCTCGTCCGCGCAAAATGTCGTGCTCCCGCATCCTGATCAAACCAGCCAGTGACACCAGTTAAAAGCGAATTCCTTTATGCGCGAATCTCTAGCTCTCGCGCGGCCTGCATGTCTGCACT
>JAOAPV010000006.1 GCA_025463055.1 Candidatus Acidiferrum typicum
GCGGCCGCCAGTAGTAGTTTCCGGGTTGCCGAACATCACGCCGATCTTTTCGCGGATCTGGTTGATGAAGATGAGGCATGTGCGCGACTTGGAGACGATGGCGGTGAGCTTGCGCAGCGCTTGCGACATTAGGCGTGCTTGCAGACCCATTTGCGGGTCGCCCATGTCGCCTTCTAGCTCGGCCTTGGGCACGAGCGCGGCGACAGAGTCGACCACGACGATATCGACAGCGTTGGAGCGGATCAGTTCTTGCGCGATCTCAAGGGCCTGTTCGCCGTTATCGGGCTGCGACACGAGAAGATTGTCGACATCAACGCCGAGCTTCCGGGCGTAAATGGGGTCCAGGGCGTGCTCCGCGTCGATGAACGCGGCCGTGCCGCCAAGCTTTTGCGCTTCAGCGATGACGTGCAGCGTCATGGTGGTCTTGCCGCCGGATTCCGGGCCATAGACCTCGACAACGCGTCCGCGGGGGAAGCCGCCTACACCGAGTGCGGCATCGAGCGAAAGGCAGCCAGTGGGAATCACGCTCACAGGGACCAGCACATCGCGGCTGCCCAGGCGCATGATGGAGCCCTTGCCGTAAGACTTCTCGATTACCGCTATCGCCGTTTCCAACTGTTTTAGTTTGTCGTCTGCCATTTCACACCTCAGTGGAGGAAAGTAGGGAACCCTTGCTGCACGACCGAAAGGCACGGCTTGGCGCCGGGAAAGCGCCGAGCTGTTGGCCGGTTACATAATGGAAGCGGTAGATTACCATTTCGTTTATGTAGCTGCCAAGCTTTTCTGGCGACCTCATGGATGCACTCAGGATGACAGGTTTCCGTTTTGGGGCAAGAGGTCATGCCAAGCACCTGTTGAAATCGCGGAGAGGAAAATAGCACAGGGGCGAACAAAAAGCAAACACTATTTCAGTCCCTCGCAAATGCTTCATGGCCGTTGACCACCAGGCGTTACGGCGCGGGGTAGGTGTAGAAGCCGCGGGAGGATTTGCGGCCGAGCCAGCCGGCGGCTACGTATTTCTTTAGCAGCGGACAGGCGCGGTATTTGGGGTCGCCTAGGCCTTCGTGGAGGACGTGCATGATGTCGACGCAGACGTCCAGGCCAATGAAGTCAGCCAGTTCCAGCGGGCCCATAGGATGGTTCATGCCGGTCTTCATCACGGCATCGACCGCTTCAGGGGTGGCCACGCCTTCCATAACGCAATAGGCTGCTTCGTTGATCAGTGGCATAAGCACGCGGTTGGAGACGAATCCGGGAGCGTCGTTGACCGCGACGGGCTTCTTGCCGAGGCGCTCGGCGAGCTGCATCGTGGCGGTGAATGTGGCCTCGCTGGTTTGCAGCGCGCGAATCACTTCGACCAACACCATCACCGCCACCGGATTCATGAAATGCATGCCCACGAAACGGTCGGGACGCTTGGTAAGCGCCGCCAGCGTGGTGATCGCAATCGATGAGGTGTTGCTGGCGATGATCACATCCTCTCGGAGGAGATGATCAGCCTCGCTGAGCACGTGCCGCTTCAGCTCGAGCTTTTCCGGCACGGCTTCCACGACGAAGTCAGCGTTGGCGATGGTGGACATGTCCGTGACGGGAACGAGTCGTTCGAGCACGGCCCCCTTCCCGGCCTCCGCTAGCTTGCCCCTCTTGATTTCCCGGTCGAGATTTTTCGCGATCGTGTCCAGCGCGCGGTCAAGATAGCGCTGCTCGACATCTCGGAGCAGCACCTTGTAGCCGGCCCGCGCGAACACGTGGGCGATGCCATTACCCATAGTGCCGGCGCCAAGCACCGCGACGGTTCTGATGGAATCGATCGACAAGATGAAGCCTCTCGGAAGCGGAGTAGAGGATGCATGGGACGCGGATAGAGGTCAAGCGGAGAGGCCGAAATAAGGTTACTGCGGCGGGACGCCTTCCGTGATTTCGCGAACGATTTCGCGGGCGCGCGGAGCGCTTGAGGGCGAAACGTAAACGACTTTGAGCGGGCCGTCGTTTACGGTGCGAATCGTAATCTCATTTTCCCGCAGCGCGGCAGTCAGAAACTCGACAATCTTTGCGTCGTCTCCGGCCCAAACCGATATGGTGGGATCCTCATCGACGGCTCCGCTTGGTGGCGCCTCAACGCTCGACGCTTTGTTGTCCGGCGCATCGTCTTCCGCTGGCAGTTCCACATCGGCTAGCTCGCCTTCGCTAAGAAGCCTCTCCAGAATTTCCTTTGCTTTCGGCACGTCCGGGTAGTGGACGGCGACTTCGAAGCCGAAACGCGGCTCCCAATCGATAGGCAGAGGGTCCGGCTTGATTTCCTCCGCGCCTATGGGCTTGTCAGCGTAGGGAATCTCGGCCAGATCGAGTTCTTGAAGCAACGCCTCGTGCAGCGCGGGATTCTCCCCAGTCCACAGCACAACGTATGAACTTTCCGGGGCAGGTTTGGTCGACACCGGTTCCTCCATAGTAAGCGGAGGGCGCGGAATCGGGACCCAGCCAGCTTACCATACAGATTCACAGCGGTTTGCGTGCCCGGGCGCGGTGAAAGGGGCGAGCCTGGCGTCTGGGGGCGACCAGTGCCTCGATGCGTCTTTTTGACCAGCTCAACCGTATACAGCTTAGAATGAGCGCGACATTTTCATTGCCGACGCCACTGGCTGCGCCGGCGTCCCTGCTGTTCTCGAACTTAATGGCGGACGACACGAAGTCCCTGGCCCTTGGGCTGAGACGCCGCGACCCGGAGCTACTCGACCGCTTGATCGAGCAGTATCAATACCGGCTGTTCCGCTATTTGCTGTACATCACGGGAAATCGCGAGCGCGCCGAGGATTTCTTCCAGGAGACCTGGATTCGCGTGCTGGAACGAGGCCACCAGTACGACGGCAAGTCCAAATTCGAGGCCTGGTTGTTCTCGATTGCCCGGCACCTAGTGATTGACTGGCAGCGGCAGAAGAAAGCACAAAGCTTGGACGCCCTCACCAGTCCCGATGAAGGCGCGCCCATAGAGTTCGCCGGCGATGACCCCTCGCCGCTGCATTTGGTGCTGACGCAAGAATCCGAAGGCACGGTGCACGCTTCGCTTCAAAAATTGCCGGCGCTTTATCGCGAGGTGCTGCTGCTGCGTTTTCAGGAAGAGCTCGGGCTAGCGGAGATCGCGACTGTGCTGAGCGCGCCGATATCGACTGTCAAGTCGCGCTTGTATCGCGGGCTCGAGGATTTGCGAGTGCTGCTGGCTGGAGAAGTCGCATGAGCCAGAACTTGCACGCGCGAGCCGAGCGGCTGATCGCGCAAGAACGCGTGGAAGGAATCTCCACGGCGGATCAGCAGTGGCTACGCCGGCATCTTGCGGACTGCCCGAGCTGTGTGGCACACGCCGCGGCCACTGAGCAGGCCATTCGTTCGCTGCGCGGCTTGAGCGTTTCATTGCCGCCAACGCTGGCCAGCCGCACGCAGTTCCGCGTGCGCCTGCGTGCCGAGCAGCTCCGCAGCGAGCCCCGCTGGCGCATAGTCTGGACCGCCTGCGGCATTTCCTGGGCATTCGGCGCAGCTACGGCCCCGTACGTCTGGCGCGGACTCGAATGGGCCGGCCACCGCCTGGGCGTGCCGAACGTCGTGTGGGAGCTCGGGTTTGGACTTTGGTGGGCGCTCCCCGCCGCCGTGGTCGCAGTCATTCTACTGATGACCGACGCCGGCCGCAGCCACGAGGCCGACTGGAATCGGCAAGCGAATTAATCGAGCGCGTCAATTGCACGTAAATGCGAGCACGTGAATGAGGAGATCAATGGTTGAAGATCCACAAAGCATAAAGAGTTCGTTCAGCGAAAAGATGCGGCTGATCCGTTTTCGCCGCAAGCGGGAGAACCTGCGCTTCTGGAACGAATTCAAGCTCGTGCCGCGCTGGCTTATCTGGATGGTAGTGGTGCTGTTTCTGGTCGCACAAATCATCGGACAGATGGTCCTTCATGTCCAACTCGCGAACGATCATGAGGTTTTTGGCCCGGAACTGGACAATGACCCAGGCGCGGCGGGAGCAGCACTGTTTGGCATTATCACCGGTGCGTCTTTAGTTTTCGCCATCATGATTTTCATGGTTGGCTACGTCAACAAGGATGCAAAACGCCGCGGCATGCACTCCGCGCTGTGGACCTTCTTGGTCATCGTGCTGATGCCCGGCTACCTCATACTCGGCTTCATCATTTATCTTCTGATGCGCGAGCCCCTGTCCTACAACTGCCCGCAATGTGGCGCAACCGTGGACGCGCGCTTCAACTTCTGCCCTAATTGCAAATGCAACCTGCATCCGTCATGCCCCAACTGCAAGCGCGAAGTCGCGGAAACCGATAAGTTTTGCGCGTATTGTGGAACCAACTTGGAGCCGGCGAAAACGCCCGAACCCAGGGAATTGCCTAGCGTGCCAAGGTGAGCCATGCAGCGAGCGCCGCGAACTTTTCATCCTGGCTCCAAGGCGGACCGAGAGTTTTACCGAGCGCGGCGATGCGTCGCTTGAGCGCGGCGGGTTGAACGCGGAGCGCCGTCGTGGAAGCCGCCGCAAAAAGCTCCTTTTCCCTGATGCCCTCGACCGGCAAGTGGCAGACATCGCACGCCGCGCGCAAGCTGTCGCGAAAAAGCTCGCCATCGGCGGTGTGAATCAGCGCGTGTGAAGCGAGAATCTTTTCTAATTCAGGAAGCGCACGCGCGGACGCCAGGAGAAGAGCGCTGCGCACAATCTTGAAGTCACCCTCCGCCAGATCTGCCTGCAAGGAGCGCAGAGAAGACAGCGCCAGCCGCTTTGCATCCGATTGAACACCGCGAATGAACTTTATTGCATCGGGACGCGGCATTTTTTCGGCAGTGTGGTAAGGCTGGCGGTAGGCGTAGGTAAAGATTTTGACGAGTTGAATTTTTCTGCGATCGACAACAACGGGCGCGTCCACCGGTCCGCAAAGAACAACAGCCGCGGCCCAGCCGGAATGGACGCGAAAACCAACTGCGGCGCTCTGCACGGAAGACTCCGAGCGTGCATTGTGAAGCACAACTATGATTTTAGGAAGACTCGGAAGGGAATCAGAGGTTCGACAAGGGCGACCTCATGAAGGCGGAGAGGCTTCGCAAACTTCGCCGACGATTTTGCGCGCTGGAGCTTCGTCTGCTGGTTGGACGAGGATCGTAGCCCGTTCACCAGTGGTCTCCAACCGGCAAAAGATTTTGTTTTCATTCAAGGAGGCGGTCAACATCTCCTGCAACGAAAGATCGTCGCCTGACCAGACCGGAGCGTTGGCGTCCTCTGGAAACAAATCCGAAGCTTCCCCGGCTGACGGCGGCCCGGGAATCGCGTCGTCCGCAGGCGGCGAGAGCAAAGCTGGCAGTTTGTGATTCCTCCCATACGTGCCGCTCGGGAGCGGTGAAGCCGTCAGAGATTGGACGGCATCCGGGTCGGAAGCGTCAAGATCAAAAGCCTCTTTGATCGCTCGCTCGGCACGCTCGTAGAAAGAGAAGGGTACAGCGATTTGGAAAGCAGGATAGTTGTTCAGGTTGAATAGGTGATCCTGTCGGCGGACAGTCTTGTGAGGAATGTCGGCCACGTCGAGGATCGAAGTCAGCTCCGCGTGCAGGCGGCGATCATCACCTTTCCAGAACGCGCAGAAAGGGTCCTGGTTTGGGTCGCCGGGTTCGGCCGGAGGCTCAGGTGCTTCCAGGGTCGTAGCGGTCTCATATTGCGGGACAAGGGGAATGTCGCAGTCGGCGCACACTGTGAAGCCCTGGCGATATTCCGCGCGGCATTGTGGACAGATCATCGATGCGCTCAGTAGCGTTCGACGGCCATGGCCACGGCGTTGCCGCCGCCGAGGCAGAGCGCGGCGATGCCGCGCTGGAGGTTGCGGCGCTGCAATTCATAAAGCAGCGTCACCAGGATGCGCGCGCCGCTCGCGCCGATGGGATGGCCGAGGGCGACTGCGCCGCCGTTTACGTTGACCTTTTCGGGATTTAGCTTGAGCTGGCGCGTGACCGCGATCGCGGCTACCGCGAAGGCTTCGTTTAGCTCGACCAAATCCACATCTTTATCGCGGTCCCAGCCCGTTTTCGCCAGCAGTTTTTCCACGGCTTCAACCGGCGCCATCATTACCCATTTCGGTTCTACGCCGCTGACCGCTTGCGCAACGATGCGCGCGACCGGCTGCTTGCCGAGGCGTTGTGCATTGCCCTCGCTAGTGACGATCACGGCGGCCGCACCATCGTTGGTGCCCGGGGCGTTGCCCGCGGTTACTGTACCGTCCTTCGTGAAAGCCGGCTTAAGCTTGGCCAGCGCTTCCATCGAAGTATCTTCGCGCGGCGATTCGTCATACTTAATCACCACCGGATCGCCTTTTTTCTGCGGCACCTCGATGGGTAGGATCTGTGCCTCGAAAAAACAGGACTTGCGCGCGCGCACCGCTTTCTGATGGCTCTCAACGGCGAAACGGTCCTGCTCTTCTCGCGTGATTCCGTATTTCTCAGCCACAAGTTCGCCGGTCATGCCCATGTGAAAGTCTTCGTACGCGTCCCAAAGCCCATCGTGAATCATGGAATCAATAAGCTTGCCATCGCCAATGCGGTAACCTGTGCGCGCTTGCGGCAGCAGGTATGGACAGTTGGACATCGACTCCATGCCGCCCGCCACCACAACTTCGGACTCGCCAAGCTGCACAGCCTGTGCGGCCAGCGCCACCGCTTTCAGTCCCGAGCCGCAAACTTTGTTGATGGTCATTGCAGCAACGCGTGGGTCGCAACCGCCCTTAAGCGCGGCTTGGCGCGCGGGGTTTTGGCCGAGGCCGGCTTGCACCACGTTGCCCAGAATGGCTTCGTCAACTTGCTTGGCGTCCAGGCCAGATCGGCGGATCGCCTCGGCGATGGCTTTTGCGCCCAGGTCGATTGCGGAAAAGCTTGAGAGGCCGCCTTGAAATTTGCCGATGGAAGTGCGGACAGCCGAAAGTATGACCGGTGTTTCCATGACACGCCTCCGAATCAAATGACAGTATATCGGATGCGGTAGGGTCAGGCCTGGCTACCAAGAGAAGAAGGAGGGCACGATTAAGTCGTGCCCTTGAATGTACAAAACCAGACGCTGCTAGTTTGCGGCGCCAGCGGCGGTCGCTTGGTTTTCGTCGGCGCTCGGCCCATACAAGCCGGGCACCGCCACATCCAGCAAGCGGAAGTACACGCCGAGCTGCGCGCGATGGTGGATGAGGTGGTTCATTACGACGCCGCGGAGCACAGCCACCCGCGGCATAGCGAAAAGTTCCTGCCCGCCCGCGAGCAGCTTCCACGTTTTCATCATCTCCTGATCGCTCACCGACGCCAGTGCGGATCGGGCTTCCGCCGATTCCTTGTCGAACGCGGCGAGAAGGTCCTTGCGATTTTCGATTTTCGGCGGCTGATAGGAGGATTTCCCACTCACCGGGGCGTAGTCGAACTCTTCCGTGTTGACGGTCATAGTCGTCCAACCGGGAAGTAGAGCGATGTGGGCAGCAAGCCATCCGACCGTGCCGGACTTCTCGTGCGGCTTCCAATTCCATTTTTCATCCGGAACGCGTTCAAGGATCTTGCGGGTGTTTTGCATTTCCTGGTCGAATTCACCTAGCATCGATTGGCCGATGGTCATGGTTTACCTCTCTGAGGGAGATTAGTCTTGCGGATGTCCAGCGCGGCAATGTTAGGCGAACAAAAGGCGAACTGTCAAGTGAATTTTTGTTGACGCGCAATAGCATCGCCCCAACTGCTCCCATCGCGCACTGCTTGTCGCCCGTTGACATTCTCACTCGCGCGCACAGAATAGCCCCATGGCACACCAACTCACAACCTCGTACACGAAGGATGCTCGCGACCTCCTGCGCTATTACAAGCGTCTGGGTGACCGAGCCATTGAGCAATGCCCCGATCAGGGGCTCTTTACCGTAATCGATCCTGAATCAAATTCCATCGCGATCGTCGTCAAGCACATGGCCGGCAACATGCGCTCGCGCTGGACTGCCTTTCTGACCACGGATGGCGAAAAGCCGGACCGCAACCGCGACTCGGAATTTGAAACGCCGCCCCAAACACGCGCCGGGTTGGTCGCACTGTGGGAAGCCGGCTGGAGAATCTGTTTGGACGCCCTGGACCAACTGACCGACGAAGATTTGACACGCACAATCACCATTCGCACCGAGCCGCATTCTGTGATGCAGGCCATCAGCCGGCAGGTCGGGCACTACGCGCATCACGTGGGCCAGATTGTGTTTCTCGCCAAACATTTTGCGGGCGCAAGCTGGCAAACCCTGAGTGTCCCGAAGAAGAAGTCGGAAGATTTTAACCGCCGCGTCGCGACCGGCGAGGCTTCGCAGCGCTAGTGACCTTTGTAAGCGCATAGCGGTCGAATACCATCAAAGCCTGGCGCTTGTAAGGTTTCTCACCGTTGTACTCGCCCTTAAATAGCGCCCTACACTGTCTTCGTGAAGAGGAGGTCACAAACATGGATCTGCCAGTCATGAGCGAAATCGTATTCGATGTGATCCGCGAAGATTTGGGCGGCTATGCAGCGGACTGCTCAACGGAAGATATGTCGGTTATGGCCGATAGCTGGAAGGAACTGCGCGAAAGCGTGAAAACCGCCGTCCAACGCCACTTCCACGACGGCCCTAAACCCGTTTTTGTTCGCCTGCACCTGGTCCGCGACGACATCATCTCGCTGGAGTAAGTGCCAGCTCGATTGGTCGCCTAGCGCCATTGTAGCCGCCATTGGGCCGTGCTAGTCTTGGCCCATGAGTGAGTCGAAGCCCATCCAAACAGACGAGTTCGTCTTCAAAGTAGTCCAGGAACCCGATGGCGGTTATGTTGCGCAATGTCTAACCGAGAGCATTGTGACTCAGGGCAATACTTGGGACGAGTTAAAGGAAATGGTGAAGGACGCTGTTGAGGCCTATTTTTTTGACGCCCCTAAGCCCCGCTCCATTCGCTTGCATTTAGTGCGAGATGAAGTGCTGTCGATGGGATGAAAACGCCGCGAGACCTTAGCGGTCGAGAGCTTGCGAGAGCACTCTGCCGCGTGTGGGAGCAGGGAAGTTGCGCAGCGCGGAAGTCACGTTATCTTGGGCCTCGTGGCTGAACACAAAGGCGTTTCGCGAAATACGATTCTGGATTCTCTCTAACTTCAATGTTCCGTAACCCTAGTGTTTGTCACACTTCCAAACTTGTTTGATCCAAGCCCTTTGCTTATCGCAGATCCGGGAAAGGGGGGAGGGAGGGGGTACCTGGCGGCAGATTCTTACCGGCTGGTATCGCGGAGCAGAACCGCGTCCGACTCCACATGGCCTCGTTCGAGCGCGATCTTAGTTCCATCGGGTGAAAACCGGAATCTCAGGATTTGTTCCGCCTTGAAATGCGTCAGCTGGCGAGCGGGCGAGCTATCGAGCGGTTGCTCCCACAAATTATCAACGCCTTTCTCGCGCAGAACGTACACAACCGCCGTGGGATCCGGCGCGTAGCCCAGCGGGGAGGAAGCTCGCTGGTCCAGGTCGTGATAGTTCGTCCTTTTATCCTCGATGGAGTAAAAGTTCAGCACGAGCCGATGATCCAATTCGCGTACTTCCAAGCTTACAATCGTCTTCCCATCAGGCGAAAGGGCCCAAGCGCCAATACCTTCTTTAATCAAGGTTTCCGGCTGTCCGCCCTCAAGGGGGACGCGCTTGATCGCTTGATTGTCTCCGCGATCCGTATAAAAAACCCATTGCCCGTCGCGCGAACATTCGGGTTCGCTCTCGTTGGAGCCGAAGGTAAGTTGCTTTAAGCCGGTTCCGCTGGTGTCCATCCGCCAGAGGTTCATGGACACTTTCCCGGAGCGGCCCGCCGAGCGGAACACGAAGTATTTTCCTCCTCCGCAGGCCGTGACCTCATCGGAGACGTGCTGCGCATCGGAAAACAAAACTGTTTCGCCACCCGCGGGATTCACCAATCGAATGTCCGGCGTTTGCGGCACAACCAAGCGTCCATCCGCAGCCCAATCCCATCGCCAAAAATCCCGGTGGGATGCCAGCGGCACGGGTTGTACCGCATCTGGTGAGCTTGCTAGGGCCACCTCCAGTCCGAACTGGCTCTGAATTTGGCTCACTACGATGCTTCGCCCGTCGGCGGAAATGCTCGGGTGGAAATAGTCATTGGTATCCGTGGTCAACTGGCGGAACTCGTTTTTAGCGAAGCCGACCAGCGTCAATTGCCCGTGCAGGCTGGTCATCTGGCTCACGGTCGACATCACCAGGCCACTCGCATCCGGCAGCCACACGCCGCCGAAATACAGCCGCTCCGCGGAGAACGCCTCCGTCTGCTGTTTGCCGGTCCCCACGTCAATGGCCTGCAGCCCGGAGATCGCGTCTGCCGTGGGCTGTGCAACTGGAATCACAATCGTTTTGCCATTAGGCGACCAGGCTGGCTCAAAGCTGTTGCTGGCCAGCGGAGCATTGCTCAGCAGAGTACGGTCGGGCGAGCCATCACTATGCGCGATCAGCAAGTCCCAGAAAGGACTGTCATGGCGCTCGCGCATGAAGGCGAAGCGCTGTCCATCCGGAGAAAAGGTGATCGGGCTATCGACATCCCTGATCAGCAAGTGCGGCGTACCACCCAGGACCGGCGCGCGATATAGCGACGCCATGGTGTGCTCCGCCTCATCACGCCGCACGCAATAGATGTAGCTGCCATCGGGAGAAAAGGTCAGCCCCGCGTACCGGGTGGCCGCCGGTGGCACCACCTGCGTGTTGCTCATCGTGGGGATATGCCGAAGCCACAGCGATTGCAGGCCGTTCTCATCGCGCACATGCAGGAGGTATTTTCCGTCTGGCGAAAGCGCCGCGAGGGATACATGACCGTTATTCGTCAGATTTTCGATTGAGAAATGCTCGAACGGCAAATGGCGCCCTCGCTGCAAAAAGGAGTACACGCCGAAGGCAGCCGCAGCAATCACCAGGGCCACTCCTGCTGCGGTAAGCCCCGCGCCAAATTTGTTTTTTCGCGCAGCTTCGACGATCACGGAGCCGCTGGCCTTTGCCACTGGAGCGCCTTGCCGCGCCGCGCTGTCTCCCGGTGCCGCGGAGACCCTCGCCGACGATACCGCAACGGTTCGCCCGGAGTCGCTCTCGCGCTGCAATCGTTTCAAATCGGCGCGCAGCTCCGCGGCGACTTGATAGCGCACCTCGCGATCCTTTTCGAGCGCCTTGTTCAGAATGCGTTCGAGCTCCGGCGGGACCGCAGGGTTCAGGGCGACAGGAGCTACAGGCGCTGTGTTCAAGATATTGTCGAACACTACCGCGCTAGTCGAGCCGGGGAATGGGTGCTTTCCTGTGAGCATCTGGTACAGAACTGCGCCCAGCGAGAACAGGTCGCTCCGTCCGTCTAGCTCTTCGCCGCGCGCTTGCTCCGGCGACATATAGGCAACGGTTCCTACGGCCGTCCCTGGACTCGTCAGCAAGTGGCTGTTAACGACAGTGTCCCCGCCCACGGTTTCTTCCGCGCCTTCCAGCAACTTGGCCAATCCGAAGTCCAGGATTTTCACCGTTCCGCGCTCGGTGACAAAAATGTTGCCCGGCTTAATGTCGCGATGCACGATTCCTTTTTTGTGGGCGGCATCCAGGGCATCGGCGAGCTGTATACCAATCTCCAGAACGCGAGGAATCGGCAGAGGGGACTGTGCCAGCACCTTATCCAGCGACTGGCCTTCCAGCAGTTCCATGGAGATAAAAGTGCGACCGGCGTTTTCTTCGATGGCGTGAATGGTGCAGATGCCTGGATGGTTCAGGGCCGAGGCCGCACGCGCCTCGCGCACGAACCGCTCAAGCGATGTGGCGTCCTTATTCTCGGTCGGCAAAAACTTTAGAGCGACACGTCGACCAAGCTTGGTGTCCTCGGCTTCATAGACCACACCCATGCCGCCACCGCCGACTTTGCGGAGAATCTGATAGTGCGCGATGAGCTGGCCTTCCATGTTGTTTGTGGAGCAACAAATAGTAGACGCTGCCGCGGATGCGGTCAATGTTCGTTACGAGTTGGAATTGGAGCGTGCTTCCTGGAGTGCGCCGATCTTATATCCTGAGCTGCGAAGTGCCGCGGATTCTCCCGAGAAAACCCGATAATAGCATCTAACGCGTGCTATTCCTTGGGAGCGTAATAGCCTTTGCGGGCCAGTACCTTGAGATCGTGGTTGGACATCTCGACTTTGATCTTGCGGAATTTTCCGTCGCGCGCCGAGTTCGTGGGGTAGTAGCCCAGCGTGTATTGGCTTCGCAGCTCTTCGGAGATCTGGTCGAACGCCTCCGCGAGATGCTTCTCGGAATTGACGGAAATGGTGCGGCCCCCGGTCTCGTCGGTAATCTTGTGTGCCACGCCGCCATTCCCACCGCCAAAGTGCGGATCGGCCACCAGCAGAATGTGCACCACGGTGTCCGTTCGCTGCGCGGCTTCGATGGCTTCTTCCAACCGAATCTTGCTGCCTTCGTCCTGCGCGTCCGTGACGATGACAATGGCTTTCCGGCCAGCCTCGGTATTCAGCTTTTCGTTGCATGCGAGGTAGATCGCGTCGTAGAGCGCTGTTCCGGTGATTTGCCGCGAACCGACGGGTCCAGGATTGTTTCCGATACTTCCGGCCGATGGCACGTTGATGCGGGCCTTACGAATGGCCCGGTCGAGCTGACCGCGATCGTCGGTGAAATCCGACAGCAGGTCGACATCGGAATCGAAGGACATGACTAACGCTTCATCGCCCTTGCGCAGTACGCGGTCCATGAAGCGGCCGCCGGCATCTTGAATCGCGTTCAGCATGTACTGCTCGCTGCCGGAAGTATCCAGCAGCATGGCCAAGGTAATGGGTAGGGTCACTTCCTTGGAGAAGAAAGCGATCTGCTGTGGCTGGCCGTCTTCCATGATCTTGAAGTCTTCCTGTTTCAGGTCCGTGACGATACGCTTGCTTTTGTCACGTACGGTCACGAACAGGTTCACCAGGTTGACCTGCGTACGGATTACGGGCGGCTGCTGCGCCGGTTCCTGCGGGCGTGCAGACACGGCGGCTCCCAGGGTCACCCCCCCGGATATGCAGACCAACAGAACGTTCTTTGCAAAACGCATGTATAATTTCCTTGTTCGAGAATACCCGGTCAGAAGTGCCCGCTGCTAGATCGCTCCCCCCGTAGGATGCGGAGAGGCGCGGCGCGGGATGCGTGACTCGGCCCGCCGGAATTGCTGGATACCGCAGAAAGTTTGGCCTGAGGACCATGAAAAGTCTACGAAAAATCGCTGTTGCGGCTATCGCCGTTCTTCCCGGCTTTGTTGCTTATGTTGCGGCGCAGACCGGCGGCCAGCCGGCGCCTGCGACGGGCTCCCTACAAAGTGGATCTTCGCAGACTGCTCAGTCTCAATCCTCCGCTCCGCCTCCTAGCGAGGCGCGCGCGAAAATCACCGTAAACTCCAATTTGGTTATCCTGCCGGTCACGGTTAAGGACCGCTCGGGCAATCTCGTTCCAGACCTGCAGCGCAACGAATTTCGCGTCTTTGAAGACAATGTGGAACAGAAGATTGACGTATTCACCGCGGAAGCTTTTCCGTTGTCGATGATCATTCTTCTGGACAACGACCTGAAACAAAAAGATGGGGAGCAGGTTCGCAAGAGTCTTGATGCAGTCGTTGGGGGATTAAGCCTGGATGATGAGGCATTTATCTGCCGCTTCGACGAATTTTTCCATCCGGGAACGGGATTCACGACGGATCACGACCTGCTGCTGACGGAGCTACAGCGCACTAAGCTGGATACGGAGCCCTCCGTGGCGCCTTCCAGCGGCGGCATTGCGAATGGGCCTTCGATCAACGGACATTCGGCGATCGGCGATGCGCCGAACATAGCTTCCGCGACGATGAGCATTCGTGGGCAGTCGACCAAGGCCTTGGATGACGCGGTGTTTGGGGCATCGCAGCTTCTGCGCGACCGCAGCCGCAATCGTCGCAAGCTCATCCTGCTGATTTCCGACGGGGCCAACGGCGGGAAAAAGAGCAACAAGATGAATTACGACAGCGTGGTGAAGACCCTGCTGCACGACAACATTGAGGTTTACAGCGTGGCGGTTGCCAGTGCGTTTCTGGAGCGCAAGTTTAACCGGCTGGTCGATTACGCCCACGATTCCGGCGGGGAAGTCTACTTTGCGGCCAAGCGCGAGACTCTGGAAGAGCTTTATTCGCGGATCAGTGAGGAAGCGCGGAACCAATACACGATTGCGTATGTGCCGCGAGGCACGGATCGCTCCGCGGACGTTCACAGCGTGGAAGTGCGGGTGAAACGCGAAGGGCTCACGATCAAGACGCGCGACAAGTATTACAGCGGTGAAATCCCCGGCGCCACCCGCCAATAGCGTCTTTGTGGAGCGCGATTTCAGTATTTTTTCGCCTTAGGCGTGAATACCACTTGACTCTGGCGCGGCTGACTCGTATATCTCAAGCTTCCGGCTGTAAAAAGCCGGCGCGCTGCTAGCGCCGGTGAACCGCAGAGCGACACAAGGAGCTTCCATGAAGAAAAAGGGTAAGAAGGACGATAAAGGCGGCAAAAAGGCCAAGTAGCACGCATTCTGGTTTCGATAGAGGGCGCTGTGATTTTGCAGCGCCCTTTTTCTATGAGTGTATGCGCGCCGCGGTGCAGATTTGGACAGTACGGAGATTTACAGAAGGCTCGGAGCCGGGGCGTTGGGTGCCGAGCTAGGACGCAGCGGCGCTGTGTCCTACGGGGTTGCGGACAGAGTTTCCTCGTGAACGGGGCAGATGGGACGGTAGGCGCAGCTGCGGCAGATGAAGCCTTCTTTCGCGGGGAAGCTGCGCGCGCGAATATCGGCGGCGACTTCCTGCACGATTGCCAAGGCTTCGTCGAGCTGCTTTGCCGTGCGCGGCGTCTCCTGGCGAGAGTTGTCCTGCAGATAATGAAAGACCAGGCGGGCAGGATTAAGCTCGAAAATCTCTTTGGCTGCGATAGCGTAGATACTTAATTGCAGATCGCGCCGCACTTCCGAGTCTTTTTTGGGTTTTCCGGTTTTGTAATCGATGATCTCGACGTCTTTTCGTCCCAGCGAATTGATCTGGTCAATGCGTCCTTTCAGCACGACATTATTTTCGACGGGCAGCGCGAACGTTTTTTCCAGTTCCAGGATCTCCGGCATTTCGTCGAACATGGACTGATGAAACGCGCGGAGCTGCTCCAGTCCGTCCTTCTTGTATTCGCCTTCCTGATATTCGTCCTCAAAGCCGGAGACCGACCACTCCGTTTCGAACAGGCGCTGCACTTCTTCGAATGGGAGGCGATTGCCTTTTTTGAGTTCGGCCATCACACGGCGAATGGTGGCGTGCATGACCCGGCCGAAGGTCAGCGTGGCCTTCGCGCCCTCCTGCAGCGACCACAGGTAGGCAAAAAGATACTTCTGAGGGCATTTGCGGTAGCTGTCCACCGCGGAGGGATTCAACTCGAGCGGCTCCGGCGATGCCGGAAGGAACGTTTCCGCCCAATCTGCGATCCGCGAAAAGATTTTGGGTCGCTCGATTGGCGGAGCGAACAGCGAACCCGTGGCCGCCGGCGCCTCACCGATTCGCGCACCATTTAGCGCTGCGACTGCCTGTTTGGGTGCAAGCTGCAAAATGTCGCGGCGCTGGATGCTCGGCTCCATCAAGATGTCTTCGATGAAGGGCGGGACTCGGCCTTTTTTCTCAGCGAGCGCGGTGATGGTGAGCCGGTCTTCCGCGCGGGTCAGCGCGACGTAGAACAGTCGCCGCTCCTCTTGATTGTGGAATTGCTCTTCCGGAGCGCCTTCTTTCATGAGCGCGGGAGGAAATTCGAAGACATGCGGACGTTCCGGCTGCGGGAATTTATTCTTGTTCACGCGCAGCACGAAGACGTGAGAAAACTCCAGCCCCTTGGCACCGTGTACGGTCATCAGCCGCACAGCATCGCCCGGGGCATCCTCTTCGAGGCAGATTGCGCCGCCGGCTTGTTCGAAATAATCCAGATACTCGATAAATTCCGGCAGCTTGCGCGTCTCGCTCTTGTCTTCCCACTCCTTGACGAATTCCGCCAGGCGTTTGATGTAGCCGCGGTCTTGCTCCGGAGCACGCTGATAGATTTCGAGCCAGTCAAAAAGCTCCGCGACAATGTGGCGGGCATCGCGGCGCTTCATAGTCTTGCGCTGCGCGGTAGTAAATTCGAGCAACTCGACTATGGCGCTGTGCGACGGATCAAAAGGCAGCGGCGGCTGTTGCGTTTGCAGCACGTCGTAAATCCTTGTGCGCTCTTTGCGGGCGCGCTCGGCAAAACGCACGAGGTCGGGAGGCGCAAGCTGCCAGGCGGGGGCTGCCAGCACGCGCGCAGTAGCGATGTCATCATACGGCGTCGCGATGAGTCGGAGGTAGGCGAGCACATCTTTAACGAGCGGATGCTCCAGGATCGAGAGCCGCGAAATGACAAACGGAATTTTGCGGCGCGCAAGCTCGCGCACAAGTTCGTCTCGATGGCCGTGCGCTCGGTATAGAACAGCGAAGTCGCGCCAGCGACGGCCGGCTTTGTGAATGCGTTCAAGCTCGGAAGCAACCCAGCGAGCTTCGTCTTCAGGAGCGGCCAATTCCACAATACGAATTTTTTCGCCTTCGGGTTTATTCGAACTCAGCACTTTTTTCGGAAAATCCGCGCTGACAGTGTTCTGGCCGATGACTTGGGTGGCGACCCGCAAAATATTGGGAGTGGATCGGTAATTCTCCGTGAGGCTGACGCGGAACTTGGTCGAATCCTGGCTTTCGCGCCAGCCGGCAAAGCGTTCGAGAAAAAGCTTGAAGCTGCCGAAAGAAGCGCCGCGAAACCGGTAAATGGCCTGGTCATTGTCACCGACTGCGAAAATGTTTTTCGAATCATTGACGAGCAGCTCTAGCAGCCGGAGTTGCGCGATATTGGTGTCCTGAAATTCGTCAACCAGAATGTAGCGATAGCGAATTTGCAGCGTCGTGCGGAGAGCGCTATCGCGCTCGAGTAACCCGACTGCGCCGGTGATAAGCGTACCAAAGGAAGAAGACTTCTTTTCGCGGAGCAGCTCTTCGCTGGCGCGGTAGGCTCGGGCAATTTCTTGTTCGCGCGCCACGGCCTCCTCGCGCTCAGCCAGCGTGTCCTCATCGAGTTGGTTGCGCTCGGCTTGTAGCCGGGCGACGAGTTCATCGACATAACCCTGGTAGTCCTCGCAGGAGACCAGCTCATCCTGGCAGCGCGAAAAAAACTCCACGAAGTCGTTGAGGAACTGGCCCGGCTCGGCGAGACGGCGGTAGCGATCGAGCTGCAACCTCGAAAGATTGCGGCGCAGCAGGATCCAATGATCGACCTTATCCAGCATGCGGCTCTGCGGGTCGGTGTCTTTCAGGATGGACTCGCAAAAGGCGTGGAACGTTTTCAGAGTGACATCCTTGCCCCGCTCACCGACCGTTCTTACCACTCGAGCCTTCATCTCACCGGCTGCCTTATCGGTGAAGGTCAGTCCCAGAATATTTTCGCCGGAAAGGTTTGGATCGGACTGCAACAAGTGGCGTATGCGCTCGGTAATTACGCGGGTCTTGCCCGTACCTGCGCCAGCGATGACCAGCAGCGGTCCTTCGACATGCATGATGGCGCGCCGCTGTGCGTCATTGAGTTTCAGGCCGGTGTCGGCCAAGGGCTCGAGATCAAAAAGTGTGCGCATGTTTTAGAAAGCTGGGATAAAGAAGCGTAACGGATTGCGAGGCGAAGGGGAAGCGAAAGTTGACTTAGGGCTGATTTGCCGAACCGGATGGATTTGTGGAGGGCGGGCGGTTGCTGTTGGCTTTTGCATAGTAGCCGCGGCGAGCACGCACCTGGTAGCCCTTGTGGTCCGGTACTTCAATACGGATCTTGTGATATTTGCCGTCAAACTGCGAATGGGTGGGAATGTAAGCGATGGAATATTGATTGCGTAGCTCGTCGCCGATGTCCTGGAAGGATTGGTCGAGATCGTCCACGTGATAAGGGTAGAATGCACGGCCCCCGGTTTCCTCCGCCAAATCTTGCAGAATCTTATCGCCCTCGGTGAGATGCGTCTTGCGGTTGGCGGCCTTGTCCGGGTTGGTCTGCGAAAGCTGAATCCATTGCGTGCTGGTGCTGATTGTGTAAATGACCACGCTGTAACGCTGCGCCATCTCAATAGCTTCGGAGCGCGTGTGATTGGAGAGATTGTCGTCGCCATCGCTAATTAGGATCATCACACGGCGGACGACGTCCGGCTGGTCGCCGGGCGGACGGGGCGGATGGCTTAATTCCTTCTCGCATGCATTGTAGATTGCGTCGTAAACCGCGGTGCCGCCGCCGGCGCGCGTCTTTACGATCTCATCGCGCAAACGGCCCGCGTCGTCAGTAAAGGCCTGGAGGACCGAAGGCTCATCGTCGAAGGTCATCACAAAGGCCTGGTCTTTGTTGTGCCGCAGGACGCTAAAGAGAAACGAAGTGGCGGCGTCCTGCTCGAATTTGAGGCGGTCGCGAATGCTATTGGAAGTGTCCATGAGCAGGCCGATGCGCAGCGGCAGGTCGGTTTGCCGGCTGAAATAGCGGATGGCCTCCGGAGCTTTGTCATCCCAGATCTTGAAGTCGTCCTTTTCCAGGTCCGGGACGAGCTTATTGCGACGATTGAGAACGGTGAAGAGGACGTCGACGAGGTTAACGACCTGAGTGATTTTGCCCTGATCTTGCCGCTCGGGGCTTTGCTCTTGCGGAGATGGGGGCTGAGGGGGCGCGGGCTGTTGTGGGGCACCCTGCCGCTTCTCCGGCACGCCGCTAGAGGATTGCTGTGCGCGATCGCCTGGAATTGCGAGGAGCAGCGCTACAACGAGAACGAGCGAGATAGAAATCCGACGCATGTGAATTGATTATAGGTAGCTGGCGAGGGCAGCGTCAATTCGCTGGGGAGATTCGCCGGCTGCGGCGCTGAGGTGCTGCAAAAATTCGCGCAGATCTTGCGGAAGTGGAGCGCGGAGTTCGATCCATGCGCCGGTGCGCGGTTGCGTGAAGCCGATGTTGGCAGCGTGGAGGAAATTGCGGGCTAGCGGCGGCAGCGTGATCTTGCCGATCCGAAGTTGTGCCGCCGCGCCGTACAACGTGTCACCAACCACCGGATGCCGGACAGTGGAGAAATGCACACGGATCTGGTGCGTGCGACCAGTGTGGAGGTGAACTTCGACGAGACTAGTGCTGCCGATTCGCGCGATTGCGCGCCAGTCTGTGCGCGCTTCACGCGCATTGCCGAGCACGATGCTGCGGCGCGCGGTCATGCGCGTGCGATGTTTGGGGTCGCGCATGATGGCTAGCTCAATGCGGCCATGTTCTTCCTTGAGATGACCTTCTAGAAGGGCGATATAGGTTTTCTTCACTTGGCGCTGACGAAATGATTCGGCGAGCTTCGCGTGGGCGGCATCGTTTTTCGCGACAAGGATTATGCCGGAGGTGTCTTTGTCGAGCCGATGCACGATTCCAGGGCGAAGCGCGTCGCCACCCTGCGACAGCGCCTGGCCGCGGCCGAGCAGCGCGTTTACCAGCGTGCCGCGCGGATTGCCGGCGCCGGCGTGCACGGTCATGCCGGCCGGTTTGTTGACGGCGATGACGTCTTCATCTTCGTACAAGATTTCGAGGGGAATGGATTCGGGTTCGGCGCGGAGGGGAGGACGAGGCTGGATTTCTACGCTGATGCGTTCGCCGCTGCGGACACGATGAGAGCCTTTCGCGGGGTGGGAATTGACGAGCACCAGGCCACTGTCGATAAGTTCTTGCGCGCGCGTTCGGCTAAGTGTGAATCGAGAGGCAATTTCTTGATCGAGACGGTGCCCTGCTTCGCCTTCAGTAACGACGAATTCGTGAAGCGAAGGTTCGTTGCTCTGGCTCACGCGGAGATTGTAGCAGCGGTTCGCGCGATACAACCTCGGATGCAGGCGTGATTGCGAGCCAATAATCGCGGGAGCCTCCAAAAAATAGGGCGCTCTACCGCTAGCTCGACTCACTTTTAGTGGCTTCGGGGGCGTGGTGTTTGTGGAAGAAGAGGACGTCGATGATGATGAGGGTGGCGCCAATGGTAATGGCGGAGTCGGCGACGTTGAACGCAGGCCAATGATAGCTGCCGAGCCAGACTTCGAAGAAGTCTGTGACGGCGCCGTGCACGATGCGGTCGGTCACGTTGCCGGTGGCACCACCAAGTAGGAGAGCGAGGCCGGCAGCGGTCAGCGAACCGCCGCTGTGACCGGCGACAAACAGCCAAGCGAGTGCGCCGATTACTATGGCGGAGCCGACGATCAGCAGGATACGCATACCTGTTGATGGCGAATCGGCGAAGACACCGAAAGCAATGCCGGGATTGCGACTGTGTACGAGGTAAATGAAATCGTGGATTACCTCGCGGTGCCAGCCTTCGACGGTTTGCGATTCGAACCAGGCTTTCGTGGCGCGATCAAGTAGGACGACCGCTATGGTTAACCACAGCCAGCGGAGGCGCGCCGGGTAAATCAATGGCGTGCTCCCGATCGGACGCAGATAATGAGGAGGTGTTCTAGTTTTTTCGTTAGCGTTAGCACCTGAGCCGCTGCTCTCGAAAAAAGCCGCACTTTCGGCTTATGTGGCGGCATTGGTAGTAGCTCCGCCTTCAATTTCGGACAACGCTTCGCTGCAGCGCTCACAGATCGTGGGGTAGCGTTGGTTTTCACCCACGTGGATGGAATAGTTCCAGCAGCGCTCGCATTTTTTGCCGTCAGCCTTTTCGATTCGAACAGCCAAGCCGGAGGATTCAACAGGATCGATCCCCGAAGGTGCAGCGTCCACGATTTGCACCTGAGAGACGATGAACAGTGCAGGCAATTCCTTGGCGTATGCCTTCAGAGTGCTCTGCAGCTTTGCAAGGCTGGAATACAACGAAACTTTCGCTTCCAGCGAGCCGCCGATGGATTTCGCGTTACGCGCTTCCTCCAGCTTCACGAGCACGGCGGAGCGCACCTTGGCCAATTCTTCCCAGGCTTCCTTTTTCTGAACGTCGATCTTTGCGATCAAACTTTCGGGAGCGGGGAACTCCGTCATATGCACGCTAGCCTGATCACCTTTAGCCTTCGGCAGATACTTCCAGATTTCCTCAGACGTGAAGACCAGAACCGGCGCGATCAAACGCACCAATGCGCTAGTGATTTTCCAGATCGCCGTTTGAGCCGAGCGGCGGGATTTGTTCCCGGCAGCTCTTGTGTAGAGACGATCTTTCAACACGTCGTAGTAGAAGGAGCTGAGATCGACAACGCAGAAATCGTGGACCGCATGATAAACGCGATGGAAATCGTATCCGGCATACCACTCGCGGCACTTAATAACTAGGTCTGCGGTGCGCTCGAGCATCCAACGATCCATTTCCTCGAGCTGCTCGTTGGGCAGCACATCGCGTGAGGGATCGAAGTCAGACAAATTGCCAAGCGCGAACCGAAAGGTGTTTCGGATTTTCCGATAGGCCTCGCTGAGCTGGGTCATCACCCGCTCGCTCATCTTTACGTCGGCTTGGTATTCCACCGAGGCAACCCAGAGCCGCAGCAGGTCAGCGCCCCAGCGTTCCACGATTTCGTTAGGATACAGAGCGTTGCCGAGAGACTTCGACATCGGCTGCCCTTTTTCATCGAGCGTCCACCCGTGCGTGACGACGCTGCGAAATGGCGCTTTGTGCTTGATGCCAGTGGCCACGAGCAGCGAGCTGTGGAACCAGCCGCGATATTGGTCCGGGCCTTCCAGGTAAACGTCAGCCGGCCACTCCGGTCCTTTCAGGACCGCCAAGTGCGACGAGCCGGAATCGAACCAGACATCGAGAATGTCGTTTTCTTTGCGCCACTTTGTCGCGCCGCAGGAGCACTTGGTTCCGGCGGGCAAGAGCTTCTCCGCCGTGTGTTGGTACCAGGCGTCCGCGCCTTCCTTCTCGAACCAGCGCACAACATTGCGCAGGGCCTTGAAATCTTCAAGGCGGGTGCCGCAGGCTTCACAATAGAAAACGATGATCGGGACGCCCCAAAAGCGCTGGCGCGAAACGGTCCAGTCCGGGCGCTCCTTGATCATTTCGTACATGCGGTCTTCGCCCCAGGCGGGAATCCACTTGACGTGACGGATTTCGCCGAGAGCTTCCTGACGGAGAGTCGTGGTGCGGCCATGCGCCGCGGCGTCGATCTTGATGAACCACTGCTCAGTGGCGCGAAAGATCAGAGGATTGTGGCAGCGCCAGCAATGCGGGTAGCTGTGCTTGTATTCATGGTGGCCGAGCAGCGCGCCGCGATCGGCAAGCAGCTTGACGATAATGGGATTCGCGGTGAACACGTCCTTGCCTTTGTATTCCGGCAAGCCCTCGAGATAAACGCCGCGGTCATCGATTGGAGCGTAAACTTCCAAGCCATATTTCTGGCCGGAGTAGAAATCGTCAGCGCCGTGGCCTGGCGCGGTGTGCACGATGCCGCTGCCTTGGTCGAGCGTTACATAGTCAGCGAGAATGCCAGGCACCTGAATCGGCAAAAAGGGATGCTGAAACTTCATCCCGGAAAACTCGGAGCCCTTAAATTTGGCGCGAACGCGAGCTTCCTTGATTCCGCATTCGGCTTGCAAAGCGGCGACGCGATCCGCCGCAAGCAGCAGCGCGCCCTTTTCCGTATCGACCACGGCGTATTCGAAATCCGGATGGAAGGCGAGAGCGCGATTATGCGGGATTGTCCAAGGAGTGGTCGTCCAAATCACCGCGCTAACATCGCTACCAAGCTTGGCTGCTTCGCCCGAACCACCGCCAACCACGCCAAATTTTACCCAGATCGACGGGCTTGTGTGGTCTTCGTACTCGACTTCAGCTTCTGCTAAAGCGGTGGAGTCATAGATGCACCAATACACCGGCTTGCGCCCGCGATAGACGTAGCCGTTCTCCATGAAATCGAGGAACGCGCTCGCGATCGTGGCCTCGTAGTCGAAGCTCATGGTCAGGTAAGGATCGTTCCACCGGCCGAAAATACCCAGGCGCTTGAAGTCGCGCTTATGCTGCTCGACATACCGCGTCGCAAATTGACGGCAGAGTTTGCGAAACTCCGCCGGCGGGACCTTGCCCTTGCCGCCTAATTCCTTTTCGACCTGGGTTTCGATGGGCAACCCGTGACAATCCCAGCCCGGCACGTAAGGCGCATAATGTCCGGCCATGCTCCTGGTCTTCACGACCAGATCTTTCAAGATCTTGTTGAGGCCAGTGCCCAAGTGGATTTCGCCGGTGGGATATGGCGGCCCGTCGTGCAAAACAAACAGCGGCTTGCCTTTACGGACTTCGAGAATGCGCTCATACAGGTTCTCTTCCTGCCACGCCGCGAGCTGTTTCGGCTCGTTCTGGGGCAAGTTGGCCTTCATGGAAAAGTCTGTCTTCGGCAGATTGAGTGTCTTCTTTAGTTCGAGCGGCTCGGCCATGGGCTGATTAGCGTATTTCCCTTCTATGCCGTTATTTCCCAAAGGTGTTTGGCGGGAAACATCGGAAAGCAGCGTGAATACCGTATGTTACAATGAATGCCAGTGGGTGTCAGCCCAAGGCGCGTGCAACCAATCGTAGGCCGTGGGAATCGTATTTTCGTTGGTATTCCGTTGGGACACCTAGTCGAGGCTTTCTTACGTCTAAACCTATGCCGATAAGCGGCTGATTTTAGAGGACACAGGTGCCAGATTCATCTTTTATTAGTCTTTTGCCCGCGAATATAAAACGAAATACGGCTGCCGGATCGAGCGCGCCAGAGGCGCCCGTGCCGGTCCCGGCCAGTGCTGTGCCGCAGTTCGGGGCTCCAGCTCACCTTGTAGGTGATGATTTTTGGTCGAATTTGAAGCAATTTCTGACCGAGCGCCCCGTCAAGGTTGTCGAGCGTCCGGGTGCACCGTTCACGCGTAATGCGTTTGGCGGCGGGGTCGGGGAGAATTTCAAGGAATTTTTGAGCTCGCGCCCAGTGCCCAAGGGCCCGCTCAACAGCAGGCTGGCGGTCAACTGGGGCTCGAGCTTTGGCGGTTTCTTCTACCGCATCAAAGAAGTCATATCGCCGACGAAGCTTCCCCCGCTACAAGTCACGAGCAAGCCGGTTAAGGTGAAGGAAATTTGGTCGAAGGATGAAAACTTCGGCTGGACACAAATCATTTCCATGGGCCTGCACGCGGGGATTTTTGCCCTCGTGATTTTCGTGCCACTCTTCTGGCATTTCTCGAAACCCATCCAGGCCAAGAGCAATGTGGACGTCGTACCACTCGACATCTCTCCGTATGTGACCAAGCTGCCCGCCGGAGCCGCAAAAGCAGGAGGTGGTGGCGGCGCCAATGACCACACCATGACTCCTGTGAATAAGGGTAAATTGCCCAAGTTCAAGTGGACGCAATTTACGCCTCCGCAGATAAAGATTCAGAATCCCAATCCGAAGCTCGCTATGGATCCCGCGCTGCTGGGTCCGCCGGACTTGAAGGTGTCGAGTCCGAATATGTCCACATACGGTGACCCGCTGGCTTCCGCGTACTCCGATTCACTCGGCCACGGCAACGGCACGGGTATCGGCAGTGGCACAGGCGGTGGCCTGGGTCCTGGCGAAGGTGGCGGCACCGGTGGCGGCGCGTTTCGCGCGGGCGTGAACGGCGTCGGCGTGCCTATCTGCTTGTACTGCCCGATCCCGCAATATTCAGACGAGGCGCGCAAAGCCAAGTATCAAGGCACGGTAGTGTTGCAAGTAACCATCACTCCCGATGGCCGTGCGATCAACATCTCCGTTGTGAAAGGCCCTGGTCTCGGCTTGGAAGAAAAAGCCATCGAAGCCGTCAGGGGCTGGAAGTTCAAACCTGCGGTAGGCCCGAACGGCAAGGTTGTGGCCACCATCGTCCCAATCGAAGTTACCTTCCGCCTATACTGAGCGGGTTCTGGTAACTCCCGGCCTTCCGTAAGCAAACTACATTTTTCGCATCTGCCAATTGCCGGTCGTGTGCGTCTGCTCGCTAGGCCACCAATTCGGCAACACGCGATCCTTCTTCCCGCTTGCGTCGCCACCAATCTGCTAGGATGAAGTTCATGCGGAGAGCGTTATCGCGTTACATTGGCGTGCTGGGTTGCGCCGCCCTTCTCACTGGTGCTGCTTGGGCACAAAACACCGCAGGTTCGCTCCAGTTAGCGGCTCGGATCAGTCCTACCGCTGCTCGCGCAGAGCCGGTACGACAATTCACGTTTTACGTTCTCACCAGGAGCTATGCGGAAATCGTAAAGGAAGTCGAAGCGGAAAATCAGATTCCTCCCCGCGAGAAATTTATTGATGACCTGAAGCTTTCTCCCGAGCTGAAAGAATGGCTTAAGGCACATGATATTTTTGATTTGACGATGCCCGGCTTGGACCGCCTGGTCACGCCGGACGATATAATACATGTGCCGGAATTTCTTTTAGCTTATCAGCGCTCCAACAGTGGTGGCGTAACCGCTGGCATTCCCAAGCCGAAGTACGCCGATGCGGACAAGACTACCCATCCGGATCGCTACAACAAACAATTGCAGGATTATTACGTCGCGCTGAAAAAATTCATCCAGAACAATCCTTCTACTGTCAGTGGAATCGAGCTGGAACTGGTGGGTGTGAATCCGCAAGACAAGTGGTCGAAAATCCAAGCCGAACACAGACGCCGGGTGCTGCGGCTCGCACCGGAATTTGCGCAGACGAAATATCTGGCGGCAAAAGCGGATACCGATCTGGACGGTCGCGCCTCGGTTTCCGGCCTCGCTCCCGGAGAATACTGGCTCAGCACGCTCAATCTGAATGCCAACGCCGGCGACACGACGCTCGGTTGGGACGCTCCCGTAGCGATTCACGCGGGTCAAACCACGCGGGTGGAGCTCACCAACCTCAACGCCGTCGATAGACGCGCGTCGGCTCCCTGACGCGCTGCGCGTTCTGAAATGGGCACTCCCTTTCTTTGGATTGGATTCAATGTTTTCATCCTGGCGTGTATCGCCTTGGATTTGGGTGTCTTCAACAGGCGCCTGCACAAGGTCAGCCTGCGCGAAGCCGGCTTCTTCAGTTTGCTGTGGGTCGCGCTCTCGATCTTATTTGGTTTCGGAATACTCCACTACTTTGGCAAGCAAGCGGGCCTGGAATTTTTCACCGGGTACCTCATCGAAAAAGCGCTCAGCGTCGACAATCTGTTCCTGTTTCTGGTGATCTTCCGCACCTTCGCAATCGACGAACGTTTTCAGCATCGCATGCTCGAATGGGGCATCGTGGGCGCGCTCGTGATGCGCGGAATAATGATATTGGCTGGTGCGGAGCTAATTGAGCGGTTTTCCTGGGTACTGTACGTGTTCGGCGCGTTTATCGTTTATGCCGGAATTCACATGCTGTTCATCAAGAAGGAAAAAGTCCACCCTGAAAAAAGCTTTATCTTTCGCTTTGCGAGCAAACATCTTCGAGTTACACACGATTACAAAGGCGAGCACTTCTTTGTGCGGAGCGGCGGGAAACTTTACGCCACACCCCTGTTCCTGGTTTTGCTCGTGGTTGAAATCACGGACATCACCCTGGCCATCGATTCCATCCCGGCGATTTTCGGCATCACGCAAGACCCCTTCATCGTGTACACATCGAATGTCTTCGCCATCCTCGGGCTGCGCGCTATGTATTTCCTGCTGGCCAGCGTGCTCAATCGCCTGCGCTTCCTGACCGTCGGGCTATCCTTCGTGCTGACTTTTATCGGCGCAAAGATGATTGCGCACAAGTGGGTGGACATTCCCGAATATATTTCTTTACTGATTGTCTTGGGGATTTTGCTGTTCGCGCTAGCGGCTTCGCTGCTTTTCCCGGCTAGAGCCGCCACTGCAAAGCGCCCGCAGTCAACCACCGAATGAATTCGCGCGTAACCTGCGCCTCAGCCTTCCTCGAACATTACTTCATCGACGTAGCACCACATCCAGTCTTCTCCTGGCTCGATGGACTTCACAATGGGGTGCTTCGTTGCACGAAAGTGCTTTGTAGCGTGTTTGTTCTTCGATGAGTCGCAACAGCCCACATGCCCGCAAATCTCGCAAAGCCGCAGGTGTACCCAGGTGTCGCCCATTTTCAGGCATTCCTCGCAGCCGTGCGTTTTGGGCTTTGGGTTACGAATCTGATCGATGTGTGTGCAAGCCTCGGCCATGCCGTCCTCCTATGCCTATTCTGGCGCTTGAATCGGGATGCGCACCGAGAAGCGAGTGTTGCCGGGCACAGACTCCACGGAAATTTGGCCATGCATGCTCGTCACGATGCGATAGACGAAATCGAGACCGAGGCCCGTGCCATCGCCGACGCCTTTGGTTGTAAAAAACGGCTCAAAAATCCGCGACTTGACCTCGGGAGGGATACCCGGGCCATTGTCTGCAATCTCTACGAGGATGCACTCGTTTTCGCGGGCCGTGCGAATGTGCAGTTTACCGTTGTCGCCCATGGCGTCAGCAGCATTGTCGATCAGATTTGTCCACACCTGATTGAGTTCGCTGCCATAGGCCATGATTTTGGGCAGGTCCGGTTCATAGTTGCGCGTAACACTGATACCGCGCTTTAGCTTGTGATGCATGATCGTCAGCGTTGTCTCCAGGCTCTTGGTGATGTCCACTTCCTGGAGCCTGGCCTGATCCATGTACGAATATTCTTTGATTGCCTTGATCAGATCAGAGATGCGAGCGGTGCTGTGCTCCAGTTCGTCAGCGATGCGCTCCATCTCCAGCAGTGTAGCGAAGCGCATCAGCTCAGGGCCGAGCGAATCACCCGCTGCCGCCGTGAAACTCTCGAGGTGCGTATCGGTAATGTTTGCCTCGGTGAGCAGCGGCGCCAGCGTCCACGCATCGGCCACTTTTCGATGTTCAAGCCAGGCCTGAATGGCTTCTTCTCGCTCAACACGCTTGAATTCGTCCTTGAATTGGGCAGGCTGCAGCGACGCTCGAATTTCCTCTTCCCGCTTTGCGAGCAGCGCGCAATCCTCGGGGCCAATGTTTCGCGCCACTTGGCGCAAGCGAGCGAGGCAATCGCGTAGCGCACTCGCCGAGCGGCGCGCCGCCGCGGACGGATTGTTCAGCTCATGCGCCAAACCCGCGGACAGCTTGCCGAGCGCAGCGAGTTTCTCTCTCTGCTGGGTAACGAGGGTGAAGCTTCTGACCCGATCGGTAAGAACGCCCACCAACCGCTGCGCGAGTTCCGGCATGCGATGCAGCATTTCCGGAAAGTGGCTGGAGTTCAGCGCAAGAGCATGCACCGCGGTAATGGCACGCGCGGTCATTGGAACGGTTTTCATTCGTGAAAACGGGAGAAAGCCCGTTACCGACGGCGCCGTAGCCGTATATGTCTGGCTATCAGGTTCACTTTCGCGACGCCCGCGAATTTCGCCTGAGAGAAGCACCAGCATCGTGTCCGCCGCTGAATCTTCCCGGCTTACAATTTCCCCGGCGCTGAACCGGCGCTCCTCGGCATGGCCGATAAACCATTCAAGGTCAGCATCTGAAAGATCGGAGAACGCGGGCACCTTGCGAAGCGGCGCGGATACCGCGTCCGTGTGGGCCTTGTCCGGCAATGCCGTCATGCGTCTCGCCGCCTTTCCTCGTGCGCCAACTCCTGTGAAGAGCTCATTGTACTTTCGCGAGATATTGATGCATGAATTGCACAACTACCGCGCCTTCTCCTACGCCGGAGGCCACGCGCTTCACCGATCCGTGCCGCACGTCTCCGACCACAAAGATTCCCGGCACATTCGTTTCCAGGAGTCCCGGATCGCGGTCGAGCGTCCACCCCTCCGGGCGCTTGCCATCCTGAAGCAAATCCGGACCGGATAGGATGAAGCCTCGCTCATCGCGCTTGACCAAGCCGTCCAACCATTCTGTGCGGGGCTGAGCGCCGATAAAGATGAACAAGCTGCTAGCCGGCACCCTTTCAACTTCCCCAGTGACCGCGCGCCGAATCGTCATCTCAGAAAGGTGCGTCTCGCCATGCACTTCAATGACGGTGGTGTGTGTCCACACTTCAATATTCGCGGTCTTTTCGATCTGTTCGATCAAATAGTGCGACATGGTACTCGCTAGCGAGCCGCCGCGCACAAGCATGATCACCTTTTGCGCGAACTTGGAGAAATGCATCGCGGCTTGGCCGGCGGAGTTCGCTCCGCCAATAATGTAAACGGTTTCACCTTTGCACGCGATCGCTTCCGATGCGCCTCCGCCATAGTAAACGCCTGCGCCCTGCAGCCGCTCCATTCCTGGCACGTTCAACGTGCGCCACTGTACGCCCATGGCTAGGAGCAATGCATGGCAGGAGATTTCGGCACCGTCGGAAAGCTTGATGTGGCGATAGGGACCATCTATGCGCAGGCTTAGCGCTTCCTGCGGCGAGAGGATCTCCACCTCGAAGCGCCGCGCCTGTGCCACCGCCCGCCGCGCCAAATCCAGTCCGCTTAGTCCAGAGGGGAATCCCAAATAATTTTCGATGCGTGAGCTGAGGCCCGCTTGGCCGCCGGGCGCTTCGCGCTCGATCATCACTGTTCGCAGGCCCTCGGAAGCGCCATACACCGCGGCGGCAAGCCCCGCGGGCCCTCCGCCGATAATGGCAAGGTCGTAGAAATTCGTGTGCGCTTTGGTGTGCAGGCCCAGCTTGTTTGCCACCGCCGGGAAGGGCGGCTCGGCCAGGCGCTCGCCGTCCGGGAAAAGGATAAGCGGCAGAGTTTCCGCCTCGGGTCCCAAAGATTCCAGCAAGCGCCGCACTTCCGGGTCCGTTGCTGCAACCTCGACGTCGATCCACTGGTACGGCACCTGGTTACGGCCGAGAAAATCGCGCAGCTCGTAAGAGCGGGAAGACCAGCGCGTGCCCAGAACGCGGATTCCTTCGTAAAGCGGGCGAAACTGTGCGGTCCAGTCATGGAGTAAATCATCCAGCGCGGGAAAGAGTTTTTCCTCGGGCGGATCCCACGGCTTCATCAAGTAGTAGTGCACGCGCGCTTCATTAATCGCATCGATCGCTGCATTCGTATCGGCGTACGCCGTCAGCAAGGCGCGCTTAGCCTGCGGGTGAATATCCATCGCCTGGGTGAGAAAGCCTACGCCATCCATCTGCGGCATGCGCTGGTCGGCCAGAAGCAGAGCTACAGGATTATTGCGAGCCTTGAGCTCGCGAAGCGTAGTTAGCGCGGCGTTCCCGGAATTGGCGCGCATTACGCGGTAATGTTCAGCGTAGTGCCCCCGGAGGTCGCGCTCAATCGCGCGCAAAACCTCCGGATCGTCATCCACCGTCATCATTACTGGCTTCGGCATAGCACTTCGGATGAGAAACGGGGCCCTTTGGTTACTTTTCTCTGGCCGTGCTTCGTTTTCGCCCGCCCCTCACGCTACAATTTCAATTCATCCATGTCCAGTCCGCTCGCCTCCGCCATCACCGATCTCTCGTCGAGCGACCCCGTCATGCGCTCGGCGGCCGCGATAGAGATTTATCGACGGGGACGAGCGCCGGCTGACCGCGCGATCTACATCTGGTGGACAAATCCCGAGTTTGCGGCACTCTTCGGTGCCACCCCGGCCGTTACCGTTGGCCTTGCAGTCAAACCCGAAACGTTCGCGCGCATTCGCAATGCAAATGGCTCACCGCCTCTTGTAAACGTGCCGCCCGATCAAGACGCCGAAGAGTTCGAACTGCATTTCCCAAACGATATCTCTTTGGACGTGCTGACCACGCGCGACCCGGAAGGGTCAGGCGCTGTCTCCAAATTTCTTGCGAAATTCGGCGAAGGCGTACAACAGGTGGAGTTTCTCTGCACGAACGTGGACCGCGCGACGCAAATCTTGAAAGAGAAGTTTCGCGTCCAGCCAATCTACCCAGAAACCCGCGCGGGCGCGGATAATACGCGAGTCAATTTTTTCTTGGTGCCCTTACCCATCGCCGGCAAGGTCCTCATCGAGCTTTATGAGCGCACGCGCGGCCTCTAAACGGGAGAGGCTGTTTTCCTAGTCATCGTAGTTTCTTTGTCGGCAGGTCTTTGAGTTCGGGTCAACTCCGTCCAAACGCGCAAAACTTCGCCAACGCTCCAAGCTTGCGCGATGCACCCTCGTGGCGCAAAGGGCGCATCCCCGTCGTAAATTTCCGCAAGCGAGCCGATACCATAGAATCGAATTGCCGTCTCGCTAGAGTTAAAGAAGCGCTTGGCCGCAGTCTGATCTCGGTACACGCGAAAGTGCGCCAGGGCAAACGGCCCCAGCAACCAGGCCCACACGGTGCCCTGGTGATATGCCCCATCACGCTCGCGGGGCCCTCCGCCGTAACGACCCTGATACCCGGATTCGCCTGGCGCCAGGCTGCGCAATCCGTACGGCGTCAGCAAGCGTTCCGCGCAAATATCCACCACGGCTTTCTGCTGCGCCTCCGTAAGCGGACTCACGGGAAGCGCCACCGCAAAAATCTGATTCGGTCGCAGCGCAGCATCGTTGCCGATCCCAGGCGCATCAATTACGTCATAGCAGCACGCGCGCTGCGCATTCCAAAATCTCTGGAATCCGCCTTTCGCCTTCCGCTCGAGCACTTCGTAGGTTTCGCTCGGCTTCGTAAGCAGTCGCGCAAATCCCGCCATCGTTTCCAGTGCATTGATCCACAGCGCATTGATCTCCACCGCCTTGCCGCTGCGCGGCGTCACCACCCAATCACCAATTTTCGCGTCCATCCAGGTAAGCTGCACGCCGGCTTCACCTGAGTAAAGCAGACCGTCCTCTGAATCGACATGAATCTGATAGCGCGTGCCCTTAACGTGCGCGTCGATTATTCCTGCAAGCACGCGAAAAAGTTTCTCCAGCGTCTGCTTGTCACCGGTCGCGGCAAAATATTGCCGCACCGCCTCGAAATACCAGAGCGCCGCATCCACAGTGTTGTATTCCGGTGTGCCACCCGCGTCCGCGAAATTGTTCGGCAGCATCCCGCGATCGATGTAGCGCGCAAACGCCAGCAAAATCCACTTCGCCACCTCCGGGCGCCCGGTAGCCAACGTCAGTCCCGGCAGCGCAATCATCGTGTCGCGGCCCCAATCGCCAAACCAGTGATAGCCCGCGATCACGCTCCGCCCGTCCGGCTCGCCCGGTGACGCGCGCTTCACAATAAATTGGTCTGCAGCAAGCACGAGCTGCGTCAACCACTCCGGCGAACCCGCACTCGCATCTTTCTTCGCCGCAACAGGCGCGCTTAGCAGCCGCGATTCGTCCGCCGCGCGCTGCGCCAATGCGGAACCTGCATCCAGGCTAGCCGACTGTTCCGTCGTCAGAACAATCGAGAAGCTCTCGCCAACCCGCAGCGTCGCGCGAAACAAAGCCGCGAACAGATGATCCTCGCGGTCCTCCAGCCCGCGATTCCTCTCCGCCGGAAGAAAATAATCGCGATACCACTCGTGCCGCACTTCGCAAGGCGCCACTGCGCTCATTAAATAGAACGGTGTAGCACCGTCGAAGGCAACGACCCGAAGGCCGCGTTCGACCGGCTCAACGCGCATCCGCCAATCTCCCGCATGCGTCGCGCCGTGAAAATCCCGATAATTCACCAGCCCCTTCAGCTCCATCTCCAGCAAACCGCTTCCCTCGACCATTGTGTACTGAACGTAAGTCGTGTTAGCGCCCTGCCGCATAAACACGCGCTTTTCCAGTCGCGCATTCCCAAGCGCATACGTCCAGACCGGCGTGGCCCCTTCCAACCGGAACTCCTCAATGTGCTGAAATCCCTTCGGCTCAACAGCCCCGCTAACCCATCGATGCGTGGCCAGCGCAAACTCCGCGCCACCGTGCCGCACAGTCTCGTCCATCCACGCGACAAGTTGCGTCCGCCCAACCGGCGGATGCAGCGCGGCCATCAGCAGCCCGTGATATCGCCGCGACATCCCTCCGGCGATAGTTCCCGACGCATACCCGCCGATGCCGTTAGTGACCAGCCACTCGCGCGACTCCGCCTCTTCGAGATTGCCGCAAATCTCGCGCCAAAATCGTATTGTCACGTTGGAATTCATCGCTCTGGCTATCTCGTTCTCAACCGACGATGTCACCGAAGTCCGTAGAGCAGCTCGACCTACTCACCACTCTGCTCGATCAATTTCGCCACCAGCCCCGTCCATCCGGTCTGATGATTCGCGCCGAGTCCAGCGCCGTTGTCTCCGTGAAAATATTCGTAAAACAAAACCAAATCCTTCCAATGCGGATCACTCCGGAAGATGTCCGCCCCTCCATCCACCGGCCGGCGCCCATCTTCACCGCGCAAGAAAAGCTTAATCAACCGCCTCGATATCTCGCCCCCCACATGCCACAAATCAGATTCGACGCCCGAACGAGTAGGGAACTCGACCTTGAAGTCCTCGCCATAATAGTGGTGAAACTTCTGCAGCGCTTCGATCAGCAGAAAATTAACCGGAAACCAAATCGGCCCGCGCCAATTCGAATTGCCGCCAAATATTCCCGTGGCCGATTCCGCGGGTTCATAATCCACGCGGCTCACGTGGCCATCCACCAGCACTTCGTACGGGTGATCGGCATGGAATCGCGACAGCGCGCGTATTCCGTACGGCGACAAAAATTCTGACTCATCCAGCATGCGCTCCAGAATTCGCTTCAATTGCTTCCGGCTCACCAGCGAGAGCAGCCGCCGCACTCCGCGAGCCGAGCGCTCTGAAGTCTCTATGTGTTCCGGCATATCCGCGTGGTTATCGATGAACCACTGCATGCGCCGCTTGAAACCAGGCAAGCGCTCTATTATTTCCGGCTCCAGCGTTTCGACAGCGAACAGCGGGATCAAGCCGACCATCGAGCGAATTTTAAGGAAATGCTGTTCGCCGTTGGGCAAAAACAGCACGTCGTAATAAAAACCGTCTTCGTCGTTCCACAACGATTTGCCATCCGTGCCCATATCGTTCATTGCGTGAGCAATGTGCACGAAATGCTCGAAAAATTTGCTGGCCACGTCTTCGTAGGCCGGATCGTCTTTTGCCAGTTCCAGCGCGATCGCGAGCATGTTCAGGCAATACATGCCCATCCAACTCGTGCCGTCGGATTGCTCCAAATGCCCGCCGGTCGGAAGTGGCGCGGAGCGATCGAACACTCCGATGTTGTCGAGCCCCAAAAATCCGCCCTCGAAAATATTCATGCCCTCCGGATCTTTGCGGTTTACCCACCACGTGAAATTTAGCAGCAGCTTGTGGAACACTTTTTCAAGGAATCCACGATCCGCCACGCCACGCAACCGCCGCTCGATTTTATAAACGCGAAAAGCCGCCCATGCGTGCACCGGAGGATTCACATCTCCGAACGCCCACTCATACGCAGGCAGTTGCCCGTTCGGGTGCATGTACCATTCACGCAGCAGCAGAATGAGCTGTTCCTTCGCATAATCCGGATCGATCAGCGCGATGGGAATCGTGTGAAACGCCAGGTCCCATGCCGCGTACCACGGATACTCCCAGTTGTCCGGCATGGAAACCACGTCATCGTTGTACAGGTGCGTCCAATCATGATTGCGCCCACGCAAGCGCTCCTTCGGAGGAGGAGGCCCCGCCGGATCGCCATCCAGCCAGTTGCGCACATCGTAGTGATAAAATTGCTTGGACCACATCATCCCGGCGAACGCCTGCCGCATCACCAGCTTCGCGTCTTCCGATAAGTCCTTGGGAACGCGCGAAGCGTAGAACTCGTCAGCCTCTTTTTGCCGTGCAGCAAACACCTCTTCAAAGCCCGTATCAAAGTCGTTCGTGCCTGGAACGCTTTCCGCACTGTCCGCATGCACCGGCCCGTTGAAGGTTCCTGTCGCGGGCAAATTGTCGTTCGTCGCGGTTAGCGGCTCCCTATCCGCGAACCGCAGTTTAACGGTTACCGATTCGCCGGGACCCAGCTCCTGGCGATACAGCGCCGCCATCTTCGTCCCCACCTGCTGAGGATTCACCGCGGCCTTATTGCCCCGAATGACATATTCGTGAAAGGCGTCCTTCACATACGAACGGTTCTGCCCTCCATACAGCCGTTGAAAGTCCGTTTCGTTTTCGGTGAACAACAGCTCCGGCTGACCCGCGCAAAACAACCAGCGCTTCCCATACTGCCAGTGCTGCAGTTCGGCACACACGTTTCCTGCCGCGCCCGTCACAATTCGCACCGAGGGGCGCCGCGAGTCTCTGCCCCACGACCATGTATTGCGAAACCACAAAGAAGGCAGCAGGTGCAAGGTCGCCGCGTCCGGCCCACGATTCACGGCCGTAATGCGGATCAGAATATCTTCGACGTCCACCTTCGCGTACTCCACAAACACATCAAAGTAGCGATTTTCCGCAAACACTCCGGTGTCCAGCAGCTCAAATTCCTGCTGATCCTTCCCTCGCTTGCGGTTCTCCTCGACTAACTGCGTATACGGAAACGCCGCCTGCGGATACTTGTACAACATGCGCATGTAGCTGTGCGTCGGCGTGGAATCCAGGTAGAAATACTGCTCCTTGACGTCCTCGCCGTGATTGCCTTCGTGGCCCGTCAGGCCAAAAAGCCGTTCTTTCAAAATAGGATCGCGCCCGTTCCACATTGCCACCGAAAAGCAAATCATCTGGTGCCGGTCGCTTATGCCCCCGATGCCGTCTTCGCCCCAGCGATACGCCCGCGACCGCGCATGGTCATGAGGAAAGGATTCCCAAGCCGTTCCCCCGGCGCTGTAATCCTCGCGCACCGTTCCCCATTGCCGTTCCGAAAGATACGGCCCCCAGCGCTTCCAATGTTTCTTCCGCGTGCGCGCTTCTTCCAGCTTGCGGTCTTCAACAGTCTGTATTCGTGGCATGGGCTCTTAGATTGTCCATCCCCTCAAAAAGCAACAATCATCTTCCCACTTTTTCGCGACCCCAAGGCCGCCGCGCAGCACGCAAGTGCCTCGCCTGCTACACACGCGCCATCGCAAAACCTGTAGCGCAGGGCGAAGTCCGCGAAGCCCTGCGGCTTTTTCTCCCTTCCTATTCAGCGGCCCCCCCGGTAGTCGGTTCTGCAGAGGCCTCAAAAAAGCACTTGACAACCTATACTGTGCGCCATACAGTGTATGTCACACAGTGGGTGATGCACAGTATGACCATCGAACCCAATCTCTTCGAGAACCTTCGCCTGGAGCTTCGCCGCGGTTCCCTGATCATGGCCGTCCTCGCGCAGCTTCGCACTGAGCAATACGGCTACACGCTGCGCAAAGCTCTCGCGGAGCATGGCATGGCCATCGATGAAGGCACTTTGTATCCGCTCCTGCGTCGCCTCGAATCGCAGGGCCTGCTCGTCAGCGAATGGCGCGAAGAAGACAAGCGCAACAAGCGCTTTTACGTTTTGTCCGCCGACGGCAAAACTATGCTCAAGCAACTCCTCGCGGAATGGAAAAGCATCGATGCTTCACTGAACGGAATCGTCCGGAGATAGACGTATGCACGCTAACTCTCACCACCTCGCTTCGAAACTCTTCTCCACAGTATTAGCCGTCACTCTGTTCCTGACGGTCGGTCCGGCTGCGTTGCGCACCATTGCTGAGCTGCACCGCCTGTTAGCCCAGATTTCGCTGCAACTTTGTGAAATAGGCCTCGTTGTCTTGCGCGTTTGCGGAATATAAGGAGCTGTTATGCAAATCGTCGATCGCTATCTGCAATCTGTGAAGAAATGCCTACCTGCGACGCAGGCCGACGACATCATTAAAGAGCTTTCCGAGAACATTTACGCCCAAATCGAGGACAAGGAAAGCGAACTGAAACGATCGCTTACCGAGGCCGAGGTCGAGGCTATCCTCAAGCAGCATGGCCATCCACTGCTTGTGGCCAGTCGCTATCGTCAGGAACAGCGCAGCGTCTCCTTCGGCCGCCAGATTATTGGCCCCGCTTTGTTCCCGTTCTACATCCGGGTGCTGAAATTCAACCTGGGGCTTACCAGCGTGGTTTTGCTCGTAATATTCGCGGCCCTGTTTGCTGGCGGTCAGCCGATAGGCAATTTCCTGCAAGTTTTCCTCTATCAACTCCTGATTCAGTTTGCGATCGTGACCCTGATCTTTTGGCTGGCGGACCAGCACTTCACTAGGTTCCCGGATCGCTGGGACCCGCGAAAGCCATACGGAGTGCGCCACCCGGCGTTCACGACCCGTGAAGATGGGCCGCGCATTCCGCGTCTAAACTCGGCATCGCACCTGATCGCTCTGTTGATCGCTCTTTTTTGGATTCGCATGGTGCAGCACCACCAATTCCTGTTTTTCGGGCCAGCAGCCTCATTTCTCAGCCTCTCTCCGAATTGGACTCAGCTCTATTTGCCGATAAATGGCCTGATTTTGCTCGGAATCGTAGGCGCAGGAATCAGCCTGGTCCGGCCGGATTGGGTTCGTCTCCATTGGCTAATACGCGTTCTAGTAAGCGTGGGCAACCTGATGGTGGCTCTTTTCTTGCTTAAGAGGGGCGACTCCATCGTGATTGTCGATTTAGGCAAAGCGCCCGATGCTGCGCGTCTTGCGCAAATCGTGAACCAAACCCTCTATTACTGCATTTGGTTCGCAGTTATCATGGTCATCGTGGAGCTCGTGAAGAATGTCCGTCGGCTCGTCGCCACCGAGCCAGCCGCCACCCCAGCCCAATCCACGTAGCGCCTTTCGCTTCCTATGTTGACTTTGATTTATGCATCGGCCGCGGACCGTCGCGGGTGACTTTTCCACGCGATCCGCCAGAACGCCGAGTGCAGCGCCCGTCCCGCCTTTTGACGCCTGCGTAGCGCGTCATGCGACCGGAGCCTGTCTGCAACAAGCAGGTGACTTTTGTCGAATAACGGGGATCGGAAGTGATTCCGCTTGCCTGATAAGTTGGGTTACCGGACATATGTAATTGGGGCCGGCACTACGTCTAAGTGGCCCTGGCGGCCGCACTCTCAACTTCTCAGAACCCCGTTTTCTGCCGCAAGGAATTTTTCATGAGTCAGACAGGAACTATTTTGTCATGCGGCGGAGACAATATCGCGTCATCATGCTAATGGGTGCTCCAAAATGTATCGGTCAAACCACGACTTCATTTCGTTGTCGAGTAGCACCCGACGATACGGAGTCAACTTAGCACGGAGTCTACGCAACAACTGCTTCAACTGGTCGTCCGATGTTGCCGCAAGCTTGCCAGAAATGCCGTCCACAGAAGTTGAAATCATTTTCGTTGCCTCGACGACCTCGTGAAGCAATTTTTGGCGTTCAAATGTCATATTCATTTACGCGGCCTTCCTTCTAAAGACAATCCAGCGTCAGATGCCGACTACATTCCAAACGCTGCTCGCTTCGGCGGATACCGGACAGCGACTTAGGTTATTGGCTTACCTGGTTCGGGACCAAGAGGTCGGTGGTTCAAAAAAAGGCCATGTGAAACCACTTGTCCGGTAAGCGCGTTCTATAGAAGGGGATGTCAAGAAAAACACTTCGCCCTTCGAATGGAGGAAGCGGAGAAATTCTTCCTGGCATCCAGCCCTGCGGTTGGAGCGAGAATCTTTTCCCATTTCTGCAGATTCATCTCGTTGGCGTGACGACGTCCTTCGGCTTCTGAACGCGAACAAGCAGTGTGGTCGTAAGGTG
The DNA here is from genome assembly GCA_025463055.1 of Candidatus Acidiferrum typicum. GTDB lineage: Bacteria > Acidobacteriota > Terriglobia > Acidiferrales > UBA7541 > Acidiferrum > Acidiferrum typicum_A. The sequence goes on from JAOAPV010000006.1 coordinate 38,629, forward strand.
TCAACCATGGTTCTATCTGAGGCTCGAGGCCTATAGCTTTTTCTGGTTGTCCGAGGGGGCCTATGGTTAATCAAGAGACGCGCGGTGCTCGAAGCACACGCTCCGCCTAACGCGCTTATGGATACTCGCCCTCGAACCAGAGCGCCTGAAGAACCGACGGACCACCGCCAGGATTGAATCTAGAGATGGAAGGGTTCTCGACTAGAC
>JAOAPV010000010.1 GCA_025463055.1 Candidatus Acidiferrum typicum
CCCTCAAGTACAGGCGGCGCAGAGGTAACGGGGGGGGCCGACTGGAGGCCGGCGAGGCGAGAGGATTCGAGCAGGGAGGACACCATCGGCTGGAAACATCCACGGACGAAAGCGGAGAGTGAAAAAAAAACAGTGCCGGGGTAGCTTCGCTGAGGGGCCAAGGCACCCCGGCTTATCCTGCCCGCCTCCGCAGTGAGCGAGCAAGAAACTCAAAAAATTAATGTTTGTCTTCGTCGCCGCGCAGGAATTCGTAGCGCTCGATCGCCGCGACAACGCCGATGGCGCCCTGGTCGCGCGTTTCCGTTCGTTGGATGCGGCCAAGGCAACGTACCCGGACTGGACCGGCAAGAGTAATTTCGTTAGGGAGGGTCAAGAGGATTTCAACTGGCGAGCCTTCCTTTACATCCTTGGCCAAGAAGAAGTAGACCCCGCGGGAGCTAACGTCCCGCGATTCCGTGCTCGTTTCACCCACCGCCGCGCCAGTCGTCCAGCGTACGGTAATCGGAAGGCGCATTTGAAAGCGCTGCGTGGTACGGCGTTCAGACCCGGTCAAAGGAGAGCCTCCTCAAGCGAAGCAAGAGTCTATCTGGGTGCAACCAGACCGACAATAGGACTGTAGGCACAAAAATGATTCGGTCTCCGCAAGTACGTATGTACTAGGACGGAAGGCGGCCGGAGCGCCGTGCGTGCAACTCGCCAATGCTGTGCCGTTTTGGAGCATGGTGGCGTCCGACGGTAGACGGCTGATTCGCCTTAACTTAGCAGCATCGAAGCACATAACGTCTAACTTTTCCAAGCACCTGCCACTGCGCCATGCGATGGGACGGGGGAACAGCTCCCCTCAGACCAGTAGCCCTCTTCTTCCTGACCTGTTAACAATTTACCAGCTTGTAGAGTGGTTGTGGAAAGGGCCGGCGTCACTTCGCAGCCGGACAAGATGGACTCTCAAAGTTGCCTCAATGCCAAGCTCTTTGCGGCAAATGGTCTTTCTCACTTAGCAACTCAGCTAGACCCACCGTCGCTGATTGTAACGAATTCACCCATCGGTAAAGCCATGCGCCGCCGACCTAGAAACCATAGCACCTCCTCAGCACGCGGCTTCACTGCGGTCGAGCTTCTCGTCACGATGGCCGTCGGCATTATTATGGCTGCATATGCCGTCCCGTTGCTCCAGAACGGAATGAATTTTTTCAAGGTGCGCGCTGCTGCTTCTTCGGTAACCGGCGCCATTCAATCCACGCGCTTCCAAGCCATCTTCCACGGTTGTCCGTACGCGCTCGCATTCAATAAACCGGCTATGACATACCAGGTCTCGGGCCAACTGCCCGGTCCAGCCGGCTGCGCGGCCGCTTTTACAAACATAGGGCCGGCGATTCCTATAGCCAACGGATCATCTGTGACTCTCAACCAGAATGTCACCTTTCAGTTCCGGCCCGGCGGGCTGACGCAGACGACGCTCGGCGTCCCTACGTTGGTCCTGGATAGCCACGGTTCGAAGGAAACGATCACGGTATCAACCTATGGAAACATCACAGTCACGCCGTAAGCCTCGCCAGCAACGCGGCTTCACGATTATAGAAACGATCGTGGCGATATCCGTCTTGACCATAGGTCTCGTGGGCGCAGCAGCGCTGATGACCCAGATGTTAGGCAACAGCGGCCGTTCCCGCTACATGAGCATCGCGGCCATGTTGGCTTCGGAAAAGCTTGAGGACCTCAACCGCTTTCCAGCAAGCGACCCGGCAATTGCAGTAGCTGGCGGTGCGACCGCCGGCAGCCTCGCCGCGGATACCTCCCAAACAGTTACAGTCGGAGCTAACACGGAAAACGTTGATTACTACGACGTGGTGCAACTTTCTTCCGGCAATGGCGGCATTTCGGAGACCTCCAGCGGCAAGGACGCGACGGGCGCCACGGTTTTCACGACGATTACGCATAAGCCCGACGGCACCGTTGTCAGCACGGTCGCCGGAGCGCTCCCACAGCTTGCCCAGGACACGCTTGTTTTCAACCGGCGGTGGGTCATTGAAGGGGACCAACCCGTGTCCGGCGTCCGTCGTGTCACGGTCTTAGTCACGCTCAAAAATCCTGTGTTATCGCAAACGGTCACATTTCAAAACAGCATGGTGAGGCCATGAGTTACCTCATCGCCGGTACCGGGAGCAGAGGCTTGCGCAAACAACGAAAATCGTTCGGATTCACACTCGTCGAATTGATGGTTGCTACGGCTATATTCCTGGTCATCGGCGGCGCTGCTCTCACACTGTTTCAACGCCACGCCAGCCTTTTCGGTGATCAGCAAAGCCAAGTGGCACTGAATGTCTCCATGCGCAACGCTCTGGCATTGATGCAAATCGACACCGTTAACGCCGGCACAGGCTACTACCCCGGTGCCAACATTTCGAGTTGGCCTATCGGCGTCACCATTATCAATAACAAAGCCGCAGGCTCGTGTTACACCGCTGCCACAAACACCTACGCCGCAGGATGCTTTGACCAGTTCAACATCATTGCCACCGACCCAAATACGCCACCCTCGCACCCCGACGACGGCGGCAGCAATTGCGTCAGCACCACCAGCGCAGTCCTTTTTGCCACGCCTCCCACCGGTACCACCCTGGCACAGCTCGCCGCCGATTTTAAGGCCGGTGATCAAGTCCTCGTCGTCAAGGGCGATGGCTCTCAGATGACCACGACTATCCTTAGTAAGGATGGGAGTGTCGCGGGCGCCAAAGTTAAGCTCCAGCATAATCCCACCGCCGCGGATGGTTCCAACAGTGGCGGTAATGATCCGCTCGGCCTCACGACAAACCCAGGCAACAAGCTCGGCGCCACCTTCTGTCCCACCGATTGGATCCTAAAAATCTCTCCCGTAATATACAGCGTCGACACCACCGCCCCCGGAGACCCCAAGCTAACCCGCGCACAGAACGGCGTGACCTCTGTTGTGGCCGATCAAATCGTGGGTTTCAAAGTAGGCGCTTCGATCTGGAACGCGGCAACGGCCACCAGCAACGACAATTACAACTTCGACGCTTCCACCTATGCCTTCGACTATTCGTCCATCCGCTCCATCCGCATCTCCTTAATCGGCCGCACTTCGCCCCTCAGTTCCGGGCAAAGCAGTTATCGAAACTCTTTCGATGGCGGCTTCTATCGGATAGAAGCCATTTCTACCGTGATCAATCCGCGCAATCTGAGCATGAAAGACAATTGAGGAATAGACCATGACCAAATCCATTGCACACCGCGAATCCCATCCAGTGTGGCGTCGCAAACAGCAAGGCGCGGCACTGCTTACCACGCTTATGCTGCTGCTGCTGCTCACCGCCATGTCGCTTACGATGGTTCTGTCCGTCAGCTCAGATATGCTGATCAACGGCTACTATCGCAACTACAGAAGCTCCTTCTATGCCGCTGATTCCGGTCTGAACATTGCGCGGCAGTCCATGGTGAGCCAGATCCTCGCTGCCGTACCTGCGACGTTTAGCGCGACTGCTGCTCCGATACCACCTGGGACTGAGTCTGCTGTTCAAGCCAACATTCTTAGCTACTATGGCCAGAACTCGTCGCTGAATAGCGGTCAATCTGCGAACTCTTGGCCTGAGAGTTACAAGATTTCCGCAGCATCGCTCGCGCTGGTGACCGCACCGCCGCAGCCGGTAGCCTCAACCGATAAAAACGGAAACATTACCGCGTATCAATACACGTACAACTACTCACTTACGGCCGTCGGCCAGTCCCGAGGCAGTGAAAATACTACGGTGTCGGACTCTGGCAGCTTGATTATCAACGCAACGCTCAAGCCCGCTGGCCCGGTGAACACGAGCTTCGCGGCATGGGGAATGTTCATCGATCAGTGGGCGGTCTGCAGCGGTTCCACGTTGGTTCCCGGCACGATAACCGGGCCTGTGTTCACCAATGGCGGTTGGACATTTGGCGATACCGGCGCTTACACGTTCACAGATCCGGTAGGCAGCGTTTCCGGGCAGGCTGGCTATGCTCACAACAACGGCAAATGCGATGCCGTCGCCGCGAAATCGGATAAGTCGGGCAACAGCACAATAGCTCCCACGTTTCAGGCAGGTCTAAACCTGGGCCAGGCCACCATTCCCCTCCCACCCAATGACTACAACCAAAAACGCGCTGTTCTCGATGGAAAAGGAGCTACCGGTAGCGCCATTACCAACAGTGATCTGAATAGCGTGCTGCGCGACGTGAATAAAAACCCTTATCCCTCCACCGGTGCTAACTCTGGTGTCTACTTGCCCTACACGGTCGATGCCCAGGGTAAAGCTACGTTTGCCGGCGGCGGTATCTACGTCAAGGGCAATGCTAACGTCACGCTCTCAACAACCGGCAGCTCCGCCCAGGTTTATACAGTGGTGCAAAACGGCGCGACAACCACCGTGACTATAGATCCCAGCTCCAATACGACAGTCGTTACAGCCGGCGGCAAGACGACCACCATTAACGGTGTTCCCACGCAGAACGATCCCAGCACCGGAGCCGTCACCCGAGATGCGACAATGCTCTACGTCGACGGCAACATCACTTCCCTGTCCGGCCCCGGCCAGGGCAAGCCCGCTATCCAGGACGGGACCGCATTGACGATCACTGCGGCAAACAACGTAACAGTGACTGGCGATATCCTTTACAAGACAGAGCCGGTTACGCAGACACAAAACCAAATTCCCGGCACTCCTGCAGATACGCTCATTCCAGGTAATGACAACAAACAGGTCTTTGGGATTTTCACCAATACCGGAGACATTCAACTCAACAACAGTCAGTCTAACGGTAACCTCGAAATCGATGGCTCGGTGGCGACGATTTCGCAAAATGGCTCGGGTGGCCTGGTCAACATCGGCAATGGCATTAATACGCTGACGATCGTTGGCGGGCGTATTCAGAACCAAATCAAAAATATCAACAGCACAACCCGAAACGTATTCTTCGACCGGCGCTTTGCGCAGAACGGCTTTGCGCCGCCTTGGTTCCCCTCTACTACTGTTTCCACGACTGGCAGCGAATCAGCAAACTTGACCAGCTCCGTGCAACGCGTGCAGTGGCTGAATAAGTCGTCGTATTTCTGAGCTGCGCAGTCGATCGCGCCCCGACTATTGATAGTTAGCTGCGGAGCCGACGCATAAGAGCGGCAAACTTTCGCCGGTCCTGCTCGGTTACGGCGGTGAACTTGAATCCCAGGCCGCGGCCCGGTACCGCGTGCCGAACCACCGCATCAGCGCGGATTTGGCCTTCACTAACAAGGAAATCGATCTTTGTGGGTGAGCCGATAGCGCGAAGCAACAGCGTCTCGAGGAATAGTCCGCCAAGGCTCAAATCGCGCACCCGCGAAACGTCGTCCCTTCCATTACAGTGCCAGCAAACCCAAACATCCTGCGATGCAGCAATACGAGAATTGAATCTCCGCGAGGGCGTAGCTAGTTGCCTCAACATTTTCTCCATGACCTTCTGTGAAGGATCTATTCTTTCGCTTTTGCGCGCGGCTTGAGCGGAAGCAGGTGGCGGAACGACAAGCACAAAAGTACTGCGCCCCTGCGGCATTAGGAGTGGGCTAAATTTGGGCTACAGTATGGATAGGATGTTGCTCGGCAGACGTACCTAAAGCAATCCGGCAAAACATGTACGGCGCCTGAGGAAGCGAACTTCGGGCTCGAGAGATCAGGCCGACTGGTCAATGAGACGGTGGTGGATGGCGTAAAGCGCGAGTTCGAGTCGGTCCGAAACTCCCAGCTTGTCAAAAATATTGTGCAGGTGATTCTTTACCGTCTGCTCGCTAATGAAAAGCTTTTCGCCAATTTCCTTGTTGCGGAATCCCTGAGCAACGAGTTGCACAATTTCTTTTTCCCGATCGCTCAACAGCGGCTTTTCACGCCGCGGGCCTGATTCCGAAGATTTGGAAAAAGCCTTCATCACCTCCGCGGTCATGCGATTATCCAGCCAGATCTCCCCTGCATGGACGCGGTGAATGCTCTTAACCAGCAAGTCTGTAGCGGACTGCTTCAGCACCACTCCGCGTGCGCCCAACCGCATGGCGCGAACCACATCCCGGTCGTCTTCGGCGGCAGTAAGCACCACAACGCGCGTGGGCAACGTGTCAAAATTGACTTCCTCGAGCACCGCCAGCCCATCCTTATCCGGCATGCGCAGGTCCAGCAGCAGGATATCCGGCTTGAGCTTCGCGAGCATTTTGATGCATTCGGCGCCATTCTGCGCTTCTCCGACAATGGTGATATCTTCGTCGGAATCAAGGAGTTTGCGGAGGCCATCGCGGAAAATCGCGTGGTCGTCCGCAAGAAGGACGCGAATCTGTTGTTTAGTCTTGGCCATGTCAACCGAGTGGAATTTCGATGGTCAGACGCGCTCCATGGCCGGGATTGGACTCCACGGTCAACACGCCCCCCACAGTACGCGTACGCTCCTTGATGGAGATCGGACCCAGCCGCAGACGATCCAGTTCATCCCCGGTGAACCGGCCTGCGAAACTAAAACCCTCGCCGTTGTCGTCGACCACTAAAACGAGTCGGCTGTCGTCCTGCGACAGTTTTACCACGACATGGGAAGCCTTCGCATGCTTTTTTATGTTGTTGAGTGCTTCACGGTAAATCTGGAAAATCTCGCGGCAGACACGATCCGGAGCGTGTAATTCCACCGAGTCTATCAGCACATCCAGCGCCAGCGTCGATTCGTTGCGGTACCGTTCCGCAAAACCACGCATTAAATCGATTAAATCCGCGCTCTGCACGCGCAGCGGCCGTAAGTCTGTGACCATGTGGCGCAGCTCCGCGGACTCGTTCTTCACCGTTTGCTGCAGATTGGCCAGGCCGGTCGCCGCGTGCTCCGGCGAGGCGGCCGCGCGGCGGCGCAGCACATCGAGCTGGATTTCAATGCTCAGCAGCGTTTGCAGAATTCCGTCGTGCAGATCGCGCGAGATACGGCTACGTTCCCCTTCAATGGCACGTGCCCGCAAGTGCCGCAGTAAAAAAATATTTTCCACCGAAGGTCCCACATGGCGGGCCACTCGTTCAAACCACATCAGGTCCTCGCGCCGGAACGTCCGCCTGCCGTTTAGCAAAAATAGCCGCCCCGCCGGCTGCCCCATTTGATCGAACGAAACCGATAAGAACGAACGCAGCGCCAGTACCTGTTGCGTGGCTGCAGGCAACCGCGGAAGCGTCTTCAACGTCCGGCCATCGCGGCGATCCCACCCGAACCCGGCGCCGGCGCCCACCAGGCTGTTCCAGCAGATCGTTGCGTCCAAGTCGTCCAGCAGAAAGCCGTCCGCGCGTGTCAGCGGCAGGTTTTCCGGAATGAGCCGCTCGCTCTCACCCGATTTTAATTGCCACACAAATATGCGTTCCAGGTCGGAATCGCGATACACCAGCATCGCTCCGTCTGTGTGAAACGCCTGCGTCAGTTCCTCCAGAAGCAAACGCAACGATTCCGCAAGCCCTTGGTCCACCTGCATCGTGGAACTGACCCGCGCCAACAATTCATTTTGCGCCGCGAAGCTGCGGCTAAGGTCCCCCAAGAACGCGCCACCACCGCCCGCGGCCAGCGTCGCCCCTACCAGCCCCATCCAGGCAACCACCCGCATCCAGTGGATATCACCCTTGACCGCAGTGATCATGACCAGTAGCAACGCAAGCCCGCTGGCCAGCGGAAACGCCACGCGCAGCCCCCAGCGAATTCCCGCGGCATAGCAGACGAATAGGTAGGGAAACCAGGCAGGAACGGTCGTCGGGCTCAAGTACATGAAGAAGCCCAACGCCAGGAGATCGCAAGCCAGCGGCAGATGCCAAGTCAAGCCACTCAGCATCTGCTCAAAAAGCAGCGCAAGCACAGCGAGAACGAAATAGCCGATTAGAAAGTAGATGGTGCGATAAGCGTGGCTGTAAGTGGTCTGTTCCAGCAACGCGATAAGCGCCAAAAGCACAACGATTGGCCGCGCGTAGGCGATCTGGCGTTCAATGTGCCGGCGATCCGATTCATGGGGGCTCATGCGCGGGGACGAATTCCCTATGCGGCTAGTTTAGCAGCGCTCCGGATTCCTGTGAGGCACGGCTTGGTGGGACTGTTTTCTAGTCTGCAATGGCAGTAGACAATCGTGCCGCAAGATATCGGTATTCAGGGTCAATTCTAGAAGAGTTATGACCGCGGCCTGGAGGCAGCACTCGCACGCCCTGCAAATACTGCCGTCGGCGAGATTTCTAAATCGGTTTTCTTCGAAGCCGCTGGGGCGGTGATCGCCAGGCGCACCCCCGCCAAAGGCGCGTCCTCCCTAAGCCGAACGCTCTTTCCCTCCGCTGCGATTCCCAGTTCCTTCCACATCGAGGCCAGATCGACGTGCGCAGGCTTATCCTTCCATTTCGCATACTGCTCACTCAGCACAGTCGTTCCCGTCGCACGATCGCCAATTTTGAACGCCTCGGTCAGCTCCCAATCGTGCGTGATGTTGCCTCCGGCATCGAGAATTCCCCGCAGCGCATCTTGCAACCCCTTTCTGTTATGAGTCTGCTTACGAATCTCTACGTCCGCGACAAAACAGAACAGCGCGCCGCCCCAATACGTGCGTCCCCACGTATGCGTGTGGTCCATACCCTCATCACCCTCCTGCGGCAGTCCCTTCGGCATGTCGCGGACGAGATCGGCCCACATCTGCTCACCGCTCATTTGTTTTGCCTGAATCCGCGCGATCGGCTCGACGTAAACAGCGATTCCCTCTTCAATCCAGTGATGTTCGTCGGCCACCGACGGAAACGACAGGTGCACCATCTCGTGCGTCAGCATCCAGTCGTTCGCCACCTCTCTCGCTTCCGTTTGCTTCCCCACGCGAATCTTGATCAATCCGCCGTCGTAACCAAACGTTTGTCCGTGCCGCACTCCCGAGCCACCCACGGGAATGATGCGGAGTTGCAGGCGAGGCACAGGATACCGGCCGTAGTACGTCGCCACCGCCTCTGCTGCGGATTGCGCCCAATGCAGCAACTCCGTCTGCGACAGCTCCATCTCCCCAGACTCGATCGTCACGTCGATCTTCGAGCCACCAATTAGAAGCGTCGAAGTCACTTGTCCCGCCTGAGAAGTGAAATTCCGAACAATCGATAGGAGCGTGCACAAACCAAGTACCGCGATTGCGAATGTCCGCCTGTTGAGCAGCATCACTTCATTATTACCAATTATCGGAGCGAAAGTTCCAGTTCACGAATAATCAAACGCTCGAGCGGCTTTGCTGCACCGCCTGCCCGTCGAGCAAACGGTTGAATAAAGTATCCAGCGAGAATTTACCCGCGCCAAAAATCAGCACGATAAGCGAGGCCACCAGAAAGGTGTATGGCGCCGCGGCGTAGAATTTGTCCGGATCGGAAAAAATTGAAAACAGTGCCTCGCGGTCGGCGATGACATACGCCGTGATCAAGTTCACTGCGAGCACCAACGCCGTCAGCCGCGAAAGTAAGCCCAACGCAAGGAAGATTCCCCCGAACAATTCCACGCAAGAGATGAAGACCGCCGTCTGCGCCGGCATCGGCAACCCCAAGCTCGTGAAAAACTCCGTGACTTTCTCCAAATTGTGCAGTTTCCCCCAGCCGCTCTGGATCAGTTGCCAGCCCCAATAAAGACGTATGAACAGCAAGAATGGCGATTGCAAAAGGTCGAACGCTGCAAAAAAACGCTTGTAAAAATGTCTCAGCCGAAAGAAGAGAGGTTTCATAGCGGGAGTTGATCCGCGCCTTTCCCAAAGGTTTCAAAGTTTGGCCCAGATCTTTTGGAGTGCGGCGTTCTTGTTCACCCTAAGCCTCGAAGGGCAGCCCCTTTTGCGAATTCGCCGCTACTAGGAGCGCTTCCTAGTTGCGCGGCTATAACTCTGGCTGCGGAAAACCAACTAAGCGCCGACCAATTCAGAAACCACTGCTGCACCATTTCCGAGCGCTCCCCTTCAGCAACCTGGCTCTTGCGGAACGCCACATCGATCGCGCGTCCCAGCGGATGTCCCTCTCGCAGCGCGCTCAGAATAATGAATTCTTCCCGCGCAATACGCCGGAAATACACCGAATCATCCACCCGATGCACAGCCAAAAAAATATTCGCCGGCTTCAGCTTCGCCACGACTTGCACCCGCTTTCGCTTGTGCCGCTCTTGAAAAGCGTTGCTCGCAAAATCGGTGTCTTCGTCTTCTTTCCGCACTTCCAGCAACAAATCATCTGCCGGGTATTTCAAGTCCAGCAGGCGCACGTACGGCTGCAATTTCAGCTTCAGCTTAGGCCCGGCCTCTGCGCGAAGATCCTCTGTTCGCAGCGCGGGCTCTGCTTTTCCATCGAACGCCTCGATGTCCGCCCACTCCAACCGTGCAATATCAATCGCCAATGCCTGTTTCGGTCCCGCCCATTTCGGATTTTTGCGAAGCCAAGCTTCCAAGCGCGCCCCCAGGTTCCGCAGCGTAAACGAGCGCGAGGGACAATCCACCAGATACGCCTTGCTCATGGCCTCAAATCGCTTGTCTCCCAATACCGCCCGCAGCCCCGGAAAATCTTCGATCATGCTCGAGAGCAGGCGAAACCAGTATTGCCGGTTGTAAATCTCCAGCCGCTCGAATGATGTCAGCCGGTCATTAGGCTTGATAAAGCCGGAAGCATACGCGCGCATGGACTTACCGTCAGGCGCCCGATTCTGCATGCGCTCGTCCGACGTCAGCGGCTGCATCACCGCCCGCGCCATCGTTCGTTGCAGCGCCGCGAGCTTCATACCGCCGTCGCCAGCAAAGTGGAAGATAAAAACTTGTTAGCTTTCAGCGCCTCGTCGTGTACTTCATCAAACGACGGAATGCTGTCGTCCCATTCCAATAAAGTCGCCGTGTGCCCCACGCGCTGAATCGCCCGCTCGTACAACTTCCACACCGGATCAATCACCGGATGATCGTGCGTATCCAGAATGTATTTTCTGTATTTCGAATGGCCCGCAATGTGAATCTGCGCCACCCGCTCCGCCGGAACGCTATTCACATAATCAAAAGGATTGAAGCTGTGATTCTGCGAGGAAACATAAATATTATTCACATCCAGCAAAATCCCGCAGTCCGCCTGCTCCACCACTTCGTTCAGGAACTCCCACTCCGTCATTTCCGAAACGTGAAACTCCGCGTAGCTGCTCACATTCTCAACCGCCACCGGCACTTCCAGAAAGTCGCGCACCTCGCGAACTTTTTGCGCGGTCAGCTTCGCAGCCTCAAACGTATACGGCATCGGCAGCAAATCGTGCGTGTACCGTCCATCCACGCTGCCCCAGCACAAATGATCGGACAGCCATGGCGTCTTCGTCCGTTTCACCAATTCTTTCAATCGCCGCAGATGTTCGCGATTCGCCTTCTCCGCCGAGCCGAAGTACATCGATACGCCGTGCTGCACGACTTTGTACTGCTCCAATATCTCATCCAGGATTCGCAGCGGCCGCCCGCCGTCGATCATGAAATTCTCTGAAATAATCTCAAACCAGTCGCACACCGGCTTGCGCGTCAAAATGTGGTTGTAGTGCGGCGCGCGCAGCCCAATCCCAATCCCATACTCCGTAAACCCGTTAAATCGATTAGCAGGCATTCCCTTGGACTCCAAAGAAGTAAAACTGAAGGAGGGCTAGCGAATCTCACCAGCCCCCCAACAGGCGAGAATCATTATTCGACTAACTTGCTTAGGACGGGCTCTTCTCGTCGGGCATCTTTGACCCGTCGGTTGCGCAACCGCCCTTGCCCTTGCAAGAGTTCTTGCCTTTGCAGCCGTTGTCACTGGACTTGCAGCCGCCCTTGCCCTTGCATGAGTTTTGGCCCTTACAAGCGTGCTTTTCTTTGACCTTCTTGTCAGACTTCTTCTCTGTGTCCTGAGCGGAAGCGGAAGCCTTCGCCCCGGGGAGCAGATTGGAAGCCTGGATGCTGGCGCTGGTGCCCGCGAGCAAGCCCGCGACCGCCGCACCCGTTAGTAGTAACCGATTAGACTTTGTCATTTTCCCCAACGACCTCCTGATCAGATTTACTGCCTTCACCTTCGGGCAAACTTCCTCGCCCAAAGACCGTTAAACCTTTAAGCGCAATGGTCGGGACGTAACCATTACAGTGCACGTGGGTTGGCCAGGACCTGGGCCTACGGATTCAACGGAACCCCAACATACCCCCAACCCGCCGCCCTTGCCACTAAAACCTTTTTGACGGCCATGTAAAATCTTTGTCACCCACATTGCCATCTTGCATTACCGTTTTTGTGTTGGCTCGGTGGCGCCCGCTTTCTGAAGCGGGCCCTCGAGAGCCGGCCTACATCCCCTGCCTTGAAAAGCCGTCACACTCAAGACAGACTACGGCGCCAAGCACTTTTTGGATTAATCCCAATTGGTCTGATGTTCGGGTAGTGGATTGGTTTGCGACGGCCCGGCGAACCGCAGGCGCGGTCTCGGAACCCTTTTCACATCCGATCGGAATTCGCGTGGATCAATGCACGTGCGCCACGTCGTCGTTCATGGAAAAAACGTCCTTGAAGTCGCGTTCGTACGGAAAAACGTGGATCATCCAGGTAAATATATGGGCGTGGAAGATGCCCCGTTCGGCTCTGCAGGCTTCTTCGGTATTTATGGAGCCGAACATCCCGAACTTGGGATGAGCGGCTTGATAGTCACTTATGCGGTCTTCCGGGGCCTCACAATAATTAATGTGCCTATGCCAGCGCACCATGCTGAGCGGGATGCGCTGGTTCAGCTCATCTTCCGTTGCGTCGGGGCTGGCCGTATACATCATGCCCTCCAGCTTATATTCCTGGGTCGGCGTTCGGCGGTAAAGCAGCGCTGTTGGCTTACTCGGGTCGAAATGGAGATCGGCTTCCCGGGTATTGGCTTGGCTGATGAAGTGATACTGGGGCTGCTTGAGTTTCGGGTTCGCGATGGCATACCCGTCGAGCAAAGCCTTGCGGTAGTCTTTGTAGCGCTCCAAAGTTGCCTTCGCTGCGGCCACAACGGCTGCTGCTTTCTCTTGGTCGCCGGGCTGCTTTGGCCGTAGCGGGGTCATATACATGTGCCCGGCCATGGCCGCCATGCTCGGACCCATGCTGCTCATGTCCATGTCCCCGTTGGCGCCCATATCCATTCCGGGCATGCTGTCCTGCTGTTGGCCCTTCTGCAATGTGCGCCCAAGCGGGGCGATCAGCAACGCAGTTCCAAAGACGAGCGTCAACGCCGCCGTACCCTTGAACGAGACCTCAAAGGACCGATTTTGTTTGTCCTTCACTCGCTTGAACCTCGGTACCTTCAATGTTGCCCCAAAAGCTCGATCAATAATACTGCCACGTATACCAGTTCAAATGCTTTTCCGGCCAGAAAAACTAGCGTAAACTTGTTTCCATCTGCGGTGGGAGTAGCTCAGCTGGTAGAGCGTCGGACTGTGGCTCCGAAAGTCGCGGGTTCAAATCCCGTCTCCCACCCCAACTTCACACTTTTCGCCACCTAGGTCGAACTCGCAATGGGCACTCAGCAGCGCCTGTTTCATCGCGGTGTCTTCCACCACAAATGAAATGTTCGTCTCCGAAGAGCCCTGCGCGATTGCGATTATGTTGACATTGTCCCGACCCATCGCCGCAAACGTGCGCCCAGCAACTCCCCGCGTGCCGCGCATATTTTCTCCGACCACTGCAACAATGGCGATTTTCGGATCGACGGTAATGTGATCGACCACTTCATGCGAAAGGTCCTGCGCAAATTCCCGCCGCAGCGCCTCCAGTGTCCGTTGCGCGTCCGCCGCAGCCACAATGAAGCAAATATCGTTCTGCGAGGAAGACTGCGAAATCAGTAGCACATTCGCGCGCAATTCCGCCGTAGTCGAAAACGTCCGACCCACCACATCGGGCACCCCGACGATCCCCGGCCCTCCAATACTTATGAGCGCAACATCTCGAATCGCGGTCAACGCCTTCACACCCCCACCAATGCTGCGCCCCTGCTGCGAAATTTTCGTGCCTGTCCGCGTAGGCGTGAAACTGTTGCGTATCCAGACCGGGATCCCCGCGGGCATGACCGCGCGCAGCGTTTTCGGATGCAGCACCTTGGCGCCGAAATACGCTAGCTCCGCGGCCTCGCGATAGGAAATCTCCGGAATTGTGCGCGCGTCCGGCACCAGCCGCGGGTCCGCGGTCAGCACGCCATCGACGTCGGTCCAGATAATGACCTCGTCCGCTGTCAGCGCCGCACCCAGAATCGTCGCGGAATAATCCGACCCGCCTCGCCCCAACGTCGTCAGCGTCCCATCGCGAGTCGCGCCAATAAAACCCGTTGCGACCGGCACCACATCTTCTTGCAGCAGCGGCCGCAGTCGCGCCTCGCAGCGTTCCCGCGTCGCATCCATCAGCGGCTCCGCGCCGCCATGATACGAGTCCGTAAGGATCAGCTCGGTAGCCTCGATCGCCGCCCCGCGCACGCCGAGTTCGCTCAAAGCCGCAGCAAAGATCGGCGCGCAAAGCCGCTCGCCTAGACTAGAAATAGTATCCAGTGCCCTCGCGGTTAGCTCCCGCAGCAGAGCCGTGCCATCGAAAAGCCGCCGCCCTTCCGCGAGGATTTCGTCGATGCGGCAAGCGACCGCAGACCGCTTCTCGCTGGGAACCAGCGCAGCAAGAGCGTCATGGTGTTGTTGACGCAGCCCATCCGTGAGCGTAGCCCCAGCGGCCGCGTCACCACTCCCCGCGCGATGAGCCGTATCCACCAGCCGGTTCGTAACTCCTCTCATCGCCGAAACCACCGCCACCACGGCGTTCTCGCGTGCCGCCTCCGCCACAATCCGCGCCGCCCGCGCGATGCACGCTGCATCGCCCACCGACGTGCCCCCAAATTTCATCACCTGCAATTTCGTTTTCATCTTTACCCCAAACCCGATGTGCCCGACGCAGAATACCGACTATTGTGAGAGTTAGGATGCCCACTCACGCATTTACTGTCCACAGAATACGGTCTCGACGTCGTAGCTCGCGAAGGCAGTATCGGCAGTCAGCAAAATCATGGTTTCAGAGCGCGCCTGCGCAATGAGCATGCGGTCGAAAGGGTCCCGATGGTGTCGCGGCAGCTCGCCCGCCGCCAGAGAATGGAAGTGTGTGATGTCCAAAGAACGAAGGGCCAAGGTCCTGATGGCGCGTGGGAGGAATTCCGAAGGCGAACTTGTCAAGCTCAGCGAGCCCAGCGCGAACTTAATGGCAATTTCCCAAGAGCTCGCCGCGGAAAGATACAATTCCGACGCCTCAGACGTCAACAAACCGGTGGCTCGCTTGTTTAATTTTTCCGGAGCGCCCGCGCTCCACAGAAAAACGCTGGTATCCAGCAGATATTTCACGGCTTCTTTTTCGACCGGTGCCGCTTCCCTTCAAACAAGCTCAGCACCTCCTCGGAAAGGGGAGCGTCAAAATCATCCGGAATAGTCATCTGACCGCGAAAAAACCCGAGCTTGCGAGTGGTCTCTGCGGGGATAGGTACCAGGCGCGCGACGGGTACCCCGCGATTGGCAATCGTTATTTCCTCCCCGGCAGCCACACGGCGAAGCAGCCGGGAAAAACGCGTTTTTGCCTCATGAACGTTTACTTTGCTCATTAACCCTAATACTAGACTAAGTCTGTAGACTAGGTCAATTAGATCCGAAACCTGCCAGGAAGTTTTTGGAGTGCGGCAGCTTGCTGCCGCTTTTTCCATTTAAACGTAACACGGCGTTTCGCGGAGCCAGCACGCACAATCCCGAGTCGAAACTAGGTATCATCGAACGATGAAAATTCAGTGCCGAGGTATGCTCTTCGATCTCGACGGCGTCCTGGTAGACTCCACCCCCGCCGTTGCCCGCGTATGGACCATCTGGGCGAATAAACACGGCTTCGTTCCCGACGAAGTCGTCCGCCAGGCCCACGGCCGCCCCAGCCTCACCACCATCCGCGAACTCCTCCCCGACGCCGACCACGCCACCGAAAATAGCGAAGTCGAGCGCGGCGAAATCGAAGACGTCGAAGGCGTAATTCCCCTCCCCGGCGCTCTCGAAGTCCTGCAAGCTCTCCCGCAAAACCGGTGGGCCATCGCCACTTCCTGTACACGCAAACTGGCCGAGGTCCGCATCCGCGCCGCCGGACTCCCCGTCCCGAAACATCTGATCACCTCCAACGACGTGCAGCACGGCAAGCCCGATCCCGAGCCCTACATCAAAGCTGCGAAAATTCTCGGCCTCGCCCCCGCTGATTGCGTCGTCGTGGAAGACGCCCCCGCCGGCATCCGCGCGGGCAAAGCGGCAGGCGCCCGCGTTCTAGCCCTCCGCACAACCGCTCCCGATAGCGAGCTAACCCAATCCGGCGCCGACTGGATCGTCAACGACCTAGCCTCTCTCCGCCTCGACTCCTCCAACCATCAAGCCGAGCTAGAACTAATCGTCACTCACCCGTAACCCCGAATTTGTAGGGGCGCGTCTTTAGCGCGCCCAGGCCGAAGGCCGCATCTTGCCTTTGATTCTGCCTTTGTAGCGCCCGCTTTCCGAAGCGGGCTCCGGCCTTTCGCTGGCCCTTGCAGGGGCACTGCACTGCTGTGCCCGCGCCGAGCCCTCACCGGCTCCTTCGCTCTATTCCTCGCCAGTTCGAATCTGCGAGAACCACCGACGTTTCGATCTGCCGTTCCGGAATACTCCAATATTTTTTGAGCAGCCGGTTCTTCTCCTCGGCACCAACCATCTGAAATCCGTGCCTCTCGTAAAAACGGATCGCCCAGACCGCATCAGTCCACGTTCCAATCAATACCGGACCGTTCGCCATCTCCCTCAAATGAGCCAGCAGTTGCGCACCGATCCCTCGCTTCTGGCTGCTGCTGCGAACATAAGCGTGCCGAATAAGCGTCACATCCTGGACCTGCTGAATGCCCATTACGCCCACCAGCGTCCCGCTCTCCTGGTATCCCCAGAACACAACCCCCTCATCGATCTCATGCTGCAATTTTTCCTTGGACATGTACGGTTCTGTCCACCGATCTGCAGGAATAATCCCCTTATAAGCTTTCGCGCCGTCATTAATGATGGCCCAAATCAACTCAAAATCGCGTTCGTCACACCGACGGATCATGAGTACTCAGCCTCCATTTCGAGCACATGCTAAAAGCACCCGGCGCCATGCCGCCGGATCACACGGCGCGAGCATAAATTTCCACCGGCTCCAGAACTCCTTCTTTCATCATCGCTAGAATATTCCTGATCATCATCGGCGTCTTCTCGCCCATCAGCAGGTGAAGTCCCAGCGCCGGCGGCCCACCTTGCGTCATACGCGCAATTACGCGCTCTGTAAACGCGATTCCAAACGGTGCCCGTCCCCGCTCCTGCGCAATCTGGAACCCAGCCTTCTGCAACGCGTCGCGATAATCCCTCGCGGTGCCAACAAAACTAGTCTCCTCGCTCAAAGCCCACGGCACCGGATATTGAATCTCCCCGTCCTTGGCGCGCATGATATCGAACACCGTGAACAGTCCCCCCGCCTTCAACACGCGTCGCACCTCTCGAAAGATCCCCGCTTTGTCCGCGATGTTCATGCCCACGTGAATCATGTACGCACGGTCAAAGCTCTCTCCTTCAAACGGCATCTCCAAAGCGCTACCCTGTCGAAATTCCACCAACCCATCCAGCTTAGTGCGCATAGTCAAACTACGAGCCACGCGCACAAATTCCTCCGTCAAATCAATCCCCGTGACCCTGCAACCGTGTTCCGCAGCAAAGTAGCGTGCAGGCCCGCCAATCCCGCTCCCAACATCAAGCACGCGCAGTCCCGCCCGCAGTTCCATGTGCTTAGCCAACTCCTGCGTAGCCTCAATCCCGCCAACATGAAATTCGTCCACCGAGGCAAGGTCCCCAGCCGTAAGCTTCTCCGGATCCTTCCCTTCCCGCGCCACCGCCGCCAGGATCGACTCCTCAAGCCGCCCCCGCCCATAATGCCCAGCAACCGCCGCCTCTGTGCTCATAGTCCTCACCTCCCAGACCAGCTCTCAGATCGAAGCGTTCATTGCTCGCGACACAAAATGTTGCAACACTATATCGGAACTCCTTTGTTTATTCTTAGGACAACCAAACATGATATGTCCGGCAACGTACAACGTTCCGTTCGGCATCCCACTCACCGCAGCAGGGGTCCCCGTCCCGCCTGGGCCAGCCGCTCTGCTTTGGTATTCATTCTAATCTCAGGAGAACACGAATAATGAAACGTGTTGCATTGTTGCTTGTTTTGACGGGTTGCCTCGTCCCTCGCGCTGCTGCCCAGGAAGAGCACATACAGGTGGGCGTTTTTGCTGATTATTTCCGCGCCGCGCAGACGGATAACAACTTTGCCGGTGTCGGCGCCCGCGTCAGCTTTATGAGTTACAAGCTCCTCAAATTCGAAGCGCAGATGAGCTACGATTTTAATCAGGCTTTCACGGAAGGTTTCACGAATACCGGCACAGGGTCGGTTACTGTTTCACGCAGCGGCATGCGCGTCCTCCATGGGGAAATTGGGCCCAAGCTGGACCTCGGTCACGGCCGAATTCGTCCCTTCGTAACCGTTAAAGCCGGTGGCATAAACTTTGCTTTTAGCAACGCTCCCGCAACCGTCGGCACCTTTTTTAGCAGCGTCGACAATCTGCGGAGAAGCAACGTCAGCGGAGTTCTTTACCCTGGCGGAGGCTTGGAGGGGCATCTCGGGCCAATCGGTCTTCGTCTTGATGTCGGTGATGAAATCTATTTCAGTAGCGGCGCTCATCACAATCTAAGTATGGCTTTCGGTCCGTATCTTCGCTTCTAAACATTTTTCAACCCATGGTGCAGCAGAAGATCCCGACGCTTTTCGAAAATCGTCGGGATCTTCTCTTTGCGCAGCGTTCCTCTCACTCCAGGCAGCGGCTCCTTGCCTCCCTGATACTTCCACTCCACCCTTCGATATTGTCCGTGGCCGCTCCCTTGCCGTAGGCTGTGGCTGCGGCTCCCCGACCCTGCGCTGTTTCCGACTGAGCTTGAAGTCTCTTTCTTGCACTCATTTTTTGTGTGCGCCGCTCTTACCCGCAAATGTAAACTACTTCTCCCGGACACGCCGCAAGCTCCTGCGTCTCCGCCAATCTCCCATGACCCCAACTCAAAAAATCGCCGACTCTTACCGCGCCGCAACATTAAAAGACGCCTGGTACGGACCTTCGTTAGCCGAACTCTTAGCGCAGACTTCGCCGCCACTCGCGACAACGCCGCCCGTTCCTGGAGCGCGTTCTATTTCAGAGCTGCTTCAGCATCTGCTCCTCTGGAACGAAAGAGTCCGCAACACTTCCGACACCACTCCACTCCCCCTCTGGCAAGCCGAAAAAGAATGGGCCGAGCCGCCCATTCCGTGGAACAACCTCGTCGCCCGCTGGAACCAAAGCCGCGACCTGCTGGAAGAGTGCCTTCGCAATTTTCCCCTCGAAGATTTGCAGAAACAGGTCCCCGGCCGGAGCTATCCCTACGAAACCATGCTCGACGGCATCGTCCAACACACGATCTGGCATGCCGGCCAAATCGCCATGATCTCCAGCATGCTCCGCTCGCAATCCCGCTAGCGTCCGCCGCCCGGCTCAGCCGATTTAGTGATCGGTCACAGCGAGGTCGTTTCCAGTTGTGATCAGGTTCAAGCGGCGGACTTTGGCGGCCATGCGATCTGCCCGCCGCGGCGGTAGGCCAGATTGGCGATGTGGCCGGCCCGCGCTGCGGCCACTCCGGTTTCGACGGGCGCGTTTGGTTCTTTCCGAGACTTGATGCAGTCGAAAAAATTTTGCATGTGCGAGATGGTGCCGTCCTGGAAACTGTCTGCCCTGAGCACCGGGTTATTTTTGGCCGGCACGCCTTCGCGGTAGACGCTAAACCCAGAACGGTTGAGCTTCAGGGTTGCTTCCGTGCCGCGGAATTCGAGGCCGCCATCGTCGATCGAAGATGCCATTGAGCCTTCGTAAACGACATCGAAGCCCGGATAGCGCAGCGCTGCTTGAAGGGTGTCCGGGCAATCCCAATGCTCGAAGACGTATTTATCAGCCAGGATTTGCGCGCCTCTGGGCTCGTCGGATTTCATCGCCCAGTGCACCACGTCGATCCAGTGCGTGAACAAATCGGTCATCGCCCCGCCGCCAAAGTTCCAAAACCAGCGCCACAGATCAAATTTCTCTTCGCTGAACGGCTGATCCGGAGCCCCGCCGAGCCACTGCTTCCAATCCAAGGCCTGCGTGTCGACGGTCGCGTGCCTCATGTTTGCCAGATAGTTCTGCCACCAATACGTCCTGACCTGCGGTACGCGCCCCAGGCTACCTCCCTGAATCAGATCCACCGCATCGCGAAAGTGGCTCCAGCTGCGCTGCTGCATGCCGCATTGCAGGATTTGCTTGCCGGAGCGGACCGCGCGAGTCAGCGTCGCGCCTTCCTCCAGGGTATGCGTGACCGGCTTTTCCAGATAGACGTCTTTGCCCGCTGCCAAAGCGTCCACGGCCATGCGCACATGCCAGTGGTCGGGAGAGGCGATAAGGACAGCGTCGAGCTGCTGCTCGAGAACTTCGTGGTAATTGACGTGGGTAGTCGCGATGCCGTTAGAGCGTTGTTTTATGGCGTCGCGATGCGGACCATAGACGTCACTCACGGCGACAATCTGATAATTGCCAACCTTGTCCGCAGCTTCTAACAAGCCGCCCATGCGGCCGCCCGCCCCGATAACTCCGACGCGAAGGGTGTCATTGGCGCCGAGGATTCGCGTTGAGGCAAGAGCGGTCAGCCCGCCAGCGATGATAAAACTGCGACGATTCAGTCGATGTTCCATGGGCGAGCATCTTAGCCCCTCGCGCCCAATGAGAAAAGTGACCCGACTTGCTCTTCGCCTGATTCGATGACGCCGGAGCCCATGCGGCAATCATTCGTTTGATTTGAACATCCTTGAACTTAGTTTCAAGCCCACAAAAACTCCTCCAAATCCAAAAATCCCGAACGAGCCAATCATTAAGATGTACATAAGAGATTTCCCAGGATGACCAGATTGCCCATCATCGCCGTAGATCATCAAGAGAACTAGACCAGCCAGAAGATAAGAAGCAGAACCAGCCGCAAGCCCAACTGCGGTACAAAGCAGTAACAGAGAACTCTTGCCCAAGGCCCTTAGCATCTCGTCCTCTTAGAAATTCCTGCGGCTCGCCAGTTTGCCATGTTTTAGGGACAACAGTAGCCGGCCGTCTGTTCGATCCCGTACCGACGCCAAAGAGGTGGAGGGGTAAAATCCGCCGCACCGTGAAGGAAAAAAAATCGTTTTGGGTAACGGTGAAGTTTAACCAGATGCTATCGGCCTTACTCAAATCGAATCCAATAGCATTTGGGAAGATTAAGAGTTCTGGCAAGCGGGGCTCTAAAGAAAGTAAGCTAGCCCGCTAGTTCTTCCTCTCGTCTCCTGTGTCAATGAATACCCGCTCCCCCGTTTCTTCATTTTCGATGATGTACTCTCCCGGCCATAGCCTGCCAAGTTCTCGCACACGTGCTTTTGCACCGTCAAAGGTCTGATTTGCCTCGACAAATTGCAGAGCCCCGTCGGTTTGCGCTCTATAAATGCGAATGGGCAAACTCATGGGACTCCGATGGGGAACTAACTTATTAGGGGGGGGACAGCCGAGCGATTATCACACGGGCTCCGACGGCACAGGGACGGGACTTCCAAAGTAAACAAACATTAATCATAGTTTAAGCTCGCAAGGCCTTTGAGGAATTTTGCCAAGGTTTTTACACGCCGGACTTTCAGCGGAGACACTGACCAATTCAATTTGCCGGGTGTCCAACAACGAACAGACAATCTTTACCAGAAATGGTAAGCTCTCATCCTTGTGCCAGGCATTCTCATTATCGATGACAGTGCGAACATACGCCGCTTCTTGCGGTCGTTTGTTGAGCGCAACACCCCGTTTACAATTTGCGGCGAAGCCGAGAACGCAGCGGAAGGCATTGAGAAAGCCAAGAACCTTCAGCCCGATCTTATCCTGTTCGATTCGACGCTATCGGCCATAAGTGGAACCGAGGCGGCGTCTCTTTTTCGTAAGACGCTGCGTGCTATTTCCCCGATGCTGAGCGATCCGAAGGGCTATTAACATCGACATTTCGTAGATCGTTTTTGAAATCATGCAATAAATCGCTCTTTTGTCTCCTCAAAGGCGGAAACGAGCTTATCGAAGAAGAGAAATTAGCCTTGTTGAAGATTGCTAGGAAAACTCATCAATTGAAGAGCGACATTAACGGATGATAAAATCGTAGAGAATACACCGACCTGCTAGCGTTGGATCCCTTCCTGATTGGCAACTCCCCTGTATGAAGAGCGTCGTCGCGTCAAAAGGTGTGCCTTCCCATCTATGTACGGAGTCAGTCGAATAATGTAAGTGAGAAAATCGTCTTTTCTGCCATTCGCCTACGACCACGCCTCTTCGACGACTTCTCGCGGATTCTTATCCTCCCGCAATCCCACAAACTTTGCATGCCGCTCCTTCCAGTCCGGCATTCTTGCGTGGGGGACAGGTTTCATGCTGAGTGAGGTGCAAGGGAAGCGGCACCCGTCTAAGAGGGCCTTAGTGCCCTGGTTGCTATACCAAGCGGAATAGTCAAAATGCACTCCCAACGCCAACAGAGCGCTACTATCCCGCACCATTGAAGCACTCCAATCCGTGGGACGCGATTTCGTTGCTTAGCCAGACGAAATCTGTCGAAGCCACTCGCGTCCCTCTCTCATTCAGCGATTCTGGCGGCCCATTAACTGGGTGTTATGCTGTGGCGCAATGCGAATCAAAGGTATTTTTCCCTGACGATCCGGCACAACCGCCGCAGTTCAATGACTGTCCTCGGCCGGCTGAAACTACACGGCGCACCTGGCGTTTCGGTGATCGAGACAGGGGCGAGCGGCGCGTGATTAACTCTGTAGTGAAGCTATGTTCAAGATGCGCAAAGGTGTGGGATGAGAAAGCGAACGGAAGTGCAAAAGCTGCCGGTGCCTAGGACGCGAGTGCCCCATACGCTGTCGTTGCGTGTGGGGGTTTTGAACTCGCCGGCCACCTGCCCCTCAACCCGCCGTCCGACCCAGTTGTCCCCACGTACCCCACCCCACCTGCTATCTTGACTGAACGCTTCCGCCTGTTCAGCTTTGAACCCGCCTATGGTATTCCCTGTATGTGTCATCCCTTTGACACTTGGTACGCTCAGCCAACGTTCGTTCGGCCGCTTTATCATCGGCGGATAATCCGAACGCCACCCCTTACTCGTCTTGGTGGAGAGTATCCATTGTCAAGGTCAATTCAAATCATGCCAATAGAGGAACGTGCGCAAGCAATTCAGAGCAGACATAAATGGGCCGAAGACGTAAGTGTCGAACTTCGGAAAAAATAAGAGATAAAAACGCAAGAGACCATCTTTTGCGCCCCGCGTCGAATTCATTGCGTGATGTGGAAACGACCCTCCTACCAAACGCACTCAACGCTAGCCCTGCCTACGCATCAATGTGGTTTGAAATGGCAGAGTTCCAGCTTACGCGAGCGGAAAAGCAGTTGAAGCACGCCCAAGATATCATCGCCAAGTACGGTGCGGATGTCGCGGCTGTCGGATGACAGATTGGCTGAAACTTAGTCGGCTGCTTGCGGCACTCCCACACTCGACTTGCGTTTTTTACCCCGTGGTCGGCGTGATTTCAGCGGAGTAAATAAGTCGAGTCCCAAGAGTGCCTTGTCTGTCTGGGACAAGTCGCCAATGAACTTTCTAAGGGGTGCGGGAAGAGTTCGGAACACAGCGGGAGTTGCCACGATTTGACGGTCTTTGGCAAGGTCGGGACGCTTGGCTATATCTATTACTTCAATCTCGTAATCGCCCGGAACGTTCTCGTGACAGATTTTCTTGAGACGCTTCAGGGCCAAATCCGAACGTAACGTGTGCTTCGCAATATAAACACAAAATTCGAAGCGTGCCTTAGCTCGGCGTAAAACCTGTTTTCCCATGTCTAGCTCCCAAATAAAGGCGGGAGCAGTGTAGGCGATATCATTCTGATCAGACTGTCTAGGAGCGGACATCTTTGCCGAGCAAATACAGTCATTAATGGTATCCCCTCCTTGAGGAATCCCCATGATGTATCCAAGTGGTGAGTCCCCCGTTTTTGAATGTTTTGCAGCGGTGGCTATCGGCGGCACAGCGGGCTCTTGTATTAACGAATACCCGCGTCCCAACCAGCGCGTGAGGGAGTTCAACAATCAGGCGGGCGGACCTGCCAAGCAATTCAGTTCCTGGCCTACGTGTTCAAGCCTCCCTTGTGGTGTTGTTACCCAGTGACGATGGGTCCACGGCGGATTATGACGAACGTGCTGCTGATGCCCGCACTCCAGTTCTGCGACCCAGTCGCGGCTTTCATCCATGTGGAAATCAACGATTTTCTGCATCGCGCCTGCAACGTTTGCTTGGATGGGTTTCATGGTGCTCGGTGCCTCGCGTGATTGGCCGGGTGGTCCGATTTCGCAAGGAACCAACGAGGTGCGGTGGAAAGATGCAAGACGAGACCTGCGAGGAGCTTACGCGCATTTATTCTTATTACGCCTCCTGCGTGGTCAGTGCGTGAGAGGGGTCCAACAACTCGCTCGCTTGTGCCAGAAGCGCGTTGATATCCTTTTCTTTGGAAAACACGGCGCGTATTCCCGCCGATCCCGCTTCTGATTCAACGTAGCGGCTCTGGTGAGACGTAAACATGAAGAGGGGAACCTGCGGCATTGTCTTCTGAAGAACCACGGCAGCCTCAAATCCATTCATTTCCGGCATGCACAAATCCAGGATGATTAAGTCCGGGCAAGACACTTCGGCCTTGGCGATGGCGTCGAGACCGTTGACTGCCTCCATGCACACGACCGAACTCAACTCTGTTTCGAGCAGGTTGCGAAGCGTTTTTCTAACAGCAGGACAATCGTCAACAATAAGCACGGTGGGCATTTCTGCGCCTCCGATGAGCCGAAGCGCAGCGCGGGGAGAGTGGGGCCCCGCTGTGGACAGTTCACCTTATCTCATCGAAACACCGGGACACAGTCCGTGACAATCGAGATCATCCGGTACTGGACCCTACCCGGAATGACTTTGACCTTAAATCCATGCGTTCATAGGTGGCTGATTTTCCGCAGTGAGGACAGTCTAGGGTGAGGCGGCTGGAAGAAAATTCGAGCTTGTGAGGTGAATACGATCCGGCAAATGGAAGATTTTCGGGTAGCAAACTGTGCGGGAATTCTTTCCCGCAGGCCGGACACGTCAATATCCTTTGACTCATATTTCTCTTCTCTTTGGGCTAGGTGCTGGCGAGCTTTGATTCGGTTGCCCCTACGGCGGCTTCGACGGTGACCTCTACGAGGGCACCCTTTTTCAGTCGCACTTCATCGCCGTGTTCGTCTGTCAATGTGTTTTCGATGCGAATCTCTTGGTACAGTTCATCCGCCCCTTGGACAGAGATTTCTGTTTTCTCCGGTGTGTTTGGGTCCGGAGATTGAATAATTCGTTCGAAGGTTCCTGGCAGAGTGACGCTTGGTTTTTCGGCAGCGGCTTCGTCCGTCAGCCTTAAGAAACTGGCGATAGCGGCTGCCTCCGTGTTGTACACGTCGAAAACCGTGAACAGCTTGGTGATTTGCAGGACTTCCCGGAATTTACTGCCCAGATTACTGAGCTTAAGCGATGCGCCCTCGGCTTTCGCGCATACGTGCGCGGCGACAAGGATGCCTAGCCCTGCGCTGTCGATATATTTGATGTTGTCCATATTCAGGACAATTTTCTTCTTTCCTTCGGCGACCAGATTCTTCAATTCCACACGCAGAGCCTGGCTTTCCTCGCCGAGCACGATTCGGCCATCCAGCGCCACCACAGACGCGCCATCCACTTCACGGTTTGTCATCTTCAACGCCACGTTCTTTCGCTCCTGGACCAACAAAAAGCCAATCGAATGGTCGCTGGCGTTTCCAAACATATTTGCCAAACGGCGGTTACGCTGAAAACTCGGGCCGACATGCCAAGCAACTCAGTTCGTGCCCGACGTGTTCAAGTCTCCCTTGCGGTGTTGTTACCCAGTGACGATATGTCCACGGTGGATTATGCCGAACGTGCTGCTGATGCCCACACTCTAGTTCAGCGACCCAATCGCGGCTTTCATCCATGTGAAAATCAACGATCTTTTGCATTGTCCCTGCAGGGTTTGCTTGTATCGGTTTCATGGTGTTCCTTTTGATGTGCGAGCAAGGCAGGGTTGTAACCGAAGAATAGATCAGTTAAAGGGGCGAAACTGTGCAATTAGAGACACTTTTCGGTCTGACATAAGTCTAGGAAGATCACGATTCAAAACGAACGCATCGACATAACGGAACTCCCACTGGGCAACCATATCCAATGGAATCCGATACTTGACGAATTGAAGTCAGAGCATGTACCTAGACTTTCTCAGCGCGGAAAGCGAATGGGCATGAACATTGTCGACGGAAGGCTCCACGCCTACATCTACCGAACGGATAAGACACCGCCCGAAGCGGACATTTTGGAAATCCTAAAGAGGCACGGAATCGCGTAGTCAGCGCATCGTTCTGCCAAAGCCCCCTGGTTATGCCGACTGGATCAGAAAGTGAATTTGGCCGCGATCTGTAATCCGCGTGGACCACCGCCGCCAATGAAGGGATACCCGATGCCCACATCACCTGTCGCGGTGAGTTGCAGGGAACCGACCGAGGTTCCATTTGAGTTA
>JAOAPV010000098.1 GCA_025463055.1 Candidatus Acidiferrum typicum
CGCGTGCGCATTTTTCGCGGAGACCTCACCAGCGAGCGCTTCGGCCTGGCCGACGACGACTACTACGCGCTCGTGGACTCCACCGATTCCGTCCTTCATTGCGCCGCTTCGCTGAACCGCAAATCCGAAAAGCAATGCCTCAACGTGAATCTGCGCGGCTCGCTGGAAGTAATTCAACTCGCGCGCCGCGTGCAGGACCGCAAAGGACTGCGGCGTTATTCGCACGTTTCCACTGTGGCCGTTGCCGGCCAGCGGCGCAACGAAGTCGTAACGGAAGACGCGTCCATCGATTGGGCGCGCTCCGATTACGATCCCTACGCCCGCACCAAGAAATTTTCCGAGCACATGGTCGCACAACTCCTGCCGGATGTGCCCCGGACGATTTTTCGTCCCGCCATCGTCATGGGCGATAGTCGCCGCGCGGAGACCTCGCAGTTCGATATGGTGCAGGCTTTCGATCTGCTCGCGCGCCTGCCTGTTCTTCCGCTGCGTCCTCACGATAAAATCGACATCGTACCGGCGGATTACGTCGGCAAAGCCATTGTGACCATTCACCAGAAACAACAAGCCGCACTCGGCATTTATCACCTTTCGGCTGGCGTGGGCTCGCAGACCTATCAAGAGCTAACCGATAGTCTTGCGAAGATTGGCGGCTGGCGTCGGCCGGTGTACGTGCCATCGTTCGGCTGGCCGTTTTCCGGTACCGTGAATTGGCTGGCAAATCGTGGAGGTGCGGTCGGCTATGGCGCATCGTTGATGAAAGTTTTTTGGCCCTATCTCGACTGGAACACTGTCTTTGACAATTCGCGAGTGGTCGCCGAGCTTGGCGAGTCGCCCGCAAAATTCTCAACGTACGCGTACCCTCTGCTGAAATACAGCCGCGAAAATAAGTTCCGCTATCCCGCAAAGCCCTGGCCTTCGTCCGCCGGCGACGTAACCCCGAAAACCGTCGCTGGGAGCGCCCGCGCATGACCGATTTCCTTCTCGTCGCCTGGGTTAGCGCGCTGATCGAAATCCGTCGCGTCGCCTGGATGTTTGGACTTGGCCACCGCTGGGAACCTGGCGAGAAGCTCCGTCTGCTGTTCGCCGGATATAACGGCACGCGCAACACTGGCTCGGATGTTCGCGTGCAGGAAATGCTGCGCCAGGTGCGTCACGTTCTCGGGGCTGGCAACGTCGATTTCAGCGTCATGACGCAGGATTTCAATCGCAGCCGCGGCTATTTCGCGGGCACACGCCAGGTCTATTTGCCCGACGTGTTTCCGCCGTTTCTCTTTCGCGAAGTGCGCAAGAATCATGGCGTCATCGCTTGCGAAGGCTCCATGTTCAAGAGCAAATTCGCCAACGCCCTCACGACGATGATGATCGGATCTCTCGGTCTGGCCTCCGCCGAAAATAAACTGTCGCTCGCGTACGGCGGGGAAGCCGGGCACATGGATCCGTTGATCCAAGACATGTGCGCACGCTACGTGCATGATTCGCTCGTCATAACGCGCAACGTAGAGTCACAAGATCTGTTGCGCAAACTGGGTATCTCCACCGAGCTCGGTACGGACACGGCGTGGACCTTCGATCCCCATCCGCCGGAATACGCGCGCAAGACGCTGCGCGAAGCGGGCTGGGACGAAAAAACTCCCATCCTCGTGCTTTGCCCAATCCATCCTTTTGTTTGGCCGGTGAAAGCGTCCATCGCGAAATACATTGCACGCAGCACGACCGGCGCCTACAAGGAAAGCCAATATCGCACCGTCTATTTCTTTCAGTCTGGCGATGAGATTGACAAGAAATATCGAAATTACGTTTCCGCCTTTGGTAGGGCGGCCGCAGCCTTTCGTGAGCGCCATCGCGTATTCCCAATTCTCGTCGCGATGGAGCGCCTGGATTCGCAAGCCTGCCGCGCCATGCTGGAGTTCCTGCCCGGCACGCCGGTGTTCACTTCCGACGACCACGACATGTTCCAACTAGTCTCCATCCTGCGTGCGGGCTCCTACATGGTTTCTTCGCGCTATCACGGCATTGTCACTTGCATGCCGAGCTTGGTCGCGTCGGCCGGCGTCACCATGGATGAGCGCATCCGGAACCTCATGCGCGAACGCGGCCACGAGCATCTTTTTCTCACGGTCGACGACCCTGAGCTGGAGCCGAAACTTTTGCAAATGATGGAAACTCTTATCCGCGAAGCGGACTCCGTCCGCGAGGGAATCGGCCGCACAGTCATCCGCAATCTGAAAGTCATGGCGCGCATGGGCACCATTCTCGAAGACACTGTCCGCCGCACGTATCCAGAATTCCCGCTGCGCTCTGGCGTACTCTCCTGGGAAGACTACCTGCCGCCGCTCAGCAAAACATTGGTCGACTTAGCGGAGCGATACGAGACCAGCACGACGGCGCAGCATTCCGTCGCCGGATCCGCCTCGCGATGAGCATGCTTCCCGGTCCGACGCACGCCTCCGGAACCTTTTGAGTCCATGCCCAACTTCCTCGAAAACATTTTTGTCCAACTCGAGCGCAGCGCTGGCCGCCTAGTCCTGCGCGAAATTCGCGGAGAGCAGTTTGTCAGCGTAACCGGCAGGGAATTGCTTGGTCAAGTGCGCGGTATTCGCGCTTTCCTGCGAAACGCTGGACTTCGCTCCGGCGATCGCTGCGCCCTTCTCGCTCCCAACTCCATTCGCTGGGTTGCGTTCGATCTCGCACTGATGGCCGAAGGACTAATCGTTGTGCCGCTCTACGCTCGTCAGTCGCCCGCGGAACTCGCCGCCATGATGCGAGACTCGCAGCCCAAGCTGCTCTTGGTGAGCGACGCGGCTCTTGGCCACACCGCGATGGAGGCGTGGACCGGCGACTCAACAAACGCGCCCCGCCTCGTACTCTTCGACGAGGCCTTGCAGAAGCTCGGGCCAACTGAGTCGATTCCCGACGCTTCCAATCCTCGCGCCGATTCCGACATCGTCACCATCATCTATACCTCCGGCACCTCAGGCGAACCTAAAGGCGTCTGCCTCACAACTGCCAACATCTCGCACATGCTCTCCTGCACGACCGAGCGCCTGAACCAACTGATGGGCCAAACCCACGAGCCCGATCGAGTTTTCCAGTGGCCGCCATTCAATTTCGCCGCCTCTTGGATTCTTCTGCTCTGCTGCCTCTCACGGGAAAGCGTCCTGACTTTGTCCACCGATCTCACCAAACTTGCCGACGAGATTCGCCTCTCCGCTCCGCACTATTTCCTTAACGTGCCCACGCTTCTCGAACGCGTCCGCCGCGGAGTCGAAGATGCGCTCTCCAAGCGTGCCGCTCTCATCCGCCTACTTTTTGCGAAAGCCCACGAAGCATGGCTGCACCAGAATTCCGGTCGCGCTAGCGTCACTGACACTTTCTGGGTCGCGCTCGGCCACAAACTAATTTTCAGCAAGATCAAAGAGCGCTTCGGACCAAACCTACGCGCGCTAATCTGCGGCTCAGCTCCGCTCGCGCCCGAAACCCAGCAATTCTTCCTGATGCTCGGCATTTCGGTCTTGCAAGCCTACGGCCTTACGGAAACCACTGCGATCTGCACTCTGGACGACCCGACTATCCCGGTTGAGCCCGGCTATGTCGGCCAACCGATTCGCGGCATCGAGATGAAAATCGCAGAGAACGAAGAAATCATAGTCCGCGGCCCGCACATTTTCGTCGGTTACTGGAATCGCCCCGAAGAAACCGCCCGCGTCCTCCACGACGGCTGGTTTCACACCGGCGACCAGGGCGAAGTCAACGCTCGCGGAAATTGGCGCATCATTGGCCGCATTAAAAACCTGATCATCCTCAACTCCGGCCACAACATTCCGCCCGAGCCCATCGAAGACAAGATCGCCCATCATCTTCCTACTGCGCAGCACGTGGTCATGGTTGGAAATGGCCGCGGCTATCTTTGCGCGCTTATCGCCGGCGCCGTTGAGCCGCAAGCCGTCCACTCTGCACTTGACGCCGTCAATCCTGGCCTTCCGCACTATCGCCAGATCCGCAATTTCACAATCGTGCGCGAAGCCTTCACGCCCGACAACGGCCTCCTAACCGCCAACGGCAAGCTCCGCCGCGAGGCCATCAATGCGCACTTCGCCTCGGAAATCAACTCCATGTACGATAGAAAGCCGTCATGAAGCATTTCGTCGGCAAAACGCTGCGTTGGGATTGGCGCGAGGGAATCGTCGAGCTCACGCTCGACCGCGAGCCTGCCAACGAAATCGGCACCGAAACTCTAGCCGACCTCGAAAAATTTGCCGCTGCGATTCCCGCGCTCGTTCCGGAAACCGCAGCCTGCATCATCTCCAGCGCCCGCAAAGGTTTTTCCGCCGGCGCCGACCTTCGCGAGCTCTATCGAGCTGCCGAGCCTTTTTCCGAAAAGGAGCGCGTCGCCGGAGTGCGCCAATTTCTCGAGCGAATTCACGCCGTGTTCAACGCGATCGACGAAGCTCCGTTCGTCACTATCGCCGCTGTTCACGGCGTCTGCTTCGGCGGCGGCTTCGAACTCGCGCTCGCCTGCGACATCATCATTGCCGACAAAATGGCGCGTTTCGCTTTCCCCGAATTGCGCCTCGGCCTCATTCCCGGTTTCGGCGGCATTCCACGCCTTAAACGCGACCTCGGCAACGCCTTCGTCCGCGATCTGCTTTTAACCGGGCGCAGCGTGAACGCAACGCGCGCACAAGCCGTCGGGCTGGTCGCGCAACTCGCCGCCGAAGGCGAGGCGCTCAAGATCGCCCGCTCCACCGCCGCGCAGATCACAAAATTCGACGCCATCACCCGTGCCGCGGCCAAAAAATTCATCAAGCCCGTCCCTCACGACGAGCTTCGCCGCGAGATCGATATTTTCAGCGAGCTCTTCACTCGCCCCGCCGTAATGGCCGCCCTGAAGAAATTCGTAGAATCCACCGACGCCATGCCCTATCTGCCGTGAATTCGAGGCGATACACCTCTTTACATCTTTAACGATGAGCGTTAAACTATAGCCGTGATCAGGAGCTTCCGCGATACACGGACGCACCTACTCTGGTTGACTGGCAAATCCAGAAAGTTTCCTCCGAGCTTGATTCGTGCAGCCCTGAGAAAGCTTCTTCTGTTGGATACAGCAGGGCGATTGGACGATCTTCGCGTTCCACCTGGAAACCGCCTCGAGGCCTTGAAGGCCGAACGTGAAGGACAGTTCAGCATACGAATCAATGATCAGTTTCGCGTTTGCTTCGTATTGAAAGACCGCGATGCGTTCGACGTCGAAGTCACGGACTACCATTGATCAATTATTGCTAGGAACATCCGATGCCCGAAAAAAGAAACACCGCCCCCAGTTGGAAGATTCATCCCGGCGAGATACTGCGCGAAGAATTCCTAAAGCCAATGGGGATGTCTGCCAACGAGCTTGCCCGATCCATTCACGTGCCTGCTCCGCGCATCAATGACATTGTCTTAGAACGGCGCGGCATCACCGCGGATACTGCTGTCAGACTGGCTCGTTTCTTCGGCATGTCTGAGGAATTCTGGATGAATTTGCAGTTGCAATATGAAGTGCGGGCTGCCCGGCAGCGTTTGCGTAGCACAATTCGAAAGATTCAGCCGCGTCGCGCAAAAGAAGCGGCGTAGCGTTCCGCCTGATGCCAATCCTCAGCCTAGACCACGTCCAAATCGCCATACCAATCGAGAGCGAGAATCGCGCCCGAGCCTTCTACTCCGGCATCCTCGGCTTCACCGAAGTCGAAAAGCCGCCGCAAATGGCCGAACGCAAAAGCCTCTGGTTCATCGCTGGCGCCGTAAATCTGCATCTCGGTATCGAGCCCGATTTCACTCCCGCCAAGCGCGCCCATCCCGCGTTCGTAGTCGCAGACCTCGATGAAATCCTAGCCGCCTGCGACCACGCCGGCACCACTACAAAGCCAGACACCTCCTTCAACGGTTTCCGTCGAGTCCACGTCTTCGACCCTTTCGGCAATCGCCTCGAATTAATGGAATCGAGCAAGCCGTAAACTCGACTGCTGCCCAAGTTGTAGGGGCTTGCTTTGGCGCATCCCAGACTCAAGCGCAGCGAGAGACTTTTTCTTCGCCGCGCTACCCCCTCCATACCTAGCCGTTCGGCGGATGTACACGCCCCACCTCATGCCGCATCTTCTTCATGGAGGCACCACATGTCAGCCGAACTAATCGAACTTTCCAACGCTCTGGCGCAAGCCACCGAGCGCGCCGCGGCAAACATAGTCGCCGTTCACGCCGAAGCCCGGGGCTCCGCCAGCGGAGTAGTCTGGCGCGCAGGCATCATCGTCACCGCCGAACACGCCCTGCGCCGCGACGAAGAAATTCACGCAACGCTCCCGGATGGCCGCGTCGTGCCGGCAACGCTCGTAGGCCGCGATCCATCAAGCGATCTCGCCGTCCTCAAATGCGCGGAAGCATCCGCCGCCGTTCCCACTTTCGGTGACGTCACCGCGCTGAAGCCGGTCAGTCTCACGCTGGTCGTCGGTCGCACTCGAGCCAGCGGCCCAGTCGCCGCGCTCGGCGCAGTTAGCTTAGTCGTCCCGGAGCGCCGCACCTGGACCGGCGCCGCCCTAGCGCCCTACATCCGGCTCGACGTCGGCCTGCAGCCCACCGCCATCGGCGGCGGAGTAGTCGACGCGCAAGGCCGCATCGTCGGCATCGCTACGCCGCGTTTCGCCCGCTTCGGCGCTATCGCCATCCCTGCGCCCACGGTCGATCGCGTCATCGATACGCTGCTGAAAAAGGGTCACATCCCGCAAGGGTATCTTGGCGTCGGCCTGCAGCCCGTCCGTCTGCCCGAAGCTCTCCGCCAATCCCTGCAGCGCAGCGAAAAAACCGCCGCCATCGTTCTCGAAGTCGAGCCCGAAAGCCCCGCGCACAAAGCCGGCATCGTCATAGGAGACATTCTCCTCGCCCTCGCCGGCCATCCTGTCGCGCGTCTCGAAGATGTCCACTCGCAACTCCACGGCGACGCCATCGGCAAGCCGCTCGCCCTTCAATTCGTGCGCGGCGGCGCCACACAAGAAGTGAACATCGTTGTAGGCGAGCGTTCGCGCGGAGGCGAATAAGATGGCTATCCACGGTTTCGGTGAAATCGCCGAGAAGCTTCGGCGCTCCACGGTTGTTGTCCTCCCCGGCGACCGCGGCAATGGTTCTGGCGTGATCTGGTCGGCTGATGGTGTCATCGTCACCAACGCGCACGTCGCGCGCGCCTCGCAAATGCGTGTCCAGCTCTGGGATGGCCGCGAGTTCGACGCCGCTCTCGTCTCCCGCGACACCCGCCGCGATCTAGCCGAACTCCGCATCAAAGCCGCGAACCTTCCCGCCGCAGCCGCCGCGGATTCCTCGCAAGTTCGCCCCGGTGAACTCGCCATTGCAATCGGCAATCCACTCGGTTTCGTCGGTGCGCTCACCACCGGCGTAGTCCAGGCCGTCGGCCCACTGCGTCGTTTCGGTTCCCAACCATGGGTGCAAGCCGACGTCCGTCTCGCCCCAGGGAATTCCGGCGGCCCGCTCGCCGACGCCCGCGGCCGCGTCATCGGCATCAACACCATGGTTGCCGGCCGCCTCGCGCTCGCCGTGCCTAGCAACGCCGTCACAAATTTCCTCGCTGCCGACCCCATCGACGCCTGGCTAGGCGTGACCGTCGCCCCCGTGCGCGTCCCGAGCCCTGTCAGCCGCACCAAAGCTTTCGGTCTCGTCTTGCTGGAAGTGGAGCCGGACAGCCCGGCCGCCAACGCATCCCTCTTGCCCGGCGACATTTTGCTAGGCACCGACGAAAAATCATTCGCATCGCTCGACGATCTCGCAAGCTCGCTGCAAGGCTCTGGCCCGCGCGCGGTGCGCCTCGCATTTCTGCGCGGAGATTACGAGCGCTACCGCCGCGTCACCGTCCAAATCGGCGCTCAGCGCATTCCCGGGAGCGCCGCCGCAGCGTGATTCGCGTCTTCCTCATCGCCGCCTCGCCGCTCGCGCGCGCCGCGCTGCAAAATCGTCTGAACGCGCAAAGCGTCAAAATTGTCGGCGCGGCCGCCACGATCGACGCTCTTGGCAGCGAACTCTCCGACGTACAAGCAGA
Organism: Candidatus Acidiferrum typicum; assembly: GCA_025463055.1. Lineage (GTDB taxonomy): Bacteria > Acidobacteriota > Terriglobia > Acidiferrales > UBA7541 > Acidiferrum > Acidiferrum typicum_A. The sequence goes on from JAOAPV010000098.1 coordinate 8,081, forward strand.
CGTGCTCGTGGTCGATGCCGTTGGCGAGCCTCCCGAAGCCATCATTGACTCGCTCGTCGATTCGGATCTAGCCTCCGAAATCCCAGTCGTAGTGCTGGCCGAGCCCGTCTCCGCAGCAGTATCAACGCGAGCTCTGCACGGCGGGATTCGCGCGCTGCTCCCGAATGAAATCCCGAGCGATCAGCTCCTAGCCGCTCTGCAAGCCGCAGCCGCGGGCCTCGTAGTCCTGCATCCCGCCGAAGTTCCGCTAGCCTTCCCAGCCAGCGCGCCAGCTTCGCAGCCCCTAGCCGAACTCCCCGAGCCGCTAACCCGCCGCGAGCGCGAAGTCCTGCAAATGTTAGCCGCTGGCCTAGCCAACAAAGAAATCGCCGCCCGCCTTAACATCTCCGACCACACCGCCAAGTTCCACGTAGCCGCCATCCTCGGCAAACTCGGCGCAGCCACCCGCACCGAAGCCGTAGCCCTTGGCATCCGCCGCGGTCTCGTCCTCCTCTAATCCCACTCTTACTCCTTTCTCTCTCGGTCTATGTAGCCTTGCAAGGCATACTGGCGTTCGGAGCGGCCGCGAGACAGTGGAGTGCAACTATGTTCGAAACAATAATTGCGGGTAACCTGGAGTCCTGTCGCACGGAGGCGGAGATTGCGGACGAATCAGGAAACAGGCTCGCCATCGTGTATGAGGACTCAGAAGGCTGGCATACGCAAGTCGTTGACGCGCGTGTAGAACAATCCGCAGCTACTTTCAGTGAGCTCATTGAAAACGCTAAGCAAGTGCTTTCGCATTACGTGAATCGCAGAGGAGAGAACCTACCCAGTGGAGTGATGACCGCCGGCCAATTGGCGCTTTGGCTTATGGTAAAGGACGACGGCACGACGATGGGTTTGAAAATAAGCCCATAGGCTATCGAACTACCGATGACATCTATAGGAATTTTCATTCCTGCCACGATGGTGATAAATTTAGCTATCCATGCGCACGATCGACCAAACCACCCAGGAGGTGCTGACCCTCGCCTCCAAGCATTTCCAGGTTCCCGCCGATTCCCTCGCGCCCGACGACGACTTCTTCAAGAAGCTCGGCATCGACAGCCTGCAAGCCCTCGAGCTCCTCAGCCGCCTAGAAAATCACTTCGGCATCGAGCTCCCCGACTACGAAGTCCAAGGCGTAAGCGACTTCCGCACCCTCGCCTCTCGCATCCAATCCCGCCTGTAATGCTCGATCTCTCGAAGTATCAATCGATCGGCGCCGCGCTGAAGGATGCGCTAGATCAATTCGCGAGCGAAGTGTGCCTGATTGAATCCGATCGCGAACGAGAAAAAGAGCGCCTCACATATCGCGAGTTCAAACTGCGTGCCCACCCCTTAGCGAGGGCGCTGCAGGACGCGGGCTTCAAAGCGAACGACCGCGCCGCCATCATCATGACCAATCAGTCCAAGTGGCTGATTTCCGCCTACGCAATTTTCTATTGTGGCGGCGTGCTCGTTCCGCTCGACTACAAACTCACGCCCGAAGAACAGTGGCAATTACTCGCTCATTCGAACGCAAGCGTTCTCATCACCGAATACCCAATCTGGCGACAGCTCGCCGCGTCGCCATCGCGCACTCTCGCAACAAATCCAAAAACAATCCTCGTCACGGAAGCCCCCCCAAACGCAGATCTTTCCGGCGCAAAACGCTGGGAAGAATTCCGCGGCAACAGCGAACCGGCGTTTATCCCTCGTAAACGCAACGACATCGCTACCACTGTTTACTCCTCCGGCACCGGCGGCCGCCCCAAAGGCTGCATGATGACCCACGAAAATTATCTCGAGCAGTGCATCGGGCTAACTTCGATCTACCCCTTCGCCCCCGGCATGCGCTACCTCAGCATTCTCCCCACCAACCATGCCATCGACTTCATGGTCGGATTTTTCGGCCCCTTCATCTGCGGCGCCGCCGTCGTTCATCTCCGTACCCTACGCCCCGAATACGTCCGCGAAGCCTTCCCCAAATACAAAATCACTTACGTCAGTCTCGTCCCGCTCGTTTTGAAGAATCTGCAAAAAGGTCTTCAAGCGCGCTTTGAAGCGCTACCGAACGGGAAACGAAAAGTGTTCAACGGTCTCGTCGCCATCAACAAAGCGTTCACAAAAGGTCAGCCCCGCCTCGGACTCAGCCGCCTTCTTCTCAAGCAAGTCCACGAAGCCTTCGGCGGCGAACTCCGTGCGATCATCGTCGGCGGCGCCTTCACCGAGCCGCAAATTCTCCAATTTTTCTACGACCTCGGCATTCCTGTAGCCAACGGCTACGGCCTAACCGAAGCCGGCACCGCCATCACGGTCAACGATCTAAAGCCCTTCCGCGCCGACACCGTGGGCAAGCCCCTCCCTGGTATGCAAGTACGCATCGTCAATCCGGACGCAGATGGCGTCGGCGAAGTCTCCGTCCGCAGCAAAACCGTAATGTCCGGCTACCTCAATGAGCCCGAACTAACCGCCGAAACCATCGTAGACGGTTGGCTAATGACCGGCGACCTCGGCCGCTTCGATCCCACCGGCCATCTGCAACTCTTCGGCCGCAAGAAAAACATGATCGTCACCGAAGAGGGCAAAAACATCTATCCCGAAGACATCGAAGCCGTGTTCGAAAGCCTCCCGGTAAAAGAATTCTGCATCTTCGCCGCCAACTACATCTGGCCGAAGCGCTCCATGGTCGGCGAACAATTGCTCCTCGTCCTTCATCTCGAGCAAGGTCAGACCCTCACCGACGATCTTCGCCGCGACATCTCCGCCCGCAACAGCCGCCTGCTAAACTACAAGCGCGTGCACGGGATCGTCCTGTTCAACGAAGACTTCCCCCGCACGGCATCACTCAAGATTAAACGCAATATCCTGGCGGAACGCCTGGCGCAACAAGATCGCGCCTCCACAGTTCTGCCGTTATGAGGACCATACGCGTTCGCAAACGCTCGGCATAAGGATTGGCTCTTTGCGGGCGATAGGAAGGCTCTCAGCTGTCGCGCCTAGCAACACGCATGAGCGAGCACCTGTAGCGGCCGCGGCGTATTTCCCGCGGGCACTTTTGATTTTGCCCGAAACCAGGAGACATTCGGCCACGTGAAGGACAGCTTCTTCGCCATAGTAAATCCCGCTGCAGGCGGCGGCCGCTCCGCCAAGCTGGCAGGCCCGGCGATCGCGCGGCTCCGCGAAAGCGGTCTCCACGTCGACGTAATCGCCTCAACCGGCCCCGGCCACGCAGCCGAACTCGCCCGCGAAGCCTACGATCAACGCTACCGCCGCTTCATAGCAGTCGGCGGCGACGGCACGGTTCACGAAATCCTCAACGGCATCTTCACCCACGCTGGACCAAACGCCCGCATCTCCCTGGGTTTTCTTCCCCTCGGCACCGGCAACTCCTTCCTCCGCGACTTCACGCAAAACGGTGCCCAAGCCGCGCTGCAAGCCCTACTCGAAAATCGCAAACGCCCAATCGATCTCCTTCGCCTCACGCATTCCAAGGGCGAAATCTACGCCTTCAATCTGCTAAGCGTGGGATTTACCGCCGATGTCGCAACGCTGACCAACCGCTACTTCAAGCCTCTGGGTCCCGTCGGCTATCTTCTCGGCGTCTTTGTCCGCGTAGCGCAACTTCGTCGCCGCGCGTTCACGCTCCGCTGCGACGACGATAAGAATTGGGACGACCGCTGCTGCCTCTTCCTCACCTTCAACAACAGCAAGTACACCGGCGGCACCATGCTCATCGCCCCGCAATCTGATCCGAGCGATGGCCTAATAGAATTTGTCCGTTGGGGCCCCATCGGCCGCCTAGGTCTCCTGCGCATGCTTCCCAAACTCTACGACGGTACGCACATCCAGCATCCCCTAGCCGAGCGCCGAGCCGTGCGCTGCGTCGAATTCAAGGTGCCCGCCCCGGTCGACGTAATGATTGACGGAGAAATCGCCACCCTCGAAATCCGCTCCCTCGATATCATCCCCGGCGCCGTGGACGTGCACATATGAAGCGTGCCTACCTCGCGGTACGCAGCGCCACGCTATGGACCCTCAGCCTCCTGCATTTCTTCATCGCCGCTCCCGCTCTCGTCTTCCTAAATATTTTTCTCGACATGCGCAAGCACGATTGGCTGCAGCGCGCCTTCTGCCGCCGTATAGCGTTTCTCTCCGGCGCTCGCGTGAAAGTTTGCCGCTCTCCCGGCTTCGATCCCAACCGCACCTGCTTCTTCATGGTCAATCACGTCAACCTCTTCGATCCCTTCATCCTCTACTGCGCGATTCCGCAACTCGTGCGCGGCTGGGAACTTGAGTCGCATTTCAAAATCCCAGCCTACGGCTGGCTAATGAAGCGTTTCGGCAATGTCCCGGTCCCTGACGTGCGCCGCCCCTCCGACATCAAACGCATGTGGCGCCTGACGCAAGCCGCCATCAATAGCGGCACCAGCCTAATCATTTTTCCCGAAGCCAAGCGCACCCGCGACGGTCACATCAACGAATTCCAAGACGGCGGCTTCCGCCTGGCCCAACAACTCGGCATCCCCATCGTCCCCGTCAGTCTCGTCGGCTCCTTCCAGCATCACCGCACCGGCCACTGGATGCTCTGCCCCGCCACAATAACCGTCCACCTCCACGACACCATCGAAACCAAAGGCCTAACCAAAGAAGCAGTCCCAGCCCTACGAGACCGCGTCCGCAAAACGATCGCCGCCCCCATCGAGGCGCCAAGGGGCAGTCGCAGTGAAAATGTAATGGCTAGTCTTTAGACTGGCCAGTCGGCAGGTCAGGACTGACCGCGGTTATCTGCGGGCGTCATCCTTGCGATAACAATTCCTCGATATGTGATGAGAAAGCTCTGCCCTTCGAATGGCGCGCAGGTACTCTCCTAGTCGCGTTCTTAGTTCGGTGCAGCTAACGGTCTTGATGGATGGACTCACAGGGTTTTTGATTATAGGCTGAGCCGAATTCCCGGCAGCACACGCCCCGCCCGTGTCTCTTGCCACGTATACACAATCCGATGAATCACCGTGATCGTCGACACCACCGCGATCACCCACAGCACCGGCCCCATGCGATTGAACAATCCCCCAATAATCAGCAGCACCAACCGCTCCGGCCGCTCCATGAAGCCCACTTTGCACAACGGAATCAGTGACTCTGCCCGCGCACGCGCATAACTCACCATCACCGAGCCCGCCGTCGCCACCGCTGCCAGCACCACGTACGGTGTCCGCCCACTCACCGAGTAATACACCAGCAAACCCATATACAGCGCCATATCCGCATATCGATCCAGCGTCGAGTCATAAAACGCGCCAAACGCCGTCACGCGATTCTGCCGCCGCGCCACTTGCCCATCCAGCATGTCCAGGAATCCCGCGAAAAGAATAATAAGCGCACCAGTGCGAAATCGGCCAATCGCAAACATCGCCGCCGCCGCGAAATTTACCACCAGCCCTAAAAATGTCAGAAAATTAGGATTTACGCCGGTGGCGGCCAGCGCACCAACGATTCTATCCAGTAGCCATTTACTTCCTATTCCAATCGCTCCAGTAAGCGTAGCCATGCGTCCGCGTCATTCACCAGGAATGCGAGTTTCAACCAATTTAGCCTGTCGAGCTTCCGCGAAATCGTACACCAGCGTCGCGCCTCCCGCAAATTTCCCGTTCGGCGATACTTGTCAGCAAAAATTCAAATCCGCTAATCTGCCGTTTCTCCTTGACGCCACGCCGCGACCATCCTAAATTTCTAACTGCCACTCTACCTTCACATATGAATGAAAGTCTTAGCCGTCGCAATTTTCTATCGCGTGGCAGCGCCGCGGTCAGTGCTGTCTGGCTCTCCGCGCATTGGCCCTCCATTGTCGCTGCCGCCGAGCACGCACACCAGGCCGCAAAATCCGCCGCACCCGCAAAATTCCAATTCTTCTCGCCCGAGCAAGCCGCGGAAATCGATGCCATCACCGCCCGCGTCATCCCTTCCGACGAAACTCCCGGCGCCCGCGAAGCCGGCGTCGTCTACTTTATCGACCGCGCCCTCACCACCTTCGCCGTCGATGACCAGCAGAGCTATCGCGATGGCCTCGCCAGCCTGCAAGCTCGCGTCCATGAACTTTTCCCGGACGTCGAGAAATTCTCCGCCGCCACTCCAGAGCAGCAAGACCAAATCCTGCATTCGTTCGATGATCAAGCCGGCGCAGGCCGCAGAAATTTCCGCGCCAACGCCAAGGCCAAGCCTTTCTTTGAAACTGTGCGTGTTCAAACCATCATGGGCTTCCTCATCGATCCCGACGCTGGCCGCGGCGGCAACCGCGACGGCATCGGCTGGAAACTCATCGGCCGCGATCGCGACCACATGTTCCAGCCGCCCTTTGGCCACTACGACAAGGACTACGCCGGCTGGCAGCCCAATCCTCCCGACGCGGAAAAGACCAAGGCATGAGACTCGACACGCCGAAATACAAAACGTCCGACGAGGTCGATTTCGTAATAGTTGGCTCCGGCGCGGCCGGCGGCATCATGGCCAAGGAGCTTTCCACCAACGGCTTTCGCGTAGTCGTGCTCGAACAAGGTCCCTATCTCACCGAAGCCGATTTCGTCCACGACGAGATAAAAGTCCTCGGCGAAGATCTGCTTACCAACAAGCCCAAGCTCCAGCCCAACTCGTTCCGGAAAACGCCCAACGAAAGGGCCAAGCCGCAGCGCGCTCTCGTCTACGGCCGTTGCGTCGGCGGCACCAGCGTGCATTTCACCGCGAATTTCTGGCGCTTCCACGAAATTGACTTTGTCGAGCGCAGTAAAGTCGGCCCCGTCCCCGGCGCCGACCTCCGCGATTGGCCCCTCACCTACGCCGATCTCGAGCCCTACTACACGAAAGTAGAATGGGAAATCGGCGTCTCCGGCCTGGCCGGCGCGAGCCCCTTCGATCCGCCTCGCTCCAAGCCCTATCCCATGCCGCCGCTTCCGGTAAAAGGTTCAGGCGTAATCTTTGAGCGCGCCGCCCGCAAGCTCGGCTGGCATCCGTTCCCCGCGCCCATGGCCATCCTGTCGCAGCCGCGTGCTGGACGCAGCGCCTGCGTCAACTGCGGTTTCTGCCTAGCCTTCGGTTGTGAAGTCGGCGCAAAATCCAGCTCCCTGGCTGCGGCCATTCCCGTCGCGGAAAAAACGGGTCGCTGCGAGATCCGCCCGAATTCCTACGTCCATCGCATTGAAACAGACAGCAACGGCCGCGTCACCGGCGCCCTCTACTTCGACGAAAAGCGCAACACGCATCTGCAAAAAGCAAAAGCCGTCATCGTCTGCGCCAACGGCGCCGAAACTCCGCGCCTCCTTCTGCTCTCTGCCAACAAACAATTCCCCAATGGTTTAGCCAACTCCAGTGGCGTCGTCGGCAAATACCTAATGCTCAACAGCGGTGGCGTCGCCACTGGCGTATTTGAAGACCAGCTCAACGATTACAAAGGCTTCGCCGTAAGCCGCATTTTGCACGACTTCTACGAGCTGGATCACGAGAAGGTTGGCTTCCACGGCGGTGGCGGCCTGGATGCCCGCTTCGATGCAACTCCGGTGAACTTCGCCCTGAATGGCTTACCGCCCAACACGCCGCGATGGGGCAAAGGGTTTAAAGACGCGATGGCGAATAATTTCACGCGTACGATGGAGGTCTTCGGTCACGGCACCTCGCTGCCGGTGGAGGCAAATAGTTTTTCGCTCGACCCCGACCTGAAAGATGCCTGGGGCCTCCCCGCGCTGTGCCTCACCTACAAAGACCATCCCGACGACATTAAGCTCTCCAACTGGCTAAGCCAGCGCTCCCTCGAACTGCTCGACGCTGCCGGAGCCAAGCAGAAATGGGCGCCACCCGTTAGCGAGCAGCAATTCGCCTTTCACCTCCTCGGCACCTGCCGAATGGGAAACGACGCGAAAACCTCCGTAATCAATTCCGATCACCGCACTCACGACATAAAAAATCTCTTCCTCTGCGACGGCAGCAGCCTGGTAACCTCCGGCCGCGGCCAACCTACGATGACCATAGAAGCCCTATCCTTCCGCGCCGCCGACCGCATAACCGCCCTAGCCAAGCGCAGCGAAATAACGTAGCGGCGGCCTTCAGGCTGGCGCTGTCCACCATCGCCGATTAGGCCAGACCTCTCTCGAAACACGCCTCGTCACGGCAGTGTGTAACGAATTCCCGCGTAGACGATGCTCGTATGCGCGTTTTTCGGTGTCGGCGGCGTAGTCTGCGTCGACCACGGGCTTCGCACCAGGTACGAGTATTGCGTAATCACCTGGAACTTTCCGTACTCCTCGCTTGACCACAGCGTGGGAATTACGTCGAATGTGGCTTCCTGCACCGCGCGGTTGGTAGTGTTCGCGGAGCCTGGAAAACCAAACCCCACGCAACTGAATCCCGCCAGTCCGTTGCAGGTACTCCCCGGAGTCGGCAGGGCGCCGAAATTACGCTGGAAGTAGGCTCCGCCGTAGTACGCGTCGAACATATATTTCCGGCTAGCCTGCCATTCCAAACCGCCTATGCCACCACCCGAGTGCACGGCCGAAACATTTCCATTCGCCTTCACAATCGCGTCGGGTCCTAAACCGCCAAGGTACCTCCCGCCGCCATCGCTATAAAACGAGTTCGCAATCAACGTAAGGTTTTTAATCAACTGAAAATTGAGGTTGATCGAGCCTCCGCCGCCTGTGATCGTATCCGTGCGGTTCGGCGTAACGAGCGTGTTCAGCACCCGGAAGCTTCGTATCAAGCCCGCCACTTCCACATGAAACCGGCGCCGCATGAGTTCCGTGTCGTACGCGGCTTTCACAATGATGTCGGGGTGGAGATTGGGAACAGCCGGGTTGGTCGTGGCGCTCGGCGCGTTTGTCGCGCTGCTGCCGTTATCGAACTGAGTGAGGAACGTGGTCGAAGGAAAAACCACCGACGCTGGCGCAAATTGCTGCGGATTTTCCGCCGATACGGCGACGGCCAATTTATGAGTCGGATGATAGGTCACGCGAAACTGCGCTTGCCGCGCCCATATGAGGCCCACCTGAAAGTTCGGGTCCTCATTATAGGTATAGAACACATCGCCGGTGTACGGCGAGAGGCCCACGCGATTGGGGGTCATCAGCGACCATTCTTGCCCGCCCAAGACCTCCCATTTGCCGTGCTTTACGTTTGCCCAATAGACGCGCAAGCGCAGCGAATTGCTGTTCGAAGTAATATTAGCGTTCGCCGGTTGGAATCCGAGAAAGTCAGTTTCGACGTAGCCCGTCAGTGACGTCGCATCGGTTACCGGAGCGTCCACCTTCAGGCTCAGCCGTGAGTATTGCGCCGAGAAGCGGAATTCGCTCAAACGTCCTTGCGGCGTATTGTTGAATGGGACCGCTCCGAAGGAAGTCGCGATTCCGCTTCCCAGGTTCGTGGTGCGGGTAAACGAAGTCGCGTCCAAAAACCCGCCCGGCGTAAACTTTGCCCTTCCGATTTCAAAATACAGAGGCGATGGTTTCTTTTCCCGCTCTTTGTGGTCAGTTTCCTGCGCCGCAGGTTGAGGCACCTCAGGTTGAGCTACCGCGAGCCCTTCACCGGAAGCGGTGGTGGACGCTGTTGGCGTTGCAGGCTGCACCGCGTCTGTCGCGGAGGCCGCTGCACTTGCCGCCCCCGGCTTGCCAGCCGCTACTTCACCTTCCACGTCCGCCAATCGCTGCTGCAGTCCGCGAAGTCGCTCAGCCTGTTCCTGCACAAGCTGCCTCAATTCTTTCAATTCCGATGCAACCTCCGGGTTCGCAGCCGCCGGTTTCCCAGGATTGGTCCCGAGATTGCCACCGGGATTTCTGCCAGGATCTGTTCCGGGCTTGGCCGTCTCACTCGGCTTCTTGTCACCCGTGGGGCTACTCTTCTCGCTGGACCGCGCGTTCTTGTCATCATCTCCGGCGGCAGCCCGCGCAGAGCTCCCGCTAAACAGGCTAATTGCCATTACCCAAAATATGATTCCTCGCATTGAACCCCTCCAAGGACCGGGAGGGTTCTGTCGGGCATGCCATGTTCCAAGCGCTTCGTCCTGAGCTCGGAACAGCTCACATTGAAGATGACTGGTTTAGCGCAGCCTCGCCCACTCGGAATCAACACACGGCCCGCCGCTCCGGTGGATTTGCGTCAACCCTTTGACGCACATCCAAATTGCTGACACCAGGGCTTGTCCAGATTCCTGTCAGAATGATTTTGCAGCGTACACAAAAATCCGGCGCTTTCTTGTTTCCAGCGAACGCTTTCACAAAAGGACGCTCGTGACTTCCCCGTGCTGGCATTGTCCCTGCAATGTGCAGCGCCCTTTCATACCTTCGCATCCAAATGTGGGAGGAAGATGATGCCCGACGTTCATATCACCCGCAACGATCACCTCGACCGCAACACACCGCAATCCGCCGGCATTCTGCGCCTCGCCGCCATCAACAGCGACCTTTCCAACTCCTCCCATATTTGTGGCGGCATAATGATCGCCCAGCCACACACCGCTAGTTCCGTGCACCACCACGGCGAGCAAGAAACCATCATTTACGTGCTTGACGGCAGTGGACAAGTCCGCTGGGGCCGCTATGGTGAATGTTCCGAAACCGTGCGTCCCGGTGACTTCGTTTTCATTCCCGCCCACCTTCCCCACCAGGAACTGAATCCCACCGAGGAGACCGTCACCTGGGTCGTCATTCGCAGCGGTCCCGAACCCGTCGTCGTCAATCTCTCCGGCTTCGATCCCATCGCATCCACATCCGCGCGTTAACCGTTGGACCAGCTTTAACGGATGCTCCGCCTATTTAGGTAACGGCGCAATCGCGACCGTTCTACCCGTCTGCGCCGACCGCAGCCCAGCATCCAGGATCTGCATGACCACCATATTCGTATCCAGCGACGAGAGATCACCGTCGGGATCAACGTGGCCGCGCAACACCGCAGCAAGATAACTCAACGAATCTCTCTCCGCCTTCGCTAAAGGAGCTGCCGTCGCCTGTGACTCCTCAGCTTGCCCGCGATAACGCACGCGCACCCGATCAGAGCCAACCGTAATCGCGTAGCCACTGGTCCCGTACACTTCCATGTCCTTCCGTGAAAACGACCAGTTCCAAGAAGGCATCAGCACCGCTTGCGCCTTCGCATAGCGCAGAATCAACGTCGCGTCGTCATCCACCTTCGGATAAATTTCAGGTTTGTTGGTTTGCGTCACAGCCGTTACGCTGATCGGCGCCTCCCCGTGCATCAGCACCGTCATCAGATCGGCTCCGTAGCACCCAAAATCAAATAACGCGCCCGCCCCGTTTTTTACGGGATCAGTAAGCCATGACAGAAATTCCGGCTCGACTCCGATTTCTTTAGGCCCCTCGTGCCCATCGTGAACCACCACTTTTCGTATCTCACCCAACTTGCCTTGCCCCGCTTCGTTGAACACTTCCCGATTGCTCGCATACCAGGTCGTCTCATAATTGACCAGCACCTTCACATGCCTTTCGCGCGCAATCGCACGGATCGCCATAGCATCTTCAAGCGTGCTGGAAAGCGGCTTCTCCACCATGGAGCTCACTCCGTGCCGCGCGGCCGCCTCAATCACTCTCCGATGGTCTGCAATCGCCGTATACACCAGCACCGCATCCGGATGCTGCTCAACCAGCATCCGCTCCAGGTCGGTATAGAACAGCTTGGAATCCAGCCCAAACTTGGCCGCATACTCCTTAGCCAAATCTTCCCGCGGTTCAACAATGGCCACCAGCGTCGCGCTATCGTGCCCAGGCAACGCCCGCAAAAATCCTTTAGCGTGCCCATGCACCAGTCCCACAAGAGCAACCCGAATCGGCACCTCCGCACCTCCAGCCCCCACCGAAAACAGAAAAAGAACCGCGCAGATCGGCGCAAAGCGAAACCAAAATCCCCAAGACGCCTTAGTCATAGGAGTCATCTTTCGACCGATAGTGTGCCCGCCGCTGAATCAGTATAGGGCGCCGCATTCTGCGCCCCAACTTCTCAAAACCTGCTAGAGTCTGCAGATATCTTCCTGGTTTACTTCCGGCAGAAGTACGCTTTGCACCTGCCACCAGCGGCATAAGTACGCAGGATTATAACCTTGCCGAACCTCGCGGCCTAACAACATCAATCCAGCGTGCAGGATCAGAGGTTGGCGATTGCTTCCGGGTTGCCGACAACCCAACCACGACGGTGAACGCTCCCTGTTAGATGAGCCGCCGATGATGCCACCTAGCAAGACTGACTTGCCTATCCGACTCTTCGACGTTTTCGCGAGAAACCAGTGGCCGTGCTTTCCCCTTGTCAGGCTAGGAGAGTATTTGTTAGACTCCTAGCTAGACTAGG
>JAOAPV010000108.1 GCA_025463055.1 Candidatus Acidiferrum typicum
CGCGAAGGGGGTCTCACCACGTTTTTCCTCGACGGCGGAAACTCCAACTTCACTAAATTTTTGGTGGATGGCACGCCGCTCAACGAACCTGGGGGCTTCCTTAATCTTTCCAACTCGACGCTCGATAACATCGACAAAGTCGAAGTCGTGCACGGGGCGGAGAGTGCCTTGTACGGCACCGACGCGGTTTCGGGAGTCGTTCAGCTCTTCAGCCATCGCGGTGAAACCCGTATCCCTGAGATGAATCTCTTCGGCGAGGGCGGTAGCTTTTCTTCCGGGCGCGGAGGTGCGCAGTTCAGTGGACTGTTCGGTGGGTTCGATTACTCCGCCGCAGGTTCGTATTTCCAAACGGACGGCCAAGGCCCCAACGATTCATTCCTAAATCGCAGTTTCGCCGGCAATTTTGGCTACAGCTTCAGTGGCGCCGACCATCTCCGGCTTACCGTCCGAAGCAATTCCAGCTTCGCCGGAGTTCCCGGTCCCACGCTGCTCTTGCCACCCAATCTGGCGCAACACGAAACTCTTAAAATTTTTCTGGTGAATCTCGCTTGGGACTTTCATACCGGTCCCCATTGGCAACACACGTTAAGCAGTCACGAAAATCGAACGCTCGACACCAATGCCAACCCGCCCTTCTTCACCAGCACCGACCAATTCAATCGCGCCGGCTTTCGTGAGCAATCTATTTACACATTTCGCACAGGCGCCGCTGCGGCGGGTTACGAATACGAAGTGGAAAACGGATATCCCAGCACTCTCTCTGGTCAGCACGCGCGACGCAATAACCAAGCGGGGTTCCTTGACGCCCGCTGGCTTCCTATCTCTCGCCTTACGTTGAGCGCTGGCGTTCGCGCCGAAGACAACACCACGTTCGGCACTCGCGTAGTTCCCCGCGCGGGAGCTGTTCTTGCTCTCCGCTATGGCGCCGGATTCTGGGGCGACACACGCGTCCGTTTTTCCTATGGCCAGGGACTCAAAGAGCCTTCGCTTGACGAATCTTTCGGCAGCGATCCCTGCTTCCCCGGCAATAATACGCTCAAACCCGAGCGCAGCCGCACCATCGATGCGGGCATCGACCAAATTCTTGACTCCGACAGGCTTCGCCTCTCCGCCACCTATTTCGAGAATCGCTTCCGCGACATCGTCAGCTTCGCTTTCGATTCCGTCACGACGCCTGCCTGCACGTTTGGCACCGGCACGTTTTTCAATACCGATTTGGCCCGCGCTCGCGGCGTTATTCTTTCCGGCGATTTGCGTCCGCGTCGCTGGCTTAGCGTCAAAGGCAGTTATTCTTTCGACGACAGCCGCGTACTCAAAGCGCCCAATGCATTCGCGAGCGTGGAATTGCCCGGAAACCATCTCTTGCGCCGTCCGGTAAATTCCGGAAGCCTCATTCTCAACACCAGTTTCAGAGAGTGGACGCTCAGCTTGACCGGATACTTCACCGGGGTCCGCACGGACAGCGATTTTCTGGGCTTCGGTCTGACGCGCAATCCGGGCTACGCACGCTTCGACATCGCGAGCAGTTACAACATCGGCCGTGGCATTTCGCTCTACGCGCGTGCCACGAATCTTTTCGACAAGCAATACCAGGACGCCATCGGGTTCCCGGCTCTCGGCCGAGATGTGCGAGTCGGTATGAACTACCGCTTTAGCGGCAGGAATTAACCTGTGCCCGAGCCTATCCTCTTCTGCTGGTCCGGCGGCAAAGATTCCGCCATGGCACTCCACACGCTTCTGCAGGGCCCCGACGTCCGCATCGCCGCGCTGCTGACGACGGTCACAGAAACATACGACCGCATCAGCATGCATGGCGTCCGCCGCGAACTCCTCGTGCAGCAAGCCCAATCCATCGGCCTGCCGCTGCACGAGGTCCGCATCCCACCGCAATGCGTGAATTCTATTTACGAAGCGCGCATGGAAGAAGCCCTACGCGTCCACTACGACGCTGGCGTGCGAACCGTCGCCTTCGGCGATATTTTCCTCGAAGACCTGCGCGCTTACCGGGAAAGGAACCTGGCTCGCATCGGCATGACCGCGGTCTTCCCCATCTGGAAGCGGGACACCACCGAGCTAATCCGGCATTTCCATTCCGCCGGCTTTCGCGCCATAGCCGCTTGTGTAGACCCCGGAGTTCTCGACCGCAGCTTCGCCGGCCGCGAACTCGGCGAGCAATTCTTCCGCGATCTGCCGGCCAACGTCGATCCCTGTGGTGAGAATGGCGAATTCCATACTTTCGTCTTCGACGCTCCCATTTTCCGAAACCCCATTCCCGTTCGCGCCGGCGAAATTCTTGAGCGCGATTCATTTATTTACTGCGATTTGCTCCCTAGCGCAGCGTTGCTAACGCGCTAGCTAGGGACAACACCTCGAAGGAGAAACAAAGTGGAAATGAGTCATTCTGAAAAACACGATCTTATGGTCCGAACCATCCTTGCCTTCGCCGTCATCGTGCTTGCCGCTGCCCTGCGGCTTGCTCCGCATCCCTGGAACTTCACTCCGGTTGGGGCCATTGCTCTGTTTTCCGGCGCTATGGTGCGCGACCGCCGTTTGGCGTTTTTGTTTCCGCTACTCGTGATGTTCGCCACCGATGCGCTCATCGGTTTCAACAAACTTAGTCCGCTGGTCTACGCGAGCTTTCTAATCAGCGTGGGAATCGGCCGATTTTTGAGCTACAAACCCGAGGTACTCCGTATCGCAGGAGCGACGTTTCTGGGGGCTCTGCAATTTTTCCTGATCACCAACTTCGGCGTATGGGCTTTTCTAAACAGCTACGCGCGCACCGGCGCAGGTCTGGCAGAGTGCTATGTTGCCGGGATCCCCTTCTTTTGGAACACGCTCGCCGGCGATGCAGTCTACGCAACTTTGCTGTTCGGCGGCTTCGCCTTTGCGGAGCGTCTTGCGCCGCGTCTACGCCCATCTGGAGTATCGGATTCTCAGGTCCGTTATTAGGTGCGGTCGCTGGCAATCACTCGGCGTTCGTTCCAATTTCTGACGACTGAAACATGATTATTTGGGTGCCGAGAGGCGCTGCGCACGTTGGCTCTTAAATATCGTGGACATCGCGGCGCGTGTTGTTTACCGTAGCAGGGTGTTTGCTAAACGGCCGGGGTTGTTCTCTCGAGGTTAAAAATGAAAACTTTACTGCCAGTTGTCCTCTTGGCGATTGCGACTGCGAGCGTCGCTCGGGGGCAAGACAATCGAGCGCTATCATCGACAGAGAGCGCCAGTATAGCTGCGGATTTCGCGAATACCTCCGCTGTTGCGACCTCTGTCAAATGGTCAGACAATTTCCTCTGGCTCTCAGCCCAACCGCGCCTTAAAAACACCCTCTCGCTTGCTGAGCCGGGGCCTCTTGCCGAACCGGCCGAACCCTCGCCAGCTCCTGACCCAAGATATGTGTATGGCAGCCGCGATGACTACCGTTGGCAGCTCGCCTTAGGCATCTCCTTGGTCAGGTTTCGCTCGTCGCTATATTACGCAACGGGTGTAGGCACCAACACTTCCATAACATATTTCACGAACGAGTGGCTCGGCGTCGAGGGTAACGTCAACACTGCCTTCGCGCCGACGATAAATCAAAACCAGCATATAAAATACGTCAGCTACGGAGCCGGCCCGAAGGTTGCCTGGCGCGCTCGCAAATGGGAACCGTGGGCGCACACTATCATCGGTGGCGTGCACATCCTGCCGCAAACGGCCGGTTTCAGCCAGAACGGTTTCGGGTTACAGGTCGGCGGAGGAGCGGACTACCGTATCTACCCGCATCTTTCTGCCCGCCTGGAACTCGATTGGGTGAGAACGCATCTCTTCAGCGCATGGCAGAATAGCGCTCAGGCGAACCTGGACATCGTGCTTCACTTTTGACCGACGAGGCGCTTTTCAGCTTCCTACCAAATCTTGTAGGCCTTTTGGCACACCATGGCGTCGCTCTTCTTGCAACCAACGCCCGATCGAATTCTCTATGTTCGACTTGGACGACTGGTTTCTGTGCGCTTGGTAGACAAGCTGTTTACCGTGGGTTACCTTCACGGCTGAGTTGCTGCAGGTTTTCGCGGGGGAGTTCGTGATTTGGATTTAGGCGTAGGGCGCGTACAATTTTGGGCCGCCTGAGACAAATCCAAGGGTTTTCCCGTAAGGTCGGTGGCGAGCTCTCCTGGCTCGAATGTTACTGCGGGAGAAAACCGTTGTCCATTTAACTGTTAAGGGGAGCCCAGGGGACCTAGCCAGCCCGCTAAAACAACTCTCTCAGGGATCTGCCTTCGCGGTTGTCGATTTGCCCAACTCGGCACGGATGGCTTGTAGCGCTTCCTTGGGAGGGCCGATGCGGCGGTACTGCGAGTAGGAGGTGTGTTCGTGAATCGCGAAGCTCACGAACAAACGGCGGCCTTCGAAATCATATTGTGAATAAGTAGCGAACCAGAGACCGGGCGCGATCTCGTAGCGTTCCTGGACAAGATGGCTGCCCTTATATACTTTTGCCATGAAGCCGCCAAAGGAAATGTCGTCGGTAACTTCGAGTTCGGCGCGCGCGAGTTGGGCGGCATCCTCGTCGATCCACAAATAGCCGCGCACCTTGGAGAAAATCGAAGTGGCTCGCGACGTTGCTTTGTAGGCTGGATCCGGAACCAAGCTGTATTTCGATAGAATCCGATCGCCGCGAGGTTCCCGGTCAATAAATGTAAAGATAAAGGCGTTGCGCGTTACGTCGATCAGGTCCGCACGCTCTTTTTGCTTTTTCGCGATTTTTTCGTACGCGTCGCGCTGCCCGCGCCCATCTTGCGCGGCCCACGACAGGGTGCGTTCCAATTTTTCCAACTCCACCCGGTAAGCGGCGGCGTCCGCCGGTTTTCCGTCCGGCCCTACGGGGATGCGGTCGATTCCAGTTCCTGCTGGTACAGCGCGAGTGGTCTTGATTTCCGGCGGCGATCCGGAACTTTTATGGAGTTCCAGGCGTTCGATGCGCTCGTAAGTGAACTGCGCAATGTCGTCTTTCTTCTGGTTGGCGATTACACGCTCGAGCAAGGAGCGCTGTTCGTCGAGTTCACTTTGCAGAGCCGGAACGCGCGGCGGATCCTGCGCCACTGAGATTCCGGCGGAAATGGCTAGCAAGGACATGAAAACAATGGCTTTGGGTGACCGCATGATCAGGGAATGGCGACTCTCCGTCAACTTTACCTTGGATTCGACTGCGGCGCGGATTGTTGCACGGGGGTTTCGTCCCACCAAACTATCTGGCCGTTTGAGCCTGGCTAAATACAATGAACAGAGCAAGATAGATCCCATCAATCGGACATAAAACTCCCCACATGCACCTGGGACACATCGCCGCACCCTCAACACTAACGCCGGTCACAGGTAAGGCAAAGGGTCTCTTTTTACGTCTAAGCAAACATCCGGAAACCTATCTGCTGGTTAGCTCGTATTAAGATGAAGAAGATGACGCGAGTGAGGTTCCGTTGGGTGTAGCTCCACTAGAAGGTTTGGCACAGCTGCCGCAAGTGAATACCGGCACAGGCAGGCGTACCGTTGCGCTCACCGGCTGGCACGGAGGCGCCGTAACTGCCCTGGAAACGATGCGCCTGGCGCTAGATGCCTTACGGGCACACAAGTTGCGCAGCTTTTTGACGCTGCTGGGCGTCATCCTAGCGGTGACCACCCTCGTGGCCGTGATGAGCGTCGTATCTGGCATGAATTTTTACGTTGCGGACCGCATCGCGAACCTGGGCGCGAATGTGTTTATCGTGGACCGCTTCGGGATTATCACCAGCCAGGACGCATGGGTAAAAGCGCAGAAACGGCCGCTGGTTACGATGGATGATTACGAGCGCCTGCGCGACAGTATGAAGACGGCGCGAGCCGTTGCCGCTCTCGATGACCACAATATCGATATACGGTCCGGAAACCAGCGCCTGGAGAACACTGACGTGATGGGCGTTTCCGCGAATTACGCGGATGTTCGCAACATAAACGTCGCACAAGGCCGTTTTGTCACCGAAGCGGACGATGAGCATCGGGCTGAGGTTGTATTCATAGGCGCGGATGTGGCGGAAAGGCTTTTCGCAAATGTCGATCCCATCGGCAAAACCGTGCGAGCCGAGACTCATGAATATCAGGTAATCGGAGTTGCCGAACGGATCGGTAGCGCCTTTGGGCAATCGCAAGACAATTTCATGATCATGCCGGTTCACACGTTTGAGAAAGAGCTGCATCGCGCACGCGACTGGGTGGCCGTTTTTGTGCAGGCTCCCAACGCAGAGATGATGAATGCGTGCGAGGACGAAGCACGGATGTTGATGCGCGCGTGGCGGCATCTTGCGTGGGAGGCGCCGGATAATTTCGCGATATTGGGCTCCGATTCAATCATGAAGCTCTGGCACGATTTGACGGGCACGCTGGCGGGCGTGGCGGTCGGGCTAGTCAGTGTGTTCCTAGTGGTCGGGGGCATCGTGATCATGAACATCATGCTAGCGAGCGTCACTGAGCGCACACGGGAGATTGGGATCCGGCGTTCGCTAGGCGCGCGAAAGAAACACATTTTACTGCAATTCATGATGGAGTCAGCGGTTCTCGCCTCGACGGGTGGAATCATAGGGGTTTTGCTCGCATACGCGTTAGTCGGGCTTGTGGGCGCTACAACTTCGATCCCGGTAAAAACGCCGGTGAGCGCTGTGATTGTTTCGCTGGGCGTCTCCACGGCGGTAGGTTTGTTTTTCGGAATCTACCCGGCGACGCGCGCGGCAAAACTCGATCCAATTGAAGCGTTGCGAGCCGAAACTTAAGGACTGGACTGAGCATTAGTAGCTCTCGAACAAAAATAAATGGCGCAGGCATACGGCGAAAACCTAAAGCAAGCAATGGACACGTTGCGCACGCACAAAATGCGCAGCGGGCTTACCGTGTTTGGAGTCGTGCTCGGGGTCAGCGTGATTATGCTGGTTGCCGCGCTAATCACCGGCTTTGATGAAGCAATCCAGGAAAACATCAAGCAGTTTGGAGCTGATACCGCATTTATTTCCAAGTGGGACCAGGGCTTTCACGGCGGCGATCGTCCCCTTGAAGAGCGCATGCGGAAACCGCTGACGCTGGAAGATTCTCAAGCGCTGATTGCCGGCTGCCCGGCTGTGAAAAATGTTACGACGTTTTTGCAGACCGGCTGGATGCAACAACACACCGTGCGCACCAAGGCAGGTGAAGTGATCGGCGTGGATTTTCGTGGCGTGCAGGCCAATTTCGGCCAGGTCTATGCCAACGCGGCGACGATTTCAGGGCGCTTCATCAGTGAAGGTGACGACCTGCACCGCGAGAAAGTCGTGATGCTAGGCGAGAACGTCGCTCCGGTGCTATTCCCCAGTGGCGAGGCCGTGGGTAAAGACGTATTGATCGATGGCGCTGATTTTCGCGTGATCGGCGTGGTTGAAAAACCCAAAGGCGGCTTTGGAATGGGCGATGAAGATCGACGCGTGCTCATTCCGTTCAACACGTTCAAAAAGACGTACCCGTCCGCGGACGAAATCAACATGCGTGTACAAGCCTATTCCGGAATGCTGGATCAGGCTGTGGACCAGGCGACCGAAGTGCTTCGCCGGCGCCGCAATGTCGCGTACAACGCTAAAAACAATTTTTCGATTCGCACCGCAGCGCAGGAAGTCGAGGAGTTTCACAACATCATGCTGATGGTATATGTCGCGACGCTCGTGCTTAGCGCCATCGGACTGCTGATTGGTGGCGTGGGCGTGATGAACATCATGCTGGTAAGCGTCACGGAGCGTACGCGTGAAATTGGCGTACGCAAAGCGATTGGGGCAAAGCGCAGCGACATTACCTGGCAGTTCCTACTGGAAGCGATGGCGCTGACCGCGTCTGGTGGTGTGATCGCGCTCGTCCTCGTGAACGGCATCGTGCTCCTCTTTCGGCTTACGTTGCAATGGCGAGGAGCTGTTCCCGTCTGGGCGGCTACGGCCGGGGTCGTGGTTAGCGTAAGTGTCGGGCTCATCTTTGGCGTGTGGCCCGCTATGAAGGCCGCCAAGCTCGATCCGGTTGAAGCGCTGCGCTACGAATAGCTCTCCCTCAGCACACAGAAAGAACCGCGCAATCAAGAAGTGGGAGGCAGTCCTAATGCTCGCCCGGGACGCGCGCCTGTAGCTTTGCTGGAACTCCAGACGAGCGTTCCATTTACGAAAACTTTTTCAATGCCCGTGGGCAAAGCGAATGGATCGGAGAACGTGGCGCGGTCAATGACCGTTTCTGGATTGAAGAGAACGAGATCGGCAAAGGCGCCTTCGCGGACAATGCCGCGATCCTTCCAATCGAGGCGCTTCGCGGGGAGAGACGTCATCTTGCGAATCGCTTCTGGCAGCGTGAGCCAGTGTTTTTCACGGACGTAAACGCCGAGCACGCGAGGGAAAGTCCCGGCGCCGCGAGGATGGCGCGAGCCGAGTCCGCCGTCGCTGGCGACCATGACCCAGGGCTGCTGGTAAAACGCCTTGATGTCGCTTTCGGTCATGGACTGGCCAATGATGCCCGGTTCGACGTTGGCGGCATCGCTTTCGCGGACTAGGCGGATGAACATTTCCACTGGCGTGATGCTGTTAATGCGACCCAGGTCGTCCATCGTGTGGCCCTCATAATTGGGGTTCGGCTTGAATTCCACAATGGTCACGTGGCTGCCGCCGCCTACATCGGCGAGTGCCTTTGCGACGCTTTGCGGATTTTCGTATTGCTTGTCGGGCACGAGCACTTTCAAGTTGGAGTGCCACGCGTCATACGGATAGCAGTCCGCGAGGAAATCCACGCCGCGTTTGCGGGCAGCTTCGATTACCTGAATGTATTGCGGCGCTTTGCCCCACACGCCGACAGTGCCGAGCTTGATATGTGAGTGCTCGATGGGAATGTGAGCGCGCTCGCCAATAGCGATTTCTTCGTTTAAAGCCTCGAAGGACTTATCGGCTTCGTCGCGAATATGCGTCATGTAGAAGCCGCTGTGCTTAGCTGCCGCAGCGGACATGGTGACCACTTCATCCGTGGCGCTATAGCTTCCAACTTCGTATTCGAGACCACTGGAGAGACCGACGGCGCCTTCGCGCATGCCTTGGTCCACGAGCTGAACCATTTTTTCGACTTCGGCGGGAGTCGAGACGCGCTTGAAATCTTTGCCCAAGACTTGCTCGCGGATCGTGGCATGACCAGCCATCACGGCAACATTCAGAGAGGCGGGATTCGCCTCGCGCGCCTTCAGCCATGGGGCGATGGGCCAAGGGGAATCGCCGTCCGCCCCAACCACTAAGGTGGTAATACCCTGTGCGATCTGCGTTTCAGCGAGAGGATCGCTTTCGAGGCCCGCCGTCGAATGGTTGTGAATGTCAATAAATCCCGGCGCGAGCACGAGCCCTTTGGCATCGATGACTTGCTCGTCCTTTGCGGGCTGGAAATCTCCCACTTGCGTGATGCGATCGCCGGAGATTCGAACGCTTCCTTTGCGGAGAGGCTTGCCGGTACCGTCTGCGATTTGCGCGTTGATGATGACGGTGGCGCCAGGCTTTTGCTGAGAAGCGGACGTGCCAAGCCACGCTAATAAAATCATAAGGAGTAAAGCGTACTTGCACTTCACAAATTTCCCCATCGCCCGCACTCTCCTATGAAGTCTCGACAAGTTAGCGCGGCGACGATCTCATGGTGCGCGCGCGCAAACGATACCACACCACGATGAGCGCAACGGAGACAGAAAAGATCAGCGCAGAAATGGCGTTGATTTCCGGAGTGATGCCGCGCCGGAGGCGCCCCCAGATTTCGAGCGGCAGCGTATTGTCGCGGCCGATGAGGAAGAAAGTGACGGCGATTTCGTCCATCGAGAGCGTGAAGATAAGGAGGCCGGCGGCAATGAGCGAGAGTTTGAGGTTGGGGAGAGTGACGCGCCAAAAGGTTTGCCAGGGAGTAGCACCGAGGTCGAGCGAGGCTTCTTCCTGGGCGCGATCAAGTTTTTGGAGTCCGGCGAAGATCTCTGTAGTGGCCACGGAGATTAAAGCGGTGCCGTGTCCAAGGAAGACGGTGAAGAGACTGAGCTGCATTCCGGCGAAAACGGCGAACATTAGCAGCGATAGACCGGTGATGATGCCTGGGAGAATCAGCGGGAGCAACACCAGGCGTCGGAACAGGACTTTGCCGGGGAAGTTGGCGCGGTCGAGCGCGAGCGCGGCGAGAAGGCCGAGCGTGAGGGACATGGCAACGCTAGCCGCGGCGACGATCAGGCTGTTTACAACGGAATCCCAGATCGCCGAGTCAGAGAAAAGTTGTCGATACCAGTCCAATGTGAAGTGGCGCGGAGGGAATCCGCCAACGCCGTCGCGATTGAACGAGTAAAGGATGAGGACAACGATGGGCAAATAGATGAAGGCGAAGACCAGCGTGGAATATGCGGCGAGCAAAGGCGAGCGTGAAGTAAATTTGGTATCCCTCATTTGAAGGACCACCGTTTCTCGAGCCTTTCGGTGGCAAATAGAAGAGAGATCGTGATCAGCAGAATGCAAACGGATATTGCGGCGCCGAGCGGCCAATCGTAAGCGGCGCCGAAAAGGCTTTGCACGATGTTGGCGATCATCGTTGCCGATGGACCACCGACGAGCAGCGGTGCGAGGAAATCACCGAGGGAGAGAACGAACGCAAAAGCCGCGCCGGCGAGCAGGCCGGGAATCGAGAGCGGAAGGATCACGCGAAGGAACGTGGCGCTGCGGTTAGCGCCGAGGTCTTGCGACGCCTCAACAAGAGGGCGGGGGATGTGTTCCAAAGCGGCATAGATGGGAAGGAAAACGAAGGGCGTATAAATGTGCGTAAGCACGAGAATGACCGCGAAGGGACTGTAGAGAAAGAAGCTGACGGGCTCGCGCGTGATGTGAAGGTATTGAAGAAATCCGTTGAGCACACCATCGCTGCCGAGGATGGTTTTCCATGCGTAGCCGCGCACGAGGTAACTGACCCAGAGCGGAATAATCACAAGCTGATAAAGGAATTCTTTGCGCGGCCCGGCGTGGAACGAAAGATAGTAGGCAAGTGGATAGCCAAGGAGCAGAGAGCAGAGCGTAACGGAAGCGGCAATCCGCGCAGTGCGGAGAAAAACTTGCAAATAGAGAGGATTGGTGAAGAGCGCGCGATAGTTTTGTACGTTCCATTGGTGGACGAGGAAGCCATCGCGCACAAGCCAGAAACCGTGCGCGAACATCAGAGCGTAGGGCAACAGCAGGAATACACCCACCCATAGCAGCGGCGGGACAGCGACGAGAGTCTTGTAAGTACGCGAATACATATGGTTTTACTGTTAATCGCGAATGCGTACGGCATCGCGCGGTGAAAAAACAAACGCGTGCTCGCCATGCAGCGGCTCGCCGGCAGGAACACGTACGCGCAGAAGCTGACCCGCGCAGTCGACCTCGAGCAACTCCGTGGCGCCGGCATAAATCTGCTGGCGAATTGTTGCTTTAAACGTCATGTACGGCGTGCCGATCGTAGCATCAAGTGCTCCCTTGATGGCCTCAGGTCGCAGCGAAAACGTCGCCGGGCCATCCGGCCCCCTGACGGGGCAAATGCGAATTGCTCCGCAGCTGGCGTAGTCGCCACGCACTTCACCGCGCAGAAGATTGGTCTGACCTATGAATTGCGCCGCGTAGGCGGTAGCGGGATGCGAATAGATTTCGCGCGGAGAATCCACTTGCTCGAAGGCGCCGTTGCGGAGCAGCGCAATCCGATCGGAAAGCGCCATTGCTTCGTCCTGATCATGCGTGACAAAGAGAAAGGCGATGCCGATCTCGCGTTGCAAAGTTTTCAGCTCGCTTTGCATCTTCTTACGGAGATTGGCGTCAAGCGCGGAGAGCGGCTCGTCCAAGAGCAAAAGCTTAGGCCGATTGATGAGCGCCCGAGCAAGCGCGATGCGTTGCTGCTGCCCGCCACTGAGAGTTGCCGGGCGAGCTTCGACGAAATCTTTCATTTTCACCATACCGAGCGCGTCTTCCACGCGAACGGCGATTTCGTGTTTTGGCGTCGCCTTCACGCGAAGGCCATACGCCACGTTTTCGCGAACGCTAAGATGCGGGAAGAGCGCGTAATTTTGGAACACGGTATTTACGCGGCGTTTGTACGGCGGAAGCGTATCCAAACGCTCGCTGCTCATCCATATCTGGCCAGAGGTGGGCTGCTCAAATCCAGCGATTAAGCGAAGAAGTGTGGTCTTACCGGAACCGCTCTCGCCAAGAAGCGTAAGGAATTCGCCGGAGGCGATCTGAAGAGAAATATTCCTAAGAACCTCGGTCTGGCCGAAGCGCTTGGCAATGTCGTGGATTTCAAGGAGAGGAGCGCTGCTACCAGGTGCTTTCTGCGGCGAGATGGCGCCGGCAACGCTCACTGTGCGCTTTTTACCTCGTTCCAAATTTCATTGTATTTTGCACGGCGGGGAACATCCTGCCAGAAATAGATGCGCTTCATGTATTCGTCGGGATTGTCGAGGTGCAGGTTCTTTCGCTCGTCCGCGGTGAGAAGCTCGGAGGTCGCCGGATTTGCCGGGGTGTACTGAGTGACATCGGCCACGAGCTTCTGCGTCTTGGCCTCGATCATATATTCAAGGAATTGTTGGGCGAGTTCTTTGCGCGTACTGGCAGCGGTGATCATCAAGTGATCGATCCAACCGGTGGTGTTTTCTTTGGGGATGTTTTCGGCAATTGGGAAATTGAGTTTGCGAAGCTGATTGGTCATCAATGGCCAGCCCATGGCAACGATGACCTCGTGATTTTGAAATAGATTCGTAAGCTCGCCGCCAGTGGACCAATATTTGCGAATGTTGGGCTTGAGCTCGATCAATTTTTCCTTCACAGCTTCAAGCTGCGCGTCGGTGAGATTGTAAATTTGATTGGGGTCCGGCTTGTCGTAGCCGAGAACCTGCGCGGCCATGTAGACGCTGGAGAGTTCATCCCACAGTGAGACTTTGCCCTTGTACTTGGGAGCCCAGAGGATGCTCCAAGAATCCGGCGCCTGCGGGAACGCGGTAGCGTCATAGAGCAGAGGATTCGGTCCCCAGACGAAAGGCACGCCGTAGACTTGGCCATTGTCTTTGACCAACGGAGAATCGCGTAGTCTCGAAGAGAGCTGGTTGTAAGAAGGAATCTTCGAGAGATCGAGCGGCGCAGCAAGCCCAGCGCGAACGATGGATGTGGCCACGTCGCTGGAAGGCGAGATGACATCGTAATTGGATGCGCTGCCGCCGCGAAGCTTAGCGACAAGCTCGTCGCTCGAGCCCATGTAGGCCGCGACAACCTTGCAATTATGAGATTGCTCGAACGGCTGTAGGAAGGAAGGGTCGGCGTAGCCTTCCCAGACAAGCAGGCTCAGCGTTTCGGTTTTCGGCTTGCAGCCGCCGAGCGCAGCGATAAACAGAGCCGTACAGAAGAGCAGCGAGCGTCACATCATCATGGTCCGGCCTCGCACTTTACTGTGCCGGCGCCTGATAGACTACACGTCCGCCGACGATAGTCGTCAAGACTTTGGTTTCCGCG
>JAOAPV010000140.1 GCA_025463055.1 Candidatus Acidiferrum typicum
CGGAATTTGGGTCAAAGGCATTGACTAAGTTATCTGATGCGGCAGCTTGAGCGGTTTCGTCTATTTTCTCATCTTTCGAGCTTGCTATAGAAATTCTGACAGTACAAGTACTTACGGCGGAAGCACCTTCTAAGGTTAGCGGGCTTTTAGCCGGGAAGGCGTCAAAAAATGTAAAGACGGCGTGACGCAAGTTATCCGGCGAGGTTCAGGCGGCCGGCATGGGCCTCAATCTGTTCAATCACTTCGAGGGCTACTGCGAGGGCGCGGCGGCCGTCTTCAAGTGGGACAAGTGGTTTTTCGCGCGTGCGGACTGCATGTAGGAACGCCTGAATTTCTGCGTGGAGGGGCTCTTCCGGAGTGATTTGGGGCTTCGAAATTTTGATTTCCGGGTTCGCTGAAGGGACACCCTCAGCGCTTCCGACCGTGAATACTAGCACGTCCTGACGGCCATAATCGATGGAAATGTACTGGCGGGGCTGAAAAAAACGCAATTTGCGGACCCTCTCAGTCGAGACTCGGCTGGCGGTGAAGTTCGCGATGCAGCCGGATTCGAACTCAATGCGGGCGTTTGCAATGTCGACCTTATTCGACAAGATGGGGAGGCCTGCGGCGCGAATCTCGCGAATCGGCGAATTGACGAATGACAGCACGGCGTCGAGATCGTGGATCATCAGGTCGAGCACTACGTCCACGTCGAGCGAGCGCGGAGTGAAGACGCTCAGCCGGTGTATTTCGAAAAACATGGGCCGGGTGACGAACGGAACGGTTGCGCGCACTGCGGGATTGAACCGCTCGAGGTGGCCGACTTGCGCGATCCGACCGAATTTTTCGGCCACAACTATCAGTTCATCAGCTTCGGCCAGGGACGCCGCTAAGGGTTTTTCGATCAGAACATCGATGCCAGCCTGCATGAGTTGGCGCGCTGCGGGGAGGTGATGGATTGTGGGAACTGCGACCGAAGCAGCCTGAACGTTAATGTTCGTGCTGATTAATTGGTCAATCGAACCGAATGCGCGGCAGCCGAACTCCTTTGCGACGGCATCGGCGCCCGCAGGATTTTCATCCACCACGCCCACAAGTTCCACGGTGTTGAGTTCGCGCGCGAGCTGGTGATAGACACGGGCATGGTTGCGTCCAAAAGCGCCTACGCCAATCACGGCAACCCGAGTGGGTTCTGAATGGGCCAGAGGAGTCTCCAGTCTTTGAAATCTTTAATCGCTTTACGACTGCGCCTTTTTCAGCAGCGCGATCTGACCGCCATGATATGCGGCATGTTGTATAGCTCCCGTTAGCATGAAGCGAAGATCGTAGTCCGTGCCGGGAACGCGGTCGTTCAAGCGATCTTCTTTCATGGCAGAAACCAGCTGGATCAGCTCTGCATGAGTCGTCCGCAGCATTTTTACTGCTTCGCGCCATGCAGAGTCTGTCGGCTGGCGGACTTGGGGAAAGTTTTCGTCATCCGAAGGCATGAACTCCTGGCCTTGAATCCTTCGGGCAATCACGCGCTCCCATGTGGCAAGATGCAGCACCAACTCCCAGATGCTGTGGGCTGCGGGGATGGGATGCGAGGCGGCCGTTGCCGCATTGACTCCATCGAGAATTTCCATCAGCGCGGGACCGTGCCAGGCTTCGCCGTCGAACGCGGCCTTGAGTTGATCGGCGATGAATTCGATTTCAGACACGTTCCTACTTTAGCATTCAGCACTCAGCCAGACTTCATACAAGTGTCATCCCGAACGCGCCCGCTGAAGCGCGCGAGAGAGGGACCTTACGGTACATGGGAACCTCCCCGGACGTTGGTCACGATGGCCGAAGCGGGCCGGCATAGGACTGGATGCAGTCAATTTGTGCGCTTTCGGTCGCGGCGATCTTGTTTACGTCCGAGTTGCTCACATCGCATCGTAAGGTCCCTCTCTCGCGCAGGCGCGAGTTCGGGATGACAAGTTTTTTGGGCAATGGCTGAATGCTGAGTGCTGAATGCTTCTTTACTCCGACAGAATCGCCATTCCCGCAGCATCGGCAGCCACAATTACCGCGTCTCCGTCGATGAGTAAGCACTTGCGTGCGTCCAAGGCGAGGCACGTAGCGCCGGACTTTCGCATGACTTCGATTGTCTTGACTCCGACGACGGGAACATCGAATCGCATATCTTGTTTCGGCTTTGAGACCTTTACGACCGTCAACTCTCGCGCCAGCGTAGAGCGGCCAGGATCGAGTGAAGCCATGAGTTGGCCGGCACGCTCGATGGTCGCGTCAGTCCCTTCCATGGCCTCCACCGCAACGCAAGCGCTTTCGGCGATGACGACGGTCTGGCCGATGTCATATTGCGACAGCCCTCGCGCAACGGCACGTCCATATTCGACGTTCTTGAATTCCTGCGCCGAGGGAGAGCGCTTGGTCAGGACGCCGGGTTTCACCAGCAGCGGTTCGAGGAGCGCAGTTGAACTTTCCAGGGTGATGCCTTCGTCAGCAAGAACTTTGGCGACCGCACCCAGCAGAGCGTCGGTATTACGCGTGGTCAGTGAGAACAGGAGTTTCGCCAGGCGCCAGTCCGGGCGAATGCTGGAAAAAATCTGCTTGTGCTTTACTTGCCCAGCCATCACCGCCCGGGTGACCCCTTCGCGCTGGAACATTTCAATAAGCTTGGAAAGTTCGCCGAGCGAGAGCCAATGCACAGCTTTTGCGCCGTGGGATTCGATATCGGGGAATGCCTCTTCTTTGATTGCGGCGACCACCACGTCGTAACCCTGGGCTCGCGCGGCGTCGAGCACGAGAAAAGGAAATCGGCCATTGCCGGCGATGAGACCGAGTTTTTGATTTAGGGCCATGGAGAACGACAAGTGGAACTCATCAGTGTGCTATGCAGCGGCTCAGTGTTACTCGCTCGTGCTATAGAAGAAACCACGCCCATTTGACCAATCAATCGCAAATAGAAGAATTTCCGTAGTGACGGATGTCTCCGGTCTTTCCACCGTGTAAAGCTCAAACTTCTCTTTGTGAATAGTTTCCGTGTCAAGGTCCCCCTTGAGCATGCTGGGCCACCATGACACATCGGGGTTTGGCACGCGCCTAACCGGCACCGGTATAACATCAACAGTTTTGAGGTTCTCGCGAAGGCGTTGCGAGTCGGCAGGATCAAATTCAAAAACGCACCATTCGGTAGATGGCGACAGGTCGTGAACTTCATGAATGGCGCGAGAACTGCGGGGTAAGAGGTCGTCTGGTACCCAACCGCGATTAATTGCGCCGTCTTTATCTGCTTCCGCAAGCGATGGGTAGAATGACTCATAACGATCGCCATGGTTCGCGCCAAGCTGTGCAACCACGACCCAAGCCGCAATGAGCAAAAGGACGATCCCCACGGCGACCGCTAGCGGTTTGCTTGGGCGTCCAAAGCGGGCGAATCCGGGCATGCATTCATGCTAGGGCACTGCCACTACGGAGACAAGATTACTGTTGTTTAAG
>JAOAPV010000034.1 GCA_025463055.1 Candidatus Acidiferrum typicum
GATGGTCACTGGCCGCGTGCATCGTATGACCGAACTCTTCGGCCGCCTAGCTCCGGGCACTACCCTCGATTCA
Source organism: Candidatus Acidiferrum typicum (assembly GCA_025463055.1). Classification (GTDB taxonomy): domain Bacteria; phylum Acidobacteriota; class Terriglobia; order Acidiferrales; family UBA7541; genus Acidiferrum; species Acidiferrum typicum_A. Next base: position 74 of record JAOAPV010000034.1, read on the forward strand.
GCGAACGCCGAATTGCGCACCGTCTACGCTACGATGCTTCGCGAGCATCCGGAGGCGTACTCGCAGAAGGGTGACAACCGCATACATGCTGTGCTTTTGCGGGACCAAATCACATCCGGGGCAAAAACGATTCTCTGGGTCCTACTGGCGGCGTCACTCCTGGTCTTTATCATTGCGTGTTCCAACGTGGCTAACCTGATCCTTGCACGCAGCGTGCGTCGCGAGGGCGAGTTAGCCATCCGCGCTGCCTTAGGCGCAAGCAGCGCAGCGCTTCGGCGCACTCTCCTGGCCGAAAGCCTTCTGCTCTGCGGCGCCGGAGCGATTCTCGGCGTACTCAGCGCTCGTCCAATGGTTGCCATTCTTGCTCGTTACGCCTCGCGCTTCTCCGTTCGTGCGCTCGACCTCACGATCGATTCCAGCATGCTGTGGGTTGGCGCCGCACTTGCCATCCTCGCCTCAGTTCTCCTGGCGTTTGTCCCGCGCCTCCCTTCCGCAAGCGCCTCGCAGGGATTCGGGCTGGCTAGCGGCGGAGTGCGCATCACGGGCAGCACCAGCCGGCGACTGCGAATCTTCGCCGTCACGCAGATCGCGGCGTCCTTCATGCTCCTGGCCGGAGCCAGCATGCTCATCAAGACTCTCCTGACGCTGCAAGCTACGCAGACAGGCTTTGACATGCATCGCGTTCTCGCTATGAATGTGCCGGTCATGTCCTATGGAAAGACTCCAGATCAGATCATTAATTTCTACAGGGAGAGTATTCGCCGCATCAACGAAATCCCCGGGGTGGATCGTGTCGCACTCGGCACCAACGTCCCATGGCGCGACGCCGGCGGCTTCGGTCCTGGCTTCGCGTTCTCTGGCGAGGGCCAAGTGAAAGGTGATCGCGAAGAGGACCCTCGCGCGCAGATGCGAGTTGTTTCGCCGTCATTTTTCGCCGCTCTCGGCGTGCCCGTCGTTGCTGGGCGCGATTTCGACGACAATGACCGCCGCGGCGGCGAGCCCGTTGTGATCGTAAGCCAAAGCGTTGCTCAGCGCATGTTCCCCGGCCAAGACCCGATCAACCGGCACATCATGTGGACAGACCCAGTGATGGATTTCATATACATCACTAAGGGGGCGCGACGCATTGTAGGCGTCGCCGCAGATGTGGACGATGAGCACGTTGTGCCTGGCGCAGCGCTTACCATCTATCATCCCTTCGGCCAGATCCCGGATAATGATGCCGCCAGCAAAGAGCTGCCCCTCTTTGGCGGCCGCCTGTTCGTTCACACTCGAATGGATCCCTATGCGCTGGTGACCCCGATCACGCGCATCGTGCGCGACATGGCCGCTGATCAACCGGTGGAGCACGCCGCCACGCTAGAGGATATCCGCGCCGAAATACTCACTCCTGACCGGTTGAACACGATCGTTTTCGGTGGGTTCGCCGCAGTTGCTCTGGCCATTGCTATCGTTGGCGTAGCTGGCGTGCTTGCGTTTTCCGTGAGCGCTCGCACACGCGAGTTTGGTATCCGTCTGGCCGTCGGTTCGCAGCCAGGACGACTCCTGGCTGGTGTCATCGCCGAGGGTGCCGTGATCGCCGGGGCGGGTGTCATCGCCGGTGCGGTATTGGGGTTTGTGCTGGCTCGCCTGGCTGGCAGTTACATTGCGGACGTGCAGATGCCGAGTGTGCTGCCGGTGGTGCTGTCTGCGTTGGTCCTGCTGATTGCGGCGGTTGTTGCCTCGATGCTTCCGGCGGCAAGGGCCGCGCGCGTCGATGTGATCCAGGCCCTGCGGACGGAGTGATCTCTCGATTTCCGGCGAATCGTCGGCCGCAACGGAGCTCTAATCGGGGGGAAAACCCTAAAGTCAATCTGAAGCAAGCGGTGGAATCGGAGCGCCCGCACCCGATGACTGCTTGATCCGGTTCAGGGACTCGGGCCCGGGCGTTCCGATGGTTCAGAGACTTTGGGAAGGCGTTCTTTTCCCAAAACCTCCAAAATCGACTACATCAAAGCCCGACTGAGCCAACGATTGAGCGTGGCTGACCTACCATCGGTGCTTTCCGATCCACTTAGCCTGAGAGCTCGGGGCCGGTCAAAGGAACTCAGGCTGAAAATAGTATGAACCATTAAGCCATACTGATTCAATGGAATAGGTGTTCACATGAACCATTTCTAGCTTCGCGGCTACCCGCCGTGGTATGGTCTTGCCCAAGCCTTACGGAGATTGGGCGGCTTTGGACTCTAATACCAAGCTCGAGTCGGCCGTAGTCGTCAAATTTGGCCTGTTCGAGGTCGACTTGGCCGGCTCCACATTGAGCCGCCAAGGGATTCGCGTCAAAATCCAGGAACAACCATTTTGCATCCTCGCAATGCTCCTCCAGCGAAATGGTGAAATAGTCAAAAGAGAGCAACTCTGCCGAGCCCTGTGGCCGCAGGGTACCCACGTCAACTTTGAGGGAAGCCTTAACGCGGCTCTGAAGAAGCTGCGGGCGGCGCTTCAAGACGACGCAGAGAATCCGCGTTTCATCGAGACTGTGCCGAGGCAGGGTTATCGTTTCCTCGCGCCGGTTCATGTCATTCCGGGACCTGCGGGCGCGCCTTCCGCTGCTCCATTCCCCTCCTTGAATAAGGAAGGCTCGATAGAGTTACCGCTGCGGGTGCATCCAGAATTCCGCGAGGAAGGTGCGACAGAAGCTTATTGGGATCGCCAACGCGCGGAGCGCACTCAGCGCTGGTTTGATACCCTGCTCCTTACGATTGCGATCTTGTTCGGCTCCTGGCTTCTCTTTTTCATTGTTTACCCCGTTCCGCGACCCAGCGTGCAGCGCACCACCCGTATTACAAACGGGGGCCGTATTGCCGAATGGGGCGGCATCGTGTCCGACGGAACCCGGATTTTCTTTCTACAGCGCGATGGCGGGCACTGGAATCTGATGCAGACTTCCGTGGAAGGCGGCAACGCCGAAAGAATGCCCGCCCCATTTGAAAACACGCGCTTGTTTGCGATTTCTCCCGATCACTCGCAGTTTTTGATCGGGCATTTTACCCGGCACGACGATGAGATGCCGTTGTGGTTGTGGCCTGTGCAGGGGGGCGAGCCGCGCCGCCTGGGTCAGGCCACCGGCCACGATCCCGCATGGTCGCCGGACGGCACGCAAATCGTGTTTGTGCGCGGGCGAAGTCTGTACTCCATTCATCATGATGGCACGCAGCTTCGCGAGCTTGTTCAGACTAGCGGCCGCCCTACAGGACCAGCATGGTCACCTGACGGAGAAAGGATACGGGTTGCCGTTGACGCAGGCGAATACGGCAATGAATCTTTGTGGGAAATGTCAGCGGATGGCAGCGGCTTACACACCATACTCGCAAATGGAACGCCGGCGCGCCAAGCGGCGGGAAACTGGACCGCCGACGGCAAATACTTCCTTTTTTCCGGCTGCGAACGATACGACTGTAATCTATGGGCCATGCGCGATGCTTGGAGCTGGTTCCGGCGTTCCCATCACGGCCCCGTTCCCCTGACGAGCGGGCCAGACTCACTGCATGTAGCTATACCCAGGGAAGCCGGATCACGAATGTTCGCTTTCAGCTTTCACTCCCATCGCGCACTTGAGCAGCTCGAGCCTCGAACTCTTCGCTTGTCCAGCCTGAGCGTCGATGCAAATGCCGCGGAGGCAACTGTATCGCCGGACGGCCAAATGGTCGTTTATTGTGACCGCCCGGATGGATCTTTGTGGCGCAGCCGCACGGACGGCTCGCAGCGAATACGTCTGACCAATCCCCCACTCGAAGGTTTGTCCCCGCGATGGTCGCCCAAGGGCGAACAGATTCTTTTTACAGGAGTGCGCGCAAGCCAAGCGCGGCAGATCTATATCGTTTCAGCGGACGGGGGCTCGCTCCGCCCGGTCCTGCCTAAAGGGTGGGAAGGGTTGAATGCGGACTGGTCACCCGACGGCTACCGAATTGTGGTCAGCATGCGAAATCAGAAGGTTCACCCGCAATATGCGCTGTTTTTACTTGAGCCTACAACGGGTGTCTTAAAGGAATTGCCTGACTCGAAGGAGCTCAGCGACTCCCGCTGGTCTCCTGATGGCCGCTATATCGTCGCGCAAGATAACGCAAAGCGCGGCCTTGTTCTTTATGACATGCGCAAGGAAGCCTGGTCTCCGATCGCTTCAGGAGGGTTTCTGCAGTCACCTTATTGGTCTTCCGAGGGTGAATCCGTTTATTTCCAAGATCAGCTGGACGACGAAGAATCTGTATTTCGGGCGGACGTGGTTACAAAAAAAGTGGACCGCATTTCAGGATTTAGAACGATTCTGCGGGGCAGCGCGACGCAATGTCTATTCAGCGGAGTGGCTCGCGACGGCTCCCTGTACATGATGATCGAGCGGGGAGGAACGGAGATTTACGCTCTGGATTTGGACTTACCCTGAGTAGGACCACTTGTTGAGATGATTTTGTAAGCCAGCTACACAAATTATTCGGCGCTATTGAACTGGTTGCGTTTCCGGTAGGCCATGATGGCGATGGCGATGCAAATGAACATCGGGGGCGCGATCAACATCAGGATGCCGCTGCGTAGCGCTTGGATAACACGGTGTCCGGCACTCGCTGCCTGCGTGTAGCACAAAGCGCAATTTTGGGCGTAAAGAAGACTCGGCACGAGGAGAGCAGCGAAAAGGCTGAGCATGCGGGCCAACCCGGGTATCTTAGCTTGGTGATTGTGGCTCATCTAAAAATTCCCTTCGGGCAAGTATGTCACTATCTCAGCCGGCGTCAAGTAGGGCCACTAGTGCGGAAACGGTTTCATGTGCAGCAGCCGGAAGCTGTCCGACCAGAACATATTCATCATCAGCAGAACAAAAATCGTGGCAGGAATAAGCGTCAGGAAGAGGCTGCTGGGCTCTTCGGCAAGATGCATGAAGTACATGACCGCGAGGCCCCCGCCACAAACTGCGAGGGCAAGCAGGATGGCGAGAAGCGGGCCCGTGGGAAAATGCTGGTAGGCGAGAAAAATCTCCATGCCGGCGATAGCCAGCAAAACAAAATACACTGGCAGATACTTGACGATGACGTTTTTTGATGTTGCGGAATCTTTTGATGCTGCGGAACCGGCCATTTCTTATCTCCCCGCTACTTCGAAAGGTTCAGGTCACTTAGAAATATTCAGCAAGTACACCAAGGGCACCACAAACATCCACACTAAGTCCACGAAGTGCCAATAAAGCCCGGTGGTCTCAACGTGACCGGCCGTGAGCCAGCCGCGAGAGAAGCCGCGCGAAATCACCGCTAAAGCCACAACACCGGATATTACGTGCAGAAGATGCAGGCCCGTGATCGCGAAAAACGTGGCGCCGAACAAAGGCGAGCCCCAGGGGTTTTGAAACAGGCGGACACCCTCGTCGATCAGGCCGAACCATTCGCGAATGTGCAGTCCGGCGAAGATGGCGCCGAGTAGAATGGTGGACCAAAGAAAACGCTTGGTCTTGGCTTTGTTGCCGATTTTGGCGGAGTCCACAGCTCCAAGCATGGTCAGGCTGCTGGTGATCAGCACGACGGTCATGATCGTGACATTGAGAATACTGGGGTTGAACTTGAAAGGCGTTGGCCAGTCGCTACTCGCCGTGCGCAGATATCCATAGCCAAAGAGGAGAGCGCCGAATGTGATGGCGTCCGAGATGATGAACAGCCACATGGTGAGCTTGCGCGACGGGATGCGGTAGGGAGAGCCCTCCGCCAACTCGCCGCCTTGGCTGTGCATGGCTATGTCAATTTCGCTCACGTTTAATCCCCTTGGGCTTAGAGTCTGGTGCTGATCACAAAGAGCAGGTAAAGCCAGAGACCGCCCATAAAATGCCAGTAGACGGCGGTGTTATCGAGTAAGTGGGGACGAAGAGAGGTGTAGCCCCCGATGACGCGCCCGAGTAAATAGACGAGCACGGCTATTCCGCCCAGAAGATGAAGCGCGTGCATTCCGGTGAACACGTAAAGGAACGAGCTGTTGGGATTGGTGGCCAGGTAGAGGCCCTGGGCCGCTAGATGGCGCCAAGCTAAATATTGTCCGGCAACGAAGGACAAACCCAGAAGCAAGGTGATGCCGATCCAAGCCGTAACCCCGGCCGACTTTGCAAGCGCACGGCGCGACATTTCCATTGTGACGCTGCTCAGGAGCAAGATAAGGGTATTGGCATAAAGAATGGATGGGATAACGATGTGCGACCATTCGCCAGAGCCTTGACGCACTAGCAACGCGCTGGTGAGGGCAGCGAACGACATTATGATCGCGAAAATGCCTACCCAGATTCCGCTGCGAGAGGCCTCAACGTGGCCAGATACACGAGTGGCATCTGCGATTTGGGATATTGGGCTAGTGACTACGGTTGTGGCGGCCATGATCTGATTGCCTTCTTATCCTGCAGCGGTTTCCGGCGAATCCTGCATTATGAAATCCCCTTTTTCACCCTTGACGCCGTACTGATGAGCATCGTGGTAGACGACCGGGTGCTTGCCGCCGAAATTGTTCCAGGGCGGCGGAGACGGAATGCTCCACTCAAGCGAGGTTCCATCCCAGGGGTTATCGGTGGCTGGCTTGCCGAAAAACCGGCTATGAATGAGGTTGTATAGAAAAATAAATTGCGCGGCGCCGGTGATTAAGGCGGCGATGGTTACGAAACGGTGGACCGGCATGAGCGCGGGCATGAAGTCATCGATAAAAGAAGCGTAACGGCGCACGTTGCCGACCAGACCCAGGTAGTGAAACGGCATGAAGATGCAGTACGTGCCGATGAACGTGAACCAGAAATGAAGCTGACCGAGAGTTTCATTCATCATGCGGCCCGTCATTTTGGGAAACCAGAAATACGTGCCGGACAGAATGCCGAAGATGGCGGCCACGCCCATCACCATGTGGAAATGGCCCACGACGAAGTATGTGGCGTGAAGATAGATGTCAATGGAGGGCTGAGCCAGGAAAAATCCCGTCACTCCGCCACTGACGAACATGGACACGAAGCCTAATGCGAAGAGGGAAGCGGCGGTGATGCGTATGTTTGCGCCATAGAGACTGCCGAGCCAGATCAGCGTCAGTATCGTTGCAGGAATGGTGATCGTCAGAGTGGGGAAGGAGAACAGGAGGGACGAGAAAGGATTCATGCCGCTGACGAACATGTGGTGTCCCCACACCATGTAGCTGAGGAACCCAATTGAGATCATCGAGTAAATGATGACCTTTGCGCTGAGGAGCGGCTTGCGCATGCTGGTGACCAGCACATGCGAGACGATTCCCATCGCGGGAAGAATGGCTATGTAGACTTCGGGATGACCGAAAAACCAGAACAGGTGCTGCCACAGCAAAGGCGAGCCGCCGGCATGATTCTGGAGGCGGTCGCTAATTACCAGACCGGACGGGATGAAGAAGCTAGTCCCGGCCATGCGGTCGAGAATGAGAAGAAGACAGGCGGGAAGCAGCACGGCGAATGCGAGCAAGCCGATGCAGGAAGTGATGAACCAGGCCCAAGTGCATATTGGCATGCGCATGAGAGTCATGCCCTTGGTACGCAGGTCGAGCGTGGTGGCAATGAAATTGAGCGAGCCGAGGAGCTGGCCGATGCAGAAAAGCCCAATAGAAATCGCCCATAGATTTTGCCCCCAGCCAAGGCCAGGACCGGCGTCGCTGCCCACTGCGCTGAGAGGAGCGTAAGCCGTCCACCCCGAGATCGGAGGGCCATCCGGGATGAAGAACGCGAGAACGAGGACGAGGAAAGCGGCCGCGGTGGTCCAGAACGACATCATGTTAAAGCGCGGAAAAGCCATGTCTTCGGCGCCGATTTGGATAGGCAGGAAATAGTTGCCGAAGCCGGCGAAGGGCGCATTCGTCAGCACGAAGAAAACCATGAGCGTGCCGTGCATGGTGAGCAGGGAAAGATAGTATTCGGGAGTGATGACGCCGCCGGGAGCGCCGCTCTTGGAGATCAGGTCGAGCCCGACAATCTTTGCGTTCGGCCAGACTAGATGAAAACGCATGAGCCAGGAAAGAATCATGCCCGTGAAGACGGCAATCAAAGCGAGCCCGTAATACTGTTTGCCGATCACTTTGTGGTCCAGGCTGAAGACGTACTTCCAGAGGAATCCCTCTGGTGGGGCGTGAACGTGTACGGACTGTGGCTGTGTTTGTTCCATTTCTCACCCCTTGTGAGAAGAAGTTGCGCTTTCGTGACACCATAAAAAGGGCGCAGCCTTCGTATGACGGTCGCTACAGGCGGCGGTAGAAGTGCCTTCGACTGACTCTACTGCTCCGAAATTTTTTGCTTCATCCATTTATCGAAATCTTCCTGAGACAGCACGTTGAGATAAGCCTTCATGTTGTAATGACCAAGTCCGCAGAGTTGCGTGCAGACGATTTCGTATTTGCCGGTCTGTGTCGGGGTAAAGTGGACGGCGAGGTCCAGACCGGGGACAAAGTCCTGTTGTATGCGCAACTCGCGGACGTAAAAGGAATGTCCAACATCTTTGGCGTGCATGAGCAACTGAATTTCGCGATTGACCGGCACATCAAGCTCCGCAGAGACGATGTCGTCGCGAGACTCGACGTCGTTCGCAGGGTCAAGGCCGAAGAAATTGGAATTGCCCTCGTCAATTTTGTCCGGATGCAGAGGCCCAAACTTTCCATCAACGCCGGGGTAGCGGAAATAAAAAGCGAACTGGCCGGCTTGCGACTGAATCTGCATGGCATCGGGCTTGGGAGGGGTGAAGTAGACATTCGCCCAGGCTTTTTGCCCGAGCACGCCGAGCGCGAGAATTTCCGTGCCGACCAGGATGAAGGCGGCAGCGACCATTAAAGTCGCACCGCCGGGGATGTTCCACACTCTCGAACCGGGCTTGCGCTGGGAGAACCTCCACACAAAGAAGGCGAGGAGTAACTGAGCGCCCAGGAAGGAAAGACCGGCTTCGGCCATGGTGTCGGCGAGCTGTTCGTCGATAGCGTGGCCGTGCGTGGAGATGTCTACAGGCTGAACGTACCAGTGCGCGACGATTGGATACGCAGAGAGGATCGCGATGATCGCGAGAACGACGCCGAACAGTTTTCCCATGCGTTATGCCTCCAACCACGTTGCGCCGCGATTCCAACGCGGCGCTCTCAGCTAGTACGGCTTGGCTTTGAAGACGAAGTTTACGGTCTTGGTCTCGCTGCCCGAAATGGTCACTTCCTGCGTCTGCTCGCCGTAGGACTCGTGCCACCCAGTGACGGTGTACTTGCCGGCCGGAAGATTGGGCAGACTGAAGCCGCCGTCCTGTCCGGAAATTGCATGATGCGAATTCTTCAATACAGCGAAGGTGCCGTGCATCCAGGGATGCACATTGCACTTCACCGGGATGAATTCGGGCTTATCGTACTTGTCGACGATAGGCGGTGTGCCGGGAGGCTGAGATTTGTTCCATTCGCGATTTACTTTAGCGAGCGGATGAATGTTGTGCGAGGTTTGATCGTCGTTGATAACTTTGAGTGGCTGATTCACTTGAAAGGCGAGGACGTGGGGGATGTACTGGCAGCCTTTTTGGTCGAAGGTCGCGGGTTCGCTCGGCGCAGCATCATCCGGGGCACCGGCAGAGATGTAAACCACAACATTTTCGAGGCTGTTGCCAGGCCCAGTGACAACCGTCTCCGTCGTGATGGGAGTGGCGTGCTGCTTTGCGCAGCTTGGCTCCTTGGACATATCTATAGGTTTCGGTTTTGCTGGCGTGCCTTCGTATGTGACTTTCCCGCTGATCGTCCCACCGCCGGCCCGGGCATGCAGCAGGGCGGCGGCAAAAATCAGCGCCAGCGCTGCTGTTATTGAAATCAGTTTTGCTCGCATGAAAATTGCTCCTTGATCGAATTCATTTTTATCTGTGACGCTACTGCTTGATACCGGAACCTGTGGGCGTGCCAGAGACCCTTCTCGAAGCAATTTGTTCTGCGCCTTCCTTAGTGGATTCCCACAACGCCAGCTCCGGGCTCTTATGAGTTACTTGCAGCGTGCGTAGGAAATGCACCAGATCCCAGGCCTCTTCAGGCTTGATGACGTCGGCGAAAGAGGGCATCGGCGTGCCGTCGAGACCGGTCATAAAAATCTTGTAGAGGTCTTGGTTGGTTGCGCCGCACTTGAAGCGCGAGCCCACGGCAAAATTGTAGGGACGAATGGGCTGATCGTTGCTATCGGTCAGGGTCGAGGCCGAAGGGCCGTCGCCACGCCCCTCGGGACCATGGCACTTCCAGCATTCCAGCTTTTGAAAAAGCTCCTGGCCATGCTTGATCGATTCGACGCTGAGCTTCGGCTCGGCTGGAACAGTAATGGGATCACCGGGCTTTTCACTCTTGAAGCGTGGCGAAAAACTTTTGATGAACGCAACCAAATCGGCGCGCTGTTGCTTGGTGAGGGAAATCCAAGGCGGCATGTTGCTCATAACGAAGCCGCGCCCGACGGAGTTGTAAAGGTCTTCGTCCAGAGGCAGGGTTCCGGTCGGCGTCGACCGGCACTTAAAGACCGCGGCGTCAAAATTTCGTGGCTGGATATTCAGGTAAGGCTGGGTTGGATAGTTGCCGGTAGCGAGCCAATTCTCGCCGCTGCCATCGCCGCGAAAGCCGTGGCATCCCCAACAAAACCGAAAGTAGAGCTGCTTGCCGGCATCGGAATGGCCGGTGAGTTTACCCATGTGAGATTCACCTTGCTGGGCAACGGCCAGGAGCGGAAGAGTCAGCAGAACGGCTGCTGTGAGGAGCAGGGACTTCGCGATTTTGTGTGCGCTCATAGTGTCCTCGTTTCCTCAGAAAATAAAATCAAAGCCAATAAAGAGGCTGCTACTGGTGACGTCTGTAAGGGAAATCGGTGCGACTCCTCGCTGGCGCACGATTGAATATTCGTTGTGGAACGCGAAGCCGGCGCGGCTCGATATGAACGGGTAGTAGCGATAGCCGAACGTAAGCGAATCAATGTCGCCGAGGTTACCGGGGTTGCTCGCGAGAGCTTGACGCGACATCCGGATAAGCTCGTATCGGTTGATGAGGATAAACTGCGGATTGAATGTGTAGTGGGTTTCGATCATGCCGCCATTCCAGATCGGTCCGCGCGCCCCCGCAGGCAGATCGGCGAACGATGGAGTGCCGGTGCCAAGGAAAGCACTGTCACCGGCATGCGTGTACATCGTCATGAAATCGAGTTTTTTGACGTAAAAGAGACCGTATAAGCCGGCACGATAGAAGGATTTTTGTCCTAGACCGTCAGCTATCGCGGTGCCGCCGGCGGTAGTGGAGACATATGTTGGCGCCCGACCGATGTAAGCAAAAGCGCCCACACGCTGCAGGCCAAGGCTGCCCGCATCGAAAGCCGTGCTGAGCGTCATGTAGGTGTCGTAGCCGTGACCGTTAGGAAGGCCTACGTTGCCGTCATTGCTGCTGAGCATGGCAATGGAATATCGGTTGTAGTCGTTCTTGGAGTGGCCGGAGAGCTCGGCGCCGAGCTGGTTATCACCGAGACCGAAGGGGTTAATATCGCCGACTGGAACGAAATGGTAGATCCGGTACAGACCACCTTGTTGGGAAAGCGTGAGAATTCGCTTTTCGGAAATAATGTTGTCGAGCTCAAACTTACCAACCTTAACGTTGAGCCAACTGGTGTGGAGGAGATTGTCGAAGCGGACATTGGCGGACTCGAAGTGAAACGCACCAGCGTTGTCCGCGGAAGGCACTAGGAGGAAGCTGATGTTTTTCGCCAGGGTGCCTGCGGTAAGAATGTCGAGGCCGGAGAGGTCAAAACCGTGCGTCGTGAGTTGCCCCTCGGTGGTCAACGTCGTGGCCGGATTCGTCAGGTCGGTCTTGTTGACACTTTCGCGGTGCCAATTTGGGGTGATGCGGAACGCCACCGGCCAGTACGCTGCTTGCTGAAAAATGGGAGCGTCCCGCTCGTTCATCATCTGGTAGCCGTTGTCTTTGAAGTTCTGCCCGAAGTTGTTGAGCTTTGGCCAGGCTTCATGACAAGCGGAGCAGGGCATCCCATACTTGCGCGCGAAAGCGGGAATGGCCCGCATGTGCAGCGCTGGCGGTGGGATTGCCACCGCGGAACGCGTGTCAGCGAGAACAAGAGCGAAAAGCAGGAATCCGAAGACAAGCAGGGAAGGCAGCCAGGAAAGTTTTTGCTTTACTGACTGCGATGGGAGCTTGAGCATAACGCCTCCAGGACGTCACAACTCGAACATCTCCTAGCAATAATCATCACGGATTAATGGAACAGGGAGGGCCCGGACACACACACAGCATTACGCTGCGAGCAGTCCGGCAGAAGCGCGGTGCTCGAAACCCGTAGAAAGCACAGCTCGGGGGACTTGCTCCCGTTCTTTCTCAATAAAGACGAGAACAAATTTCCCCAAAGTCCCTGAACCGAGCAAAATCTACTCCTACAAAAAAACTAATGCAAGTGGTTTGTTATTTTTCTGCAAAATTTTTTCCCGTAGGTTGCCCTTCGGCGAGCAAGTACTAGGTCCTTGCTCCATTTTTGGATTGACACATCTGCGCGGCGCGCGTAGGAAAGAACTTCCGCAGTTTAGGGAATAAGGCGAAGTCCGCGGGGGGCGAGTCGTGCAATCATGCCTGCTGGTTCGAAGGATCTTATGAAGAAACTAGGGGGCCTACTTGCTGTTGTCTCGCTCTTCTGCGCAGCTGAGACAATGGCGCGGCCCAGAGAACGCGAACTGCCTGGCGCAGGGTTGGTTAGGGAGCTTTCGGCCTCGTACGACGACGCGCTCCAGGTCTTGCAAGAGATCTTGCACGATCAGACGATTCGCGGCACCTACATGTTCGACCGCGACAAGACGCTGAACGAGGCAATTATGGTGGAGTCTACTCCGCTCTTCGAACGGTGGGACGGACCTGGCAAGGTCTTTTACAAGGTTCGCACCGAAGTCGTTGCGCCGAGGCATTTTCTGGATAGCGCGGATATCGGCACCGTTGCCGTGCGATATGTGCTCACAAGCGTCAGCCCTGAACGCACGCGTCTGCGCATTGACGCGACGTTTGTCGAGAAAGCGCACCGCGCCGCGCACGCATCAGATGGCACTGTGGAGAGCAGCGAGTACAAAGCCATTGAGGAGCGGCTGCAAGCCGTTCAGTCCGCGCAACAAGAGGCTGCGGATGCGCAACGTCACCGCGAGAGTATTGAGCTCGCACAACAAAGTTTGCTTCGGCAGCGGGAAGATGAGAGCAGCCGCTTGGCAACAGCGCAGAGCTCAGCGCAAGATCTGGAGCATCGCGTAGACGCCCTGCGGCACGAAGTGGAACGCCGCGTAAAGGCTCCTGGCGCCCGTTTGAAAGCCGCACCTTTTCTTTCCGCGGCTAACATCGCCGAGCTGGCGGCGTATACGGAGGTGGTGATTGTGATCGTCACGCCGCATTGGCTGGGTGTAGAGACGCCGCAATCGCAGCGTGGCTGGCTACCGGTCGACCAGTTGGAACCTCTTCCGTGAAGACATCGGCCTGCGTCAAAATATCGGCTCTGATTTTGCCCGCTCTCACACCTGGTGCGCTGGCGATATTACTTAGCGTCTGTATTATCGCGGCGTCCACCGGCCAGGCGGTCCCCTATGCCCGTACCTTCCCAAAATCGAAAGAAGAAGTTGAATCAACGCTGAAGGCTATGCAGGCATACGCCGGACAGAAACTGCCGGTCGTGGATGGCTTTGTCGCTCTAGGTGATCAGCCGCTCAATCGATATGAGCGCGCTTTTTACCAGTTGTCGATCGACGTTCTCGCAGATACGCCCAACACTACAATCGTTCGCGTGGCGGCGAAAATCACGGCTTGGTATGCAGATCGCGATCCATCAAAATCGGAGTACCAGGTTTTATCCTCGAATGGCAGGCTGGAATTGGATTTGCTCGACCGGCTTAGCGACAAGCTCGGAGGAAAGCTGATTAGCGTTCCACGGTCGAGTGTGGAAGCTCCCAGGCCGAAACTGGAATTTTCTGGCGGTTCAGTCACAAGCCCTACGTCTTCTGGGAAGAGCGCAACATCTCCCGCGGACGTGTCCGGTTCCAGCGGAGACGAGCTCGCGCCGCTGCGCATGAAGCGCGAAGCGGAAGAAAAACGCGCGCAACAACTCACTCAAGAACTGCAAAGCTTGCAGGAGATTCAACACAACCAGGCACGGCCCGCGAATCTGGTGGTGGCAAGGAAGTCCGGTACACCAGTTCTCGCCAAACCTGCAATTGGATCACGCGTTCTGTTCACCGCCGCGGCGGACGACGAGTTCGAATTCCTTGATGCCGAAGGCGAGTGGATTCATGTGAAGATTTCCGGAGCCTCGCGTGGCTATATCCGCAGAAGCAGTTTGGATTTACCAGAGGCTATTTCTGCACGGCTGAAATCGCCGAACGAATCTCCTTACAGTGGGAAGGACCCGACCTTTCGCGTCGTACGCGAGGAAACCAGCACTTTTCCCGGAGATTGGGAGCCGCTGCGCGGAAAAACGGTGAGAATCTACTCAGTGCAGCCGGCCTCCGCTGAAGTTAATGAAACACCCGCAAAATCGAAGCTCGAATTTGCAGCATCGCTCTTTCGCAAATTTCCTAGTGCATCTTCCAGTTCGCCAAACTCTGTTCAGGGCATCGTGGTCATCTTTGATTCGGCGGATGGCGGACTTGTCGCTAGCACCGTATCCAATGCACAGCAATTTGCAAGCGGCGTGCTTTCGCTCGAAGCGTTCTGGAAAAGCAGTTACGCGGATCTTCCCCAGCGGGTCCCTTAGCCCTTCGCGCGAAGCAGCGGAAAATGGGCCTGGATGATTGCTGAGCTTGGGCACCCAATTTTGCACACCTGTCCACAGATTTTCACAGGCATTGAATGAGAATTCGGTTGACGCCGAGGAACGGCAGGATTATCTTCACGCCAGATTGAACCGGGAAGCCTAAAAACTTTACGGCTCAATTTAAGAGGGCGCAAAAGCTTAACCGCTGATGCGCCCTTACTTTTTGTGCGGCTCATTCCTATAGCGTAAGTTGTTGGACATACTTGTTCACGCACTTGTGCTAGCCTCCTGCGAGTGACCAACCCGCCTCTTCGAAGCGACATTAGTCCTCTCTGCCCGCGTCACCACACGCAAATGAACGGAAACAAGAACATTGCTGATCCCGACTACGTGTGCCCGGAACAGGATTGCACCTTTCACTGGCGCAATCAGGACGGATACTTCCAACTGAATGATGGAAAACTCCACTATGCGCCGGATGCCCACCGATTTCTCAGGCCCGCCTTAGTGCGCGAGCATGGCTACCTGTACATCGCTTCGGTCGAAGGGTCGCCCCAGAGGCGAACGTGGCGCTGCGCGGTGAAAGATTGTCCCAACACAGTCATTGACGAAGTCTGATGTTGAACACAGCGCGGACGACCACGCTAGGTGGTGCTTAAAACATGGTCGCCTACGTATCCGGACTAGAATTTGACCAGTATCGATAAGTCGATGCGGTTTTCGATTTTCTTTAGGTCTGGGGCGAAGCCTGGTACGAATGCGCCCGGCGTGCCGCAGATATTCTCGACGAGCGGAGCTGTGGGACATGCTGTCGGCGTGACGCCGCCAGGGCCGCTAAAATAGGGCACATTGGCCGCACGGTGGTCGAATTCCCATCGGAATGTGATGTATTGGCTCGGCATGTAATCTAAGGTGCCGGAAGCATCCCACGCTTTGTACGGATCCCCGGGATTCTGCGTGAAGTACGGCGTACCGGAGGCGGCCGTCGCACCGTTGATTGGCGGCAGCAGCACTAAATAACGTCCCGGATTGTTAATTTTGCCGCCCCCGATTGTCAGACCGTAGCGGTCCTTGTGAAACCAAAAGCGGTTGTAGAGCATGAAGCCCAGAAAACTCTGCTTCGGCCAAATCACTTTTTGCCCATTGATGATATGCACAGCATTGGTGTCGCAGCTCACGCCGCCGCCGTGTTCGCATCCGATATCACCTGTAAACGAAAATGCCGCTTTACTTAGAAAGTTTTCCGGTCGATCGAGATATTTCACTTCGATGCTGTTATCGCTGTGATAGCGCACACGTCCCGGATTGTTCAAAACGTCCTCGCCAAGCCCATACTCATTGCCAATTACCTCTAGCCAACCGTTTGGCCGCCAAAGGATTTGCACTCCAAGCCCGGGCCGATTATTAAAACGCCCATAGGACTGCCACCCATTAATAAACCAAGGCTCGATTTTCAGGTGCTCCGTCGGAAAAACCTGGACGCGCACTCCGTTGAAGAACCAAGGAGTGTTCGAGGAGACGTATGACGGCTGATATGCCCAGTTGTCGAACTGGTAGTAGCTGAAGAGTCCGATGTAGGACAAAAAGATTCCCGCATCCACGTTAATTCCGTGCAGCTTATTGAAGTGGTATCCGCCCCAAGCTTCCGAGATATAGCGGTAGGCGTTGTCTAATTGCCACTGTCCGCGTGCGGGACTGGCATCATTGCGGGGAGTTGTTTGCGAATACATCCCGAACTGGGTCATGAGGCGCGCGCGAACATTGTCATAGTGAAAGTCGCCGCCCACGCCAAGCTGCGTGACTTGCACTTCACCATGACGAAAAACTTCGCTCGAGCCACCGATTGTGTCGTCCCTCGGATGATTGAAGCTGTACACATAATCGACGTCGGCTCGGATCTCCGGCGTGAAAAACTTCGTATCCAGCGGAACATCTTTAGTGCGTGCGTTCCCGTTTAGCCAGGTGAAGTCTGCGAACCCAAACGGTTCGGACGGTTTCTGCTCGCCGGCCTTACCCTTTTCTGTGGCTTGCCGCCCCACTGGCGGGGGCGGGGCAACCGCAACGCTGGCAGAAGCGGCGCTCAGTACATCCGGTGGTGTGACTGCCTCTAGCGGCGAAACTGCTTCGATAGGTTGTGGACCGAGCGCTGCCGGATCCTTGGCTTCCAGTTCCGCGACGCGCTTTTCCAATTCCTCGAGGCGGTCCAGAAGCATTCGCTCACGCGCCGTGATCGGAACAGGTGCTTCCGCCTTTACCGCTGGGGTTGGTTTGGCGGCGGCTTCGTCCTTGCCGTCAACGCCCCGCGCACGAGCGACAAGTGCAGTTCCGCAAAGCACCCCGGCCAATAGGAAGGATGCACTCCTTCTGAGCTTGAAAGTGAGCATACCTGTCTCCTGACTGCCGCGGTACGACATGGGCGTAGGTTGGCCAACGCCCACTCGCTGCTCTCAGGGAGCAGTGATCGTCACGGGCATGTGTAGATATCGAATGGATGCTTACAAAGCGTTCAAAGCCTCGTATGAATTCAACTTCTCCAAGGCGCCGTTCGGCGAGGGGACCCGCCTAATCACGCGGGCAATCCCCAACTCATTTATTTGCTAAGGCTTTCGGCGCATGGGGAACACCAGACACTTTTGTTGCGTATTCGTCTGTGCAGGTGAGCTAGGGGGCTATGGCAGATGCGCGACCTGATTGGCAATGTTCGCTATGCGCTGCGGCAGTTTCGGTCTTCGCCGGTATTTACGGTCGCCGCCGTCCTTACGCTGGCATTGGGAATCGGGGGAACGACCGCGATCTTCACGTTGATTGATGCGGTCATGCTACGGTCGCTGCCGGTTAGCGATCCTGGGCGGCTTTACCGCGTGGGCGAAGGCGATGATTGCTGTGTCGAGGGTGGTCCTCAAGACCGCTGGGGAATGTTTTCGTTCCCATTGTACGAGCGGCTCAAGGCGGAATCCCCAGAGTTTGAAGAGGTTATGGCGTTTCAAGCCGGTCGCGGGCAAGTGAGTGTGCGGCGCGAGGGAGTGGAATCGGCTGCGCGGCCGCTGCGCTCGGAGTATGTCACGGGGAACTATTTCTCCATCCTGGGCGTGGGGGCCTTTGGCGGAAGAGTGTTTACGGCGAATGACGATAGGCCCTCGGCTCCGCCAGTGGCGGTGCTGAGCCACCGTGCTTGGCAGGGGACCTACGGCGGCGATACGAAAGTGGTTGGAGCAACGTTTGCGGTGGAGGGCCATCCGTTCACAGTAATCGGAGTGGCGCCGCCGGGATTTTTCGGAGAGACATTGCGCAGCGACCCACCCGACATCTGGATCCCTCTGCAACAAGAACCGATGATTCGGGGCGAAGGAGCGCTTCTTCGTCAGTCTGTTTCGGCGTGGCTGCGTATGATTGGCCGCCTGCGACCAGGAGCTACGATCGCGGGTATGTCGCCGCGCCTGACCGGAATCCTGCGGCAGTGGATGCTGAACGATTCCGGGTATCCCGCAAACTGGATGGAGGAGGTCCAGCGGGTCCTCCCCAAGCAGACGCTCAACGTTGTGCCCGCAGGCGCAGGCGTGGCGGAGATGAAGGAAGAGTATGGGCGCAGCCTTCAGATTCTGCTTTCCGTTTGCGGCTTGGTGCTGCTGATTGCGTGCGCGAATGTAGCGAATTTACTGCTGGCGCGGGGAGTAGCGCGCCGGGGCCAGATCGCTGTGCGGATGGCGGTGGGTGCTACGCGGCGGCAGATTATTACGCAGGCGCTGACGGAGAGCATCCTGCTGGCGGTCGGCGGCGCGATAGCCGGACTGCTCGTTGCCGCGGGCGCTGCGCGGCTGCTGCTGGCGCTAGCTTTCCATAGCGCGCATTTTCTTCCTATTAGTACGAGGCCGTCGCTGATGGTGTTGGCGTTCGCTTTTCTGTTGGCGTTGCTGACTGGAATAATTTTTGGCGCGGCTCCTGCCTGGTTTGCAACGCGCACTAATCCGGTCGATGCGTTGCGCGGATCGGGCCGGGGCACGAGCGACCGTTCCTCGTTTGCACGCAAGGCGCTGCTTCTAGTGCAAGCGGCCGTTTCCGTTATGTTAGTTGCGGGAGCGACAATGCTCGGCCGGAGCCTGAACAAGCTGGAGCACCAGGACTTCGGCTATCAAGTGCAGGGGCGCGTGCTAGTTGCGCTGCACAATCCGCCGGCGAGCTACACGGAAGCGAAGTTGAGGGCGCTCTATCGGCAACTCGAGGAGCGGCTAAATCGTCTGCCGGGAGTGCAAGGCTCGGGGCTCGCGCTGTACAACCCGCTCACTGATAACTGGGGCGAACTGATTTTGATAGCCGGACATCCTGCTCCCAAGTTCGCAGAGGAATCGGGATCATCGTGGGACCGCGTCAGTGCGAATTATTTGCAGAATTTGGGGATGCCTATCGTGCGGGGTCGTTATTTTACGGCCGCGGACAACGAGACCACGGCTCCCGTCGCGATCGTGAATGAAGGGTTCGTGAAACGCTTTTTCAAGAATGGCGAGGATCCGCTGGAGCAGCACTTCGGCCTCGATCTTCCTGAGAATGTCGGCACATTTCGGATCGTGGGCATTGTGCGGGATGCGAAATTTGCTGGATTCGCCTTGAACAAGCCGGCGCGGCCCATGTTCTATGTGCCGCTGGCGCAGAGTGTTGATTACAAGAACGAGCTCATGAAGAAGCTCGAACTGCGCTCGCATTTTATCGGCGGGATCATGTTGGTGACTAATGCTTCGCCGGGTAGGCTCGAACCGTTATTGACGGAGGCACTGGCGGAGGTAGATCCGAACCTGACGATGACCAACGTGAGGACCCTGCGCGAGGAGGTGGATTTGTCGTTCGATCAGGAGCGCGCCGTAGCCAGTCTGGCCGGCTTGTTCGGAATCGTGGCGTTGCTGCTGGCGGCGGTTGGCCTTTACGGCGTCACCGCGTATACGGTCGCGCAGCGCAGACGAGAAATTGGCATTCGCATGGCGCTTGGTGCGGAACGCACGAAGGTGGTGCGCCTTGTGTTGGGCGGGGCGTCGCAGCGCGTGCTTGGCGGACTGATTCTGGGAGTACCGCTTGCCATCGGGGCCGGGCGCTTGATCTCCAGCCAACTCTATGGCGTTTCCAGTTGGGATCCGCTGGCGTTGATGATTGCCGCAGGCGCGCTTGCGGCGTCCGCGTTTGTGGCGGCGATAATACCGGCGAGCAGGGCCGCATCGATTTCGCCGATGAGTGCGCTACGAAGTGAGTAGCGCAACAGACGCGCGCCGCTAGAGGAGATCGCGATGGGTGCGGCCGCGCATCCAGTCGGCATAGGGGCGGAGGTTCAGGTGCGCGGACTTGGCGCGGAGTTCGCGCCGGAATTTGCGCTCGGCTTGGGCTTCAGAGGCGGAATGCGGAGACGCTGGAGAATTATCGCGAGGCCGCGAATCGTTCCGGCGCACTAGACCGATGCCTACGTCGGCGGATTGGACTCTGGCGCGGTCCGGGAGAAGGAAATCGCCAAAGGCAACTGCATTCGTGATGCGAAAGGGAGTCTGGCGATTTTTGTTGTTCTGTTGAATACGATTTTTTAGCTGGGCCAGAGATTGCTCAACACTCTCGCGCGTGAAACGGGGAGCCTTTGCGCCAGACACTGTTTCACCGGCAGGCGTGGTGATCCACTGGCCTTTGGCTCCGCGGGCGGGCTGGATGTAGCCTTGGGCTTCCAGTAACGCGAGAGCTTGCTCGGCTTCGGGGCGCTTAATTTTCAGTGTGTCGGCGAGGTCGCGAGCAGTCCAAGTGAGTGCGCCCTTGGTGTCTTTGAGAAAGCTGAGGGCCGCCTCCGCGGCAATTGTCGGAAACGTGCTGAGACCCTTGTTGTGCTCGCGAGGGGAAGGCATTTGGTCACTCTATCGTAAGGCCCGCGGATAAAACCACAGCACAGTCCGCCCAAGATACTCCCGATGTCGAAAAATACGGCGAGACCAAGGGAACCCTTCTGTCGTCTTTGCGTATAGGAAATCAGGAGGTCTGGCCCTGCACTAAACACGGATTGTGAGCAGCCCAAACACGGAGGGTGGGATGGATATGCGCGAGTGGGTGGAGATGGTGGGGCGGGATTTCGGCTATGCGCTGCGAACTTTCCGGCGAAGCCGGGGGTTTGCCATGGTGGCGGCGCTGACCTTGGCGCTTGGGATTGGCGCGAATACCGCGATTTTTACTTTGCTGGACCAGGTGTTGCTGCGCTTGCTGCCAGTGAAAAATCCGCAGCAGCTGGTATTGCTGACGATGCGCGGCGCCCACTACGGGAGCAATTGGGGCGGCAATGCGATTTCCTACCCGATGTACCGCGATTTTCAGGATCACAACGAGGTGTTTTCTGGAATGTTTTCCCGGTTTCCGGAGCACATCGCACTTACATTCGGCGGGCAGTCCGAGCGGGTGCCGGCCGAACTCGTGTCGGGAACTTACTTCGGCGTGCTCGGAGTGGGCACGGCGTTGGGGCGGCCTATAGGCCCGGACGACGACCGCGTCCCGGACGGTCACCCGGTAGCAATGCTGAGCTATGCCTATTGGAAACAGCGATTTGGTGGTGATCCGCAGATTGTCGGGAAACGGGTGCTGGTCAATAACTACGAGATGACGATCATCGGAGTAGCGCAGGCGGGATTCGACGGGGTGGAGTTGGGATACCAAAGCAAACTGTTTGTGCCGATGATGATGCGGCGCGAATTCATGGTGTCAACCAGCAGGGATATGTTGAAGGATCGGCGGAGCCGCTGGGTAAACGCGTTCGGTAGACTCAAGCCCGGAATAACGAAAGACCGTGCGAAGGCGGCATTGCAGCCGTTCATGCATTCGATGCTGGAATCGGAAGTACGCGAAGCGGCGTTCAACAACGCGTCCGTTTATGACCGGGAACAGTTCTTGAAGTGCTGGATCGATGCGCTACCCGGCTCGCAAGGACGCGCCTCTTTGCGCCAGGAGCTATCGACGCCACTTTGGGTGTTGATGGCGACAACAGGAATGGTGCTGCTGATTGCGTGCGCGAACATTGCGAATTTGCTGCTGGCGCGTGCTACCGGCCGGCAAAAAGAGATTGCTATGCGCCTGGCGATGGGAGCGACGCGCGGGCGCATCGTTACGCAATTGCTGATTGAGACGCTTTCGCTTTCCGCAATCGGCGGAATTCTGGGCCTGGCATTGGCATTTTGGGCGGACAAGGCGCTGATGGCGTTGTACTTGCCCTCGGACTCGAAGGAGTTGGGGATTTCGACCGCTCCCGATCTGCGAGTTCTGCTTTTCACATTGGCGGTATCGGTGGCGACCGGTGTGATCTTCGGGTTGGCGCCGGCGCTGCAGTCTACCCGGCCAGATGTCGGGCGAACGCTGAAGGATCAGGCGGGCGCGGTGGTGGGTGGGGGACATGGGCGGCTGCGCAATGCCTTAGTGGTGACGCAGGTCGCGCTTTCGTTGCTGTTGCTGATCGGCGCGGGATTATTCTTGCGCAGCTTGAAAAATTTGAGCAATCTTGGCCCGGGTTTCTCGCCTGAGCGCTTGATCGGATTCAACATAGATCCCTCGCTGAACGGCTATAAAGCGGAGCGGCTGAAAACGTTTTATCAGCAACTGACCGACAGCCTCGGCTCAATACCCGGCGTGCAGTCGGTGGGGCTGGCACAGGTGCGGATCATGGAAAATAACGAATGGGACAGCTCGATGACTGTGGAGGGTTACACGGCGGCGAAGCCAGAAGATCGCGCGCAGCCGTTCATGAATCAAATCGGACCTGGTTACTTCGCCACGCTGGGTGTGCCGATTACCGCGGGGCGAGACTTTCGTTTGACGGACAATCGCGAGGTCCAACGAGCGGCGCGCGGAGGTGAGACGGAGGACGAGCGTTGGACGCCGACTGCGGTGATTATCAACGAAAAGTTTGCACGCAAATATTTTGCTGGACGAAATCCCATCGGGATGCACGTGGGGTTCGGTAGTGACCCGGGAACTCCGACGGAAATGGAGATCGTCGGTGTGGTGAAGGACATTAAATACACGAACTTGCGCGATGAAATTCCCGAGCAGGCATTTATACCGTATATGGGAAGCCATTACGTGAGCGATATGAGCGTTTACCTGCGGACGTTGGGGGAACCGAATCAATTGATGACGTCGATTCGCGCGAAAATAAGAGAGATGGACACGAACTTGCCGATTTATGCCATGCGCACGATGGACGAGCAGATCAGCAATTCACTGGCGACGGAGCGGATGATTGCGAGCCTATCAACCGTGTTTGGATTTGTCGCGACAGTGCTGGCGATTATCGGATTGTACGGCGTGATGTCGTACAGCGTGGCGCAGCGCACGCGAGAGATTGGGATTCGCATGGCGCTGGGTGCGGAGCAGGGCAAGGTCATTGGCATGGTGATGCGTGAGGTGCTGACGCTGATCGCGATTGGGGTGGCGGTCGGCGTGCCAGCAGCGCTGTTGCTGACGCGAGTGATTAAGAGCCAGCTATACGGATTGGAAGCGCATGACCCGTGGACCCTGGGATTGGCGACGGGATTATTGGCCATGGTGGCGTGCGCGGCGGGATACATCCCTGCGTTACGCGCCAGCCGAGTGGACCCGATGAAGGCGCTGCGATACGAGTAGGTTGATGGGTTCGATCCTTTCCGCCCTTCTTCTCGTCTTCGGGATCGCAACGAACATGTCTGGTTTGCGCGTTAAGGGTTTTTGGACATTCCACTTGGCCGGTTAACGCGTTAATCAGGCATTTGTAGCTTCCCAGCGCAAAAGAGAAGACAACTGCATCGAATCGTCGTCGACAAACCACGGAGTTACGGTCACGATGATCGAGTTTGATTTCACGACAGTCTTACTAATTGGATCGACTCGTTCAACTTGAACAGTGTATTTGCCAGGTTGCGTCAAATCGTAGAGAGTACTGATGTCTACATCATCCTTCAAGGTCTTACCAGGTTGCACTGTGACTTGGAATAAGCTCTCATTTATGAGAATAGGTTTTTTGGTAGGCTCGCCTCGGTGGGCCCGATGATAATCCGTCTTGGATGCTTCGCTTCCCGTATCTTCTTTCACCTTAATTGTGTATACAAACTCGCCTTTTCGGCTTAGGTCTTGTCCAACTACTACGTCGTGATTGGACGTGTTAAGTAACGTGATTTCCACAGGTAGCGGAGAGCCAGGGCTGATATCCATGCGGTCCGATGAGATAGTGATTGTAATTGCCGGTTTTACTGCACATTCTGATGGTGCGGGTTGAACACTGATGATCACGCCGATTGCCAATATCGCTCCAAATATTGGCTTGATTTTCTCTACAGTTATACGCATGTTTCGTCCTCCTCAATGGCACGCGACAGGGCCGTTCGCATTCTGCGTCCATTTCGCATGGACGGATGACACCTCTCCCATCCCGCCCGCTCCCAGGCGAGAAACGATCTCGTAAGGCCCGAGTCTAGCGCCGGAGGCCAGTGCCACAGTGACTGAGATTATATCCGCCGAAAGAAAATACTGGCGACCGTTGGCTTTGCCAGCCGTTACAGAGTGGTTCGACCACTCGGAGGTTGTCTGCCCGATTTGGCTGCCCATTTGGACGTATAGTCGCGTAGCCGGACAAGTGGAGGGAACAGCCGATAATTGTTGGGGAAACACGCGGTTTTTATACCTATTTCTCGGTGCTTCGTGTCAGTTAGCTCCATTTGGCTCCAATTCATTTGGTTGGCAGTGGGTAGCACCGTGAAAACGCGGGACTTAGTAAAGTTAAATAACAATTCGATCCTTTCCGCCCTTCTTCTCTTCTTCGGGATCGCAACGAACATATCTGGTTTGCGCGATAAGGTTTTTTGGACATTCCACTTGATCCGGTAAGCGCGTTAATCAGGACTTAACAAGGACATTGCGTGCGCGGCTTCACACAGTGTGAGGACCAAATGTGCAGTTCTCTGCGGTTTTGGGCTGCGAATCAATAGTGAACCCACAGGTCCATCGTGGCGTTTTGCTGGGCTAGAGCGTCTATAACCACGTGGCACGACAAGTGACTCGGCGAACGGCATTAAAGAGCATGCTCTGCGGAGCTGCCTCGTTTGGCGTACCTGCCTTGCTCTCAAAGCAGGGCGTGCCAGCGTCCTCACCAGTCGACGAAATCGAACCATCCGAACGAAGAGCGATGGCGGAAGTAGCAGAGGACTACCGCCGAAAATTTGATGCCCCGGGGCTTTCCGTCGCCATTGCTCGGGAAGGTCGTCTGGCATATGCCCAGGCTTTCGGAGTGACGGGTCACGGTTCCCGGAAGGAACTGACAACCTCTAATCTCTTTCGTATTGCTAGCGTCAGCAAGCCAATCACGTCCGCAGCGATCTTCCATCTGATCGAAGAGGGCCGCCTCCGGCTGGATGATACGGTGATCGGAAGGAGCGGCGTTTTGGGTACGCAATACGGCAGGAAACCCTATGGGCAAGGCATTGAGCAAATCACGATCGACCACCTGCTCACCCATACTTCTGGCGACTGGGATCTTTGGCACGACCCGATGTTTTCGAAGCCCGAAATGGATCAGGCCGAACTCATCTCGTGGGCGCTGGACACTCTGCCTCTCAAGAACACTCCCGGAAAGGTTTTCGCTTATTCGAATTTCGGGTACTGCCTACTGGGACGCGTCATTGAAAAGATTACGGGGCAGCCGTATTCCACCTACGTGCAAAAGACAGTTCTCTTGCCTTCCGGGATCACAGAAATGCGGATAGGGGGAAACAGGGTGAAGGACCGGGTCCCAGGTGAAGTCACTTATTATCAACAGACCTTGGCAGAAGGCGAGAACCACAACGATGATCCCTATGCACTCAATGTAAAAAGGATGGATTCGCACGGCGGCTGGATTGCCACTCCCACCGATCTGGTGTGCTTCGCAACGCATGTGGATGGATTTGAGGCAAGCCGCAATATCCTGAAAACCGAAATCATCAGGAGGATGACGACTCCGAGCGAAGCGAACCCGAACTATGCACGGGGTTGGCATGTTAACGCGGAGGGTCATTGGTGGCACGGCGGCGACCTGGGAGGAACTAGCGCGGTTCTCGTTCGCACGGCGAGCCGTTTCTGTTGGGCAGCCCTCACCAACACTCGCCGCAACTCATCCCAAGAGGCATTGGATGACATGGTCTGGGAGATGGCCAGAAAAGTAAGCGCGTGGCAAGCCGCGTTGGGGTAACAATTTTTCTGTGCGTCAACACTGGCGAAGTAGATGGTGAGATTTCTCTAGGAACAACCTCGACCCTTCAAAGTCCCGATAAGTCGTGCCACCTCAACCGGTCGATGCAACACGATCTAATCAGTTCATCCGGCAATACTTCCTTCTAGCAAACCGACCTGTCCGGCTACTACTCAATCAGACCAGGTGGGGTCCCATTTGAATCAGCGCTTGCGAGCGACCTTTGACTGCTGAAAGCCCTGCGCGTGGACTTCGAGTTGGTGTTGCGCCGACCCATTGAGCCCGCAGCGTTTATCGGGCGCTACGTGACAACTTCCGGCTAAACCGGCGTGCTTGAATAACCTGAGGATGCGAGGAGATCATATTCGACGCTGCCGTTCTGCAGTTACTGGCAATCAAACGTCGAGATTTAGTCCATTGGCCTTTCGTCAAAATTCCCAGACGACGCACCGACCCGACAAACTCCCTTATCGGAATCCCCATATTCAGCCTGCCGACGCTTGCAGCGAGACCTCGAATAGGCGAAAAGAATCCATCAACTCTCCGACGAACTCCTGCCAGTGCTTCGGCGTCATGGACGCCCCAGAAATCTACCATTCGCCTGGTCTTGTAGTTGTAAGCGAATTTTTGACCGCAATCTAAACAAGTTATGTAGGTTCCTCGGCCATAGGCAGATCGGCATCCGGGTAGGTTGGATGGGGGTAACTGGCGCGGTGTTATCGGAGGACCCTTATGCCGATGGCGACAGACAAAAACAAGACGAAGCAGTGTCCCTAGAAAGAGCGGGACCCCGAAGACCATACTCCACCACGGCTGCGCACGGAGGAGCGATCTTTCCTCTTTGAATTGACTTCTCGCTGCTGATCGATACAGAACTATGGACCCCTCGATCCTATATGCTCGGGCCACTTTTTTCTGCGGTTGAGGTTGCACGTGAGTGCCTCAACAGGATGCTAGACTCGGCGAAGATTCGTGTCTGTTTCGTTGCGGACACTGGCCGGCGATCCGGAAGGAATCCTTGGCAACTCCTGATAAGCCGGTTTCCGGACATTTGGATTCGCTGGGATCGGCACTTGTCCGGGAAGCGCGTTAATCAGGCGCTAATTTGGGGCATACTGCCGGGCGAAAAATTTCAGACCATTCCAACCTTGTATCAATGCGGCTTGAATGTCTTCCCGGTCTCAAGCAGCGTCTTCAGGCGGGAAAGAATACGTGGCCATCCATCGGCGCAGGAAGCGTAAGTGGGGTCATCGTCGGCCCACTCGTCATGCGTCACCGTTACTTTGGTGGCTTCGGTCTCGGGCACCAGTTTGATAGTTGCGCGTGACGCCTTATCATGTTGGCCCATTGCGAAGGTGTACTGAAAGACTTTTGGCGGCTCAAACCGCAGGACCTTCCCTCGGACGTAGGTCATGGGCTTGCCATCGGGTCCCGCGCCCACCCATGCGAGCAAGCCACCAGGCTTAAAGTCCGCCTGAAGCTCAGCGCCCGAGAAGATGACGCGGTTTGATTCCCGCGACACAAAGCCTTCCCACACCTTTTCCGGGGTAGCGGCAATGTAGAAGACATATTTCAGCGGTGCTTGATGGGCCATGATTGCTCCTGACTCTCCTGCGCCATCTTATCTCCACTGGCAAAAACCCAACAAGGCAGTAGTGCCATCGGTTCTGCCTGATTGCTCGCATTACCTGAGATTTTAGAACCCTTTGTCCGATTTACGCGTTAATCAGGCATTCTCTTTCCAGTGTGCGAGGCCTAGTCCTGCAGTGTAGTATCACGTGTCTTCCCAGATGGATTTGGTTGCGACTCACAGACGTTAGGGAATGACGCAGTAAGGGGGCCTATGCGCCATAGCGATGGTCTACTTAGGTTTTTGCGAACAGCCCTCGTCTTTTCTGCAATTCTCATCGAGCCGATGGGCGCTCAGCAGCAAGAGAAATCCCCAAATCCGCCAAGCAAGACACAGGTTGTCCTGCTTGGAACCGGGAACCCCTTTCCAGACCCGGACCGCTCAGGCCCAGCCACAGCGATAGTTGTCAATGGGAGCGCCTACCTGGTTGACTTCGGTCCGGGCGTCGTGCGGCGCGCCAAGGCAGCCGCCTTTGATAAGGGAATAACCGCCCTCGAGCCAACGAACCTCACCATAGCGTTTGCCACCCATCTGCACTCGGATCATACCGTCGGCTATCCCGATCTCATTTTTACGCCCTGGGTGATGGGTCGAAAGGTGCCTCTCGAGGTCTACGGCCCGAAGGGAATCAAGGCCATGACCGACCACGTCCTGGAAGCATGGCAAGCTGACATCGAGGAGCGCGTCTCCACGGAAACCTGGCAATCTCCCAATTACCGCTATACGTACAAAGTAAAGGTTCACGAGATCAGTCCGGGAGTGATCTACAAAGACGCGAATGTCACCGTCACCGCCTTCCTCACCAAGCATGTTTTCCCCGAAAACTACGGCTATCGCTTCGACACCGCAGACCGCAGCGTCGTGATCTCCGGCGATACCACCTATTCCCAGTCCACCATCGACGCCTGCCACGGTTGCGACGTTCTTATTCACGAGGCGACAACATTGGGATTCCTTGCGAAGCGGCCCGACTTTCAATCCTATTCCGCGAAGTATCACACCAACACAACACAACTCGCTGAACTCGCCAGTAAGGCCAAACCTCGCTTACTGGTCATCTACCATGCTTCGATTGTTCTGCGGCCAGCCCTTCGTCCTCAGGCGTCATCGCCAGAAGAGCTTTTGAAAGAGGTGCTCTCCGCATACAGCGGCGAAGTGGTCGTTGCGCGGGACCTCGACGTCTACTAAGCAATTGAGTTGGCTGCAATAGGGCAGCGTTTCGCCGTTCAGAGTCAAATCCTGGTAAGTCGGGTTACCGGACAAGTGGTCCTTACAACCTCAAAGAGCCTTTGACCCGAGTTTATGGGACCAAAGAGGATGCTTAGAGCGTGACCAACAGCATCGCTTCTAGCGAAATTGTTTATTTCTTCTGCGGTGCGGCAGGTGGTTGTTCGCTCGTTGGGGGGACAATGTTCTTGAGCCGCATGTAGGTGACCAAGTTCCCATAGTGCTCCATGTCATGCATGTTGTTGATGTTCAGCACGCCGAGTTTGGGCAGGTCCATGTCAAACAGCTTCACCATTTGGCTGCCGGATGCATCGGTCATGGTGTCATAGGCTTTGTCGCAGTACGCCACTGCGTCTTTGAGGGCGGCAACGAGATCGGCTTTGGTGGTTTTTGTCTGCTCGATTTTCAGGCCGGGGTTTTTCTCGCCAAGCGCGACGGAACAAAACATGTATTGTGCATCCGCCACATGTCCGACAACCTGGCCGTAGCTGCGGACGGCGTCAGTCGGCTTGAAGTTGTAATTCTCTTCGGGCATTTTTTCGGCGGAACTGACAAGGATAGTCTTAACCCTTGCGTAAGCGAACTTATTGAACGTGCTGAACGGATTGGGTTGTGCGGCCTGCTCCCCCTTCTTATCGGGGGTCTGATTGGAAGTCTGACCGCCAGCCTGCGCGAAAGCCACTGTGGATACCAGCATCAGAACCACTGCGGAAGCGATAGTGCGGAATTTCATCATCTCATCTCCTGACGGTGCAGATTTGGCACCGACACCTCGGGCCCTGCTTTTATATAACGCTGTTAGGTTCCTGTTTGTTTCACCCCCTCCCCCCTGGGTTTTTGCGTAAGTGTTCATTCTAGAGGGACTTAAAGTGGCTTGTTTTCATACACTTTTGCAAGTGTTCATTCTAAAGCTAGTTAGCGGGACGGTCTTGCTCGGCGGTAGGA